>NZ_JBBDGN010000001.1:0-615870 GCF_037204145.1 Microbacterium istanbulense
GTCAGCAGGCAGGGGTCTCGGCGATAAAGCGGGGTCTCGGCGAGGGAGCTCAGGCGAGATGGAGCTCAGGCGAGGATGAACGTGACCTCGACCTCGACGGGGGTGTCGAGCGGCAGCACCGGCACGCCGACGGCGGCGCGGGCGTGCTTGCCCGCGTCACCGAAGATCTCGCCGAGCACCTCGCTGGCACCGTTGATCACGCCGGGCTGCCCGGTGAACGACGGATCGGATGCCACGAAGCCGCCGACACGCAGCACCCCGGCGATGTTGTCCACCCCGCCTGCAGCATCCGCGGCCGCGGCGAGCGCGTTCAGCGCGCAGGTGCGGGCATAGCCCTTCGCGTCGTCCGGGTCGATGTCGGCGCCGAGCTTGCCGGTCGCAGGCAACGCACCGTCGACGAAGGGGAGCTGACCTGAGGTGTAGACGAGGCCACCGTGCACGACGGCGGGAACGTAGGCCGCCACGGGTGCGGCGACGGCGGGAAGCTCAATGCCGAGCTCGGTCAGGCGCGCGGAGATGCTCATGCCGCACCGCCCTCGAACTGGCGGGCGGCCTCGGCGGCGGCCGCGAGGCCGGCGTTGCCTGCGGCATCCGCGGTGACGGGACGCTTGAAGTAGGCGACGAGACCGCCTTCGGGACCCGTGACCACCTGCACGAGCTCCCAGCCCTGCTTGCCCCAGTTGTTGAGGATGGCGGCGGTGTTGTGGATCAACAGCGGCGTGGTCAGATACTCCCACGTGGTCATGGCACTCCCGTCGAGGCTGGTATTCAGGGAACTCCCCTACGATCAAGCGTATGCCTGAAACGAAACGCTCGGTGAAGGGTGTCCTCGGCGGCCTGCTCGGCCTGGTCGGACTCAGTGCCGTCGCCGGACTCCTGGTCACGGCCACCGTCACGCCCGCCATCGCCATGGCCGGCTTCACCGGCTCGACCGCGATGTCGCTGTTCGAGGACCTGCCCGACAACCTCAAGGTCGGCACCCCGATGGAGCCCACCACGATCTACGGCACGAACGCCGAGGGCAAGGCATTCCAGCTCGCGACGTTCTACGACCAGAACCGCATCCCGGTGACCTTCGACGAGGTCTCGCCGGTCCTCTACGACGCCATCCTCTCCAGTGAGGACAAGAGCTTCTACGAGCACGGCGGTGTGAACCTGGGCGCCACAGTCAAGGCCGTCGTCGACAACATCCGTGGCACGTCGTCGCGCGGCGCCTCGACGATCAGCCAGCAGTTCGTGAAGAACGTGCTGATCCAGGAGTGCGAGAAGGGTGTCTCTCCCAGCGAGGAGGACTACTCCGAGAAGCTCAACGCCTGCTGGACCGAAGCGACCCAGGCGACCGGCTCTGAGGGTGTGGAGCGCAAGCTGCAGGAGATGCGCTACGCGATCCAGATCGAGAAGGACTACTCGAAGAACGACATCCTGCTCGGCTACCTCAACATCGCCAACTTCGGCGGTCAGACCTACGGCATCGAGGCCGCGGCGAACTACTACTTCGGCACCACCGCCGCCAAGCTCACCCTGCCGCAGGCGGCGACCCTGGCCGGCATCGTGCAGAACCCGAACCGCTACCGCATCGACAAGCCGGGCGGCACGGGAACGGATGCCGAGGACAACCCGACCAACGGCGCCGACGACGGCTACGCCGACACCAAGGTGCGTCGTGACTATGTCATCAAGCGCATGTTCATCGACGGCAAGATCACCGAAGAGCAGCGGGATGCGGCCTACGAGACGCCGATCGAGCCGAAGATCACCCCGTCCACCCAGGGCTGCGCGGCGGCAGGCAAGAACGCCTACTTCTGCCAGTACGCCAAGTCGATCGTCGAGAATGACCCCGCCTTCGGCGAGACCAAGGCTGAGCGCCAGGAGAACCTGCGCCGCGGCGGCATGCAGATCTACACCTCGCTTGACATGCGCGTGCAGCAGGCCGGTATCGACGCGATGGCTGCCAACGCCCCCGTCTACCTGGACGGCAAGGACTTCGGTGCCAGCGGTGTGACGATCGAGACTGGCACCGGTCGCGTGCTCGCGATCGTGCAGAACACGAAGTTCAACGAGACGGCGAACGCCAATCGCGCCAAGGGTGAGACGAGCCTCGTCTACGCGGCCGACAAGACCCACGGCAACTCGAACGGCATGCCGCCCGGATCCGCCTATAAGTTGTTCACGCTCATCGACTGGCTGGAGAAGGGCCACTCGGTGAACGAGGTGGTCAACGGCAACACGCGCGTGTTCAACAACTTCACCGTCTGCGAAGAGCCGTTCTACAACGACGAGATGATCTACAACTACAACAAGCAGCGAGGCTTCACGGGCACCGTGCGCCAGTTCACGGCGAAGTCGCTCAACACCGGCTACCTCGCGATGGCCGAGCAGCTCGATACCTGCGACATCAACAAGGTCGCCGAGCGCATGGGCGTGCACCTCGGAAACGGCGGCCCCGTCGGCGGCGAGCCCGATCGCCCGAACAAGCAGGACGGCAACTACCCCTACGACTCCGTGCTCGGGTCGAAGTACATCGCACCGATCCAGATGGCCGGCGCGTACGCGACCGTCGCGAACAAGGGCAAGTACTGCACGCCGCGCGCGATCGACAAGGTCATCGGTCAGGACGGCAAGGAGATGACGCTGCCGGAGTCCAAGTGCTCGCAGGTGATCGCACCCGAGGTCGCCGCGACGGCCGCCTACGCACTGGAGAGCGTGATGCAGAGCGGCGGTACCGGTGTGACCGCCCGCCCCTACGACGGCGTCCCCCTGATCGGTAAGACGGGTACCCACCAGTCCTTCGCCACGTCGATGACCGAGTCGAGCACCAAGACCACCACCATGGTCTGGGCCGGTGCGATCACGGGCGACTTCAGCATGGCGCAGACGTACTGGAACGGCATCCAGATGTCGCAGATCCGGTACTACATCGCCCGGGCCATGCAGGGTGCGGCCAACGCCGCGTATGGAGGCGACGCCTTCCCCGCACCGGACCGCAACCTCACCCGCCAGGTGCTGCGCGACCTGCCGAACGTCGTCGGTCAGCCCCTTGATCAGGCTCGGCAGACCCTCGAGAACGCGGGCTTCCGCGTGAACGTCGGCGAGGCCATCGACAGTGAGGTCGCCGCGGGCAGCGTCGCCGAACAGACGCCCGGCGCCGGCCGCGTGGCCGGCGGTACAACGGTGACCCTGGTGCCCAGCACCGGAAAGGCACCCGCTCCGGAAGAAGTTGATGTGCCGAACGTGACAGGGCAGAAGTTCAGCCAGGCCAAGAAGGCGCTCGAAGACGCTGGCCTGGCGGTCTCGGGCGACTGTGATGGCGGTGACGATGTCACCGCTCAGGAGCCCGCGGGCGGCAAGGCGGCACCGGGCACCACGATCACCCTGGTGTGCGATTGAACGCGTCCACTCAGCGCCATCCGGCCCTCACCACGCTCGGCGTGGTGGGGGCCGTCGGCCTGGGTGCCGCCGTCTGGGGCATCGGCATCGAACGGTATCTGTTCACGGTGCGTGCGGCGTCAGCTGCCGCCCTCCCGCCGGGTTCCGCGCCGTTGCGTGTGCTGCACATCTCCGACGCCCATATGGCCCCGTGGCAGCACCGCAAACAGCAGTGGCTGGCATCCCTCGCCGAGCTCGAGCCCGATCTCATCATCAACACCGGAGACAACCTCGGTCACCGCGATGGTCTCGACGGCATCCGACGGGCCTTCGCACCGCTCGCCGGCATCCCCGGGGTGTTCGTGCACGGTTCGAACGACGTCACCGCGCCCACGCCGCGCAACCCCCTGAAATACTTCGCAGGGCCGTCGAAGAAACACAGCGACAAGCCGCTGCTCGACACCGCAGGTCTCGACCGGTACCTGACCGACGCTCTCGGCTGGCACGATCTCAACAACACCGCCGCCCGTGTACAGGTCGGCACCCGCACGATCGACACGTTCGGTGTGAATGACGCCCACCGCAACTGGGATGACCTCGACGCGCTGCCTGACGCGATCGCCGGCCTCGGCGAACGGGATGCGGCTACTCCCCTACTCGGTGTCACCCATGCCCCCTACCAGCGCGTGCTGAATACGTTCAGCTACCTGGGCGCGGATGCCATCTTCGGCGGCCACACCCACGGCGGTCAGGTGTGTGTACCGTTCTACGGCGCCGTGGTCGCCAACTGCGACATCCCCCTGAAGCAGGCCAAGGGACTGAGCACCTGGTCGTACGGCGACCGCGAAGTGCCGCTGAACGTCAGTGCCGGCTGCGGCCACTCGATCTACGCACCCGTGCGCTTCGCTTGCCGCCCCGAGGCAACGCTGTTGACGCTGACGGCGCGCGACTGACATGCGCACGTGTCGGATGACACGATCAAACCAGGAACCCCGCAACGACCCAGAGTAACGCCAAGCAGGCTCCAGGTTAGGCGACTGCGACCATCAGCCGTGTCACCACGACCGCCGCAATCTGAGCACTTGTCAGAACGACGCTCATCGCCGACGTGATCACAATCAGGCCTCGACGTGATAGCCATCGCGAGTGTTGCCATAGCAACATGGCCAGAAACGAGGTGAGCATCGGACCTGAAGCGGTAAAAAGCGCGACGAAAAATACGCCCGTGACGAGGACGCTGCGCGAGTCCAGCAGAAATATGCCGAAGTACAGCACTGAGAGCGCGATCGAGGCGAGCCCTGCGACAACACAAACAATCAGAACTGCCTGCCGCTGCCTAGCCGAAAGACCCCCGATACAGGATCCCACGATCAAGGCGGCGGAGACGCCGATGAGCAGGAGGAACAGAACTGGTGCGAGGTCGGAAGTTCCACCCTGCCTGGGAAGAAGGAGGTCTCCAAGACTGGTGAGCAGGACGATGCTCGCCGCGGAGTTCGCCGCAATCAGGGTCGCAGTAATCGTCGATGACAGGTGATTCATCACCGCTTGACGCTCCTTGCGCGCTTGGTTCGATCTCATACTGTCACCATCGCACCCTCACCCGTGAACGGCCCGACTACAGACCGGCAAACGCAATCACAGCGTCTGAAAAGCCCCACCTACAAGTAAGAGACTTATGGGTGCTATTGGGGCTCGAGTTTTGAGGGCAGTGGATGCTGGCCCGAACCTTAGTCCCGCTGGAGGCCAGCGACGGGGTGCGAGAAGCTGCCTCTGATAAGGACGCCCGACGGACGCCTCGCTCCACGCTGTGGTCCAACGGCGGACACACCTCAATTGGGCGTTTGAGTACTTCACGGGGTAGACTCGAACGGTTGTCAAACGGGGTGTGGCGCAGCTTGGTAGCGCGCTTCGTTCGGGACGAAGAGGTCGCAGGTTCAAATCCTGTCACCCCGACACAGCACACGAGAGGGATCGGTCGCGAGGCCGGTCCCTCTCGCTGTTTCCGAAGCTTCTCCCCCTACGATCGGGCCCATGAGCACAGACAGTCCGCCACGGCGCAGCCTCGCCCTCCCCGTCGCCCTCGTGCTCGGCATCCCGTACCTGATCGGGCTGCTTCTGCTCACCATCTGGCCGCGCCCCGTGCAGGACAGCGCCCCGGTGATCCTCGATCTCGTGGTGCGCGCAGTGCACCGCGGCCTGGGCTGGACATGGCTGGGTTTCAGCGAGCTCGAGGCGATCGCGAACGTGCTGGTGTTCGTGCCGATCGGCACCCTCGCCTTCCTCGCCTTCCGCCGGGTCGCCTGGCCGCTCGCCTTCGCCGCGGGCCCACTGCTCTCACTCGGGGTCGAGTTGGTGCAGAAGGCGGCCCTGCCGCACCGGATCGGCTCTGTCGCCGACATCGTCCTCAACTCGGTCGGCGCCACCCTCGGCGTGCTCCTCGCGTGGGCCATTGCCGCCGCGGTCTCCCAGCTCCGCCCCTCTAAACTGGAGGCATCATGAGCATGCCCCGCCTCGTCGCCTTCGACCTTGACGACACTCTCGCCCCGTCGAAGGGCACCATCGACTCCCGGATCGCCGACCAGCTGCGCGCCCTGCTGCGCGTGACCCAGGTCGCCATCATCTCCGGCGGAAACGAGCAGCAGTTCCGCACGCAGGTGATCGCCCGGCTCGCCGACACGGATGCCGACGACCTCAGCCGTCTGCACCTGCTGCCCACCTGCGGCACGCGCTACCTGCGCTTCGACGGCGAAGGTTTCACCCTCGTGTACGCGCATGATCTCGCCGACGATGAGAAGTCCGCCGCCATGGCGGCCCTGCGTGAAGAGGCCGAGAAGCTCGGCCTGTGGGAAGAGCAGACCTGGGGCGAGATCCTCGAGGACCGCGGCTCCCAGATCACCTTCTCGGCCCTCGGCCAGAAGGCCCCGCGCGACGCCAAGCACGCCTGGGACCCGAGTGGCGACAAGCGCTCTGCGCTGCGTGACGCGGTGGCCCCGCGCCTGCCCGACCTCGAGGTGCGTTCGGGCGGTTCGACGTCGATCGACATCACCCGTTCGGGCATCGACAAGGCCTACGGCATGCGTGAGCTCGCCGCCCGCACCGGCATCGACCTCACCGACATGCTCTTCTACGGCGACCGTCTCGACGAGGGCGGCAACGACTACCCGGTCCTCGCGCTCGGCGTGCCCTCGGTGGCCGTCGTCGACTGGGAAGACACCGCCGCGAAGCTCGACGAACTGCTCGAGACCGCGAACGCCGGCTGAGCCGGTCGGCGCGCGGCCCCTGCCCTATGCGGTGACCGCACCTGCCGCATCCCTCGCCACCGGCACGAGGCGCGTCAGCTGCGTCACGTGCGCCGGCGTGAGCTCGTCCAGCGACGAGACGCCCAGCAACCGCATGGTGCGCTCGATCTCGGTGCGCAGAATCGCGATCGCCCGGTCGACCCCCTGCCGCCCACCGGCCATCAGCCCGTACAGGTAGGCGCGCCCGATGAGCGTGAAGTCCGCCCCGAGCGCGATGGATGCCACGATGTCGGCGCCGTTCATGATGCCGGTGTCGATCATCACCGTGAAGTCGTCACCGACCGCACGCCGCACCTGCGGCAGCAGGTGGAACGGGATGGGAGCACGGTCCAGCTGACGCCCGCCGTGGTTGGAGAGCACGATGCCGTCGACTCCCGCGTCACGCAACCGCAACGCATCCTCGGTGGTCTGCACGCCCTTGACGACGATGTTCCCCGGCCACAGGTCACGGATGATGGCGAGGTCGTCGTAGCTGATCGTCGGATCCATCGCCGCATCCAGCAGCTCGCCGACGGTGCCACCGGTCGTGCTCAGCGACGCGAACTCGAGCTTCGGTGTGGTGAGGAAGTCGTACCACCACCACGGGCGCGGGATGGCGTTGATGATCGTGCCGAGGGTCAGCTGCGGCGGGATGGAGAATCCGTTGCGCTTGTCGCGCAGGCGGGCACCGGCCACGGGTGTGTCGACCGTGAAGTGCAGGGTATCGAACCCGGCGGCCGCGGCGCGGCGGGTGAGCTCATAGGAGATCTCCCGGTCGCGCATGACGTACAGCTGGAACCAGTTGCGCGCCGGCACCGGCCCCTGCGGCTCGCGAAGGGTCGCCGCCTGCACTCCTTCGATCGAGGTCGTCCCCAGCGTGGAGAGCGTGAACGGGATGCCCGCCGCGGCGGCCGCACCGGCACCGGCGACCTCCCCCTCGGTCTGCATGAGGCGGGTGAATCCGGTGGGAGCGATGCCGAACGGCAGGGCGCTGGGTGCGCCGAGGATCTCGACCGAGGTGTCGACGGTCGGCGCCGGCGTGAGGATGCCGGGGTGGAACTCGACGTCTTCGAAGGCCTGCCGCGCGCGCTGCAGCGACAGCTCGCCCTCGGCGGCACCGTCGGTGTAGTCGAAGGCCGCCTTCGGTGTGCGTCGCTTCGCGATCGTGCGCAGGTCGGCGATCGTCAGGGCCGCGTCGAGCCGGCGCGTGCGGGCGTTGAGCTCGGGCTTCTTGAATCGCAGCAGCTCGAGCAGCTCGGCGGGGTTGGGCAGCTGACGCTGAACCATGGTGTCCTCTCGGGGGTCAACCGGAGACGAGTCCGGTGGTGCGGTAGTAGTCGGTGATGTGCTCACGGACGAGCCGAGACGCCGCCTCAGCGTCGCCCGCGTCGATCGCGGCCACGAGCGCGCGGTGCTCGGCGCGCAGGCCATCGGCGGTCGTGTGCCAGTCATCCACGCGGGCGGAGCCAGCCAGCACGTACGACTCGATCGAGGTGCGCAGCCCCGCCATCATCGCGGCGATCACGGTGTTGCCCGACGCCTCGGCGAGCGACAGGTGCAGCTGGGCGTCGAGCGCGAGGAACTCCGCGGCGGTGAGACCTGCCGCATCCATCGCTTCCAGCATCCGGTGCGCTTCGGCGGTATCGCGGCGGGAATCGGTCGCGAGCGCCCTGGCCACGGCATCCTCGAGCACGAGTCGGGTCTGCACGACATCCGCCAGCGGGAAGCCCTGTGCGGCCACCTGCAGCCGCAGCAGCGCCGACATGCCCCCCTGGGGCGTGGCGATCACGATGGCGCCCGCCTGCGGGCCGGAGCCGGTGGCTGTGCGGATCAGACCCATGACCTCGAGCACGCGCAGTGCCTCCCGCACGCTGGACCGCCCCACACCGAGGTCGGCCGACAACTCGCGCTCTGAGGGCAGGTGGTCGCCGGGGCCGAGGCGTCCGTCGAGCAGGTCGCGTTCGAGATGCTCGAGCACGACCTGCCAGGCGCGCGGGGCGTCGCTCATCCGTCCTCCTGTGGTCAGACCACAGACTAGCCGGATGTGGTCAGACCACGCAAGGTCGGGATTCAGCCGAGGACGCCGCCGGATTCGCGCAGGTAGCAGTCGCCGCACAGCGACTCATAGGTCACGGCAGCGCCGTCGATGGCCACCTGGTCGCCGTCGAAGACGAATCGCCCGTCGACGATGCGTCCGTTGAACACCGCCTTGCGCCCGCAGCGACAGATCGTCTTGAGCTCTTCGAGCGTGTGCGCGATCGCCAGCAGCCGCGCGGACCCGGGGAAGGCATGCGTGAGGAAGTCGTTGCGGATGCCGTAGGCCATCACCGGGATACCGTCGAGCACCGCAATGCGGAACAGGTCGTCGATCTGCTCGGCCGAGAGGAACTGCGCCTCGTCCACCAGCAGGCAGGCGACATCGACCGGTCCGGTCGGGATCAGCTCATCCTCCGTCGACCGGCGCAGCCGATCCCGCTGGGCCTGGAAGAGTGCACGCGCACTCTCCCCCGCGCCGATGAGGAAGTCCACCTCACGGGTCATGCCGAGCCGGCTCTCGATCTGCGAGGCGCCCTTGGTGTCGATCGCGGGCTTGGCCAGCAGCACCCGCTGCCCGCGCTCTTCGTAGTTGTACGCGGCCTGCAACAGGGCCGTGGACTTGCCCGAGTTCATCGCGCCGTAGCGGAAGTACAGCTTCGCCACGAGCGGCGCCTCAGGCCGTGAGGTCGAGCGCGGCGGCGGTCGCCTTCATCGAGGCCTCAGCCGCCGTGGCATCCTCGTTGAGCTTCTCGCCGAGCGTGGGGATCAACTCGCGCAGCGCGGGCTCCCAGCCGGCGTACCGCTCAGGGAAGCACCGCTGCAGCAGTCCGAGCATGATCGGCACCGCCGTCGACGCACCAGGCGATGCGCCCAGCAGGCCCGAGATGGTGCCATCCTCCGAGGCGATGACCTCGGTGCCGAACTGCAGGATGCCGCCCTTCTGGGCGTCCTTCTTCATCACCTGCGCGCGCTGACCGGCCTGGATCAGCGTCCAATCCTCGTCCTTGGCGGTGGGCATGAAGGTGCGCAGACTGTCGACCTTCTTGCCGTGGTTCTTCACCAGCTCACTGACGAGGTAGGTGATGAGGTCGGGGTTGGCGAACGCGACGCGCAGCATCGGCCACAGGTTGTGCAGGCGCACCTGGCCGACGATGTCGAACCACGAACCGTTCTTGAGGAACTTCGGGCTGAAGGTCGCGAACGGGCCGAACAGCAGCGACGACTCGCCGTCGACGACGCGAGCGTCGAGGTGCGGCACCGACATGGGCGGGGCGCCGACGGATGCCTGCGAGTACACCTTCGCCTTGTGCTGGGCGACGATGGCGGGGTTGGTCGTCTTGAGGAACTGTCCACCGATGGGGAAGACGCCGTAGCCCTCGATCTCGGGGATGCCCGAGTTCTGCAGCAGCTTGAGCGCCCAGCCGCCGGCACCGACGAACACGAAGCGGGCGTTCACCTCACCGGGGGCGTGGCCCACGGAGCGGCGGTACTTCACCCGCCAGGTGCCATCCTTGCGGCGCTTGAGGCTGCGCACCTCGGTGTCGGTGCGCACATCGACACCGCTCTGCTGCAGGTGGTCGAAGAGCTGGTGGGTGAGCGCACCGAAGTCGACGTCAGTGCCGGCCGGCACCCGGGTGGCCGCGAACGGCTCACCCTTGACGCGCTTCTGCATGAGCAGCGGTGCCCACTGGTTGATGACGCGGGAGTCCTCGCTGTACTCGATGCCCTCGAACAGCGGCTCGTTCTTGAGCACCTCGTAGCGCGCCTTGAGGTAGGCGACGTCCTTCTCGCCGCGCACGAACGTCATGTGCGGGGTGGAATTGATGAAGGTCGAGGGGGCATCCAGCACGCCACGCTCGACGAGCGACGACCAGAACTGGCGGCTCTGCTGGAACTGCTCGTTGATCGAGACGGCCTTGGCCGAGTCGAGCGAGCCGTCGGCGGCCTGCGGCATGTAGTTCAGCTCGCACAGGGCGGCGTGCCCGGTGCCCGCGTTGTTCCACGGGTTCGAGCTCTCCTGCCCGACATCGCTGAGGCGCTCGAACGCGACGATCTTCCAGTCGGGCTGGAGTTCGTGCAGCAGGGTTCCGAGGGTGGCGCTCATGATGCCACCACCGATCAGGACGACATCGACGGTTTCAGACACCAGAACAGTCTAGTTCGCCCACGCCCCCGGCGCCGTGCGCAGAACGTCGGTCTCTTCCGACCGCAGGGGCCTCCGCGGTGTCGCGAGAGGCCCCTGCGGCGGAAATTGACAGGTTCTTAAGAAGGTCAGGCGAAGACCCGGGCGGCGACGACCTCGGCGATCTGCACGGCGTTCAGCGCCGCGCCCTTGCGCAGGTTGTCGTTGCTGATGAACAGCACGAGCCCCTTGCCCTCGGGCGCGGACTGGTCGGCACGGATGCGACCGACGAAGCTCGGGTCCTTGCCCGCCGCCTGCAGCGGGGTGGGCACCTCGTCGAGCACGACGCCGGGGGCGGACGCGAGCACCTCGCGCGCCCGCTCGGGGCTCAGATCGCGCGCGAACTCGGCGTTGATCGACAGCGAATGTCCGGTGAACACCGGCACCCGCACGCACGTGCCGGCGACGCGGAGGTCGGGCAGTTCGAGGATCTTGCGGCTCTCGTTGCGCAGCTTCTTCTCTTCGTCGGTCTCGTTCAGACCGTCGTCGACGATGGAGCCTGCCAGCGGGATGACATCGAAGGCGATCGGGGCCACGTACTTCTCGGGCTCGGGGAAGTCCACCGCAGACCCGTCGTGCACGAGCCGCAGGGTGTCGCCCTGAGCGAGCACGCCCTCGACCTGACCGAGCAGCTCCTGCGCGCCGGCGAGGCCAGAGCCGGAGACGGCCTGATAGGTGGAGACGATGAGACGCTCGAGGCCGGCCTCGGCATGCAGGGCCTTGAGCACCGGCATGGCGGCCATCGTGGTGCAGTTGGGGTTGGCGATGATGCCCTTGGGGCGATCGTCGACCGCGTGCGGGTTGACCTCGCTCACCACCAGCGGCACCTCGGGGTCCATCCGCCACGCGCTGGAGTTGTCGATCACGACGGCGCCGGCCTCGGCGAAGCGCGGGGCGTAGGCGCGGCTGGCGGTGGCGCCGGCCGAGAAGAGCGCGATGTCGATCCCGGCGGCATCCGCCGTCTCGACGTCTTCGACGATGACGGTCGCGCCGCCGAAGTCGATGGCGGTGCCCGCCGAGCGCGCGGACGAGAACAGGCGCAGCTCGCGGATCGGGAACGACCGCTCCGCGAGAATCTCGCGCATCACGGTGCCCACCTGGCCGGTGGCGCCGACGATGGCGACGGAGAGTCCTGAGTCAGAGATGCGGGTCATGGGCAGAGTCCTTGGCGTGGAGACGGTGCGCCAGGCTCAGCCCCAGGGTGCGGATGCTGCGCCCGGCGCCGATGTCAGGGTTGCCGCGAGTCTACCCCGTCGCGGAGCGGGCGGATGCTCGCGCGTCAGCGACCGGTGCCGGCGTGAACGGTGGCCTCGATCTCGCTGTCGAGTCCGTAGGCGCTGTGCACCTCGCGGGCGGCGTCGGCGAGGTCGGAGCCGCGCAGCACCACCGAGATGCGGATCTCGGAGGTCGAGATCATCTCGATGTTGATGCCGGTCTTGCTCAGCGCCTCGAAAAGAATCGCCGAGACACCCGAGTGGGTGCGCATGCCGGCGCCGACGACCGAGAGCTTGCCGATCTGGTCGTCGTGCACGAGGTTCTCGAATCCGACATCGGCCTGCTCGGCGGCGAGGGCCTTCAGGGCCGCGGGAGCGTCGGACTTCGGCAGCGTGAACGAGATGTCGGTGCGGCCCGTGGAAGCTGCCGACACGTTCTGCACGATCATGTCGACGTTGGCGCCCGCCTTGGCGACGACCGTGAAGATCTCGGCGGCCTTACCCGGCACGTCTGGCACGCCGACGACGGTGATCTTCGCCTGCGTGAGGTCGGTGGCGACTCCGGCGACGATGGGTTCTTCCATGGCTGCTCCCTCGGTTTCGCGCGGGTCTTTCATACCCTCGCCCAGAACGTAGGTGCCTTCGGCCGACGAGAACGACGACCGGGCGTGGATGAGCACGCCGTGGCGGCGTGCGAACTCGACGGCGCGGATATAGAGCACCTTGGCGCCGTTGGCGGCCAGCTCGAGCATCTCTTCGCTGCTGATGACGTCGAGCTTGCGGGCCCGCGGGATGACCCGGGGGTCGGCGGTGAAGATGCCGTCCACGTCGCTGTAAATCTCGCAGACGTCGGCCTCGAGCGCCGCGGCGAGCGCGACGGCCGTGGTGTCGGAGCCGCCGCGACCGAGCGTGGTGATGTCGCGGGTGTCCCGGTTGAAGCCCTGGAAGCCGGCGACGATCACGATCGCACCCTCATCGAGCGCCTCACGCAGCCGCACGGGGGTGACATCGACGATGCGGGCGGAGCCGTGCTTGGCGTCGGTGATCATGCCGGCCTGGCTGCCCGTGAACGAGCGGGCCTCGAAGCCCATCGAGTGGATGGCCATCGCGAGCAGCGCCATCGAGATGCGCTCACCACTGGAGAGCAGCATGTCGAGCTCGCGCGGAGCGGGCAGCGGAGCGACCTGGTGGGCGAGGTCGAGCATCTCGTCGGTGGTGTCGCCCATCGCGCTCACCGCGACGACGACGTCGTGGCCGGCGCGCCGCGTGTCGACGATGCGCTTGGCGACACGCTTGATGCTCTCGGCGTCGGCGACGGATGAGCCGCCGTATTTCTGCACGATCAGGGCCACGTTCACTCCCGGGGGACGTCGGGCGGATCCGCCCACGCTCATTCTACGGATGACGCTCATGCGCCCCGGCGCATGTGACGGCTACAGCAGGCCGCGGCGGCGTGCCTCAGCGGCAGCCTGGGTGCGGCTGCCGGCGCCGAGCTTCTCGAGCACGTGCACGATGTGGGTCTTCACCGTTGCCTCACTGATGAACAGGCGCTCCGCGATCTCGCGGTTGCTCGCCCCCTCGTCCACGCACGCGAGCACCTCGCGCTCCCGGGCGGTGAGCGTCACGCGCGGGGCCCGCAGGGCGGCCAGCAGGCGGTCATCCCCGGGCGAGAAGACGAGCGAGCCCGCGGCGGCATCCGTGATGGCCTTGGCGATGACATCGGTGCCGACGTCTTTGAGCAGATATCCGGCGGCCCCTGCCTCGATCGCGCGGACGATCTGCGCGTCGTGGTCGAAGGTGGTGAGGATGATCACGGCAGGTGGTTCGTCGCTCGCCCGCAGGGCGGCGGTCGTCGCGACGCCGTCGATCCCCTCCCCCAGCCGCAGGTCGCAGAGCACGACGTCGGGATGCAGAGCGGATGCCGCAGCCACGGCCTCTTCACCGGTGCCGGCCTCACCGATCACCGTGAACCCGCGGCTCTCGACCACCGCGCGCAGACCCGCGCGCACGATCGGGTGGTCATCGACGATGAGCACCCGGATGCTCATGCCGTCACCTCAGCGCGCAGGGTCGTACCGGTTCCAGGGATGCTGTCGATCTCGAGCTCGCCGCCCAGTTCGCGCAGCCGGGAGCGCATGGCCACCAGCCCGTAGGAGCGTGACTGTTCCGGCAGGCCCTGCGGATCGAATCCGCGGCCGTCGTCGGCCACCGTGAGCCGCACGCGCTCCCCCACTGTGGCGAGGCTCACCTGCACCGCGCCCGCCCCGGCATGCTGGCGCACGTTGGCGAGGGCCGACTGCGCGATGCGGAGGAACATGACCTCCACGGGGGTGCGCAGCGGCGGCATCCGCTCGTCGACCGAGAGGGACGTGCGGATGCCGGTCTCGGCGGCCAGCGCGTCGAGCATGCGCCCGAGGGCTCCGGCGAGTGCGGTGTCGTCGAGGTCTGCGGGCGCGAGCGCGGCGACGATGCGGCGCAGCTCGACGAGGGAGTGCTGCGCGAGCGCGTCGATCTGCGGTAGCCGCTCCGCGTCTCCGGAGCGAGCCAGCAGCGAGACCGAGCTGAGCTCTTGTGCGATCGTGTCGTGCAGGTCGCGCGCCAGCCGGGTGCGCTCGCGTTCGGCGCCGGCCTCGTGCTGGGTGCGGGCGAGTTCGTCCTGCAGGGCGGCGGTCTCTTCGTGGGCGCGGACGAGCGAGTCGATCAGGCGCTCACGCTCGGCGGCGTCACGCAGGAGTGCGTCGTAGCCGAGCGAGACGGCCAGCGCGAAGCCGCCTCCGAGCAGGGGGCCGGCGATGTGGGCGAAGGTGAACGGGGCGTCGTGCAGCAGCGGCGCGAGGATCGCGGCGGCGAGCACGACCGCAGCGTACACGGCCGACCAGCCGGCGCGCAGCAGATGACCGGCCAGCAGCAACAGCGGGAAGGACAGCCACACATACTCGGCGGAGAGCACCAGCATCCCGCCCCAGATGAGCGTCAGGGCATACAGCCACCAGCGCGCGGCGCGCCCCTGCGCGTAGACGGCCCCCAGGGCGTACCAGGCGAGGAATGCTCCGGCGGCGAGCAGCGCCGGCAGGAGCGGCACGCCGGCGGATGTCGCACGGATGGTCGTCACCACGGCCAGGGCGACCGTGATCACGTGTAACGCAAAACGGGCGGCCCGCAGCATCCCCTGTCGGTCTGGCGCGGCACTCATGTATCGATTCTCTCGGGTCGGCGTCGCACGCACATCCCCGCCAGATCGATCCTTCGATCGATCTTGTGCCGCGTCGGGTCAGCGCACGATCGGTTCGGCGGCGTCTGGCAGCGGCGCCCGGGGCCGCATCCGTCCGCCCGTGGCGGCGAACCAGCATCCGATGAGGATGAGCGGGAACCCGATCAGCAGACCGGCGGTGACCGGCTCGCCGAGCAGCAGGGTGCCGAGCACGATGGCGACGACCGGGTTGACGTAGGTGAACAGCGGCGCCCGCACCGGGCCCACCTCGCGGATGAGCGCGAAGAAGGCGATGAACGCCACGGCTGTGCAGACGATGCCGAGCAGCAGGAGCGAGACGGTCGAGCGCACCGTCGGCACATCGTGCTGGGTGAGCAGCGCGGCGGGCAGGTAGCCGAGGCCGATGCCGAGCAGCGCGAGGGTGATCGTGCCGATCGAGGGCACATCGGCCAGCTTGTAGGCGATGATGAACGGCGCGATCGCGTAGAGCAGGGCCGTCAGCAGAATCTCGCCGATGCCGAGGAAGCTCGCCGCTCCCTGCGGGAAGAGCCCGGGCCCGGCGACCACGACGATCACCCCGGCGAAGCCGAGCAGCAGCCCGCCCAGGCGCAGCGGCGAGAGCACACTGCGGTCTCCGCGCAGCAGGGCGATGAGGGCGGCGAACAGTGGCACGGTGGCCACGAGCAGACCGGTGAGGCCGGAGGGCAGGGTCTTCTCGGCATGGCTGAGCAGCAGGAACGGCCCGGCCATCTCGATGAGCCCGAACGCGAGCACCCACGGCCAGTACTTCCAGGCGGCCTTGAGCGCTCCACTGCGGATGGCGAACGGCAGCAGCACGAGCGCGCCGAGCAGTGTGCGACCCGAGACGACAGCGGGCGGGCTGTACGAGTGCACGGCCTCTTTGATGAAGAGGTAGGTGATGCCCCAGACGATCGCCATCACGGCGAAGAGGATCCAGCCGCGACGGCTGATCCCCTGGCCCTGTGCGTTCACAGGCGGCGCCGGCCCTCGAATGCACGCCCGAGGGTGACCTCATCGGCGTACTCAAGGTCGCCACCGACGGGCAGACCCGAGGCGAGGCGGGAGACCGTGATCTGCATGCTGGTGAGCAGGCGGCTGAGGTAGCTGGCCGTCGCCTCCCCCTCGAGGTTGGGGTTGGTGGCGAGGATGACCTCTTGCACGGTGCCGTCGGCGAGGCGCGTCATCAGCTGCGCGATGCGCAGGTCGTCGGGGCCGACGCCGGCGATCGGGCTGATCGCGCCGCCGAGCACGTGGTACAGACCACGGAATTCGCGGGTGCGTTCGATCGCGGCGACATCCTTGGCGTCTTCGACGACACAGATGAGTTCGGGGTTGCGGCGCGGGTCGCGGCAGATGGCGCAGCGTTCCTGTTCTGCGACGTTGCCGCAGATCTCGCAGAAGCGCACGCGCACGCGAATCTCGGTGAGCAGCTCCGACAGGCGTGCCACGTCGAAGCTCGGCGTCTGCAGGATGTGGAACGCGATGCGCTGGGCCGACTTCGGCCCGATGCCAGGGAGGCGACCGAACTCGTCGATCAGTTCTTGGACAATGCCGTCGTACATCAGTTGAACCTCGTCGGGGGCTCGTAGGGCTCTTCACGCACGAAGGTCGCACCGAGCACCTGGCGCACGACAGCCTCGCCGTACCGCTGCACGCCCTGCGGCGCGGCGGAGCGTGACGAGACGACCGGGGTGGCCGGTGCTGTCCGGGGCGCTACCGAGGCGCCGTGAGACGTGGTGCGAGGTGCGGCAGTGGTGCGGGGAGCGGCCGTGGCGCGAGGTGCGGCAGGTGCAGCCGGTCGCGACGGCGCACTCCGGCCGTCGACCGGCGCCGGGCCGTCGTAGTCGGGGTCGTAGGGCGGTTCGTCGTCGAACGGGGGCACGTCGTCGTAGGGCGCGGGCGGCGCTGCGACGAGACCGTCGACCGGCGGCTTCGGCGCCGAGGGTGCGGCCTCGACGTCGGCCGGCTCCTCATCGACGGGGAACTGCGCGGGCCGTGCGGATGCCGCAGCGGCGCTCACCGCCACCTCGGCGTCGGCCGGCGTGACCGCGTTCGGAGCGACGGCAGCCGGTGCACCGGTCGCCACCGGTGCGGACGGCTTCTCGGCCCGGGGCGCGGAAGACGGGATCGGCGCGACTGCCCAGTCGGTCACCGCCGCGGATGCCGCGCGCGGGCCCGGCGTGCGCGCGGGCTTCTCCGCTGCCCCGCTGGGGCTCTGCATCGGGTTCGCCCACCCGGCGGCGGGGGCATCGTCCTGCGCGGGGCGCGGCGCGGATGCCGGAGCCGATGGTGCGGGCGACGCCGGCGGCGTGGGCGTGCTGCCGCCGCGCCCGCCCTCGTCCCCGGATGGGGGCAGCGGGGCCGGCCGGTACTTCACGGTGACGCCGAGCTCCTGCTCGATCGCGGTGCGCAGGTGGTCGCTCGTGCCCTTGCCGGGGGTGGTGCCCTTGAACCGCGCGACGTCGTTCGGGCTGCTGAACCCGAGGGTGAGCACCTCACTGTCGGTGTCGTAGGCGAGCGGCTGCACACCGGTGACGACCAGCCACGACGCACGGCTGATGCTCTCCAGACGCCCGAGGACTGCCGACCATGCCGCGCGAATGCGGTCGAAGTCGACCGGTCCTGAGGGCGCGGGGGGCGCAGCAGGCTGGGGGTCCGGTGCGGCGGGCGTACGGAGCGTGGGCACCGCTGGTGCGGCGGGTTCGGCTGATGCCGGTGATGCGGGTGCCGGTGACGCGGGTGCCGATGCCGCCGCCGGTTCCGGCGCCGCGGGCTGCGGCGCGGGGGCTGTCGCCGCCGGGCGGGCGGCAGGCGCCGGTGCCGTGGCCGGTACGGGGGCGCTCGTCGGTGGCGCCGATGCGGCGGGCACACTCGCGGGTGCGGCATCCGCTCCGGCGAGCACGCGGGCCACCATGAGTTCGAGGTGCAGGCGCGGAGAGGTCGCCCCGCTCATGTCGTCGAGCGCCTGGCTGACGAGGTCTGCGGTGCGCGACAGACGCGCCGTGCCGAAGCTCGCGGCCTGGGCACGCATGCGTGCCAGCTCGTCGTCGGGGATGCCGCGGAGCACCGCCGAGGCTCCCTCTCCGACGGCAGAGATGACGATGAGATCGCGCAGCCGCTCAAGCAGGTCATCGACGAAGCGACGGGGATCCTGCCCGGTCTGCACGACCCGGTCGACGGCGGGGAAGGCCGCCGCGGCGTCCGCCGCGCCCAGCGCCGCCACGATCTCGTCGAGCAGCTCGGCGTGCGTGTAGCCGAGCAGGGCGACCGCCCTGGCGTACGAGACCGTCGCCTGACCGGAGTCGGCCGCGACGTCAGAGCCGGCGATGAGCTGGTCGAGCAGCGACAGCGTGTCTCGTGGCGAGCCACCGCCTGCCCGCACCACGAGCGGAAGCACACCCTGCTCGACCTGCACGCCCTCCTCGGCGCAGAGCTTCTCGACGTACTCGAGCATGGCCGCCGGCGGCACGAGCCGGAACGGATAGTGATGGGTGCGAGAGCGGATGGTGCCGAGCACCTTCTCGGGCTCGGTGGTGGCGAAGATGAACTTCACGTGCGCGGGGGGCTCTTCGACGAGCTTGAGCAGCGCGTTGAACCCCTGTGGCGTCACCATGTGCGCCTCGTCGAGGATGAAGATCTTGAACCGGTCGCGGCTGGGCGCGAACGTGGCGCGCTCACGCAGGTCGCGGGCGTCGTCGACACCGTTGTGGCTGGCCGCGTCGATCTCGACGACGTCGAGCGAACCGCCGCCGTTGCGCGAGAGCTCGACGCAGCTCGGGCACACGCCACAGGGCGTGTCGGTGGGGCCCTCTGCACAGTTGAGGCACCGCGCGAGAATTCGTGCTGACGTGGTCTTTCCACACCCGCGTGGCCCCGAGAAGAGATACGCGTGGCCGACCCGGTCACCCCGCAGCGCCGTCATGAGGGGATCGGTCACCTGGGACTGCCCGATCATCTCCCCGAAGGTCTCGGGCCGGTAGCGGCGGTAGAGGGCTGTCGTCACCTGACCAGCCTACGGCGTGCCACCGACATCGAGGTCGCCGCATCCGGCATCCGCCCCCGCACACACGACGCCCCTCCCCACCGAGGCGGAAGGAGGGGCGTCGCGGTGCAGACCGTGCTGCGAATCAGTCCTCGTCAGCGACGACCGGGATCGCGCTGGTCGACACCGGCACGGTCGGAGCCATCAGCGTGCCATCGTCGCGGCGCGCCTCGGCGAACTTCTGCATGGTCGGACGGCCCTCGAGCACCGGGCCCTGGTCGGCCAGGGTCGCCACGGCATCCGCTCCTGCCGCCGCGGTGAACTCCTCACCACGCACCGTGAACGACACCGGCTCGCCCTCACGCACCGACACGCGCAGGGCGTCTCGGGTCAGCGTGACATCGAGCTGGGTGCCGTGCCACTGCAGCGGGAAGGCGAGCTCGGGCCAGTCGGCGGGCAGACGCGGGTCGAAGCTCAGCTTGCCGTCGTAGTCGCGCATACCGCCGAAGCCGCTCACCAGCGCCGTCCAGACGCCACCGGCCGACGCCACGTGCACACCGTCGGAGGCGTTGTGGTGCAGGTCGCCGAGGTCGACGAAGATCGCCTCCTCGAAGTACTCCTGCGCGAGGTCCTGATAGCCGACCTCGGCGGCCATGATCGACTGCACCACGGCCGACAGCGTCGAGTCACCCGTGGTGAGCGGGTCGTAGTAGTCGAAGTCGGCGAGCTTCTCCTCGGCGGTGAAGTGGTTGCCCTGCAGGAACAGCGCCAGCACAACATCGGCCTGCTTGAGCACCTGGAAGCGGTAGATCACCAGAGGGTGGAAGTGCAGCAGCAGCGGGCGCTGCGAGGCGGGAGTGCCCTCGAGGTCCCACACCTCCCGCTCGAGGAACAGCGAATCCTGCGGGTGGATGCCCAGGCTCTCGCTGAACGGGATGTGCATCGCCTCGGCGGCGCGCTCCCAGGCGTCCGGCTCACCGGCATCCAGCCCCGTGCGGTCGACGAGCTGGGCATAGGCCGCCGGGTCGTTGGCCTGGATCTCGCGCACCACCCGGGCGGCGAAACGCAGGTTGTAGCGGGCCATGACGTTCGTGAACAGGTTGTCGTTCACGACGGTCGTGTACTCGTCCGGGCCGGTCACACCGTGGATGTGGAAGGTCGCGTCGCCGTTCGTGCCACGCCAGAAGCCGAGCGTCGCCCACAGTCGCGCGGTCTCCACGGCGATGTCCGCACCGTCGTGGTAGAGGAAGTCGATGTCTCCCGTGGCGCGGGTGTACTTGCCGACGGCGAAGCTGATGTCGGCGTTGATGTGGTACTGCGCCGTGCCCGCGGCGTAGTACGCCGAGGCCTCTTCGCCGTTGATCGTGCGCCAGGGGAACAGGGCGCCCGCCTCGTTCAGCTGCGCCGCGCGCTTGCGGGATGCCGGCAGCATGAGCGCCCGCGCGCGCAGCGCGTTGCGCGCCCAGCGCGGGGTCGTGTACGCCAGGAACGGCAGCACGTAGACCTCGGTGTCCCAGAAGTAGTGCCCGCTGTATCCCGAACCGGTCAGGCCCTTCGCCGGCACGCCGGCGCCGTCTGCCCGCGCGGCCGCCTGCGCCAGCTGGTACAGGCACCAGCGGGTGGCCTGCTGCACGTCGTCGTGTGCGGCGATGCGCACATCTGAACGGCTCCAGAAGGCATCCAGCCACTCGGCCTGGCGAGCGAAGAGCGCGGCCGTGCCCTCGATCGCGGCGCGGTCGAGCGTGCGGCGGCAGCGGTCGACGAGTTCGCGGGCCGGCACGCCACGGGAGGTGTGATAGCTGACGGTCTTGGTGATGCGGATGGGCACCCCGGCCTTGGCCTGGATGCGGAAGACGTTCTTCGCGATGTCCGGCTCGACCAGAGCGCGGGCCGAGTACTCGTTCTCGGTCTCGATCGTGTGGTCGGCGACCACGGCGACCGTCATGCCCGAGTCGGCGACCCGGTACGACAGCGCCGAACGCAGGCCGTCCTGCCAGTACTCCTCCGGCTGCAGCACCCGCTCACCGCTGATCTTCTCCGCCTTGCGCGGGTCGAATCCGGCGCCCTTCTGGGCGACCGTCGGCGTGCCGGCGTAGATCCCGGCCCCGTCCTGACGGTTGAGGATCTGGCAGCTCACGGTGACCGGCGCGTCGGAGTTCTCGACGACGACGTCCAGGCGCAGCACGGCGAGGTGGCGCTCATCGAAGCTGACCAGGCGCTCGTCGTGGATGCGCACGCGCTTGCCCGACGGCGTCTCCCAGACCAGCGAGCGGCTCAGCACACCGGTGCGCATGTCGAGCACGCGCTCGTACTCGCGCACATCGGCCTCGTCGAACGACAGCGGCTCGTCGTCGACGTAGACGCGCATGATCTTGGCATCCGGCGCGTTCACGATGGTCTGGCCGACCTCGGCGAAGCCGTAGGCCTGCTCGGCGTGCCGGATCGGCCACGTCTCGTGCAGGCCGTTGATGAAGGTGCCGTGCTCGTGGGCACCACGTCCCTCGACGTGGTTGCCGCGCAGGCCCAGGTACCCGTTGCCGACGGCGAACAGCGTCTCAGAGACACCGTTCTGCTCGTAGCGGGTCTCGACCAGTCGCCAGGGGTCGACGGGATAGCGGTCGCGGTCGATCATGCGTTCTCCGTTGCAGTGGGGAGGAGGCGGGCAAGGTCGTCGACGATCACGGTCGCGCCGGCGGCGCGGAGCGCCTCGGCGCCTGCTCCCCGGTCGACCCCGATCACGACGGAGTATCCGGCGGCCGCCGCAGAGGCGACCCCCGAGGTGGCGTCCTCGACGGCGATGGCGACAGACGGGTCGACGCCCAAGGCCCGAGCACCCTCACGGAACATGTCGGGCGCGGGCTTGGAGGCGAGGTGGTCGCGTTCGGCGACGACGCCGTCGACGACCACGGTGAAGAAGTCGCGGATGCCGGCGCTGGCCAGCACCTCTTCGGCGTTCTTCGAGCTGGAGACGACACCCATCGGCACGCCGGCATCCTTCAGCACCTGCAGCAGGGCGAGCGAGCCGGGGAAGGGCGCGATGCCCTCGCTGCGCAGCGTGGCGGCGAAGGCGGCGTTCTTGCGGTTGCCGATGCCGCACACGGTCTCGGCCTCGGGCGCGTCGTCCACGTCACCCCACGGGATCTCCACGTTGCGGTTATGCAGCAGGCTCGCCACACCGTCATAGCGCTTCTTGCCGTCGACGTAGTCGAAGTAGTCGGCATCGCTGTACGGCGGCTCGATGTTCCAGGCCGCGAAGACCTCGTCGAAGACGCTCTTCCAGGCGCGCATGTGCACCTCGGCGGTGGGGGTCAGAACCCCATCGAGGTCGAACAGCACGCCGGGCGCGCGAAGGAGGTCAGGCAGGGACTCTGACACGGGGATCCTCCCGGTTGAGCAACGGATAAAAAGGGGGCACCGGGGGTGCTCGCAGACCAGCGTAGTGGCGCGGTGGCCCGCGGTGCACGGATTACAGATCAGACGGCGGCGAGCGTCTGTCTGGCGATCTCGAGCTCCTCGTCGGTGGGCACCACGAGCACCGCCACGGCCGAGTCGTCGGTGGAGATCAGACGGATGCCCTTGGCCTTGCGTTCATTGCGTTCGGAGTCGATCCGCACCCCGACGAAACCGAGGGTGGAGAGTGCGTCCGCGCGCACTTTCGGGGCGTTCTCGCCGACCCCGGCGGTGAAGGAGATGACATCCACTCCCCCGAGTTGGGCGATGTAGGCACCCGCGTAAGCACGCAGCCGGTGGATGTACACGTCGTAGGCGAGGGTCGCCGCCTCATCACCCTCGGCGACGCCGGCGAGGATGTCGCGCATGTCGTTGCGGCCGGCCAGCCCGAGCAGGCCGCTGCGCTTGTTGAGCAGCTCGTCGAGGTCGTCGATCAAGAGCCCCGCGCGGCGGGCCAGGTGCAGCAGGGCGGCGGGGTCGAGATCGCCAGACCGGGTGCCCATGACCAGCCCCTCGAGCGGGGTCAGACCCATGGACGTCTCCACCGAGAGTCCCCCGTCGATCGCGGTGACCGAGGCCCCGTTGCCGAGGTGGAAGACCAGCTGGCGCAGCGTGGCGAGGTCGCGTCCGAGGAAGGCCGCCGCCTCTTCTGAGACGTACTTGTGGCTGGTGCCGTGGAAGCCGTACCGGCGCACGCGGTGCTCGCGGGCGAGGTCGGCATCGATCGCGTAGGTGTAGGCCGCCGGCGGCAGCGTCTGGTGGAAGGCCGTGTCGAAGACGGCCACGTGCGGCACGTCGCCGAAGACGGTCTTCGCGGCACGGATGCCGGCGAGGTTGGCGGGATTGTGCAGTGGCGCGAGCACGCAGAGCTCGCCGATCTGCCGTTCGACGTCGCCGGTGATCAGGGTGGGGGCGAAGAAGCGGGCGCCGCCGTGCACGACGCGGTGCCCGACGGCGACGGGCGGATGCTCGGCGAGCTGGGGGCCGTGCTCGGCGAACTGGGCGAGCATCGCGGCGAACGCCGCATCGTGATCGGGAACGGGCTGTTCGGAGCGGTAGGTCGCGTCGAGCATCGTCACGGCCGGCTCGCCCGGCGCGGCCTGCGGATGCACGGTGTGCGAGATCACGCTGAGCGGCTGGCCGATGCGTTCGATGAGCCCCGAGGCCAGAGGCACCTCGGTCGCCGTGTCGATGAGGCTGTACTTCAGCGACGACGAGCCGCTGTTGATCACGAGGACGACGCTCACGAGCGATCTCCCTGCGCCTGGATCGCGGTGATCGCGACGGTGTTGACGATGTCGTCCACCAGCGCGCCACGGCTGAGGTCGTTGATCGGCTTGTTCAGACCCTGCAGCACCGGGCCGATCGCCACCGCGCCGGCCGAACGCTGCACCGCCTTATACGTGTTGTTGCCGGTGTTCAGGTCAGGGAAGACGAAGACGGTCGCCCGTCCCGCGACCGCCGAATCCGGCAGTTTCGCCTTGGCGACCGCCGCGTCGGCGGCGGCGTCGTACTGGATCGGACCCTCGACGGGCAGTTCCGGCATCCGCTCCCGCACGAGGGCTGTCGCCTCGCGCACCTTGTCGACGTCGGCGCCGGTGCCGGAGGCGCCGGTGGAGTAGGAGAGCATGGCCACCCGCGGGTCGATGCCGAACTGCTGGGCGGTGGCCGCGGAGGAGATCGCGATGTCGGCGAGCTGGATGCTCGTCGGGTCGGGGATGACCGCGCAGTCGCCGTACACGAGCACCCGGTCGGCGAGCGCCATGAGGAAGACGCTGGAGACGACATCGACGCCGGGTTTCGTCTTGATGATCTCGAACGAGGGGCGGATGGTGTGCGCCGTCGTGTGCGCGGCGCCGGAGACCATGCCGTCGGCGAGGCCGGTGTGCACCATCATCGTGCCGAAGTACGACACGTCGGTGACGGTGTCGGCCGCCTGCTGCAGTGTGATGCCCTTGTGGGCGCGCAGGCGTGCGTACTCCTCGGCGAACCGCTCGACGAGCGCCGGGTCGGTCGGGCTCAGCACGTGTGCGGCATCGATGTTCAGGCCCAGCGCGGACGCGCGGGCACGGATCGACTGCTCGTCACCGAGGATGGTGAGCTCGGCGACGTCGCGGGCGAGCAGGATCGAGGCGGCGCGCAGGATGCGGTCGTCGTCGCCCTCGGGCAGCACGATGTGCTGGCGGTCCGAGCGCGCGCGTTCGATCAGGCCGTACTCGAACATCAGCGGAGTCACCACGGTCGACTCGGCCAGCCCCAGCTCGATGCCGAGCTCGGTGAGGTCGACGTGGGTCTGGAACAGCGACAGCGCCTTCTCGTAGCGCTGCACGGACTCGGCGGTGAGCCTGCCCCGGGTGTTCATGATGCTCGCGGCGGTGTCGTAGGTGCCGAGGTCGGTTGCGACGATCGGGATCGAGAGCGTGAAACCGTCGAGCAGCGTCTGCACGGACTCCGGCAGCTCGAACGGCCCGTTGAGCACGATGCCCGCGATCTGCGGGAACGTGCCCGAGGCCGAGGCGAGCAGGGTGGCCAGCAGCACATCGGTGCGGTCGGCGGCGATCACCACCACCGCGTCGGCGGTCAGACGCGGCAACACGTTCACCATCGACATGCCGGCGATGACGACGTCGAAGGCCTCACGGTCGAGCAGTTCGGGGGCGCCCTTGACGAGGCGGCCGTCGATCGCGCGCAGGATGCTGCGCATCGAGGGCGCGACGAGCGAGCGATCTTCCGGCAGCGCCCACACCGCGGTGTGCGGTGAGTGCACGGCGCGGACGGCCTCGATCGTGGCATCCAGCTGCGCGGGGTCGGCGCGGTTGACGACGACGGCGAACAGGGATGCCTGCTCGACGGCGAGTTCCGCGACGGCGAGCGCAGCGATCTGCCCCACCTCGCCGGGGGTGCGCGCGGTGGTGGTGCCGAGCTGCTCGGCGCGGCGCTGCTGATCACGGCCGGAGATGACGAGCATGACCGGGGCGCCGAGGTTCGCGGCGATCCGCGCGTTGTAGCTGAACTCGGCGGGGCTGGCGACGTCGGTGTAGTCGCTGCCGACCACGACCACCGCGTCGCAGCGGGCCTCGACGGCTTTGAATCGCGCGACGATCGTGGCGAGCGCACGGTCGGGGTCGTCGCGCACGTCGTCGTAGGTGACGCCGACACCGTCGACATAGTCGAGCTGCACCCCGTCGTGCGCGAGCAGCAATTCGAGCACGCGGTCGCGCTCCTCGCCGGGCCGCACGATGGGGCGGAACACTCCGACGCGGGGCGAGACCCGCATCAACGCGTCAAGCACCCCCAGGGCGATCGTCGACTTTCCGGTGTGTCCCTCGGCCGAGGTGATGTAGATGCTCTGCGCCACGGCTCCAGCCTAGGTCTGAGGGATGCCGCTGACCTAGGAATCCGGTGTGCTCTGAGCGCACTCCCCCGACAGCCTGTCGACGATCTCTGCCGCGTCATCGGCGAAGCGGGCGTAATGCTCGGGGTCGCTGTTGATCTGCACCCGATGGATCGCCTGCGACGGTGGCAGCTGCTGCCACCCGCTCAGGCGCGCCAACCGCTCGTAGAAGAGGGTCGCCGCAGTCGCCGGATCCATCCGTTCCTCGACGCTCCCCCACCAGTCCTGCTGCTGGAACAGCCCGATGCTCGAGGTGCGGGAGCCGTCTGGGTTGGTGACCCCAGAGGTCTCCCAATCGCCGTAGTCGATGTTGCGCAGCGAGCTCTCCCCCATCGCCGCCATCACCCCGAGGATCTGCCCGTCGCGGTCGAACCCGAGTGCGTCGGCGGTGCGAATGATGATCGCCGCGTTCTCGAGCTGCTCACCCCGCCAGCCGCTCACCCCGAACGGAGGGAAGGACGCCGGTTCGACGATGCAATACCGAGTGGATGGATGCTGCGCTGTCGCGACACCGATCACGCCGAGGACGAGCGCGAGACCGAGCCCGCTGACCGCCGTGATCGCGAACACGCGCCTCCCCCGGGCGCGCCGGGCGCGGCGCTTCGTGAGGCGGCGGCGCTCGGCCGCCGTGCGGGTACGGGTGCTCACGCGCTCACGGCGCGCCGGCGGCCACCCAGCGCCGCGAGACCGCCACCGATCGCACCGAACAGGTGTGCCTGCCACGAGACCCCCGCAGCCGCGTCGAACACGCCGCCGAGCATGGCACCGCCGTAGAGCACGATCACGATGAGGGCGATCGCCGCGTACAGCAGCCGGTGCGCCAGGCGCGCAGGCGAGAACACGCGCAGCACGACATACCCGAAATAGCCGAACACGAGCACGGAGGCGCCGACCGTGAGGGTACCGGGCGCATTGAAGAGCCAGGTGCCCAGACCCCCGATCACGGCGGCGAAGGCGGTGACCGTCCAGAACCGGACCGCCCCCTCGACCGCGACGAGGCAGCCGAGCACGAGCAGCGGTCCGGTGTTGGCGATGAGGTGCGCCCAGTTCGCGTGCAGGAGAGGGCCGAGCACGATGCCGAGCAGACCCTGCAGATCCCACGAGCGCAGTCCGAAGCCGGTGAACGACAAGGGCAGCACGGCATCCACGAACTGGATCACCCACATGGCGGCCACGAGCAGCACGGGCGCGAGAAATCGCGAGAAGGTGCTGGGCTGTGCGGCCGTCGCTGGGGCGCTCATGGGCTGATCCTCGCAGAGCGAGTGTTGAGGTCGCTGACAGGGGAAAAGAAAAGACCCTCCGCGCACCCGACAGAGCCCGGTTACCCTTGCTACGTTTCCGTCCTGGGGGAATTGGCCTGGATGCCGTCACGCGGAGAGCCGCCGACAAGTCTACCCGACCCGGCCACCCCTCGCGCACCGAGCCCGCTCCCAGGTGAACGCGTACGATCGACACAGACGCACCGACGCGAGAGGCACCGCATGCAGGAGACCGATTCCCCCATCACGGCCGAGCAGTTCGCGGTGCAGACCTCGCGCATCATCGCGTCGGTGAGTTCGGTGATCGACGGCAAGCCGGATGCCGTGCGCAGTGCGCTGGTGTGCCTGCTGGCGGAGGGGCATCTGCTCATCGAAGACGTGCCGGGGGTCGGCAAGACCATGCTCGCGCGAGCGCTCGCCGCCAGCGTCGATGCGACCGTGCGCCGCATCCAGTTCACCCCCGACCTGCTGCCCGGCGACGTCACCGGCGTCTCGGTGTATGACCCCGCGGATCGCGAGTTCGAGTTCAAGCGCGGTGCAGTGTTCGCCAACATCGTCATCGCCGACGAGATCAACCGCGCCTCGCCGAAGACGCAGTCGGCACTGCTGGAAGCCATGGAGGAACAGCAGGTCACCGTCGACGGCACCACGCATCCGCTCCCCGAGCCGTTCCTCGTCGTCGCGACCCAGAACCCGCTCGAGATGGAGGGCACCTACCCGCTGCCCGAGGCGCAGCGGGACCGGTTCATGATGCGCATCTCGATGGGGTACCCGGATGCCGCCGCCGAGACCCTCATGCTGCGCCAGCGCGAGCGCATCAATCCGCTCACCGCCGTCACCGCGATCGCCGACGCCGCCTCGATCCGGCAGCTGATCGTGTGGGCGCGCCAGGTGCACGTCGCCGAACCCCTCGAGGAATACGCCGTCGCCCTCGCCCAGGCGACCCGGATGGACCCCAGCCTGCACCTGGGCGCGAGCCCCCGGGCCACCCTGCAGCTGGTCCGCGCCGCGAAGGTGTGGGCCGCGCTCGACGGGCGCGATTTCGTGCTTCCCGACGATCTCACGGCGCTGCTCATCCCGGTCTTCGCGCACCGTCTGCTGCCCGCCCGCGGCGTGCACCGCGCCGGCGCCCAACCCGTCGAAGCGGCCCTGCGCCAGATCATCGACCGCGTTCCCGTCCCGCTGGCGATCGGGCGCGTCTGAGACATGCGTCGCCGGCCCCTGACCACCCGCGGCGTGGGCACACTGCTGCTCGGCCTGCTGCTGGTCGTCGCCGCCAATGTGCTCGGCGCGCGCTCTCTGCTGTACGTCGCGGTGCTGCTGCTGGCCCTGCCGCTGTTGGCTCTGCTGGCCGTACACCTGCCGCGCCGCCGCGGTGAGGTCTCGCGCGTGATCTCGACCGATCTGCTCACCGTGGACGAGGTATCGCGGGTGTCGGTGCGTTTCGATCTGCGCTCGATCGGCATCCCCCGCGGGGTGTGGCACGACACGTTGCCGCCGGCCGTCTCCGGAGACGCCTCGGGCGACTATCCGGGTGAGACGGCGACGCTGCGCTATGAGCTCATCGGGGTGCAGCGCGGCGTCTCGTCGCTGGGCCCGCTCGTGCTGCGCACCGTCGATCCGTTCGGTCTTGCACAGCGCGAGGAGTCGTTCGGCAGTACCCGCATGATCACGGTCGTGCCCCAGGTGCTGGCCCTGGTCTCGCTGCCCACCAAGGTGGGTGCCGCCGGGGGCACGGCACAGACCCGGTCCAGCCGGCTCGGCCAGGGCAGCGACGACCTCATCCCCCGTCGCTATGCCGCAGGCGACTCGATGCGCCGCATCCACTGGCGGGCGACAGCGCACCGCGGTGACCTCATGGTGCGCCAGGAGGAGGAAGAGGCCAGTCCTGACGCGATGGTCGTGCTCGATCGCGCCGCCGCGCACTGGCCGCGCCCCGGCGACGACCCCGACCCGGGTTTCGAGGCAGCCGTCTCGCTGTGCGCATCGGCCGCGCTGCGGCTGATGCAGGACGGCTACAGCGTCGACGTGGTGGATGCCGGAGGCACCCTGCTCGGCGCACTGCGCGGCCACGAAGACGACCGCGACTCGCTGCTGGCGGCCCTGGCGACCGTCGCGCCGCGCGGTGAGGCGCGCGACATCCGCACGATCGTCGGCGGCACCCCGCCGGGCCCGCTCGTGTTTATCACCGGGCGTCTCGACGAAGAGGCGGCCGGCCGACTGAGCACCGCGGGCGCCGCGGCACCGCTGCTGTTCGCGGTCGACCCGGCACCGGGGGCGATCGCCGCCGCCACCCGGCGCGGCTGGCATGCGGCCACGCTCGACCCCGCCGGTGACCCCGCCGAGATCTGGCACGACGCCCTGCCCACGTTCGGAGTGAGCGGTGTCTGAGGCGACGCGTGCGCCGCGGAGGCCCTCCCCTACGCCGAGTGCGGAGAAGCAGCGCTCCCCGCTGGCCATCGCCCTGCTCACGCTGGCGGCGACGGTCGTCGCCGTCTGGCCGTACACCAGCGTAATCACGCCGGGACTGTGGACGACCGCGATCGTGCTGGTCGTGCTCGTCGTGGCGGTCTCCGGGCTGGTCGTGCGGCTGGCCGCGCGGCGGCTCGCCCCGGGTATCCGTGCCGTCCTCGCCGTGGTGGTGCAACTGCTCACCGCGACGGCAGCGGCGACAGCCCTGCTCGCCGAGCAGACGGCGCTGTTCGGCATCATCCCCACCTCCACCACATATCGATTGCTGGAGGTGCGTTGGGCAGAGGCGGCGCAGGAGATCCTCCAGGGCGCGGCGCCCCTGCCCGCCACCCTGGCGCTCGCGACACTCATCGCCCCCGCCTTTGCCGTGATCGCGATCCTTGTCGACCAGCTCATCGCCGAGCGGCTGGCGTTGCTGACGATCGCCTTGACCACCCTTGTGGGCGTGGTGCCGATGATCCTCTCGTTCGGCGGAGTGAACTTCGGATGGTTCCTCGCGCAGGCGATCATCGTGCTCGTGGTGCTGCGCGCCGCGGCTCGCGGTGATCGTCGCAGCGCGCGTGAGAGCCCGGTCGTCGTGGTCGGCGCGGTCGGCGTGGGCGCGATCGCGGGCGCGGTCGTGCTCGCCCCGGCACTGCCGTTGAGCCCTCCGCTGGGCGGAGTCGGGCCTGTGCTGACCATCGACGCGACCCTGCGCCTGGGCGATGACCTGCGCCGCCCGAACAACGTCGAGGTGCTCACGATCGCCACCGAGGAGACCCAGGCGCCGTACCTGCGGCTGGCGACCCTGTCGCGGTTCGACGGCGACACCTGGCGACCGGACGGCGGCACCAACCAGAGCGTCACCGAGGGATTCGGACCGGTCGACTGGGACGCAGAGATCGAGAGCGAAGAACGGCAGACGTCGATCCGGGTGCTGGGGGTCTCCAGTCCGCTGCTGCCGGTGCCGTATGCGGCGGAAGAGGTGGACGGACTGGGCTGGCGGTGGAACGTGGTGCTCGAGAACCGCACCGTGCGCAGCCCCTCGCAGGATTCGCTGGGCGCCGACTACACCGTGACCTCTCGCGCGGCGGAGCCGACGCTCGAGCAGATCCGCGCGAGCAGCGCCCCGCCACGCCAGCTGCCCCTGCCCGCCGACCTGCCGGCGGTGATCTCCGAGACGGCCCGCGACGTGACCGGTGACGCGACGAACGACTTCGACCGGCTGATCGCGCTGCAGGAGTGGTTCCGCACCGAGTTCTCCTACTCGTTGGATGCCCCGGTGGAGGAGGGTTTCGACGGCACGGGGGTCGACGCCGTGGCGACGTTCCTCGAAGCCCGCACCGGATACTGCGTGCACTTCGCCGGCGCGTTCGCTCTGATGGCGCGTTCCCTCGACATGGAGGTGCGCGTCGTCGTCGGCTACCTGCCCGGCACCCGCACCACCGAGAAGCGCGGTGACGAGAACATCTTCACCGTGACCAGCGATCAGCTGCACTCCTGGCCCGAGGTGTTCTTCGAGGGCATCGGCTGGGTGCCGTTCGAGCCGACCGCGACGCTGGGCGTTCCCACCTCGTTCGCCTCGGGTGAGACCGGCGGCGGGGCGGGCGAAGGACCCGACGCGCCGACGGCGACGACCTCCCCCACGCCCACGGCGACCTCCGCCACGGACGCCGGCGCGGATCAGGACACCGGCAATGCTCCCGGCGCCGACAGCCTGCGAACCCTCGACCCCACCCCGCTCGGGCTGACCCTGCTCGGCATCCTCATCGTGGTGCTGCTGCCAGGGATCATCCGGCTGATTCGCACACGCCTGCGACATGCGAGGGCGCGGGACGGTTCGGCGACGGACGCCTGGCATGAGCTGTTGGACACGCTCGTGGATCTCGGGCTGCCCGCGCCCGAGGCGCAGACGCCGCGTGCCCTTGCCGCGCAGTTGGTCGCCACCCGCGGGGTCGACGCCGCGGCGATCGGTACGCTGGCGGATGCCGTGGAGCAGACCAGCTACGCCAGGGACCCCCGCGCGGCGGGCGACCTGTCGGGGCCGCTGTCGGAGGTGACGGCGGCGCTGCGCGCGAGTGTCGACCGGCGGGTGCGCACCACGGCGCGGCTGCTGCCGCGTTCGCTCATCACACCGCAGCGGACACGGCGCCCGCTGGCATCCTGACCGCTCAGGCGGCCGCGTGCTCGGTGCACCGCACCGTGTCGCAGGCTGCGCAGACGACGAACTGCCGGCGGCACGAGGCGTCGGGGCAGTTCGCGGTGCGGGCGGTCGGTTCACCGCACCCGGCGCACGTGCCGATCACGGCGGTGTGGTCGGAGAAGTCGACCGACCCACGCCCGTCGAACACGTACAGCGAGCCGTCCCACAGGCCGTCATCGCCGTAGGTCTCGCCGTAGCGCACGATGCCGCCCTCGAGCTGGTACACCTCGCCGAAGCCGCGGGCGGTCATCAGGCTCGAGAGCACCTCGCAGCGGATGCCGCCCGTGCAGTAGGTGACCACGGGCTTGCCCTTGAGGTCGTCGTAGACGCCCGAGTCGAGCAGCCGTACGAAGTCGCGGGTGGTGTCGGTGTCGGGCACGATCGCCCCGCGGAACCGGCCGATCTCTGCCTCGAGCGCGTTGCGTCCGTCGAAGAAGACCACCTCGTCGCCACGCGCGTCGACCAGCTCATGCAGCTGCTGCGGGGTGAGGCGGATGCCGCCGCCGACGACACCGTGCTCATCGACCTGCAGCTCGCCCGGCGCACCGAACGAGACGATCTCGTCTCGCACCTTGACGCTGAGCTTCGGGAAGTCGAGGCTGTGCCCGTCGGCATCCACCCCGGTGCCCTCGCTCCACTTGATGTCGGCGTCGCGGAACGCGGGGTATTCGCGGAACCGGCGCACCCAGGTCTTCACCGCGGGCAGGTCGCCGCCGAGGGTGCCGTTGATGCCGTGCTCGGAGATGATGATGCGCCCGCGCAGGTGCAGCGAGGCCGCGAGGTCGCGCTGCCACAGCCGGATCGCCTCGGGGTCGGGCAGCGGGGCGAACGCGTAGAACAGAACGATCTTGGGGGTGGCCACCCAGAGATTCTAGGCCGGGGCGCCTGCGGTCGGGCGGGGCGTCTGTGATCGGCTAGGATGGACAGGTTGTTCCTTGGTGACGTGTCCGAGCGGCCGAAGGAGCACGCTTGGAAAGCGTGTGTTGTGCAAGCAACCGCGGGTTCGAATCCCGCCGTCACCGCCAAACGTCTGAAGGGCTCCGCGCATGCGGGGCCCTTCAGACGTTTATTGGACACTGTGGGATTCGGGAGGAGCGAGCGCAGCACGCGACGGCTCCCGCCGTCACCGCCAAACGTGAAGGGGCCTCGCTACGCGGGGCCCCTTTCGCGTGCCCACCCGTCAGTCGAAGCGGATGCCGTACATCACGGTGTCCGGCCCGGACTCGAGACGGTGCATGCCGAGGCGCTCGTAGAACGCCCCTGCCCCCGCGTTGGACGGGTTCATGCCCAGGTGCAGCCCCGCCACCCCGCGGGCGCGCAGCTCGGCGAACAGCATGTCGGTCAGCCTGCGACCCAGACCCTGCCCCTGCGTCTCAGGCAGCAGGTCGATGTGCAAGTGCGCCCGGTACTCAGCCGCGTGCTGCTCGGTGCCAGGCGCACGCCGCTCCGCGTAACCGATCATGCGGTCCTGACGTGTGGGTTCGGTCTCACCCGAGAGCGGATAACTCCCGGCCCGCGTCGGCCACCACTCGTCGCGGAACCACCGCTCGAAGGCATCCGTGTCGTCGGTCGCGACGATGTACCCGATCACGCGCCCGTCGGCCGCCTCGACCACCCAGGCCAGATCGGGGTGCCGGCGCACATACGGAACGGCGAAGATGTCGCCCCAGAGCCGGTCGTCGGTGAACACCCCTGTGGCATCGCCACCGGCATCCGCGGTGCGCACGCACACGTCATACAGGGCCTCGTCGTCGCCAGGGCGATAGGGGCGGATGCGGGCGGGCTCGGTCGCTGCGGCCACGGGGGTCTCCTCATCGGTCATGCGGCGGGTGCGGCCGATCCAGCCGGGCACGATCGCGGCGACCAACAGGGCGCCGGCCGCGCCGGCGAGCGCCCCGCCCAGGGTGTCGGTGATCCAGTGCACGGCCAGCACGGTGCGGGAGAAGCCCATCAGCACGGTCCACACGACGCCGGCGATCGCCACCCACACACGAGGGAAGATCAGCCAGAGCACCACGGCGATGGTCGCCGCATTGGCCGTATGCCCCGACGGGAATGAACCGTAGTCGGAGGCGACGAGCATGTCGTCGGGACGCGCCCGACCGAACAGGCTCTTCAACACCTGCACCAGCAGGGCGCTGAACAGGAACGCCATCAGCGCATACAGCGCCTCCCACCGACGATGGGCGAGGAACAGGGCACCAGCGATCGCCAGCGGCGCGATGACCGCGGCGATCACTCCCCCTCCGACGCGGTTCATCACCTGCGCGAAGAGCAACAGCGCCTCCGGCCGAGTGGCGATCACCAGGTCGTGCCACCACTGGTCGAAAACCGGGATGGCCCCTCCTTCGAGCACGACCACGAACAGGCCGAGCACACAGGCCAAGGTGAGCGCGGAACCACCGGCGATGAGAAGTCGTCGTCGCGTCATCCGCCCATTCTGCCCTCTCTGCCCGAGCCGCACGCCGGGCGCGCTCAGGGCGCCAGCATCCCGACCGTCCGCGGCCGCACGATGAGCCACAGCGAGAGGATGGCGATCACGGCGCAGCCGACCATGACCGAGGCCATGGTGGTCGCCGTGATGCCGGATTCGGCCGAGATGAGTCCCACCACGGGCGAGATGATGGCTGCCACGCCGAAGTTCGTCGCCCCGAGCAGGGATGCCGCGGTGCCAGCCGCCTTGCCGTGGCGGTCGAGCGCGAGCACCTGCACGCACGGGAACGTGAAGCCGCAGGCCGTCATGAAGAACCACAGCGGCACGACCGTGCCCCAGAAGCCCCAGCCGACCTGATCGGCGAGGATGATGGCCGCGCCCGAGATGAGCAGGAACGCGGTGGAGACGGCGAGCACCCACTGCGGTCCGAACCGCGTCGCGAGGCGCGAGGAGATCTGCACACCGCCCACGACGCCGATCGAGTTCACGGCGAACAGCAGCCCGTAGGCCTGCGGGTCGAGGCCATGGGTCTGCTGGAACAGGAACGGCGAGGCCGAGAGGTACGAGAACAGGCCAGAGAAGGTCATGCCGCCGATGATGAGCACGCCGAGGTAGACCCGGTCGGTGAGCACGCTGCGGTAGCGCTGCCACACGGTCGTGCTGCCCCGGTCGTTACGCCGCTCACGCGGCAGCGTCTCGGGGAGGAACACCAGCGCCGAGACCAGCATCACCGCGCCATAGGCGGCGAGCACGACGAAGATGCCCCGCCATGGCATGACCGTGAGCAGCGCCGATCCGATCAGGGGGGCCACGACGGGTGCGACACCCGAGACGAGCGCGAGCCGCGAGAGCATCACCACCAGCCGCTGGCCGCCGAACAGGTCACGCACGATCGCCATCGCGACCACGCCGCCCGCGGCCGCGCCGATGCCCATGAGCACGCGGGCAGCGCCCAACAGCAGCAGGTCAGGGGCGAGGGCGGCAGCGATGCTGGCCAGCACGTGCAGGGCTGTCACCGCGATCAGCGGCACCCGCCGACCGACCTTGTCACTGAGCGGGCCCACCACCAGCTGCCCGATCGCGAAGCCGATCATCGTGCCGGTCAGCGTGAGCTGGATCATCCCCGCCGAGGTGCGGAAGTCGCTCTCCAGCTGCGGGAAGGCCGGCAGGTAGAGGTCGATCGTGAACGGCCCGAGAGCGGTGAGCGCCCCGAGCAGGATGATGTACAGCACGCGGCGTCGCGTGGGGATCGCGTCGCCGGGATGCAGCATGATCGGCGCGGTCGCCGGGTTGGCGCCGAGCGTGCGGATCGCGCCGGTGGAGGTGGGGATGCGGAGACTGCCGGTGGGGGTGCGTTCGTCGGTCACAAGGAGCTTTCGCGAGAGAGGGGGATGCTCCGCCGAATCGTTTCGACGTGGGGAATCACCCATGCTACCCCGCCGGCCGTCGCGCGGTCAGCCGGAGATGCGGCCCAGCGCCTGCTCGAGGTCGGCGATGAGGTCGGAGACATCTTCGATGCCGACCGACAGTCGCACGACGTTTTCGGGCACGGCGAGCTCGGTGCCGCGCACCGAGGCGTGCGTCATATCGGAGGGGTACCCGATCAGCGACTCCACGCCACCGAGCGATTCCGCGAGCTGGAACAGCTCGGTCGACTCGGCGAAGGCGCGTGCCGCCTCCGGGCCGCCGGAAAGGGCGAGCGAGAGCATGCCGCCGAAGGCACTCATCTGGCGGGCCGCAATCTCGTGACCGGGGTGACCGGCCAGACCCGGGTAGTAGACGGCCTCGAACTCGGGGCGCTGCTGCGCCCACTCGGCGATCGCCTGCGCGTTCTCGGAGTGCTGGCGCATGCGCACCGCGAGCGTCTTGATACCGCGGGTGGTGAGCCAGGCATCCATCGGCGCCGAGACAGCACCCACCGCGAACTGCTGGAAGGTCACCTGCTCGACGAAGCGCTCGTCGCCGAAGATGAGCGCGCCGCCGAGCACGTCGGAGTGCCCGCCGAGGTACTTGGTCGTGGAGTGCACGACGATGTCGGCCCCGAGCGCGAGCGGCTGCTGCAGGGCCGGCGAGGCGAAGGTGTTGTCGACGACCACGAGGACACCTGCCGCATGCGCGATCTCGGCGATCTGGGCGATGTCGACGATCTTCAGCAGCGGGTTGCTGGGCGTCTCGACCCAGACGATCTTCGTCTCGGGCCGGATCGCCGCGCGGAGCTGGTCGGCGTCGCCGAGCTCGATCGTGGTGGTCTCGATGCCCCACGGAGCCAGCACCCGGCTGAGCAGCCGGTAGGTGCCGCCGTAGACGTCGTTGCCGATCACGATGTGATCACCCGGCCGCAGGATGCTGCGGAGCAGGGCATCCTCGGCGGCGAGGCCCGAGGCGAAGGACAGCGCAGCCGCCCCGCCCTCGAGTGCCGCGAGCTGTGTCTGCAGCGAAGACCGCGTCGGGTTGCCGGCGCGGTTGTACTCGTATCCGTCGCGGAGTCCGCCGACGCCATCCTGCACATGTGTGGACGACTGGTAGATCGGCGGGATGATCGCCCCGGTGGTGGGGTCGGGAGCCTGGCCTGCGTGGATGGCACGGGTGGCGAAGGCGCGGTCGGACATGACTCTCCTGAGATCGGGGGGACGGTATCTCAACGGTACTCGCCCCCGGAGGCGCCGAGGCGACTCCTGTGACGTGCGGTAACGGGCGGCGGTCAGCGCGAGAGGTATCCCAGCAGGTCCTGCCGGGTGAGCACAGTATGCGGCTTGCCGTCCTGGGTGACGAGCAGCGCATCGGCATCGGCGAGCGCCGCCCGCGCCTGCTCGACCGGAGCATGGATGCCGATGAGCGGCAGCCGCTCCCCCACATGCGCACCGACCGCGTCGCCCGGCTGCGCCTCGGCGCGGAAGAGCAGATCCAGCAGACCCTTCTCATCGACCGTGCCGACCACCTCGCCCATCATCACGGGCGGTTCGGCGCTGAGCACCACCAGCTGTGACACGTCGTACTCGGTCATCACCCCGATCGCGTCGAGGACGGTTTCGGAGGGATGCACGTGCACGAGCTCGGGGATCGCCCCACCACCGCGCGCCGGACGGGCGGCGAGCACGTCCGCGACGGTCTCGCCCGCCTCGACGGCGCTGAAGCCATAGGAGCGCATCCAGCCATCGTTGAAGATCTTGCCCAGATAACCGCGCCCGCCATCGGGCAGCAGCACCACCATGACGGCCTCCGCCGGCAGGGCGCGGGCGACCCGCAGCGCGCCGACGACGGCCATTCCGCTGGACCCGCCGACGAGGATGCCCTCCTCGCGGGCGAGCCGGCGCGTCATCGCGAAGGCCTCGGCGTCGCTCACCGCGACGATCTCATGCGGCACGGCAGGGTCGTAGGCACCGGGCCAGATGTCCTCCCCCACGCCCTCGACGAGATACGGGCGACCGGTGCCTCCGCTGTATACGCTGCCCTCGGGGTCGACACCGACGATGCGCACCGCATCGCCGGAGACCTCGCGCAGGTAGCGGCCGGTGCCGGTGATCGTGCCGCCGGTGCCGACGCCGGCGACGAAGTGGGTGATCGTGCCGTCGGTGTCACGCCAGATCTCCGGCCCGGTGGTCTCGTAGTGGCTGCGCGGACCGTTCGGGTTCTCGTACTGGTTGGGCTTGAACGCCCCCGGAATCTCGCGCGCGAGCCGGTCGCTGACGCTGTAGTACGACTCGGGACTGTCTGCGGGGACCGACGTCGGTGTCACCACCACGTCGGCACCGTAGGCGCGCAGCACGTCGATCTTGTCGGTGCCGACCTTGTCCGGCACGACGAACACGCAGCGGTAGCCGCGCTGCTGCGCCACGAGAGCGAGCCCCACCCCGGTGTTGCCGCTGGTGGGTTCGACGATCGTGCCGCCGGGCTGCAGGTGCCCCGCCTTCTCGGCCGCGTCGATGATCCGCTCGGCGATGCGGTCCTTGGCTGAACCACCCGGGTTCAGGTACTCGAGCTTGACCAGCACGGTGCACGCGATGTCGTCTGTGACGCGGTGGAGTCTGACGAGGGGCGTGTCACCGATGAGGTCGGTGATCGAGTCCGCGAAGTGCATGATTCCAGCGTACGCAGAGTCTCGCGCAGACAGACGAAAGCCGGATGCTGCGCTTGCGGCAGCATCCGGCTTTCGTCGTTTCGGCTGCGTCAGCCCTTCGTGGCGCCGGCCAGCAGGCCGCGGACGAAGAACCGCTGCAGGGCGAAGAACACGATCAGCGGAACGATGATCGAGATGAACGTTCCCGCCGACTGCAGGAACCACTTGTTGCCCCAGGTGCCGGACAGCGAGTTCAGCGCCTGAGTGATCGGCAACGCCCCTGGCGAGGCGAAGATCGTCGCGACCAGCAGGTCGTTCCAGACCCAGAGGAACTGGAAGATCGCGAACGAGGCGATGGCCGGCATGGCCAGCGGCAGGATGACCCGGAAGAACACCTGACCGTGACCGGCGCCATCGACGCGCGCGGCCTCGATGATCTCACCCGGGATCTCCGAGATGAAGTTGTGCAGCATGAACGTCGCCAGCGGAAGAGCGAAGATCGCGTGAGCGATCCACACGCGCGCGAAGCTGTACTGCACATCGTTGAGCGCCAGGCCGGGGAAGATCATCACATCGTTGATGACCAGACCGTCCGAGAACAGGCTCAGCAGCGGCACGAGGGCCATCTGCAGCGGCACGATCTGCAGCGCGAACACGAAGATGAACAGCATGCTGCGACCCTTGAAGTCGATCCATGCGAACGCGTAAGCGGCCAGCGCGGCGATCACGATCGGGAAGACCGTGGCCGGGATGGTGATCGCCAACGAGTTGATGAACGCGGTGCCGAGAGTGGTCGACGTGCCACCGGCGCTCAGTGCCTGGGCGTAGTTCTCGAGCGTGAACTCGGGGTCGGTGAAGACCGTCCACCAACCGGTCGACTGCGTGTCGGCACCGGGTCGGAACGAGGTGACGAACAGGCCGAACGTGGGGATCGTCCAGAAGACGGCGATGATGATCGCGACGATCGTCGCGCCCTTCGACGTCAGCTTCTTCTGCGCGGTCGCCTCATTCCGGCGCGTGTCGCGCTCGACCTGACGCTTGGTGCGCGTGTCCATGACGATGGCTTCGGTGGTGGACATCAGCGGATCTCCCTCTGCTTGCGCATCGAGCGGGCGTTGTAGATGATCAGCGGCAGCACGAAGATGAACAGCACCACGGCCAGGGCCGAGGAGTGTCCGTAGCTCTGGAAGCGCTGCTGCTGGTTCACCATCTCGAAGCCGAGAACGGTGGTCTCGTCACGGCCACCGGTCATGACGGCGACGATGTCGTACACCTTCAGCGAGGCGATCGTGATGGTCGTGAGCACGACGATCAGGGACGAGCGGATGCCGGGGACGGTGACGTTCCGGAACCGCTGCCAGGCGTTGGTGCCGTCGAGCTGTGCTGCTTCGAGCTGCTCGGCGGGAACGGCCTTGATCGCGGCGGAGAGGATCACCATGGCGAAACCGGTCTGGGTCCAGATGAAGACGATCAGCAGCATGAAGGTGTTGATGATCGGCTTGACAGCCAGCCAGTTCACCGGGTCGCCACCGAACAGGGTGACGATGGCGTTGAGCAGACCGATCTGGTCGCCCTGCCGGTAGTCGTACATGAACTTCCAGATGATGCCGGCGCCGACGAACGAGATCGCGACGGGCATGAACACCAGGACCTTCAGCACCTTCTCACCGCGTGCACGGTCGATGAAGACGGCGTAGGCGAGTCCGATGGCGACCGAGAAGATCGGTGCCAGCAGGGCCCAGATCAGGGTGTTGACGACCGACGAGGTGCCGACCGGGTTGGTGAACACCCAGATGTAGTTCTCGAGTCCGACGAAGTTGGCCCCCGTCTTGTCGAAGAACGACTTGAAGAACGTCGAGATCGCCGGGTAGATCAGGCCCAGGATCAGCAGCAGCGCCGCCGGGGTCATGAACAGCACGAGCTGGAACAGGTAGCCGGCTCCCTGACGGGAGCGGTAGTCGGCGAAGAACAGCAGTGCGCCGGCGAGCAGGGCGATCGCGATCACGTACAGCAGCGCGTTGGAGTACGGGCGCAGCAGCATGAAGGCGAGCACGGGGATGGCGAGGCACGCCACGAGCCGCAGGATGAAATAGCCACGGCCGGGGCGGGGTGCGTACTCGATGAGCACGAGCACGACGCCCACCACGAGGGCGAACACCAGCAGGATGACCGGGATCTGCGCCAGCGGATGCAGACCGCCGAGCCAGACGAAGAAGCTGTTCAGCGAGAAGCCGATGGTGACCCGGGACGGGTCTTCGACCGGAGCGCTGAAGATGAGCAGGAAGAACACGGCCGCGAGGAGCACGAAACCGATGATCACGACGGTGCGCGTGATCGCACGCCCCCGTGGGTCGGCACCGTGGGTCATCGACGGCGGGCCCTCAGTTACAGGACTGTCGACTGTCGTTTGCGACATGGAAAACCTTTCGAGTACAACGCTGGACTCAACCGGATGCGACTGCGGGGCCGGGTCTTGCGACCCGACCCCGCAGCGCCGTGCGGGTTGCGTTCAGACTATCGATGAGTGCTGATCGCAGCCGCTCTTAGTTCTCGTAACCGGCCTGGATGTCGGAGAGCACCGTGGTGGTGTCCTTGCCGTCGATCCAGTCGACCATGCCCTTCCAGAAGGAACCGGCGCCGACCGTGGACGGCATCAGGTCAGAGGCGTCGAAACGGAACACCGTGGTGTCGTCCTGCAGGACCGTCATGGCCTCCTGGAGGAACTCGCTCGAAGCGAGCGTCGGGTCGGCGTTCTTGTTGGCGGAGATCACACCGCCGAGCTCGACGCGAGCGTCAGCGAACTCGGGCGAAGCCATGAACTCGAGCACCTTGACGGTGGCCTCGTCGTCGTTGAAGGCTGCGACGAACTCGCCGCCACCCTCGACCTGCAGCTCACCCTCGGTCATGCCGGGGAGCAGGAAGGCGTAGACGTCACCGTCGGGAGCGACCGTGGGGGTCTCGCCGTCAGCCGTCTGCACGTCGAGGAAGTTCGCCGACAGGAACGATGCCTGGTGGGTCAGCGCGCAGGTGCCGTCGGCCACCTTGGCGGCGACGTCGGCGAACGCGGTCGAGTTGATGCTCTTGACGTCACCGAATCCGGCGTTGACGTACTCCGGGTCGAGCAGGATGGTGCCGACCGCGTCGAACGCGTCCTTGATCTCGGGGTCGGTGAACTTCACGTCACCGGCGATCCAGGAGTCGTAGACCTCGGGGCCGGACTGGCGCAGGACGAGGTCCTCGATCCAGTCGGTGCCGGGCCAGCCGGATGCCGCGTCGGACGCGAAGCCGGCGCACCACGGTGCCTCGCCCGACTTCTCCTTGATGGTGTCGGTGAGCGTGATCAGCTCGTCCCACGTCTTGGGAACCTCGAGGCCCCACTCCTCGAACGACGCCGGCGAGTACCAGACGTAGCCCTTGAGGTTGGCGAGCATCGGAGCAGCGTAGAACGTGTCGTCGAAGGTGCCGTAGGCCTTCCAGTCCGCAGACCAGTTCTCGTCGACGGCAGCCGAGACGGACTCGGGCGCGGGGGTGACCTTGCCGGTGTCGACAAGGGTCTTCAGCAGACCGGGCTGCGGAACGATGGCGATGTCGGGCGCGTCGCCACCGGTCACCTTGGTGACGATGTTGCCCTCGAATGCCTTGTCACCGGTGTACTCGACCTTGATGCCGGTGTCTTCGGTGAACGCGGCGAAGGACTCGTTGAGGTCGTCGGCCTCGGTGCCGGTGATACCGCCCGAGATGCGGACCGTCTGCGAACCGGAGTCGCCGCCGGGGCTGTCCGTGCTCTCGGCACAGCCAACGAGCGTGATGCCCAGCACGGTCGGGATCGCGAGCGAGGCGAGCAGCGCGCGCCGCTTGGTCATACCCATGTGTCTTCTCCTCTTTCAGGGTGGATGAACCGCCTCCAACGGCCGATCCTCGCTACTTTGCGGAACCGATTCCAGAGTGACTTCAGGCGATTCCTGGACAACCTACTGGCCAATCCACCCCCGGCACAATACGGAATTGTCACAGATCGGCAACCTTTCGAGATGCGCCAGAAACCCCGAAGTCGATGCGACTGAAAGAAAAGTGTGGAACCGGTTTCCGACACGCCTGTAAACCGCTAATCTGTGAGCGTCACGTGCCGTACCCACCCCCGTTGGCCGCGACGACAGCCGAAAGCGGTCGAGGAGGACCCATGAGCACCATCGCCGATGTCGCGGCGCGTGCCGGTGTGTCCAAGGCGACCGCGAGCAGGGCTTTGAGCGGACGCGGCTACGTCTCAGAAGACACCAGACAGCGCGTGGAAGACGCCGCCGCCGCACTCGCCTATGTCGCGCACTCGTCTGCCACGAGCCTCGCGACCGGACGCACGCAGACCGTCGGCGTGGTCATGCCCCTGGTGGATCGGTGGTTCTTCGCCGAGGTGCTCTCGGGCATCCAGCAGGCGCTCTTCGCCCTCGACTACGACCTCGCCCTCTACGGCATCCCCGGTGACGCCCTCAGCCGCGAACGGCTGTTCACGACGATGCTCCCCCGGCGTCGCTTCGACGGGATCATCGCGGTGGGGATCCAGCCGGATGCCGTCGAGCTCGAGCACCTGCGCCGGGCGCAGCGCCCCCTGGTCAGCGTCGGACCGTTCAGCGACAGCGTCACCTCGATCGCGATCGACGACCGCGCGGCTGGTCGGATCGCCACCGAGCACCTGATCGAGCTGGGACACACCGACATCGCCTTCCTCGGGGCCTCCGGCACTGCCTACCCGCACAGCTTCGGTGACGACCGTCGGATCGACGGCTACCGTGAGGCGCTCGCCTCAGCCGGGCTGTCATCGGCGGCACGGATCGTTGATGCCGCTCCGACCATGCCGGGTGGCTACGCGGCGGCGGCCGAGCTGCTCGGCGACCGGCGCGGCAGGCCCTCGGCGATCGTCGGCGTCTGCGACGAGGCCGCCATCGGCGCGATGATCGCCACACGCCGGCTGGGCATCACCGTGCCGACCGAGCTGAGCATCATCGGCATCGACGATCATCAGCACGCCGAGATGTTCTCTCTGACGACGATCCGGCAGGCGCCCCGCGAACAGGGCGTGGATGCGGTGCGGATGCTGCTGGAGCGTATCGAGCATCCGGATGCCCCTCTCGGTCAGGTGGTCGCCTCCTCCGCTCTGGTGGTGCGCGCCTCGACGGCCGCACCACGCTGACCGACGGCGCCCACAGACGCACGAAGGCCCCGAGCACATGCCCGGGGCCTTCGAAAGAAGCGCTGACGCGCTGGAATTACTTGAGGGTGACGGTGGCGCCAGCCTCTTCCAGAGCAGCCTTGGCCTTCTCGGCGGTCTCCTTGTTGGCGCCCTCGAGGACGGCCTTCGGAGCGCCGTCGACGACAGCCTTGGCCTCGCCGAGGCCCAGCGAGGTGAGCTCGCGGACGGTCTTGATGACCTGGATCTTCTTGTCGCCAGCAGCCTCGAGGATGACGTCGAAGGAGTCCTTCTCCTCAACCTCTTCAGCAGCGCCTGCGCCACCAGCGCCGGCAACGGCGACGGGGGCGGCAGCGGTGACGTCGAACTTCTCCTCGAACGCCTTGACGAACTCGCTGAGCTCGACGAGGGTCAGGCCGGCGAACTGCTCAAGCAGCTCCTCAGTGGTGAGCTTAGCCATGATGTATCTCCTAGATAGATGGGGTTTGTGAGAACGAGAACGCCGGTCGCTTACGCGGCCTCAGCGGTCTCCAGCTTTTCGCGAAGAGCATCGATGGTGGCCGCAGCCTTGCCCATCGTGGCCTTCATCATGCCCGCAGCCTTCGCCAGCAGAACCTCACGGCTCTCGAGCGCGGCGTACTTGTTGACCTCGTCGGCGGTGAGCGAGTTGCCCTCGAACACGCCGCCCTTGATCACGAGAAGCGGGTTGGCCTTGGCGAAGTCACGCAGAGCCTTGGCAGTGGCGACGAAGTCACCGTGCACGAAGGCGACAGCCGACGGACCCTTGAGGTCCTCGTCCAGCGCCGTGATCCCCGCGTTGTTGGCGGCGATCTTGGTCAGCGTGTTCTTCACCACGGCGTACTCAGCGTCCTGACGGATGCTGTTGCGCAGCTGCTTGAGCTGGGCAACCGTCAGACCGCGGTACTCGGTCAGCAGGACGGCGTTCGAGTTCTCGAATGACTTCGTGAGCTCGGCGACCGATGCATCCTTCTGCGCCATGGTCACTCCTTGGTGGGTACGGAATGCCTCACGGTGGTGAGGCATTGGACCGGCGACCGCCCGCCCGGAAAAACAGAAGAGCTCCGGCGCAAGCGCACGGAGCTCAGAAGAAGTTCGTGTCACCTGCGCGGGCCCCTGCTGAGCAGAGCTTCGATCTTCGCGCTTGCGCACGACGATGACCAGCGGTCTTCGGTTGATCCCATGCTACGACATCCAGGACGACCACCCAAATCGAGGGGGCGCGCCGCCACGGTCGGCGTGTGACGCCGCCGCCGTCCGCGGCCAGGGGTAGCCTCGTGAGGTGACCCCGGAACTCGAAGCGCGCATCGTCGCCGACTCCCGCGACCGGGTCGCGTGGCTTCGGGCGCGAGCCCGTGGGATCACCGCCACCGACGTCGCAGGCCTCTCCGGCGCCGCCTCGATCGCCAGGGCCGCTGATGCCAAACTCGGCGCCGGCCCCCGCTTCGGCGGCAACGCGTACACCGATCATGGCCGGCGTCGCGAGCCCGAGATCGCGGCATGGGTCGCTGCGACACACGGCATCCTTCCCTCCAGCGCCCTGTTCTGCGCCGAGACCGAAAAGCGCCACCTCGCCACCCCCGACGGCGTCTGCGTCGACGGCGATGGCCGCGTGCTGCTGGCCGAGATCAAGACGACGAACAAGTCGTGGCGCACGATCCCTCGTACCTACCTGCGCCAGGTGTGGTGGCAGCAGCACGTGCTCGGCGCCGAGCGCACGCTGTTCGTCTGGGAAGAGCACGACGACTTCAACCCGATCCACGATGAGCCCAAGTCGGTGTGGATCGAGCGGGATGACCGTGAGATCGGTCGCCTCGTCGGACTCGCCACCGACCTCATCGACGAGTTGTACCGGCGCACCACGGGCCGCGAGGTGCCGGCACGCGGCCCCGAGGCCGCACCGACGCGACGCGAGCAGTTGCGCGAACGCGACGCCTTCCGCGCACTCGCCCTGGCGGATTGACGCGCACCGCCCCCTCCGCGAGTTAGTTGACGAAACTCAACCATCGGCGTATGGTTGACAAGTTCAACGATTTCGTGCGCGCCACTGTCGACGCCGCATCCCCCTCGACAACGGAAGGCGTGCATGTCACACCCGTCCCCCTCCTCCATGACGCACCGCCAGGTGCTCGAGGCACTCACCGGCCTGCTGCTCGGCATGTTCGTCTCGATGATCGCCGGCACCGTCGTCTCCACCTCGATGCCGGTCATCGTCCACGACCTCGGCGGCGACCAGGCCGCCTACACCTGGGTGATCACCTCGACCCTGCTGACGACGGCGATCGCGACCCCGATCTGGGGCAAGCTGGCCGACCTGTTCAACCGCAAGCTGCTCATCCAGATCGCTCTGGTGATCTTCGTGCTCGCCACCGCCGCGGCCGGCTTCGCTCAGGACACGAACGTGCTCATCGCCTTCCGCGCGGTGCAGGGCATCGGGGCCGGTGGCCTGGCCGCCCTCAGCCAGGTGATCATGGCCGACATCATCAGCCCGCGCGAGCGGGGGCGCTACATGGGCCTGTTCGGCGCCGTGATGGCCGTCGCCACGGTCGGCGGCCCGCTGCTGGGCGGCTGGATCACCGACACCCTGAACTGGCGGTGGAACTTCTTCGTCGCGCTGCCCTTTGCGGTGGCCGCGCTGTTCATCTTGCAGAAGACACTGCACGTGGCGAACAACCGCACCCGCAAGGTGTCGATCGACTACACGGGCATCGTGCTGCTGTCGGTCGCGGTCTCGCTGCTGCTGATCTGGATCACCAACGCCGGCTCCTCCTTCGACTGGTGGAGCATGCAGACCGTGCTCATGGTCGGTGGCGCACTCGTCGCGGCGATCGTCTTCGTGATCGTCGAGCTCAAGGTGCGCGAGCCGCTCATCCCGCTGACCCTGTTCCGGGGCCGCACCTTCACCCTCTCGGTGCTCGCCTCGATCTCGATCGGCGTGGCCATGTTCGGCACCTCGGTCTACCTGGCGCAGTACATGCAGCTCTCCCGCGGGGCCTCCCCCACGCAGGCGGGGCTGATGACCCTGCCGATGATGGCCGGCCTGTTGCTGTCGTCGATCATCGTCGGTCAGCTCGTCACGCGGTACGGCCGCTGGAAGCCGTACCTGATCGCCGGATCGGTGATGCTCATCGCCGGCTCGATCCTGCTCTCGACACTGCACTACGACACGAACTTCGTCCTCGTCTCGATCTACATGTTCCTCATGGGCGCGGGCGTGGGCATGACCATGCAGAACCTCGTGCTCATCGTGCAGAACGTCGCGAAGCCGAGCGAGATGGGCGTGTCCAGCTCTGGGGTGACCTTCTTCCGCAGCCTCGGCGGCACCGTCGGCGTCTCGGTCATGGGCGCCGTGGTCGCAGGACACATCACCACGCTGTTCTCCGACGGCAAGGAGAAGCTCGGCGCCGCCATCGCCCAGCTCGGCGAGAAGGGCGCGGCCGTGGCCGAGCAGCTCAGCAGCGGCACGCTGCCCGAGGTGCGCCTGCTGCCCGAGCCGGTGCGCTCGATCATCGAGGACTTCTACGCCCAGGCGATCTCGCAGTCGTTCCTCATCGGGGTGCCCCTTGCGGTGCTCAGCCTGGTCGCGATCCTCTTCCTGCCGAACACGCCGCTCACGCGGATGACGACCTCCGAACGGGCCGCGGCGGAGCGGGTCAAGGGCGAGTCGCACGCGATCGAGGAGGCGGCGGAGATCGCCGTCGCCGACGCCACTGCCCTGGCCGGCGCGCACACCGACACGATCCCGGTGATCCGCCCCGAGTCCGAGCGCGGTGAGGAGAGCGGCCGCGGCGATGAGCGCTGACTCCGGCACCCCCCAGGAGCGTGCGAGCGCGGTCCGCTCGCTCGAGGCCGAGTTCGCCGAGCTGATCAACCACACCCGTCGGGTGATGGTCGAGAATGCGAACCGGGTGAGCCCGGGGATGCTTCCCGGGGCCTACAAGGTGCTCTCGACGATCGAGCGTTGCGAAGAGGTCACGGCCTCGGCCCTGGCCGAGCGGCTGCTCAGCGACAAGGGACAGGTCAGCCGCACCGTGCGCGAGCTCGAAGACCTCGGCTTCGTCGAGCGCACCCCCGATCCGCGCGACCGCCGTTCCGCGCTGCTGCGAGTCACGCCGCTGGGTTCGCAGCGTCTCGCGGCAGCCAGGGAGCCGCAGGAGGGGCGGTTGCTGCGCACCCTCGAGGAGTGGAGCCTTGCCGACATCGACAACCTCACGCGACTGCTGCGTGCCCTCGTGACCGGAGTGAGTCCCTCCCGCGACTGACCCTGCCGGGCGCGGTCAGCGCGCGGTGCCGATCTGGGCATCCAACCGGTGCGGATTGACGTCGAGGACCGCGCGGTCCCAGTCAGCGAGATCGGCGGCGAGCGCGTAGGTGTCGTTGAGGAACGTCAGCAGCGTCTGCTCCGGATCGGCACTCGTGCGCACCTGCTCGTAGGGCAGGATCCACTCGCCGAGACTCGTGTCGAACTCGCCCACCGATACCGTCCCGTCGTTGTATCCGGGCGGGGTGGGGTTGGCGTAGGCGTAGAAGCTGCCCTCCTCCGAGCCACCGGCCCAGAACCCGGCACTGGCGTTCTGCCACGACTCGGCCTCCTGCATGACCCAGCTCGGGCACGAGGGCGGAGGGGTGCCCTCCCAGGTCGGAGCCAGCCGCCCGGAGTAGCGCACGCAGGACAGATCCATCGAGCCCCAGAACAGTTGCACCGGGCTGTCCTTGCCGGCGAAGCCGGCGCGCCACTGCTCGAACACCGCATTCGCGGCGAGCAGCTGCCGCCAGAAGGTCTGCGCATGCTCGGGGACATAGGTGTGGTGCGCGGTGTCCTCGGCGAACGGCACCGCCGGGGAGACCTCGTTCGGGCTGGCGACGATGATGCAGTCCAGGTGCAATGCCCGCAGCGCTGCCATGGTGGCGGCGTAGAAGTCGGCGACGGTGCGCGAGCGCAGCGCCACGGTCTGCTGGTCGCCCGCGCTGGTGCGGATCACGAGCTGGTGGTCGATGAAGTCGAACTCGGCGTCGAAGCTGAGCCCGCGGTCGCGCATGAGCCCCGTGCGCAGCCCTCGGGCGCTGACTTGGAAGGTGACGTTCCACCAGTGGTTGATGAGCGCAGTGGAGGCCAGCTCGATCTTGCCGACGATCTGCAACCACATGTGCAGCGTCTCGCGGGTGTCGGTCCAGTCGGCGACCTTCAGCGCCGGCCAGCTTTCGTTCTCGGGCATCATCGGCTCCCGCCTGTGAGGGGTGTGGCGTCGAGTCTGCCAGAGCAGTGGCCGCCGCGCCTCACCGGCGCAGGACGCGTGCGGCTTCCGCGGCGACCTCGGCGGCGATGACGTCGAGCAGCTCAGAGCGCAGATTCCACTGCTGCCAGTACAGCGCCACCCGCACGGCCGGGCCTCCGAGGCCCGTGAGCTCGGGGCTGTCCTGCAGCACCGGCAGCATGCCCCAGCCCAGCCCCAGCTGCACGGCGAGGGCGTAGTCATGAGAGGCGGGCACATAGTGACGCGGCACTCCCTGGTGGGCGACCCCCATGGCGCGCAGCCAGTCGTGCTGCAGACTGTCGCGGCGGTCGAAGTCGACGAAAGGTGCGGCGGCGAGGGCCTCCGCCGTGATGCCGTCCGGGAACCACCGCTCGGCGAAGGCGGCGTCCGCGACCGCCCGGTACTCCAGCACGCCGAGCGGGCTGACCGAGCATCCGCTGACCGGCTCGCTCTGACTCGTGACGGCCGCCATCACCGTGCCGGACTCGAGCAGCCGTGCCGTGAAATTCTGATCGTCGCGGTGCAGGTCGAAGTCGATGCCCCGGCGGGCCGAGAGCCGAGCCAGCGGGGGCAGGAACCAGGTGGCCATCGAGTCGGCGTTGACGGCAAGCGGGATACTGATGCGCGCGGCATCCGTCTCATCGACGAACCCGACGCCGCTGAGCGCATCGTGCTCCAGCAGCGCGATCTGCCGCGCCAGTCGCACGACCGCCTCTCCTGCTTCGGTGAGCGTGGCCGGCTTGGAGCGCACGACGAGGATGCGGCCGAGCTGCTGCTCGAGCGTCTTCAGTCGCTGGCTCACCGCGGAGGGGGTGATCCGCAGGCGCCGTGACGCCGCGTCCAGCGTGCCTTCCGCGGCGACGGCGGCGACGGTGGCGGCGAGTTCAGGATCGATCTTCACATTAGCGATGCTAATGGTGCATGAGTAATCTTCGCTGGTGCTGTCGTCGCGAGGTTCCTAGTCTGAGAACATGCTCTCGCTCCTCGCCGGCCTCGGACTCGGCCTCTCGCTCATCATCGCCATCGGCGCACAGAACGTCTTCGTGCTGCGTCAGGGCATCCGCCGCGAGCACGTGCTGGCCGTCGTCATCATCTGCGCACTGTCGGATGCCGTGCTCATCATCGCCGGCGTCGCCGGCCTCGGCTACATCATCAACGCCGCCCCGTGGCTCGTCGTGGTCGCCCGCTGGGCCGGCGCGATCTTCCTCACCGTGTATGGCCTGATGGCGGCGCGACGGGCCTGGCGCGGCGGCGATGAGGCCCTCGAAGTCGAGGCGGAGGAGAGCGCCGCGTTCGCCGGTGGCGGCACGGCGACCGTCACCCGCACGGCGACCCGCACCGCCCTCGCACCGGTGATCCTCACCACACTCGCCCTGACCTGGCTGAACCCGCATGTCTACCTCGACACGGTGCTCATGCTCGGCTCGATCGCCGCGACCCACGGGGACCAGCGCTGGCTCTTCGCCGCCGGCGCTGTCGCGGCGAGCATCCTGTGGTTCACCGGCCTCGGTTTCGGTGCCCGTTATCTGGGTCGCTGGCTGCGCACGCCGCGCGCCTGGCGCGTGCTGGACGCCATCATCGCGGTCGTGATGATCGCCCTCGCGATCAGCCTCGTGCTGCCGGTGCTCGGCGGCTGAGGGTCATCCCTCGATCTCAGCCGACCGGAAGGCTACGAGAGCGCGGATGAGATCGTCCGGTATCGGAGTGCCGGGGCGGAAGCGAATCGCCCCGGTGCTCGCATCGGCTCCGTCGATCTCGGCCACCTGCGCGGATACGGCCGCCACGGCGGCCGCACTGAATGGATACACGCCCAGATGCCGTGCCGCCCTGATCGCCGAGATCAATACCTTGCCACGGTGCTTCAGCGCGGGCATCCGATAGCCGGTGCCCTGCTCGGCATCCGGCACGACCTCCCGCGCGAGCGCGTAGACGCGCGCCAACGCCGCCCGATCGTCTGGATCCTCGACGCCGGCGAGGTATTCGTCCACTGCACCCATGGGGGCATCATGGCACGGGAGTCAGTCGCCCTCCAGAGGGCGGAGGATGCGGGTGAGGAAGCGCTGCGTGCGCTCGTGCCGCGGGGCGGTGAACAGCTGCTCGGGCGGCCCCTCCTCGACCACCACTCCCCCATCGAGGAAGAGGACGTGATCGGCGGCCTCGCGCGCGAAGGCCAGCTCGTGCGTGACGACGACCATGGACCAGCCCTCGTCGGCGAGCTCCTTGATCACCAGAAGCACCTCGCCGACCAGCTCGGGGTCCAGCGCGCTGGTGGGCTCGTCGAACAGCAGCAGCTCGGGCTTGAGTGCGAGCGCCCGCACGATGCCGACGCGCTGCTGCTGACCACCGGAGAGCTCGTGCGGGTAGGCGTCTTCCTTGTCGGCGAGTCCCACCCGGGACAGCAGCGCACGCGCCTCGGCGACGACCTCGTCCTTCGGGCGACGCTGCACGCGCCACGGACCCTCGATCACGTTCTGCAGCACCGTGAGGTGCGGGAACAGGTTGTGGTGTTGAAAGACCATGGCCGAGCGGTCGCGCAGCGCGAAGCGCTCATTCTTATCGATGCCGACCGTGAAGTCGGCCTCCGGCGCCCCGGCGATCTCGAGCGTGCCCGCGTCGGGAATCTCGAGGCCGTTCAGCGAGCGCAGCACCGTGGTCTTGCCCGAGCCACTCGGCCCGATGAGCACGACGACCTCGCCACGGTGCAGCGTCAGATCGACCCCGCGCAGCACCTCTCGGTCGTCGAAGCTCTTACGCAGACCCCTGGCGGTGAGCAGTGCGGAGGTGCCCGATCTCTCAGCGCGCGACATGACGATCCAATCTGCTCTCCACCACGTTCTGCAGCGTAGACAGCACGAGGCAGATCACCCAGTACACGAGGGCCGCGGCCAGATACACGACCATGAACTTCAACGATGCCGAGGCGATCTGCTGGGCCACTTTGAACAGCTCGGTCACGAGGATGAGCGCGGTCAGCGACGTGTCCTTGACGAGCGAGATGAACGTGTTCGACAGCGGCGGCACCGACACCCGGGCGGCCTGCGGCAGGATGATGCGCACCAGCGTGCGCGTGCGCCCCATCCCGACCGTGTACGCCGCCTCCCACTGCCCCTTCGGGACAGAGAGGATGGCGGCACGGATGACCTCAGCCGCGTAGCCGCCGACGTTCAGCGACAACGCGATGATCGCGCTCGGCCACGGGTTGATGAGCACGCCGATCGACGGCATCCCGTAGAAGATCACGAACAGCTGCACGAGCAGCGGCGTGCCCCGGATGACCGAGATGTAGGCGCGCGCGATCCCGGAGAGCACCCGATGCTCGGAGATGCGCATCAGGGCCACCGCGACCGCGATCGCGAGCCCCACCAGGAAGGAGATGATCGCGAGCGGGATCGTCACGGTCACGCCCGCCAGGGCCAGCGGCCCCAGCGAGCTGAGGAACAGCTCCCATTCGCTCATCGACTACTCGGTGACGTCGGCGCCGAAGTACTTGTCGCTGATCTCGGCCAGAGTGCCGTCAGCACGCAGCTCGTCGAGCGCACCGTCGATCGCCTCGATCAGCGCCTCGTGCTCCTTGGTGGCCACGAAAGCCTGCTCGCCGGCCTCGTCGGTCTCGGCGGCGATCTTCAGGCCCGTGGGGCCGTCGGTCTTCTCGTAGTCGAGGAAGGTGAGCTTGTCGTTGATGGTGGCATCCACGCGCCCCTGCTCGAGCAGGGCGACGGCCTGCGCCCAGCCCTCGACGCCCTCGACCTTGGCGCCGGACTCAGTGGCAAGCTCGTACCAGTTGCTGGTCAGCGACTGCGCGGTGGTCTTGCCCTCGAGGTCGGCGAAGGACGAGATCGAGTCGTCGTCCTCGAGCGTGACGATCACGCCGGGCGAGACCGTGTACGGCTCGCTGAAGAGGTACGAAGCCTCCCGCTCGGGGTTGATGCTCACCTGGTTGGCGATCACGTCGAAGCGGCCGGCGTCGAGGCCGGCGAAGATGGCATCCCACTGCGTCTCCTGGAAGACGATCTCGAGGTCGAGCTTCTCGGCGACGGCCTCGATGATCTCGACGTCGTAGCCGATGAGGTCGCCGGTGCCACCGTCGTCGTGGAAGCTGAACGGGCGGTAGGTGCCCTCGGTCGCGACCGTGAGCGTGCCGGGGGTGACGAGGCCGTATTCGTCGTCGCCACCTGCGGCGGGCGTCTCGTCGGTCGACGCGGTGCTGCTGCAGCCGGCGAGGACCGTGGCGGCGAGGCCGAGGGCGGCGAAGGCGGTGACGGCGGTGCGACGACGGATCATGTTCGGATCTCCTGGTGATTCGGATATGCGCCGGATGCCGGCGACCGACCTACAGTACGCCGAGAGGCGACCGGATGCCGCATCATGTGACGTTCGATGTCACACGATACGACGCAGAAGACCCCCGCCCGAAGGCGAGGGTCTTCCGGAACGCAGAGGTTCCTGATCCTGGAGGGATCAGATGGCGTTGACGTCCAGCGGGATGCCGGGGCCGAACGTGGTCGACACGGCGCCCTTCTGGATGTAACGGCCCTTCGAGCTCGACGGCTTCAGACGCACGATCTCTTCGAGCGCTGCGGCGATGTTCTCGTCGAGCTGCTCGGCCGAGAACGAGGACTTGCCGACGATGAAGTGCACGTTGGCGTGCTTGTCGACGCGGAACTCGATCTTTCCGCCCTTGATCTCCTCGACGGCCTTGGCCGGGTTCGGAGTCACGGTGCCGGTCTTCGGGTTGGGCATGAGGCCACGCGGACCCAGCACCTTGCCGAGACGACCGACCTGGCCCATGAGCTCAGGGGTCGAGACCGCGGCGTCGAAGTCGGTCCAGCCGCCGGCGACCTTCTCAATCAGCTCGGTGCCACCGACCTCGTCGGCGCCCGCAGCCAGAGCCGCTTCAGCAGCCGGGCCGTTCGCGAACACGATGACGCGAGCGGTCTTACCGGTGCCGTGCGGCAGCATGACGGTGCCGCGCACCATCTGGTCTGCCTTGCGCGGGTCGACCGAGAGCTTCAGCGCGACCTCGACGGTCGAGTCGAACTTCGACGAGCCGGTCTCCTTCGCGAGGGCGACTGCCTCGGAGGGGGTGTAGAAACGGTCAGCCTCGATCTTCGCCGCTGCTGCCTTGTATGCCTTGGACTTGGTAGTCATTGTCTTTCCCCTCAGCCCTCGACCGTGATGCCCATGGAGCGGGCGGTGCCAGCGATGATCTTCGAGGCGGCCTCGATGTCGTTCGCGTTCAGGTCAGCCTGCTTCTGCTCGGCGATCTGACGGACCTGCTCGGCCGAGATCTTGCCGACCTTGACGGTGTGCGGCGTGGACGAGCCCTTCTGCAGGCCAGCGGCCTTCTTGATGAGCTCCGCAGCCGGCGGGGTCTTCAGGACGAACGTGAAGCTGCGGTCCTCGTAGACGGTGATCTCCACGGGGATGACGTTGCCGCGCTGCGACTCGGTCGCGGCGTTGTACGCCTTGGTGAACTCCACGATGTTGACGCCATGCTGACCGAGCGCGGGGCCGATCGGCGGCGCCGGGGTGGCTGCACCGGCGTTGATCTGAAGCTTGATCAGGCCGGTCACCTTCTTCTTCGGTGCCATTCTCTTTCCTTTCATCGAGGCGGATGACGAGCATCCGCTTCTCCCGCGGGACCGGCATTTCCGGAGCGCGGTGATGTTCGTGCTCGCGCACAAACCATGTCAGTCTACCCGATCCCGGCCCATGCTGGAGAACGCGAAAGGCCCCGCCGAAGCGAGGCCTTTCTGACGTGATGTGGGTCAGATCATCTTGGTGACCTGGTCGAACGACAGCTCGACCGGGGTCTCGCGCTCGAAGAGCGAGACGAGCACGGTGAGCTTGCCGCTCTCCGGCTTGATCTCGCTGATCGAACCGGGAAGACCGGCGAACGAGCCTTCCTTGATGGTGATCGTCTCACCGACCTCGAAGTCGACCTCGGCGGCGACCGGACGCGCGACGGCCGTGCCGCCCTTGGCGTTGATCGACTTCGCGGTGGGGACGTCCTTGACCTCGACGAGCGACTTCAGCATGTTGAAGGCCTCTTCGAAACGCAGCGGGGTCGGGTTGTGGGCGTTGCCCACGAAGCCGGTCACACCGGGAGTGTGACGCACGACCGACCAGGTGTCCTCGTTGAGCTCCATGCGCACGAGCACGTAGCCGGGGATCCGGACGCGCGTGACCATCTTGCGCTGACCGTTCTTGATCTCGACGACGTCCTCCATCGGGACCTCGATCTGATAGATGTCGTCCTCGACCTCGAGCGTGGACTTGCGCTGCTCGATGTTGGCCTTCACCTTGCGCTCGAAGCCGGCGTAGGAGTGGATGACGTACCACTTGCCGGGGAGCATCCGCAGATCCATGCGGAACGCCTCGTACGGGTCCTCCTCGGCGGCGTCGACCTCGGCGTCAGCCTCGGCGACGTCGGCCACGAATGCGGGGTCGAGCGCCGGAGCGTCTTCGTCGCCGTTCACGTCGGGACCGTCGTAGGGCGAGACCTCCTCGGCCGCGGCGGCCTCGATCTCGGCAGCCTCTTCGGCCACAGCGTCGTTGAGGACTTCAGCGGCAGCTTCAGACTCTGCTGCCTCGTCCAGGTTGAGAGCGTCGTTCACGATCGCGTCTGCCTCCGGGTCGTCGATGTCGATGTCGGCATCCGTGTCGTCCGAATCCTCGTCGTCGCCCTCGACCTCGACGTGCAGAGCGATGTGCTCCGCCGCGGTCACCGAGCGCTCTTCGGCCGCCAGGACGTTGCCCTCCTGGGCTTCGTCCTCCTCGCTGGACTGCTCTGCAGCGGTGGCCCAGTCGGCGTCGTCGGAATATCGTTCAGACACGTTGCTTCTTTCCGTTCACTGCGGCGAGCGCCGCAGGTGCGTCAGTTGCCGGGAACCCCGAACACGAAGTGCGTGGCATAACCGAAGATCGTGTCGAGGCCGTAGACGAGGCCCATGACGATCAGCACGAAGACCAGGACCACCAGCGTGTAGCGGATGAGTTCCTTGCGGGTGGGGGTGACCACCTTGCGGAGTTCACCGATCACCTGGCGGAAGAACAGGGCGATCCGGCCGAAGAAGCCGAGCTTCCGGTCGCGGATTGCGCCCGCGCCTGCCGCGACGACGTCGCCGTGCACTTCGTCCTGAGCCATCCTGCGTGTACCTTTCGTGTGCCAGCATCGCGCTGACGCGCAGGGCGGACAGGAATCGAACCTGCAACCTGCGGTTTTGGAGACCGCTGCTCTGCCAATTGAGCTACCGCCCTAGAGGTCATCAGACCCCGGGATCCGCATCCCGCCTCGCCCGCTCGGGGCACGGTGAAGGATGCAGACAACTGCCTGTCCAGTGTACGACATCCGGCGACGTGCGCCGAATCAGAACAGCTGTCGCCAGTTCGCCTTGGCCAGATCCAGCAGTTCATCGCCGCGTCCGGAGAGGACGGTGCGGATGGCGTACAGGGCGAATCCCTTGACCTGCTCGGCCGTGATCGTGGGCGGCATCGACAGCTCCTGCCGCTCGGTGACGACGTCGAGCAGGGCCGGCCCGTCGTGGGCGAGCACCTCGGCGACAGCATCGGCCAGGTCTTCACTGCGCTCCACCCGGCGGGCGAAGATGCCCATGCCCTGGGCCACCGCGGCGAAGTCGGGGTTGATCAGGTCGGTGCCGAAGTTGACGAAACCCGCCGCCTTCATCTCGAGCTCGACGAAGTTCAGTGACGAGTTGTTCACGACGATCGTCTTGACCGGCAGCCGGTTCTGGGTGAGCGAGATGAGCTCGCCCAGCATCATCGTCAGGCCGCCGTCACCGGCCAGCGCCACCACCTGGCGCCCCGGCTGTGCCGCCTGGGCGCCGATACCGTGCGGCAGCGCGTTGGCCATGGAGCCGTGCGAGAAGGAGCCGATCAGGCGGCGGTCCTTCGTCATCCTGAAGTAGCGCGCCGCCCAGACGGTCGGCGAGCCCACGTCGGCGGTGAAGATCGCGTCGTCATCGGCCGCCTCGCTGATCAGGCGCGCGAGGTACTGCGGGTGGATGGGCTGGTGGCCGTGCGCCGGCACGGCGAGCTCGTCGAGCTTGGCCCTCGTCTTGCGGTAGTGCGCGGTCGCATCCTCGAGGTGCGCCCTGTCGTTCTTCTGCGCCAGACGGGGCAGAAGGGCGGCGACGGTGTCCTTCACGTTGCCAACGAGCCCGAGGTCGAGCGGATGCCGCTTGCCCAGCTGGGATCCGCGGATGTCGACCTGGATGGTGGTGGCGTGCTCGGGGTAGAACTGCGTGTACGGGAAGTCCGAGCCGAGCACGAGGAGCGCATCCGCACCCTCCATCGCCCGGTAGCCGGAGGCGAAGCCGAGCAGACCCGTCATGCCCACATCGAACGGGTTGTCGTGCTCGATGAACTCCTTGCCGCGCAGGGCGTGCACGATCGGTGCGCCCAGGCGGTCGGCCAGCGCGATCACCTCGTCATGCGCGCCCTCGACGCCGGCTCCGGCGAGGATCGTCACCTTCTTCGCCGCATTGAGCAGGGCGGCGGCTTCGGCCAGCTCGTCACCGCTGGGCGTGACCACGGGGCGGGTCTGCTGAACCTTCACCGCGCGGTCGTCGTGGATCTCGGCCAGGGCGACATCGCCCGGGATGACGAGTACGGCGACCCCGCGCTCTTCGATCGCAGCGCGCATCGCGATCTCGAGCAGGCGCGGCATCTGCTTCGGGTCGGCGACGTACTCCACGTACACGCTGCACTCGCGAAACAGCTCCTGCGGGTGGGTCTCCTGGAAGTAGCCGGTGCCGATCTCGACGGTCGGGATGTGGGCGGCGATCGCGAGCACCGGCACACGCGAGCGGTTCGCGTCGAACAGACCGTTGATCAGGTGCAGATTGCCGGGGCCGCATGAGCCAGCCACCACGGCGAGATCGCCGGTGATCGCGGCCTCCGCGGCGGCGGCGAACGCGGCGGACTCCTCATGTCGCACGTGCACCCACTCGATGCTGCCGTCCTTGCGGAGCGCGTCGGTGAAGCCGTTGAGCGAATCACCCGGGATGCCGTAGACGCGCTGGATCCCGTTGGCGTGAAGCGTGCGGACGATGTTCTCGGCGACGTTGGTCATGCCCAGACCATATGCCCGTTCTCAGCCTGTTCAGCTCACGGCACGCGCGACGGCGTCGAAGGCCTTGACGGTCCACAGCAGCTTCTCCGCGTCCTGCGGGGTGGGCCAGCTGGAGACCTTCGCGGCGACGACCATGGCGGGCCTGTTCACGTAGATCATCTGACCGTGGATGCCGAGGGCGAGGAAGACGTCCGCGCCCGGATACGGGAACCAGAATCCGTTGCGATACATCCCACCGGGCATGAGCGTCGGCTCCGGGGCGTTCGCGAACGCGGCCCGGGAGTCGGGTGCGCCGGCGAGGGTCTCGGCGATCCACCACTCCGGCAGCACCTGTCGGCCGTCGAGCGCAGCCCCGTCGCGGAGGAACAAGGTGCCGAAGCGCACGAGATCCTGCAGCGCGGCCGACACACCACCGTCGAACATGCCGGCCCCGACCGAGTCGACGCCGATGTTCGCCGCGTGGCGCGCCCCCATCGGCGCCCACAGCCGCTGGGACATGAGATCAGCGGCGTGCAGGCCCGTCGCGCCCTCGAGCACGAAGGCCAGCGCATCGGTCTCGCAGGACTTGTAGTCGAAGCGCCCGCCGTGCGGGCCGTCGGCGCGCAGCGAGGCGAGGAAGTCGAGCAGGGTCGCGGGGGCGTCGGGGTGCCGCCGGGGCGCCCACCCGATGGCCTGCTCGAGCAGACGCACCTCGGCGTTCTCGTCGAGGTAGGCCTCCGAGAAGTGCACCCCCGTGCGCATGTCGAGCAGGTCGCGCACGCGGGCGCCGTCATAGCCGGAGCCGGCGAGCGCCGGCACGTAGCTGGTCACCTGCGCACCGGCATCCAGCTCGCCGGCGCCCATCAGCACGCCGGCCACCGACGTCGTCAGCGACTTGCTGACCGACATCAACAGGTGCAGGGTCTCCGGGGTCATCGTCCCGTAGTACTGCTCCCCCATCACCGCGCCGTCACGGGCGATCATCCAGCCGTCGGTGAAGGTGGTGCCGATGACATCCTCGAACGGCGCCGAACGCGACTCCCACGGATGCGGCACCTCGATGTGCGCGAGGTCTGCGGGCACGCTCGGCAGCGCCAGCGACCGCTCCCCCGCCGGGATCGCGCGCACGGGCAGGAAATCCGCCATGTGCTGCATCGACCACTGGATGTTCGGCGCCGCCTGCCAGGCATCCAGCGGCGGCACGAGTCCTGCAGCCGCCGGCGCGATCGTCTCGATCGCCTCGGTCACCGGAGGCAACTCGATCGCCTCGGTGACGGCGGGCAGGTCGAAGGGCGTCTGATCAGACTCGAAGTTCATCACTTCGAGTCTGGCACGGCCATGTGGACCGCCTCGGCCACCGGAGCGGCCGGGGGCAGGACGGTCGTGGCGTACATCGCGCGGATCGAGTCGATGAGGTGGCGCGCTCGGATCGACAGCTTCCCGCCCAGCGTCTGCAGGCGTCCCTTGGTCACGAGGATGCCGAGGTCGGCGCCCTTCCAGCGGTAGTCGCCGGGACCGTAGATGCGCAGGAAGAACGCCTCATTCTCGCTGCCGAGCAGGTGCCAGTCGAGGTCGCCCTGCGAGAACGCGAGCCGGCCGTGGGCGTCGAGCACGTACCGACCGCTCGGCGGCGCCACGTCGATGTGCTCGACGGTGTCGGCCGTGTGCTTGATGATCATGTGGCTCCACACGTCGGCCGATGCCAGCTCTTCCCAGCGCTCGTTGACCTCGTCGACGTCGAGGGTGAAGTCGACGCCGGCGTACTCGAGCAGGTGGAAGACGAACAGCGGCACATCGGCATAGGCGCCGGCGGTGACGTTGGTGATGGCCGAGGCGCCCGAGATGCGCGGGTTCAGCTCGCCGAGGTACACCTCGCCCGTGTCGGTGTCGAGCAGCACGTCGACCTCGAAGAAGCCCCGGTACCCTTCCTGGCCGAGGCGGTCGCCGAGGGTTCGGACCATGCTCATGGCGGCGTGCCGGGTGGCATCGTCGAGCACGCCGGGGAACATCTCGTTGCCGGCCCAGCCACCGCGGTAGGGGGTGAGCTCTTTGTGCCCGGTGATCTCGGTCATGAACGGGCCGACGACGGTGCCGTGGCGGGTGAGGACGGCCTCGACGGCGATCGGGCGGTTGTTGATCCGCTTCATCACCTTGATCTCGGTGCCGAGCACGTCGCCTGCGATCTTGTCGAAGCCGCGCTTGTCGGTGACGAAGTACGTGGTCTTGCCTGAGTCGCCGTAGGCGGTCTGGATCACGAGATCCGTGCCGAGCCCCGCCTTCTCGGTGACCTCGACCAGCTGCTCCCACGAGTCGACCGTGGTGATGATGTTGGGCACGCTGGGCACGCCGACGGAGTCCGCGATGCGGGTGGTGGTCATCTTCGAGTCGAGCCGCTCGCGCAGTTCGGCCGAGGGCAGGATGAGCTCGTAGCCGAGCTCGGCGCAGATCGCCTCGGATTCCTCGTCGAAGAACACCATCGCGATCTTCGGCTTCTCACCGGCCGGGGTGAGGCGGGCGATGTGGGCCCGCACCTCGTGGTGCCGGAGCAGCCAGTTGTTGATCTCCTCGCCGCTCTGGAACTCGATGTACGGCTTGTGGATCGGGCTGAACACGCGCGGGTGCGTGCCCTTCCAGCTGTCGTAGTAGGTGATGTACGAGAAGCCGCGCACCCACCGGTCCAGCCCCAGCAGATTGAACGCCGAGGCGCCGACGAAGAAGATCGGCGTGCGGTTGGTGCGGAAGAAGTGCCGGATCTCCGACATGTTGCGCAGGCCGTGCGCCGGTTCGGTCCTCGCCCCCACCGCGATCTCGGGATCCAGGGTGGGAACGGCCACCGGAAGCGGACCGGTGGCCAGCGAGGAGGCCTTCGGCACGGGCGTGCGTGCCGTGGATCGTTTGGCGGCCGGCTTGCGGGCGGCGGGCTTCTTGGCCGCGGCCTTGCGCGCGGCCGGCTTGCGAGCCGCCGGCTTCTCGCCGGCGGCTCGAGCCTGGGGTTCCGCCGATTTCGCCTTCGAAGCTCGCGACGTTCCCTCGGCTGCGGGATCGGTGTTTCTCGCCATGGTCGTGCTCCTTCAGGTCTCTCGGCGGTGACGGCTCACCCGATACGGATGAGCTTCTTGTTGACGAACTCGTCGGCGGCCAGCAGGCCCATCTCGCGCGAGGTGCCGCTGCGCTTGACGCCGCCGAAGGGAAGTTCGGGGCTGTCAGCGAGCACGACGTTGACGAACACCATGCCGGCGTCGATGTTGTTGGCCACGCGCTCGGCCTGCTCGGCATCGGTGGTGAACACGTACGACCCGAGGCCGAACGAGGTGTCGTTGGCGAGAGCCACGGCAGCCTGCTCGTCGGCGACGCGGTAGACGACCCCGGCCGGGCCGAACAGCTCCTCGCCGTAGACGTCCATCTCAGGGGTGACGTCGGCGAGAAGCGTCGGGGCGAAGAACGCGCCCTCTCGGGTGCCGCCGGTGAGCAGCGTCGCACCCTGCGCGAGGGCGTGGTCGATCTGCTCCTGCAGACGCTCCGCTGCCAGCTCCGACGAGAGCGGGCCGAGGACGGTGTCCTCCTTCGTCGGGTCCTGCGCGGTCACGGCCGACAGACCGGCGACGAACTTCGAGGTGAACTCGTCGTACAGGCTGTCGACGATGATGAACCGCTTCGCCGCGTTGCAGGACTGGCCGTTGTTGTCGAGGCGGGCATCGATCGCCGCCTGCACGACGTCGTCGAGGTTCTCGGCGGAGAGGACGATGAACGGGTCGGAGCCGCCCAGCTCGAGGGCGACCTTCTTCAGGTTGCGTCCGGCGATCTCGGCGACGGCGGCACCGGCGCGCTCGGAGCCGGTGACCGAGACGCCCTGCACGCGCGGGTCGGCGATGATGTCGGCCGACTGCTCGTTCGTCGCGTACACGTTCACGTAGCCGCCATCCGGCAGGCCGCTGTCACGGTAGATCGCCTCGAGGGCTGCCGCAGACTCGGGGCACTGCGGAGCGTGCTTGAGGATGATCGTGTTGCCGATCGCGAGGTTCGGGCCGGTAAAACGCGCCACCTGGTAGGCGGGGAAGTTCCACGGCATGATGCCGAACAGCACGCCCAGCGGGGCGCGACGGACCACCGCGCTGCCGTCGCCGAGGATGTCCAGCGGCTGGTCGGCGGTGATCTTGTCGATGTTATCGGCGTAGAACTCGACGATGTCGGCGGCGAAGTCGACCTCGCCCTCGGCGGCAGCGATGGGCTTGCCCATCTCGCGCACCATGATCGCGGCCAGTTCGTCCTTGCGCTCGCGGTGCAGCTCGGCGATGCGGCGGATCACCACGGCACGCTCGGCGGGCGGCTTCGCCGCCCAGACCTCGGCGCCGGCGGTCGCACGGGCGATCGCATCCTGGATCTGCGCATCGGTGAAGGTGTCGTACGTGGCCACGGTCTCGCCGGTGGCGGGGTTGACGACGGCGTAGTCAGTCATGTTCGCTTCCTCTTCTGTAGAGCGGTGTCTCGTGCGGCGGTCAGTTCGGGATGAGCGTGTACTTCGTCGACAGGTACTCGTGGATGCCCTCGAAGCCACCCTCGCGGCCGACGCCGGACTGCTTGACGCCGCCGAACGGCGCGGCGGCGTTCGAGACGACACCCGCGTTCAGGCCCATCATGCCGGTCTCCAGCGCGTCGATCATCCGCATGCCGCGACCGAGATCTTCGGTGAAGACGTACGACACGAGTCCGTACTCGGTGTCGTTGGCCATGCGGACGGCCTCTGCCTCGTCGGTGAACGTGGCGATCGCCAGCACCGGCCCGAAGATCTCCTCGCGGAGGATGCCGCTGCCCGGCACGACATCGGTGAGCACGGTGGGCTCGTAGAAGCTTCCTGCGCCGTCGAGCGCCTTGCCTCCGGCGAGCAGGCGCGCACCGCGTCCGACCGCGTCATCGACGAGCTCGCCGGCCTTGGCGACGGCATCCGCATCGATGAGCGGGCCGATCGCGACGCCCTCCTCGGTGCCACGGCCGATCTTCATCGCCTGCACGCGCTCGGCGACGCGACGCGAGAACTCCTCGGCGACGTCCTGGTGCACGATGAACCGGTTCGCGGCCGTGCAGGCCTGGCCGATGTTGCGGAACTTCGCCGCCATCGCACCGTCGACCGCCTTGTCGAGGTCAGCGTCCTCGAACACGACGAACGGGGCGTTGCCGCCGAGTTCCATCGAGACCCGCAGCACACCCTCGGCGGCCTGGGAGATGAGCTTGCGGCCCACCTCGGTCGAGCCGGTGAACGAGAGCTTGCGCAGGCGCGGGTCGGCGATGATCGGCGCCGAGAGCGCGCCCGAGCGCGAGGTCTGCACGACGTTGACGACGCCCTTGGGCAGGCCTGCCTCCTCGAGCAGGCTCGTGAAGAACAGCGTCGTCAGCGGGGTCAGTGCCGGGGGCTTGATGACCACGGTGCAACCGGCGGCGAGCGCGGGAGCGATCTTGCGGGTCGCCATCGCGAACGGGAAGTTCCACGGCGTGATGAAGAACGACGGACCCACGGGACGCTGCGAGACGACCATCTGGCCGGTGCCCTCCGGGTTCGAGCCGAAGCGACCCGAGATGCGCACGGCCTCCTCGCTGAACCAGCGCAGGAACTCGCCGCCGTAGACGACCTCACCGCGCGCCTCGGCGATCGGCTTGCCCATCTCGAGGGTCATCAGCAGGGCGAGGTCTTCCTTGTGCGCCTGCACGAGGTCGAACGCGCGGCGCAGGATGTCGCTGCGGGTGCGCGGGGCGGTGGCCGCCCAGGCATCCTGCGCCGCGACGGCGGCATCGAGCGCACGGATGCCGTCGGCGGGCGTCGCGTCGGCGATCTGACGGATGACCTCGCCGGTGGCCGGGTCGTGCACGTCGAACGTGCGCTCCCCCTCGGCCGCGACCCACTCGCCGCCGATGAAGAGGCCGGTGGGGATGCGGTCGAGCAACTCCTGCTCGTTGGGTGCGATCTGCGTGGTCATGAGCTCTCTTTCTCTGTGGAGGGGAGGGTCAGCGCCGGCGGGCGCTGGGCGGGGCGTCCATGCTCAGCGTCTCGCCACGGAAGAAGGCAGGGCGACGGATCGACTGCCAGATCATGATGGCGATGCCGGCGACGATCACCGTGACACCGAGGATGAACACGAGCCCGACGCCGCCGATGCTCGATCCGCTGCCGTACTCGGGGTCCATCGAGTCGATCAGGGTCGTCACGAACAGCACCGCGAGGATGCCGCCGCCGACCAGCGGGAACAGGAACGTGAAGAAGAAGCTGCGCGCCGAGTCGAACCACTGCTTGCGGAAGTACCACACGCAGGCGAAGGCGGTCAGGCCGTAGTAGAAGCAGATCATCATGCCCAGCGACAGGATCGTGTCGGTGAGCACGTTCTCGCTGACCAGACGCATGACGGCGTAGAACACCGAGGCGACGATCGCCGAGACGATGGTGGCGTAGCCGGGGGTGAAGAACCGCGGGCTCACCGCGGCGAACTTCTTCGGCAGGGCGCCGTAGTGCCCCATCGCCAGCAGGGTGCGGGCAGGGCCCACCGCCGTCGACTGCAGCGAGGCGGCCGAGCTGGAGAGCACGGCGAGCGAGACCAGGAACGCCAGCGGACCGAGCACGGGGTCGGAGAGCGCGAAGAAGACGTTCGCCGAGATGTCCTCGTTGGCAAGTCCCAGCGGCCCGGTGCCGACACCGGCGAACATGATCAGGCCGACGGCGAGCAGCAGGTAGAGGCTCACGACGATGATGACCGTGAGCATCGCGGCGCGACCGGGGGTGCGCTCGGGATCCTTGGTCTCCTCGTTCATGGTGAGCACGACGTCCCAGCCCCAGAAGATGAAGATGGACAGCGACAGACCGGCGGCGAAGGCGCTGAAGGTGGGCACCTCGAACGGGTTGAACCAGGACCACGAGAAGGCGGTGGGGTCGGGTGCCTCACCGTCGAGGGCCTTGATGATGGCCACGGTCGCGAACAGCACGAGCACGACGAGCTGGAAGCCGACGAGGATGTACTGGAAGCGCTGCGTGGTCTGCATGTCGCGGTACGACACGAGCGTCGCGCCGAGCATGAACAGCAGGCAGACCACGACGTTGATGATGGGGTTGAACGCCAGGTCGGCGATGGCCTCGTTGCCGCTGAGCTGGGCGATGAGCAGGAACAGGAACTCGACGGCGATGCCGGCGAGGTTCGACAGCACGATGACGGTCGCGGCGATCAGGCCCCATCCCGTCATCCAGCCGATCCACGGGCCGAAGGCCCGCACACCCCAGGTGAACGAGGTGCCGGAGTCGGGCATGGCGCGGTTCAGCTCGCGGTATCCGAACGCGGTCAGCAGCATCGGGATGAAGCCGACGAGGATGATCGCGGGCACCTGGGTGCCGACTTCGGCGACGGTCGGACCGAGCGAGGCCGTGAGGGTGTAGGCCGGTGCGATCGTGGCGATGCCGATGACGACGGCGCCGAGCACGCCAACGGTGCCGACGCTCAGTCCCTTGCGGGAGATGCCGGTGGTGACCGGCGATTCGGGCCCCATTGCCCGATCAGTGTTGCTCATGGACGGACTCCTGCTTCGGCGCGGGTGCGCGGGACGACGATCATCGGGACGGGAAGGACGTGCAGCATCTTCGCTGCGGTCGATCCGAGGAAAAGCCGGCGGGGCTGGGCGAGCCGGCTGGAGCCGACGAGCATGACCTCGCCTTCCTGCCAGGGCAGGTGAGCGACGGCATCCTCGACACTGTCGCCGGGCGCCTGCTCGACGATGACCTCGACCTCGGCGGGCAGTGCCGCCTTGGCCGTGCTGAGGACATCGCCGCCATGGGTGGCGCCGATCTGACGGATCTCACCGGTGTCGAGCCCGGGCGGGGCATCGAAGGGCACCAGCGAGACCAGACGCAGCGCACTGCCGGCATCCGTGGCCAGCGTGACGGCCTCATCGAGCAGGGCGTCGGCGCCGGGGCGGGTGCCGATCGCGACCGTGATGCGGCCGATCGGGGCCAGGCTGTTCAGTCCGGCGGCGGTGCCCGCGGGGGCGAGCGCGACGGGAATCGTCGACGAGTGCAGCAGCTCGGATGCCACGCTGCCGAGGCGGTGGCGGCCGAACAGACCGCCGCCGGCGGCGCCGATCACGATCAGGCGAGCGTCGAACTCCTCACCGGCGGCGATGAGGCCGGCGGCGAACGACTCCGAGAAGCGCACATGCCCATGCCGGACGATGTCGGCGGGGATGGCGGTCATCGCCTCGGCGAGCCATTCCCTGCCCTGCGTGCGGATGTACTCCTCGTACGCCCGCTCGGGGGCGACGGCCGCATTGCGGGTGCCCTCCACCGGCATCACGATGACCAGGTGCAGATCAGCCTTCAGGCAGCGCGCGAGGCGGGTGCCGAGGGCCACCGCATCCGCGCCGGCATCCGTCGCGGTGTAGCCGACGACGACCGAGCCGGTCATGCCCGTGCTGCTTCCACGATCTGCTCGGCGACCAGGCGACCCATGCGGATCGCACCGTCGACGTGCTGGTACCCGGCACCGGCCATGTCGCTGCAGGCGAAGCTGATCGGGCCGACGGGGGTGCGCAGGTCGGCGCCGTAGCGGTGCAGGCCACCCATGTCGAAGCTGGCCGCGTAGGCGCCGCGGGTCCACTCCTCGCTGCCCCAGTCGCTTTCGTAGTACACGATCGGGTTCTTCGCCTCGGGCCCGTAGTAGTGCGAGAGGGATTCGAGGATGCGCTCCTTGCGCTCCTCGGCGGAGAGCGTGAAGACGTCGTCGGCGTTCTGGTCGGAGACGAAGCCCACCAGAGTGCCCCGCTCGTCGCCGTAGTTGGTGTTGTCGTACGCCTCGTGCGAGAGCTCGTACGGGCTGAACGCGGTGCCGCTCAGGCCCTGCTCACGCCAGAACGGGCGGTCGTAGACGGCGTGCACCTTGACCACGAAGCCCATCGAGAGGTGCTGGTGCAGCTGGTGCTGGCGGCGCGGCAGCGGCGGCACGAAGCTGATGCGGTTGTAGAGCACGGGGGCCAGGGCGAGGATCGCACGGCGGGCGTGCACGGTGAGTTCGTCGGTGTAGGCGGTCACGCCCTCGTCGCCCCACTCCAGGGTGCGGACGGGCTGGTTCAGCAGCACGTCGTCGCCGAGACGCTCGGCCAGGTGCAGCGGCACCTGCTGCAGACCGCCGACGACGCGCTTGTCGAGGATGAAGTCGGCGTCGACGAGGTTCGAGTACGAACCGGCGGATGCGGCCATGAGCAGCGACTGCAGCAGCGAGAAGGTGTGCGTCGGCTTGGTGAGCATCGCCGAGCCCGTGGCGAAGGCGAGGTTGCGGACGGCCTCGTCATCGTCGGTCTGCGCGCGGAGCCAGGCATCCCACGTGATGTGGTCCCACTCCTCCGCCTTCGGGTGCTCCCACGGACGATCGGGATCGATCTCGGCGACCATCGCGTCGAGGCGTTCGGTGATCTCAGCGATCACGGCCTCGGTCTCGGGCGAGACGGGGAACATCTCGCCGGTGAAGCGGTGACGCTCGCCGTCGGGTCCGATGTAGACGCTGTCGCCGTCGCGGTAGCGCGAGTACGTCTCGAGCCCCAGTTCGGCGACCGTCTCGATGAGCGCATCCTGATCGGGCGACACCCACTGTCCGCCGATCTCGAGCATGGCGCCGTCGATGACGTCGGTCCAGAGGCGGCCACCGACGCGGTCGCGCGCTTCGAGCACGACGACCGAGAGGCCGGCTTTGCGCAGTTCGTTGGCGGCCGTGAGGCCCGCCGCTCCGGCACCGACGATGACCACGTCGCGCGTGAGCTCCTGAGTGTTCATGTCAACTTCCTCGTTGTCTGGTGTGGCAGGGGTGAAGCATGTCGGGGGAAGGAAGGGTATCCCGGTCGCGGCCCGATATCCCCCGATACGGGCCGCGACCGGTGGTTCAGAGTGCCTTCAGCGCGGCGGCGATGACGTCGAGGCCCTCGCCGAGCAGCTCGTCGCCGATGGCCAGCGGGGGCAGGAAGCGGATGACGTTGCCGAAGGTGCCGCAGGTGAGCACGATCACGCCCTGGGCGATGGCCGCCTTGGCGACCGCCGACGTGAGGGCGGCATCCGGCGCGCCGGTCGCCGGGTCGACGAATTCGGCCGCGATCATGGCACCGTGGCCACGGATGTCACCGATGCGGGCATCCTCCTGCTGGATCTCCCGCAGGCGAGAGGTGAGCAGCGCGCCGATCTCGGTGGCCCGCTCGACCAGGCCTTCGTTCTCGTAGACGTCGATCGACGCGAGCGCAGCAGCGCAGGCGATCGGGTTGCCGCCGTACGTGCCGCCCAGGCCGCCGGCGTGCGCGGCATCCATGATGTCGGCGCGACCGGTGACACCGGCCAGCGGCAGACCGCCGGCGATGCCCTTGGCCGTGGTGATGAGGTCGGGCTCGATGCCGAAGTGCTCGCTGGCGAACATCGCGCCGGTGCGGGCGAAGCCGGTCTGCACCTCGTCGGCGATGAAGACGACGCCGTTGTCGCGGCACCAGGCCACGACATCCTCGAGGAAGCCGTCGGCCGGAACGATGAAGCCGCCCTCGCCCTGGATGGGCTCGATGATGACGGCGGCGAGGTTGTCGGCGCCGATCTGCTTCTCGATCAGGGTGATCGCAAGGGCCGCCGCCTCAGGGCCGGTCAGTCCGTCACGGTAGGGGTAGGAGGCGGGGACGCGGTAGACCTCGGGGGCGAACGGGCCGAAACCGCTCTTGTAGGGCATCGACTTGGCGGTCAGCGCCATGGTGAGGTTGGTGCGGCCGTGGTAGCCGTGGTCGAAGGCGACGACAGCCTGGCGGCCGGTGTGCTTGCGGGCGATCTTGATCGCGTTCTCGACGGCTTCGGCACCGGAGTTGAACAGCGCGGTCTTCTTCGCGAAGTCGCCCGGGGTGAGGCGGTTCAGCGCCTCCGCGACGTCGACGTACGACTCGTACGGCGACACCATGAAGCAGGTGTGCGTGAACTGTGCGGCCTGAGCGGCGACGGCCTCGGCGACCTTGGGGTGCGCGTTGCCCACCGAGGTGACGGCGATGCCGCTGCCCAGGTCGATCAGGGAGTTGCCGTCGGCGTCGAGGAGCACTCCCCCGCCGGCGGCGACGGTGACGACGGGCATCGAGTGCGCGACGCCGGCCGCGACGGCCTCCGACTTGCGGGCGAGGATCTCGGCCGAGCGCGGGCCGGGCAGTTCGGTGACGAGGCGACGGACCTGCGGGAGGGAGGGTCCGCCGATGGGCGCGGTCGTAGGCTCATCGATGAGGGTCATGTGGTGAGGCTACGGCGCCACCCCTTCCGAATGCATTCGCCGGAGCGTACAATCAAGCTGAATACTTCGCCGATTCGTACATCAAGAGGCTCCGCCATGGACACTGCCGCCGCGCCGACGCTGCGCGCCCTGATCGGGCGACCGGATCTGCGCCTTCGCGCGGTGACCGCCCAGGAAGACCTTCCGGAGGGCGCGCTCGATCGCGCGGTGCGCTGGGTGCACAACTCCGACCTGGCCGATCCGACACCCTTTCTGGCTGATGATCTCGTGCTGTTGACCACCGGCACGCAGTTCTCGGCCGCGACGGATGTCGCGGCCTACGTCGCCCGGCTCGCCCGCCGCGGCGTCCTCGGCCTCGGCTTCGGCTCTGGGGTGCACCGCAGTGGTGTGCCGGAGGAGCTCGTCGAGGCGTGCCTGGCGCATGGCTTAGCGCTATTCGAGGTGCCCTACGACATCCCCTTCCTGGCGATCGCCCGCGCACACGCCGAAGCGATCGCCGCCGAGGCCTACGCCCGCCGCACCTGGGCCCTCGAAGCACAGCGCGCGCTGGCCGTGGCGGCGCTGCGCCCGCGGGGGCTCGAGCCGACGCTCGCCGAGCTGTCGCGGCGGCTCGGCTGCTGGGTCGGCATGTTCGACGCCTCCGGATCGCCCGTGCATCAGCATCCGGCGGCATCGCACGACGCCGCCGAGGTGGCACCGGCGGTGAGCGACCTGCTCGCCCGCGGCGGCGCCGCCAGCCGCACGACCGAGAGCGCCGAGCAGGCGTACACCCTGTTCACGGTGGGGCGCACGGGCCACCTGCGCGGGGTGATCGCGATTGCCGCGACCGCCCTTGACCCCGAGACACGGGCCGTGGTGACGTCGGTGATCGCGATGGCGGGCCTCGCTCTGGAACAGAGCGAGCAGCTGTCACGGGCGCGACGCCGCCTGCACACCCAGCTGCTCGGGTCGCTCCTCGGAGACGATCCGACGCTGGCGCGACGCGTGCTCGGTTCGCTCCCCCACGCACCCGTGGTGGTCGCCCTCGCCGACAGCGCTCGCGCGAGCACGGCGATCGAATGGTGGGATCGGCGACGCGCGGAGACCGGCACCGCCGCCTTTCTCGCCGAGGGGCCCGACGGTCTGACGATCTGCGTGTCGGCCGAGGATGCCGGCGCCATCGACGACCTGGCCGCCCAGCTGGGAGCACCCGTGGGCCTGTCGGGAGCGTGGGACTACGGACGGTTCTCGCAGGCGCATGCGCAGGCTCAGACCGCCCTGCGGCGCTCGAGCGGCCCCGGCGTCACCCGGTATGCGGATGCCGCCTCGGGCGGCGTGCTCGACGCGCTGGCCACCGATGAGGCCCGCCTGATCGCGCAGACCCGGCTCGCCCCGGTGCGCGAGCACGATGCGGCCTCCGGCGCCGAGCTGGAGCGCACCCTGACCGTGTGGCTCGAACACGACGCCGGCATCGAGAGCGCCGCCGCCGCGCTCGGCATCCACCGTCACACCTTGCGCTCGCGCATCGCGCAGGCCGGAACCCTGCTGGATGCCGACCTGTCGTCGTTCCCGGCGCGCGCCGAACTGTGGGCGGCACTGCGCACGGCGGAGTGAGAGACCCGCGTCACACCGGAGCGTGCGCCTCGAGGAACTCGTAGACGTCGGTCGTGTCCACGCCAGGGAAGGCACCGGTGGGCAGGGTCGCCAGCAGTGTGCGCGGCGTCTTCACGTTGGGCCAGGAGTTCTCGCGCCAGCGCTCCTCGAGATCGGCGGGTGCCCGACGACAGCATGTCTCGACCGAATGCTTGGACACGCCGCGGTTCGGGGTGTCGCGCCCGACGAACCAGCGCGTGTCGTCGAATCGCACGCCCACGCTCACCGAGTGCAGTCCCTCGCTGGAGGGCTCCACGCGCGCTGTGCACCAGTAGGTGCCGTTGCCGGTGTCGGTGTACTGGTAGTAGGGGTTGAACCGGTCTTCCACGTCGAACACGACCCGGCTGGTCCACTTGCGGCAGCACATCTGGCCCTCGATGGCGCCCAGGCGGTCGGTGGGGAAGTTCACATCGTCGTTCTCGTACGCCTTGGTGATCGTGCCGGATTCGTGCACCTTGAGGAAGTGCACCGGGATGTCGAGGTGGCGGGTGGCGAGGTTGGTGAACCGGTGCGCGGCGGTCTCGTACGACACGGAGTACGTGTCGCGGATGTCTTCGATCGAGATGGCGCGACGCGCCTTGGCATCCGCCAACATCGGCACCACGTGCGCTTCCGGCACGAGCAGGGCCCCGGTGAGGTAGTTCGTCTCGACACGTTGCCGCAGGAATTCCGCGTAGCTGCGCGGTTCGGCATGGCCGAGCATGCGACTGGACAACGCCTGCAGCACGGCCGTGCGGGCGTCACCCTTGGCCGGGATGCTGCTGGAGAGGTACAGCCGCCCGTTGGCGAGGTCGGCGACGCTGCGGGTGGTCTGCGGCAGGTCGGGCGCGTAGTGCAGCGTGAACCCGAGGTGGGCGGCGATCTCTGAGGCCGTGCGCTGGGTGAGCGGCCCGCCCGGATGCCGCACAGCGGCGAGGATCTCGGCGGCCTTGGCCTCGAGATCGGCGAAGTGGTTGTCCTGTGTGCGCATGAGGTGGCGCAGTTCGACGTTGGCGCGCCTGGCCTCTTCGGGGGTGGCTGCCCGCTCATCGCGGAGCCGCTCGATCTCGCCGTGCAACGCCAGCATGGCGGCGAGCGCCTCGGAGGGCACCGACTTCGCGATGCGGAACGGGGAGATGCCCAGCGCTTGAAAGGTCTGCCCCTTCATCGCGCGTTCCAGGGTGATCTCCATGCTGCTGCGCTCATCGAGCGGCTCGCCCTCGAGCAGTGCGTCGATCGTGGTGCCGAGCGCCTTCGCGATCGCCTGCAGCAGGGTCAGCTTGGGCTCGCGCTTTCCGGTCTCGAACATCGACAGCTGACTGGGGGCGCGGCCGATCGCCGTGGCCAGTTCCTCCAGGGTGAGACCGCGCGCGGTGCGCAGCTGGCGGATGCGGCGGCCGATCGTGAGCGCGTCAGATTCCTCGTCCATGGCCGCGAGTCTGTCACAGAAACAGAAATTCGAGCAAACTTCTCCTCTGATTTGGCCAGGAGGGCCGCGGAACTTCACTCAAGGTGGAACCAAGCCACCCGGCACACCGCCAGATCATTCGACGGAGAAAGGTCACCGATCATGAGCACCCCCACCATCACCGCCCCGGTTCCCACGGCGCAGCAGGGCCCGTCGATCACGGTCACCGGCCCCCTCCGCGAGCGCTATGACGAGATCCTCACCCCGGAGGCCATCGCCTTCCTCGCCGAGCTGCACCACCGATTCGCCTCCCGCCGGCACGACCGGCTCGCCGACCGCATGCGCCGGCGCTTCGAGATCGGCAACGGCCACGACCCGCGCTTCCGCGACGACACCGCGCACATCCGCGAGGACGCCGACTGGCAGGTCGCCGGAGCCGGGCCCGGCCTCGAGGACCGCCGCGTGGAGATCACCGGCCCGACCGACCCGAAGATGACCATCAACGCGCTCAACTCGGGCGCTCGCGTCTGGCTGGCCGATCAGGAAGACGCCACCAGCCCCACCTGGCGCAACGTGATCGAGGGCCAGCTCTCGCTGCGCGACGCGATCCGCGGCGAGCTCAGCTACACCTCACCCGAGGGCAAGGAATACCGCGTCACCGCTGAGCGGACGCCCACGATCGTGATGCGCCCGCGGGGCTGGCACCTGCCCGAGAAGCACATCGAGTTCGTCGACCGCGTGGGCCGCACCACCGCGGCATCCGGTTCGCTGGTCGACTTCGGCCTCTACTTCCTGCACAACGCGCAGGCCCTGATCGACGGCGGCCGCGGTCCGTACTTCTACATCGCAAAGCTCGAGTCCAGCGACGAAGCCAAGCTGTGGGACGACGTGTTCTCCTTCGCCGAGGAGTACATCGGCATTCCGCACGGCACGATCCGCGCAACGGTGCTGATCGAGACGCTGCCGGCGGCGTTCGAGATGGACGAGATCCTCTACGAGCTGCGCGACCACTGCGCGGGCCTGAACGCCGGACGCTGGGACTACATCTTCTCGATCATCAAGAACTACCGCGGGCGCGGCGCTCGGTTCGTGCTGCCCGACCGCAGCGAGGTGACGATGACCGTCCCGTTCATGCGCGCCTACACCGACCTGCTCGTGCAGACCTGCCACAAGCGCGGCGCCTACGCGATCGGCGGCATGAGCGCGTTCATCCCCAACCGCCGCGACCCCGAGGTGACGGCGCGGGCGATCTCGAAGGTCGCCGCCGACAAGAAGCGCGAGGCCGGCGACGGCTTCGACGGCACCTGGGTGGCCCACCCCGACCTCATCCCGACGGCGCAGGCCGAGTTCGACGCCGTGCTCGGCGACCGCCCGAACCAGGTCGACCGCCAGCGACCTGATGTGCACGTGGCGGCATCCGACCTGCTGGATCTGCACATCGGCCGCCCGATCACGGCCCAGGGTGTGCGCGACAACGTCTCGGTGGCCATCCGCTACCTCGAGGCCTGGCTGCGCGGACTGGGCGCCGTCGCGATCGACAACCTCATGGAGGATGCCGCGACCGCCGAGATCAGCCGGTCGCAGGTGTGGCAGTGGATCCACCAGGACCGCACCACCGAGGAGGGCACCCCGATCACGAGCGAGTACGTCGAAGGCCTCATCCGCGAGGTGCTCGATGCGGCGCCGCGTTCGGAGGGCGACCGGTTTGACGACGCCGCCGAGATCTTCCGCGAGGTCGCGCTGCGCGAGGAATTCCCCACCTTTCTCACCCTCGGTGCGTACAACCGCTACCTCGTCGAGACCGACTGAGCCACCACAGACCCGATCCACCATCCCCACCAGAAGAGGCATGACATGACCACGTACCAGAACGACATCGACGCGATCCGGTCGCTCACCCAGACCCACGGCTCCGCCTGGCGCGCCATCGACCCCGAGGCGGCCGCACGGATGCGGGCGCAGAACCGGTTCCGCACGGGACTCGAGATCGCGCAGTACACCGCCGACATCATGCGCCGCGACATGGACGAGTACGACGCCGACTCGTCGGTCTACACCCAGTCGCTCGGCGTGTGGCACGGCTTCATCGGGCAGCAGAAGCTCATCTCGATCAAGAAGCACCTGAAGTCCACGAACAAGCGGTACCTGTACCTGTCGGGCTGGATGGTCGCCGCGCTGCGGTCGGAGTTCGGTCCGCTGCCTGATCAGTCGATGCACGAGAAGACCGCGGTCCCCGCGCTCATCGAAGAGCTCTACACGTTCCTGCGCCAGGCGGATGCCCGCGAGCTCGACCTGCTCTTCACGCAGCTCGACGCGGCTCGTGCCGGCGGCGACGACACCGCGGTGGAGTTCATCCAGTCACAGATCGACAACTACGAGACCCACGTGGTGCCGATCATCGCCGACATCGACGCCGGCTTCGGCAACCCCGAGGCGACGTACCTGCTGGCCAAGAAGATGATCGAGGCCGGCGCCTGCGCCATCCAGATCGAGAACCAGGTCTCGGACGAGAAGCAGTGCGGCCACCAGGACGGCAAGGTCACCGTGCCGCACGAGGACTTCCTGGCCAAGATCAACGCGGTCCGCTACGCGTTCCTCGAGCTCGGCATCGACAACGGCATCATCGTCGCCCGCACCGACTCGCTGGGTGCCGGTCTCACCCAGAAGCTCGCCGTGACGAACGAGCCGGGCGATCTGGGCGACCAGTACAACTCCTTCCTCGACGTCGAGGAGATCTCGGAGGCCGAGCTCGGCAACGGCGATGTCGTGATCAAGCGCGACGGCAAGTTGCTGCGCCCCAAGCGCCTGGCCAGCAACCTTTACCAGTTCCGTCCCGGCACCGGCGAGGCCCGCGTGGTGCTCGACTGCATCACGTCGCTGCGCAACGGAGCAGACCTGCTGTGGATCGAGACCGAGAAGCCGCACGTCGAGCAGATCGCCGGCATGGTCGACGCCATCCGTGAAGAGATCCCGAACGCCAAGCTCGTCTACAACAACAGCCCCTCGTTCAACTGGACGCTGAACTTCCGTCAGCAGGCCTACGACCAGCTCGTCGAGCAGGGGGCCGACGTCTCGGCGTACGACCGTGCCGCGCTGATGAGCGTGGACTACGACGACACCGAGCTCGGGCGCCTCGCCGACGAGAAGATCCGCACGTTCCAGCGCGACGGGTCGGCTCGCGCCGGAATCTTCCACCACCTCATCACGCTGCCGACGTACCACACGGCGGCGCTGTCGACCGATGATCTGGCCCAGGGCTACTTCGGCGACGAGGGCATGCTCGCCTACGTCAAGGGCGTGCAGCGGCGGGAGATCCGCGGCGGCATCGCCACGGTCAAGCACCAGAACATGGCCGGCAGCGACCTCGGCGACAACCACAAGGAGTACTTCGCCGGCGACGCCGCCCTCAAGGCGGGCGGTCAGCACAACACGATGAACCAGTTCAGCTGACACGGCTGCACCCTTCGACAGGCTCAGGGACCCAGAAACCACACGGGTCGCTGAGCCTGTCGCCATTGGGTCGCTGAGCCTGTCGAAGCGTCACCACCGAAGGAGACCCCATGATCCCGACCGCCGACCTCTATGACGAGCACGGCGACGCCCTGCAATCCCTCGCCCTGCAACTGCGTTCCTTCGGCGGGCATCCTCGCTTCGCGGGCCCGATCCGCACGGTGCGTTGCTTCGAGGACAACGCACTGGTCAAGAGCGTGCTGGCGACGCCCGGCGACGGCGCGGTGCTCGTGGTCGACGGCGGCGGATCGCTGCAGACCGCGCTGATGGGAGACCTCATCGCGCAGAGCGCGGTCGACAGCGGGTGGGCGGGCGTGCTCATCCACGGCGCGATTCGCGACAGCGTGGCGATCGCCGAGCTGCCCCTCGGGGTGAAAGCGCTCGGCACGAATCCGCGCAAGAGTGCGAAGGAGGGTGTCGGCGTCGTGGATGAGGCCGTCACGATCGACGGCGTGGTGTTCCGCCCCGGCGCACGCCTGTTCGCCGATGAAGACGGCGTGCTCGTCGAACGGTGACCGGTGCGCGCCCAGGGCGTAGCCTGGGCACATGCGTGAGAAGACGGATGCCGCAAGCGTCTGGGACGACGTGGCAACGGAGTTCCTGCACCTGTACCCGCGAGGTGGTCGCCTGATCGGGGTCGCGGGAACGGATGCCTCCCGCTCGACGGCTGCCGCAGATGAGCTCGCCGCCGCTCTCGCCCGTGCGGGACAGACCATCGAGCGCACGCACTCCGACGATGGCGACGAAGGCGCCCTGCGCGACGGGCCGATTGCCGCGTTCCGCACCGACCGCACCGCGGACCGCGTGCTCGTCGCGTCCGGCCCGGCGGCGCTGCTGACACCGAGCGCCCGCGGCCTGTGGAACTTCAGCGTGTGGCAGCTCGCCGGCGATGAACAGCCGCACACCGCGGCATCCGTCCTCATCGACGTCACCGACCCTGCCCATCCCACTCGGCGCTTCGCCGACTACTGCGCCCTCCCCGCCGCCTACAGCGCCTGACCGGCGAGCCGGACGCGTCAGAGGAACGACGCCGCGACCGCGTTGCGGTGGTAGTCGAACACGACGCTCGTGCGGGTGGATGCCACGCTGCTCTGCGCTGAGAGGTGCTCGAGCACGAACTCCCGCATCTGCGACGAGTCCGCCACAGCGATGTGCAGCAGGAAGTCGTCGTCGCCGCCGAGGAAGAACACCTGAATCACCTGCGGCAGTGCGCGCACCCGCTCGGCGAACGCGACGATGCTCTCACGGCGCGCGCTGGGGCGCAGGCTCACTCCGATGATCGCCTGCAGGCCGGCACCCAGCATCCGCTCGTCGACGCTGGCGTGGAACCCGGTGATCACGCCGCGCTCGACGAGTGCGCGCAGCCGGGCATGCGCGGTCGAGGGGGCGACGCCGAGGCGTCCGGCGAGCTCGGCGTTCGTCATCCGTCCGTCAGCGGTGAGCAGCGCGACGATCTGCGTGTCGATCGCGTCCAGCGGCTGAACGCTGTTCGGCGAAACTGCTGGTGAGCCCATGTCCATGCGAATCATTATTCAGGATTTCGGGACAGAACGAATGTTCTTCGGATGCCCTGTCTCTCTGCCGATGTTTCTGCGATTCTGAAGGAGATTTGTTGCGCCCAGTTTTGGAGGATCGATGAAGATCGGCGTGCCCACCGAGGTCAAGAACAACGAGAACCGCGTAGCTCTCACGCCGGCGGGCGTCGACCGGCTCGTCCACGACGGCCATGAGGTCTTCGTGCAGGCGGGCGCGGGTCTCGGGTCGAGCATCACCGACGACGACTATCGCGCCGCGGGCGCACAGATCGTCGCGACCGCCGCTGAGGCGTGGGGCGCGGCCGACCTGCTGCTGAAGGTGAAGGAACCGATCGCCCAGGAGTACGGGTTCCTCCGCCCCGACCTCACTCTCTTCACCTACCTGCACCTGGCGGCCGACCGGCCATTGACCGAGGCCCTCGTCGCCGCCGGCACCACGGCGGTCGCCTACGAGACCGTGCAGTTGCCCGACCGCAGCCTGCCGCTGCTCGTGCCGATGAGCGAGATCGCCGGCCGCCTCTCGGTCACCATGGGCTCGTATCACCTGCTGCGCTCGAACGGTGGGCGTGGCACCCTGCTCGGTGGCATCGCCGGCACCCCGCGGGCGAAGACGGTCGTGATCGGCGGCGGTGTCGCCGGCGAGCACGCCGCGGCGAACGCCCTGGGCCTGGGGTCGAAGGTGACGGTCATCGACATCTCACTGCCGCGCCTGCGCGAGCTCGAGCACCGCTACGGCGGCGCTCTTGAGACCCGCACGTCGAGCCGGTACACGATCGCCGAAGAGCTCCGCGACGCCGACCTGGTGATCGGCTCGGTGCTCATCCCCGGTGCCGCGGCGCCCAAGCTCGTCACCGACGCCATGGTCGAGACGATGAAGCCCGGCTCCGTGCTCGTGGACATCGCGATCGATCAGGGCGGATGCTTCGAGGGTTCGCATCCGACCACCCACGACGACCCCACCTTCGCCGTGCACGACTCGATCTACTACTGCGTGGCGAACATGCCCGGTGCGGTGCCGGAGACGGCCACCCGGGCGCTCACGAACGCGACGCTGCCGTACGTGGCGGCGATCGCGAACAAGGGGTGGGAGAAGGCGGCGTCCGACGACGCGGCGCTCGCAAAGGGACTCAACGTGCAGGGCGGGCGCATCGTGCTGGATGCGGTCGCGCAGGCGCACGGACTGGCCTCGTAGCACTCCGACGAAAGATCGCCGTTTCTTGATGCCGCTGCGGGCCTGTCCGGCGCGGGTCACGCGAGTACGCTCGTAGTCGTGACTGAACGCGCTCCTCTCTCTCGCAAGCTCTCCGCCATCGCCGAGTCGGCCACCCTCAAGGTGGATGCCAAGGCCAAAGCCCTCAAGGCCGAGGGCAAGCCGGTGATCTCCTATGCCGCCGGCGAGCCCGACTTCGCCACGCCGCAGTTCATCGTGGATGCCGCGGCCGAGGCTCTCGCCGATCCCGCCAGCTACCGCTACACGCCCGCGGGCGGCCTGCCGGTGCTGCGCGAGGCTGTCGCGGCCAAGACGCTGCGCGATTCGGGCCTTGAGGTCTCCCCCAGCCAGGTGATCGTGACCAACGGCGGCAAGCAGGCGGTGTACCAGGCCTTCCAGGCGGTGGTGAACCCCGGCGACGAGGTGCTCCTGCCCGCCCCGTACTGGACGACCTACCCCGAGGCGATCCGCCTGGCCGACGGCGTGCCGGTGGAGGTCTTCGCCGGCGCCGACCAGGACTACAAGGTCACGGTCGAGCAGCTCGAGGCCGCACGCACCGACCGCACCACCGTGCTGGTGTTCGTCTCGCCGTCGAACCCCACCGGCTCGGTCTACACGCCCGAAGAGACCCGCGCGATCGCCGCGTGGGCGCTCGAGCACGGCATCTGGGTGATCAGCGACGAGATCTACCAGAACCTCACCTACGAGGGTGTCAAGGCGATGTCGATCGTCGAGGCGCTGCCCGAGATCGCCGGCCAGACGATCCTCGTCAACGGTGTCGCCAAGACGTACGCGATGACCGGTTGGCGTGTGGGCTGGATGGTGGGCCCGGCGGATGCCATCAAGATCGCCGGCAACCTGCAGTCGCACCTCTCCAGCAACGTCAACAACGTCGCGCAGAAGGCGGCCGTCGCCGCACTCAACGGCCCGCAGACCGAGGCCGAGCAGATGCGTGAGGCGTTCGACCGTCGTCGCCGACTCATCGTGTCGGAGCTGTCGAAGATCGACGGCATGCGTGTGCCGAACCCGCTGGGCGCCTTCTACGTGTACCCCGATGTGCAGGGCCTGCTCGGCCGCACCTGGGGTGGCGTGACCCCGACGACGTCGCTCGAGCTCGCCGACCTCATCCTCGACCAGGCCGAGGTGGCCGTGGTGCCGGGTGAGGCCTTCGGCCCCTCGGGATACCTGCGCCTGTCGTACGCGCTGGGGGATGACCAGCTGCTCGAGGGCGTGCAGCGCCTGCAGCGCCTGTTCGCCTGACCCCGCCGTCTCGACGCCGCGCCGCGCCGCGCCCGCACACTGCACGCGCCCGCCCCCTTCGCGCGCGCCCCTTCGCCGAGACCCCGTCTTATCGCCGAGACCCCGCGCTGTGGACGCACGCAGCACGGGGTCTCGGCGCGTACCCGGGGTGTCGGCGCGGGGCTCGGGCGGTCAGCCCTCGAAGCCGATGAGCCAGCGGATGCCGTAGCGGTCGACGAGCGTGCCGTCGTAGTCGCCCCACGGGCGCTGCTGCAGCGGGTCGATCACGTGCCCGCCGGCGGCGAGCGCATCGAACCACCCGGTGAGCGTGGAGTCGTCGGTCGTGCCGAGCAGAGACAGGAACATGCCGCTCATCTGCACGCCGTCGTCATCTGCGCCGGCATCCGCCGCGGCGAGATCGACCGGGCCCGACAGCTGACCATGCGCGATCGCATCGCCCGGCCCATCGTGTCGCCCGGCCGTGGCGTAGTCGAACAGGCGCAGCTCACCGCCGAACACGGAGCGGTAGTGATGCAGCGCCTCGGCCGCGTTTCCGGGGAAGAGCAGATACGGCGTCGGTACAGTCATCCATCGAGCGTACGTGGCAGGTGCAGAGGCCGCTACAGCTCCACGTCGACGAGCACCGGCTCGGGCTGCAGCAGCAGGCCGAACTCGGCGTGCACGCGGCTCTGGATGAACCGGGCCAGCTCCGAGACCTCAGCGGCCGTCGCCCCTCCCCTGTTGGTGAGGGCGAGAGCGTGCTTGGTCGAGACCGAGGCGCGCGAGCGCGGCAGCTTGAATCCCTTGCGGATGCCGGCGTGCTCGATCAGCCAGGCGGCGCTGACCTTCACCTCAGCCTCGCGGACGATCGGCGTCGGCATGACACCGCCGTAGACAGCGAGCGGAATCACCGTGACGGTGTCGAGGTCGGGTTCGACGGGCCACCGCGGGCACTCGGCGGGGAGCGATCGCGCTACGCGCTCGGACACGATCGCGTTCTGGAAGAACGAACCGGCGCTGTGCGTGTCGGGGTCGGCGTCGTCGAGCAGCATCCCCTTCGCCGCGCGCGTGGCGAGGATGCGCTCGCGCACCCACGGCAGCGGCACCGGCGCGTGATCTTCGAGACCGAGGGCCCGTCGCAGCTGCTCCCCACGGATCACGCGGCCTTCGCTGCCAGTGGCGGCGAGGTCGAGCGTGACGGAGAGGATGACGGCCCGCCGATCCGGCGCCGAGCCGTAGTGGTGCTTGAGCACCGAGGTGCGGAAGCCAAGGCCGAGCTCCTCGGCTGGCACGGTGATCGGCCCGATGGCATCCTCGTCGATGAGCTCCACCTCGACGAGCGTTTCCTGGATCTCCTGGCCGTATGCGCCGATGTTCTGCACCGGTGCGCCGCCGACGGTGCCGGGGATGCCCGACATCGCCTCGATCCCCGCATACCCCCGCTCCACGGCATAGGCGACGAGCTCATCCCACGAGTGACCCGCCTGCACACGCAGGCGCACGCGCCCCTCGTGCGGCGACGGCAGCTCTTCGACGCCGCTGGTAAGAACGCGGATCACGGTGCCGTCGAACGGCACGTCTCCGGCGAAGAGGTTCGATCCGCCACCGAGCACGAACCACTCATCACCCCGCGCCCAGGTCTGCTGCAACGCGTCGATCAGCTCGGGAACCGTGTGCGCCTCGAGCATCCGCTCCGGGGCGGCTCCGGTGCGGAGTGTCGTCAGTTCGCGGAGCGGGATCGGCGTGATCTCGGCCATGTCAGAGCGCCACCCGCAGCTGCGCCTTGACCAGAACCGTGTTCTCGGCGTACTTGACCGTGAGGTCGATGCGCGCCGAGGTGTCGTCGACCGCCCCGACCTTGGCCACGACGTGCACATCGGCGCCGGTGTCGGGGTCGACGACGACGGGCTTGGTGAAGCGCACCCCGTAGTCGATGAGCTTCACGTCGGCGGGCAGCGCCGCAAGCACGACCGATGACGCGAGGCCCATGGTGAGCATCCCGTGCGCCAGCACGCCGGGCAGCCCGACAGCGGCGGCGATGTCGTCTCGGTAGTGGATCGGGTTGAAGTCGCCCGAGGCGCCGGCGTACCGCACGAGCGATTCACGCGTCAGGTGCAGGGTGCGCTCGGCGATGACATCGCCCACGGCGTAGCCCATCACTCCCCCTCTCCCACCAGCAGCACGCTGGTGGCGGTGACGACATGCGCACCGCTCGTGTCGGTGATGATCGCCTCGCTGGTGATCATCGCGTTGCCCCCGAGGGTGCGGATGCCGGTGACCTGCAGCTGTCCGGTGAGCTCGTCGCCGGCGACGATCGGGCGCGAGTACTGGAACTTCTGCTCGGCGTGGATCGTGCGCGAGAGCTCGATCCCGGAGTCGTCGAGGGCGAGGAGCTGCTGCAAGGTCTGGTCCTGGATGACCATCGCAAAGGTCGGCGGGGCCACCACGTCGGCGTACCCGGCCGCGCGCGCGGCCTCGACGTCGGTGTGCTGCGGCGCATCGGCGAAGACGGCGCGCGCGAACTCGCGCACCTTCTCTCGCCCGACGAGGTACGGGGCGGTCGGCGGGAACTCACGTCCGACGAGATCAGGGTTCACTGGCACCCTTCGATCCTACCGAGGGGCACACTCTTGACTCCCTCCGAGCGAATGTGGTGCTATGTGGTTGTTTGATGCGCAATATACGCAAAGACAATCACATAGATAGGGCAACGATGACGTTAACCTCCCCACGGCTCACGGGCCGACGACAGATCACCGCTCTCGGACTCGCTGCGGCCATGGCCGTCACGGGCGTCGGCCTCACCGGCCTGGGCGCATCAGGTGCCGCAGCCGCGGCACCCGGATCGAGCTCCGCCCCCACCCCGATCACACCTAAACCCGCCAGCCCTGAAGTGCCCGTCGACGCCGCAGGCACCTCCATCGGTGCCATCACCGCGGTTTCGCAGAGCGGCGCCAGCGTCACCCTCACCGCAGAGAACGGCGCGATGCGAATCACCTTCCTCGAAGACGGCACGTTCCGTCTGGAAGCCGATCCCTCCGGCGCGTTCACCGACCCGGCCAACACCCCACAGGGCGATCCGACCCGCACCGCGAACATCGTCGTCGGATCAGACAGCTTCGATGCATCCCGCATCACCGTCGACGACGACGACGACACCATCTCGATCTCCAGCGCGAAGGTCACCGTCACGATCGACCGGGGCACCGGCGCCGTTTCGGCCACGAAGGCCGACGGCACCGCGATCTTCGCCGAGAAAGCACCGATCACCTTCAGCGCCACCACCGCCACCCAGCACCTGAAGGCGGTCGAGGGCGAGCAGTTCCTCGGCGGCGGCATGCAGAACGGCCGCTCGATCCACACCGGGTCGGTCATCAACGTCTCACGCAACACCGACTGGGACGACGAGGGCTACCCCAACGCGGTGCCGTACTACATGTCGTCTGAGGGATACGGCGTGCTGCGCAACACGTTCGCGCGCGGCACGTACGACTTCAAGAACGGCACGACCACACACCAGGAGCGCCGCTTCGACGCTTGCTACTTCGTGGGAGACTACGGCGCGTCACTCGAGTCGTACACCCAGCTCACCGGCCGTCCGATGATGCCGCCGGTGTATGCACTCGAGTACGGCGACGCTGACTGCTACAACCGCTCAAGCCCCACCTACAACGCCTATCGCGACCCGGCCAAGCTCCGCACCCCGCAGGCGCTCGACTTCGCGCAGGACTTCGTCGACTATGACATGCCCGCCGGATGGATGCTGGTCAACGACGGCTACGGGTGCGAGTACCAGGAGCTGCCAGAGACCATCGACGCGATCGAGGAGCAGACCGGGCTCAAGACCGGCCTCTGGACCGAGCGCTCACTGACCAACCAGGAGTACGAGGTCGGCGAAGCGGGCGTGCGGCTGCGCAAGCTCGACGTCGCCTGGGTCGGTCACGGTTACCGGATGTCGCTGACGGGATGCGAGGCCGCGCACAGCGGCATCGAACAGTACTCGGATGCTCGCGGCACCTCGCTCATGGTGGAGGGCTGGGCCGGGTCGCAGCGCTGCGGCATGCAGTGGACAGGCGACCACACCGGTAACCTCGACGCGGTTCGCTGGCAGGTCTCTGCGCTCACAGGCGCCAGCAACTCGGGCCTGCCGTTCACCACTGGCGACGTCGACGGCATCTTCGGCGGGTCGACCGAAAGTTACGTGCGTGACTTGCAGTGGAAGGCGTTCGCGCCGGCGCTGTACTCGATGAGCGGTTGGGCAGCGAAAGACAAGCGCCCCTGGCTGTACGGCGAGGAAGCGACAGACATCAATCGGTCGTATCTCCAGCTGCGCCAGCAACTGATGCCGTACATCTACACCCTCGCCGCAGAGTCGCACCGCTCCGGACTGCCGATGATGCGCTCGCTGGCTCTCGAGTACCCGAAGGATCCGGGTTCGTACAGCGTCGAGGCGAACAACGAGTTTCTGCTCGGCGGCGACTACCTCGTCGCCCCGGTCTTCACCAAGACCACGGTGCGCAACGGCATCTATCTGCCGGCCGGCGAGCAGTGGATCGACTACTGGACCGGCACCGTGTACGAGGGCGGTCAGGTGCTCAACGGCCACCCCGCGCCGCTGGACAAGCTGCCGATCTTCGTACGCGCCGGGGCCGTCGTCCCGCAGGGAATCGTGGCCCGCAACGCCTCGCTTGTCCCCGAGGACTCGGCCGTGACAATCACCACCTACCCGCAGGGTGAGAGCTCGTTCGCCCTCTACGAGGACGACAAGGTCACCCGCGCCTACGCCGACGGTAAGTCGAGCACACAGAAGATCAGCGTGGATGCACCAGAGGCGGCCAAGAAGGGCACCGTCACGATCACACTCGGTGAACGTGACGGCGACTACGACGGCAAGGCCAAGGCCCGCCCCTATGTGATCAAGGCCCACACGGGATCGGCACCGAAGAACGTCACCGTCGCCGGCACCCGTCTGAGCGAAGCACCGTAGCTGACCGCTCTCGCCGAGCGCAAGACCGGCTGGTTCTTCGACGCCGACGACGCGGGCGGAGTGATCACCGTGAAGACGGGGTCGATCGCATCGGATCGCAGCGCCGAGGTCGTGCTCACCGCGACCAGCGCCGTCGGTGGGCGAGACGCAGACGTCACCGCGGCGTCCGTCTCGGTCGATGTCGACGAGCGCGTCTTCCAGGGTGAGGAGACCACCCTCACCGCCACGTTCCGCAACACCGGAACCAAGAAGAAGGAGAACGTGGTGCTCACGCCGGTCGCTCCCGCCGGCTGGACGCTCGTGTCGTCCGAGGGAGATCGACCCGGGCTCGTGAACGCGGGCGCGTCGGCGACGGCGAGCTTCACGTTCGAGGTCACGGATGTTGCCGAGGCCGACCAGCAGACCGTGAAGGTCGTGGCCGGCTACACCTCGCAGAAGCTGGCGCAGGAGGTGACGGGCGCCAATGAGATCTACGTCGCCTTTGGCTCTCTCGCCGGCGCTTACAACGCCGACTCGGTGACCACGCTGACGACGGCGAAGGATGGTGACTTCGACGGTGGCGGCGCCTCATTCTCGGCTGAGGCGCTGGAGCGCGCAGGTGTCACGCCCGGGTCGACCGTCACGGTGGGCAGCGGGGAGGCGGCGATCGGCTACACCTGGCCCTCCGCCACGGGCGCCGATGACTCGGTGGCACCGGCCGGACAGACGATCTCACTGCAGGGCCAGGGCACGCACCTCGCCGTGCTCGCCTCGGCTGCGTCTGGCGGCGGCGTGAACCCGTCGATCGAACTGCACTATGCCGACGGCACCGTCAGCACGCAGAACCTGTTCATTCCAAACTGGCTGCAGCAGGCATCCGGTCTCGGGGGCGCCACCGTCGCGGTCGTTTCAATGGGGCGCAACAACGCCAACAACCCCGCCGTCTACGAGTACTCCGGATACAGGTATCAGGTGTACTCCAACCTCGTGCGGCTGAACCCATCGAAAGAACTGGCGTACGTGGTCCTGCCCACCGAGAGTCGGCTACGCATCTTTGACTGGAAGATCGTCGACCAGCCGCTGCCGCCGTCGCCCTCTGGCACCATCGGGGCTGCAGAGCTTCCGTGGCTGAGCGCCACGAACGGCTGGGGCGTGATTGGGAAGAACGTGGCGAACAAGGACGCTGCGAACTCCCCCGACCTGCCGCTCGCGATCAACTACGTCGACCCGGCAACGGGCACCTACCCGACCTATCAGAAAGGCCTGGGTGTGCACGCTCAGTCCAAGATCAGCTACTACACGGGTGGCGCCTGCACGGCCTTCACCGCTGAGGTCGGACTCGAGAAGGGCTTCGCCGGCAATGTGATCTTCAAGGTCGACATCGACGGCGTGAACAAATACCAGTCACGCACCTACACACCGGGCTTCGCCCCCGAGTCGGTCGACATCGACCTGCGCGGCGCGCAGTACGTCGACCTCATCGTCGAGGCGCCCGGATCGATCAACGGAGCGCACGGCGTGTGGGGTGATGCCACCTTCCACTGCGAGTGAGCACTGTCTGAACAGGGGCGGCGTCTCAGATGAGACGTCGCCCCTCAGCCGTGCCCAGGATCTGTCAGGCCCGACGTCCTCGGACGGCCTTGATCGCCATCTGAGCGGCGATGAACGCGAGATATGCCGCGAAGAGCATGTTGCCGACGAAGGGGTTGACCACGGTGGCCAGCCACGCTCCGATCGCCGTGGTCGCGCACGCGGAGACGCCGACGAACGCGGCAGCAGTGAGGTCGACGTTGCGCCGGCGCAGGTTGCCGATGGTGCCCGAGACCGCTGTCGGGATCATCATGAGCAGCGACGTGCCCTTCGCCGCGAGGTCGCTCGTGCCGAACAACAGCATCAGCACGGGTACGACGACGACTCCGCCTCCCACGCCGATGAGGCCGGCGAGGATGCCGGTGAACACGCCGACTCCGGCGAGACCCAGTCCGGCGAGCCAGGTGAGTTCGAGCACGGCACCGCGGGAGGGGATCACGATGAACAGACTCACGATCACCACGAGCAAGAAGCCGACGAAGCCCCAGCGCAAGGCGGTCTGCGAGATGCGGGGCAGCAGCCACGTGCCGATCTGGGCGCCCACGACCGCACCCGCAGCGAGGATGAGCGCGGGGATCCACTCCACCGCGCCGGCGAGGGCGTACGAGATGACACCGACACCGGCCGTCGGCACGATCGCCGCCAGGGAGGTGCCAGCGGCCCGCCGCTGATCGAAGAACAGCAGGAACACCAGCAGCGGCACGATGACCGTTCCACCGCCGACTCCGAACAGGCCCGAGAGGAGACCTGCGAGCAGACCGATGCCGATGAAAGCCGCGTACGCGCGAGGCCCCCGGGTGGTGGCCTGATCCGCATGCACAGATCCAGACTATCCCCCGGGGGCGACGCGCTTCCGACCCTCAGACCTCCTGGGCGATCCCGTCGGCACGCTCTCTGGCACTGCGTCTCAGCCCATGCGAGACTGAATCACATCGCGGGGTGCTCCGCGATCACGATCGAAGGAGATCTCCATGCTGCACAGCCGCTTCGCTGACGTCGACATCCCGAACGTCCCGGTGTACGACTACCTCTTCGGATCGCTCGAAGACGAACGCCTGGACGCCGTGGCGATCATCGATGGCATGAGCGGCGCCGAGACGACCTACCGCCAGCTCATCGGCCAGATCAACCTGTTCGCCGGCGCCCTCGCCTCCCGCGGCATCGGCGTGGGCTCCGTGGTCGGCGTGCTCTGCCCCAACGTGCCGGCGTTCGCAACCGTGTTCCACGGCATCCTGCGCGCAGGAGCCACCGCGACCACGATCAACTCGCTGTACACGCCCGACGAGATCGCGAACCAGCTCACCGACGCCGGCGCCGAGTGGCTGATCACCGTCAGCCCCCTGCTGCCTGGCGCCCTCGCCGCTGCCGAGAAGCTGGGGATGCCGGCTGATCACCTCATCGTGCTGGACGGCGCCGAGGGGCATCCCTCTCTCCCCTCCCTGCTCGCCGAGGGGCATGAAGCACCAGAAGTGAGCTTCGATCCAGCCACGCATCTCGCCGTGCTGCCCTACTCGTCCGGCACGACCGGGCGACCGAAGGGCGTCATGCTCACGCATCGCAATCTCGTGGCCAACGTCGCACAGTGCGCGCCCGTGCTGAGTGTGAATGATGACGACCGCGTGCTCGCGGTGCTGCCGTTCTTCCATATCTACGGCATGACCGTGCTACTGAACTTCGCCGTCCGGCAGCGGGCGGCCCTGGTCACGATGCCGAAGTTCGATCTGCCGGAGTTCCTGCGCATCATCAGCGAGCACCGCACCTCGTGGGTCTTCGTGGCCCCGCCGATCGCGGTCGCGCTGGCGAAGCATCCGATCGTCGACCAGTACGACCTCTCCCCCATCCGCGTGATCTTCTCCGGCGCGGCACCCCTGGACGGCGCACTGGCCGCTGCCGTCGAGCGGCGCCTGGGCTGCGCGGTGGTGCAGGGCTACGGCATGACCGAGACGAGCCCGGCCGTGAACCTCATCCCCGGCGAGCGTGACGACATCGACAAGTCGTCGATCGGCCCCCTCGTGCCGAACACCGAGGCGCGCCTGGTCGACCCCGAGACCGGGGCGGATGTCGACGTGCCCGCTGCGGGCACGAGCGCACCGGGCGAACTGTGGGTGCGCGGGCCGCAGGTGATGACGGGATATCTGAACCGCCCGGAGGCGACCGCCGAGATGCTCGATGACGAGGGCTGGCTGCGCACCGGCGATGTCGCGACCGTCACCGACGGCGAGATCTTCCGCATCGTCGACCGCCTCAAGGAACTCATCAAGTACAAGGGCTACCAGGTGGCGCCCGCCGTGCTCGAGGCGGTGCTGCTCGAGCATCCTTCCATCGCCGATGCCGCCGTGGTCGGCGCGAACGACGACGACGGCCAGGAGGTGCCGAAGGCGTTCGTCGTGCGACAGGCGGATGCCGAACTCACCGCGCAGGACGTCATGGACTTCGTCGCGGCGAAGGTCGCCCCGCACGAGAAGGTACGCCTGGTCGAGTTCATCGACGTCGTGCCGAAGTCGGCATCCGGCAAGATCCTGCGCAAGGACCTGCGCGCCCGCGCCTGACCCCGCCGCACCTACGACGAAGCCCGCCTCCTTTTCGGGAAGCGGGCTTCGTTCGTGTGTACTGCTGCGGCTTACTTGCCGGCCTCGGTGAAACCAGCGGCCTCAGCGGCCTCGGGGGTGCGGAACCACACCTCAGCGATGGTCTGGTCGTACCACTGGCCATCCGGGCGGTGGAACTTCATCGAGTCCTTGTTGCCCTTGATGTCGAAGCCCTCGGGAGCCGAGCCGTCCTCGAGAGGAGCGGCGGAGTCGTCACCGAATTCGCCGACGAGAGCGGCGGGTGCGGCGGTCTCCTCGGCGGGAGCCTCCTCAGCCTTCTCAGCCTTGGCGGGCTTGGCAGCCTTCTCAGCCTTCGGGGCAGCCTTGGCGGCGGCCTTCTTCTTCGGGGTGACGGGCTCGAGGACGAGCTCGATCACGGCCATGGGGGCGTTGTCACCCTTGCGGTTGCCGACCTTCGTGATGCGGGTGTAGCCACCCTCACGCTCGGCGACCAGCGGAGCGATCTCGGCGAACAGCACGTGCGTGGCGTCCTTGTCACCGATGACCGAGAGCACGCGACGACGAGCGTGCAGGTCACCGCGCTTGGCGAAGGTGACGAGGCGCTCGGCGAGCGGACGCAGGCGCTTGGCCTTGGTCTCGGTCGTCTTGATCGACTTGTGGGTGAACAGCGCCGCTGCGAGGTTCGCGAGAAGAAGGCGCTCGTGGGCGGGGCCGCCTCCGAGGCGGGGACCCTTGGTGGGCTTGGGCATAATCGTCTAACTCCTGGTCAGATAAAGGTCGGGTTTCAGAAGGATTCGTCTTCGCTGCCGCCGTAGAAGTGGGCGCCGTCGAAACCGGGCACCGAGTCCTTCAGCGACAGTCCGAGCGAGACGAGCTTGTCGCGCACCTCGTCGACCGACTTCTGTCCGAAATTGCGGATGTTCATGAGCTGCGTCTCCGAGAGGGCGACGAGCTCCGCGACGGTGTTGATGCCCTCGCGCTTGAGGCAGTTGTACGAGCGAACCGACAGGTCGAGGTCCTCGATCGGCATCGACAGCTCGCTGGAGAGAGCAGCCTCGACCGGCGCCGGGCCGATCTCGATGCCCTCAGCCTCGACGTTCAGCTCGCGGGCGAGGCCGAACAGCTCGGTGAGCGTCTTGGCAGCCGAAGCGACGGCGTCGCGGGGGCTGATGGCCGACTTGGTCTCGACGTCAAGGACGAGCTTGTCGAAGTCGGTGCGCTCACCGGCACGGGTGGCGTCGACGCGGTAGCTGACCTTGAGCACCGGCGAGTAGATCGAGTCGATCGGGATCTGACCGGCCTCGGCGTACTCGTTGCGGTTCTGCGCAGCCGAGACGTAGCCGCGGCCACGCTCGATGGTGAGCTCGAGCTCGAAACGAGCGGTGTCGTTGAGGGTCGCGATGACGAGGTCGGGGTTGTGCACCTCGACGCCGGCCGGAGCCGAGATGTCAGCCGCGGTGACCTCACCGGCGCCGGTCTTGCGCAGGTAGGCGGTGATCGGCTCGTCGCGCTCCGAGGAGACGACCAGCTGCTTGATGTTGAGGATGATCTCGGTGACGTCTTCCTTCACACCCGGGATGGTGCTGAACTCGTGCAGCACGCCGTCGAGGCGAATGGTGGTGACGGCAGCGCCGGGGATCGACGACAGCAGGCTGCGACGCAGCGCGTTGCCGATCGTGTAGCCGAAGCCGGGCTCGAGCGGCTCGATGACGAACCGGCTGCGGTTCTCGGAGAGCTTTTCCTCGGTGAGAGTGGGACGCTGTGCGATGAGCACTATGTGTTCCTTTCGATCACATGCCCGCTATATGACATGTGCTGGGTGAGGTCTTGAGTTGTGGAAAAACCAGAGGCGAGGATGCCGGCCCCTCAGGGACCGACATCCTCGTTACGCATCAGACGCGGCGGCGCTTCGGCGGGCGAACGCCGTTGTGAGCCTGGGGCGTCACGTCCTGGATCGAACCGACCTCGAGGCCGGCGGCCTGGAGCGAGCGGATCGCGGTCTCGCGACCGGAGCCCGGGCCCTTGACGAAGACGTCGACCTTCTTGACGCCGTGCTCCGCAGCCTGGCGGGCAGCGGACTCCGCTGCCATGCCTGCGGCGTACGGGGTCGACTTGCGCGAGCCCTTGAAGCCCACGCCACCCGACGAGGCCCAGCTGATGACAGCGCCGGACGGGTCGGTGATCGAGACGATGGTGTTGTTGAACGTCGACTTGATGTGGGCCTGGCCCAGCGCGATGTTCTTCTTCTCCTTGCGGCGCGGCTTGCGCGCGGCGGCCTTGGGTGCAGCCATGATTCTTGTCTCCTAATCCCTGGCCGCTTAGCGGGCCTTCTTCTTGCCTGCGACGGTGCGCTTCGGGCCCTTGCGGGTACGCGCGTTGGTCTTGGTGCGCTGTCCGCGGACCGGGAGGCCACGACGGTGGCGAAGGCCCTCGTAGGAGCCGATCTCGACCTTGCGGCGGATGTCTGCGGCGACCTCGCGGCGCAGGTCACCCTCCACCTTGTAGGTGCCTTCGATGTAGTCGCGGAGTGCGACGAGCTGCTCGTCGGAAAGGTCCTTGACGCGGATCGACTCGTCGATCTCGGTGGCCTTGAGGATCTCGACCGAGCGGGTACGGCCGATGCCGTAGATGTACGTGAGGGCGATCACCACGCGCTTGTCGCGCGGGATGTCAACGCCGGCAAGACGTGCCATGCGAATTCTCCTGGAGTGAGTGGAGGTGTGGAGCAGGATCGGTGCCCGGGCCTCCGCCCCGAGGTGTCAGCCACTGCATGAGTGGCGTCTGATCCTGCCGTTAGTCGTATTGAGTTGTATCCGTTGTCTCGCTGCGCGCACTCGGCAACCGGAGCCGGTCGCCGAGCGGGCGTCGCGATTCAGCCCTGGCGCTGCTTGTGGCGCGGGTTGCTCTTGCAGATCACCATGACGCGACCGTGACGACGGATCACGCGGCAGTGGTCGCAGATGGGCTTGACGCTGGGGTTGACCTTCATGATGTTTCCTGTTCGCTGTCTTCGTACCGCCCCGAGGGGCAGGCCGTTACTTCTCGACCGATCAGCGGTAGCGGTAGACGATGCGGCCGCGGGTCAGGTCGTAGGGGCTGAGCTCCACGACCACGCGGTCCTCGGGGATGATGCGGATGTAGTTCTGCCGCATCTTTCCGGAGATCGTTGCCAGAACCTTGTGTCCATTGCTGAGCTCAACGCGGAACATCGCGTTGGGCAGAGCCTCGGACACGACGCCCTCGATCTCGATGACACCGTCTTTCTTAGCCATAGCCTCGCTGACGCTTCTGCAGATCGGTCGATCTGCGGTGGATGGATGGTTTGTGGTGCCGCCGGTCCGGACACGCCGGATCAAGGCGCAAGGCACCAAAGATCTATGATAGACCCTCTTGACCTCGGCGGCAAATGGGGCGATCATGTGCGCCCCGCGGTCTCACTTCAGCAGGGCTTCCATCTGCGTGATCTCACCGGCCTGCAGGTCGAGGCGCGTGCCATTGACCTCGACCGTGGGGGTGCCCTGGATGTCGTTGGCCTTGGCCTGTGCGGCACCGAACTTCTTGTAGGTGCCGTCGGCGATGCATCTGGCGGCGTCGCCCGCGCCGACCTCCTCGGCCATGGCGGCGAGCTGCTCGTCGGTCAGACCCGTGGTGTTCTCGGCCGGCTGGTTGGTGAACAGCGACTCCATGTAGTCGAGGGCGAGGTCGGGGTTGCTCTCGGCGACGCAGAACATCGCGGCGGCCGAGCGCGAGGAGTACTCCGCGCCCTGCGAGTAGTGGTCGAGGATCGCGATCGGGTGGTACTCGAGCGTGATCTTGTCGTCGGCGGCCGCCTGCTGCAGCTGCGCGCCGTACTGCTGCTCGAAGCTGTTGCAGATCGGGCACATGAAGTCGATGTAGACCGCGACGGTGTCCTCGCCGTCACCGAAGGTCAGCGCGCCCGTCTCGGAGTTGATCAGGTCGCCCTGCGGGGCGGGACCGGCATCCGTCGCCTGGTTGTTCAGCCACACCACGACGACGCCGAGCACGACGAGCACGACGACGACGGCGATGGAGATTCCGATGGCGAACCAGTTGGTCTTGCCCTGAGCAGCAGCAGCCATTGCATTCCGATCTGTGAGTGGTTCCGCCCATGACAGAACCCGCTTGCCTCTGCATCCATCATGCCGGGTGAACGCTATGTCTCGCGTGTGAACCGGCTGAGGCGCCCGCGGCTCGACGCGCCGGTTCTGCGCCGACGCGCCGGTGGCGGGCAGGCGCGTCGGCGCAGAAGCGGCGTCTCGGTGGCCCCGCTTCGTTACCCCCATCGGGCGCGCACGCCGAGTTATCCCCCGCCACCGCGGGTGCGCGCCCCAGAAGGCCCCTCGCGTTGCAATGATCGCGGGATGCCCCTGCTACTCACTGACCGCGCCCTGGTGGAATCCCCCGTCGAGTTGTTCACCGCGAGTGAGGGAAGGATGGCCGGGCTGCGGCTGCCCTCCCCGGAGTACGTGCGTGTGCGCCCGGGCGTGTACGCGCGGCGCAGGGCGTTCGCGGCACTGACCCCGTGGGGGCGCTACGCCGCGCGCGTTCACGCCTTCGTCCGCACGCATCCGGACGCGGTACTCAGCCACGAGTCGGCAGCCGTCATCCACGGGCTTCCCCTGTTCGGTGAAGCCCGCTGCATCCACACGTACGCGCCGCAGAGCGCGACGACGCACGTGCGCGGCGACGTGCGCCTGCACGCCAGCGTCGAGCCGCGTGCGCACGAAATCATCGGCAACATCCGGGTCACCACACTGGTCGAGACCGTGGTTGATCTCGCCCGAGTGCTGCCTCCCGCGCAGGCTCTCGCCGTCGCGGATGCCGCGCTCTCCGCCGTCCAAGGCGGTGGGGCGCACACCGTCGACGAGTTTCAGACCCGGTGCGCCAGCCGCGAGAACCCGCGGGGCGTCGCCGCGGCGAGGTGGGTATGGGACAACGCGGACGGCCGCAGCGAGTCCCCGACGGAGAGCGTGAGTCGCGCGGTGATCGGCTGGTGCGGGTTCGAGCCTCCCGAGCTGCAGCGTGAGTTCGCCTACGACGGGTCGCGGGATCGCTCGGACTTCTATTTCCCGAGCGCGCAGGTGATCGGCGAGTCAGACGGGTGGGGCAAGTATGGGCTTGACGATCCGGAGGTAGCCGCTCAGCGACTCAAGGATGAGAAGCGGCGTGAAGACCGCCTGCGTCGGCACGGACATCCCGTCGTCCGCTGGGAGACGCGGGATGCGTGGCGGGTGGCACCGCTGCGCGATCGGCTTTTGGAAGCGGGCGTGAGGCGCGTGCGCCCGGCATCCGCTGCGTTCCTCGCCACGCTCCGCCACCGCACCCGCCGCGCCTTCTGAGCTCGACACGCCGCCCCTGCGTCGAGACGCCTGCGCACAGCAGGCGCGCCAGCGCAAAACCGGCGCGTCGACAGAGCAGCTGCCGGATGCGGCGGAGGGGTCCGCAACTCCGGACAGCCCCTTGACGATGCGGATGCTGCCCCGCAAGCATCCGGCGCACACCACCTCCCGGCCCGAAACGCCGCTCCTGCGTCGAGACGCCTGCGCAGCGCAGGCGCGCCAGCGCAGAACCGGCGCGTCGAACAGGCGCGGCTCAGGCCAGCGGAACAGGAACCACGCCGAACGGCGCAAGGCCTGCGGCCCCGCCGTCGGGGGCGGTCAGCACCCAGACGCCGCCGTCGTGGCGGGCAACGCTGTGCTCCCAGTGGGATCCGTCGGTACCATCCACGGTCGAGACCGTCCAGTCATCGTCCTCGACGAACGTGGCCTCGCCACCAGCGGTGACCATCGGCTCGATCGCGACGACCAGGCCGGGGCGGATCTCCGCGCCCTCATCCGGCGTCGCATAGTTGAAGACGCTCGGCGCCTCGTGCATCTTGCGCCCGATGCCGTGGCCGACGTATTCGCGCAGGATGCCGTAGCTCTCCCCCGACACCTCGGAGGCGCCCTGCGCCAGGATGTAGTCCTCGATCGCGGCACCGACCTCACCCAGGTGCGACGCCGTGGCCAACGCGGCGATGCCGGCCCACATCGACCCCTCGGTCACGCGCGACAGTTCCTCGCGGCGGGCGACCAGCTCAGGGCGCTCGGGATCGGGAACGACGATCGTGATCGCACTGTCGCCGTTCCACCCCTCGAACTGCGCACCGCAGTCGATCGAGACGATGTCACCCGGCTGCAGCACGTACGAGCCGGGGATGCCGTGCACGACCTGCTCGTTGACCGAGATGCAGGTCGTGTTGCGGTACCCGCGCACGAGCTTGAAGTTCGACTCGGCCCCGCGGCCGGTGATGATCCGCTCTGCCGCGCTATCCAGTTCCCCGGTCGTCACGCCCGCGCGCACAAGGCTCCGCACCTCGGCGAGAGCAGCGGCGGTGATGAGTCCAGGCTCGATCATCGACCGCAGCTGAGCCGGCGTCTTGTAGATGCCGCGACGGAACATGTCAGACCCGCTGCGCGAGACCGCGCGCGGCGAGAGCGGCGCCGATACGCTCGGTGATCGCCTCGAGCGAGCCGACGCCGTCGATCCGGTCGACGATGCCGCGCTCGGCGTACACCTCGATGATCGGAGCGGTCTCCTGCTCGTAGATGTCCAGACGCTTCGCGATCGCCTCGGCCGTGTCATCCGCGCGGCCCTGCTCGATCGCACGCAGCCGCAGACGCTCCAGGCTCTCCTCGCGCGGCACGTCGAGCAGGATCACGGCATCCAGCGTCTCGCCACGCTCGCCGAGGAACTCGTCGAGGTGGGCGACCTGCGCCGTGTTGCGCGGGTACCCGTCAAGCAGGAAACCATTCGCGGCATCGTCCTGCGACAGACGATCACGAACGATGGCGCTGGTCAGCTCGTCGGGGACGAGGTCGCCGGCCTCCATGATGGCCGTCACCTGCTGGCCGAGCTCGGTGCCCGCCTTGATGTTGGCGCGGAAGATGTCGCCCGTGGAGACCACGGGGATGCCGAAGGCCTCGGCCACGAGGACACCCTGGGTGCCCTTGCCCGAGCCCTGCGGGCCGACGATGAGCAGGCGTGCGGATGCGGTCATCGGAGGAGCCCTTCGTAGTGGCGCTGCTGCAGCTGCGCGTCGATCTGCTTCACGGTCTCCAGACCCACACCGACGATGATGAGGATCGAGGCGCCGCCGAACGGGAAGTTCTGGTTGGCCTGCACCGTCGCCAGGGCGATCAGCGGGATCAGCGCGACCAGGCCCAGGTACAGCGAACCGGGGAACGTGATGCGGGTGAGCACGTAGTCGAGATACTCGGCGGTGGGACGACCGGCACGGATACCGGGGATGAACCCGCCGTACTTCTTCATGTTGTCGGCGACCTCGACCGGGTTGAAGGTGATCGCGACGTAGAAGTACGTGAAGCCGATGATCAGCAGGAAGTACACGGCCATGTACAGCGGCTGGTCACCCGTGCTGAAGTTCGTGAGGATCCAGGTCACCCACGCCGGCGGCTCGGTGCCGTCGGTGGGAGTGTTGAACTGCGCGATCAGCATCGGGATGTACAGCAGCGACGAGGCGAAGATGATCGGGATCACACCGGCCATGTTCACCTTGATCGGGATGTACGTGTTCGTACCGCCGTACGTGCGACGACCGACCATGCGCTTGGCGTACTGCACCGGGATGCGGCGCTGCGACTGCTCGACGAAGACGACGAGAGCCATCACGACGATGCCGATGATCAACACCAACAGGAACGTCTCGAAGCCGCGGGCCTCCCAGATGCTCCACATCGCGGCCGGGAAGGTGGCGGCGATCGAGGTGAAGATGAGCAGCGACATGCCGTTGCCGATGCCACGCTCGGTGACCATCTCGGCGAACCACATGATCAGACCCGTGCCGGCGGTCATCGCGATGATGATGAGCAGCTGCGCCCACCACACGTCGTTCGTGAGCAGCTGCTGGCAAGCGGCGACATCGGTGGCGCCGAAGAGCTGACCGCTGCGTGCCACGGTGACCAGCGTCGTCGACTGCAGCAGTGCGAGCGCGATCGTCAGGTACCGGGTGTACTGGGTGAGCTTGGCCTGACCGGCCTGGCCCTCCTTGTGCAGCGCCTCGAAGTGCGGGATGACGACGCGCAGCAGCTGGGTGATGATCGTCGCCGTGATGTACGGCATGACGCCGAGCGCGAAGATCGACAGCTGCAGCAGTGCACCGCCGGAGAAGAGGTTGACGAGCCCCAGAAGACCCTCGGTGCCCGCGTTGGCTGCCAGACACTGCTCGACGTTCGGGAAGTTCACGAACGGAGCGGGGACGTTGGAGCCGAGGCGGTACAGCGCGATGATGCCCAGGGTGAATAGGATCTTCGCTCGCAGATCAGGCGTGCGGAAGATTCGCGCGATGGCGCTAAACAAGGGTGGTCCTCCTGAAGGGGTTGCCGCCGAGTGATGGGCGGCCGAAAGTCCAGGGTAACGCAAAGGAGGGGCCGGAGAATCTCCGACCCCTCCTTGCGATGGTCACTTGATAGATCCGCCTGCGGCGACGATCTTCTGCTCAGCCGAGCCGGAGACCTTGTCGACCGAGACCGTGAGCTTGACGGAGATCTCTCCGTCGCCCAGAACCTTGACCTTCTCGTTCTTGCGAACCGCACCCTTGGCGACCAGGTCGCTGACGGTGACGTCGCCACCCTTGGGGTAGAGCTCCGCGAGCTTGGCCAGGTTCACGACCTGGTACTCGACGCGGAACGGGTTCTTGAACCCGCGCAGCTTCGGGGTGCGCATGTGCAGCGGCATCTGCCCACCCTCGAAACCGACGCGAACGGTGTTGCGGGCCTTGGTGCCCTTGGTGCCGCGACCTGCGGTCTTACCCTTGGAGCCCTCACCGCGACCGACACGGGTCTTCGCGGTGTTGGCGCCGGGGACCGGACGCAGGTGGTGCACCTTCAGCACGCCGGGGCGCGAGGCGGGAGCCTCGGCCTTGGCAGGGGCCTTCTTGGCGGCCGGCTTCTTGGCGGCTGCCTTCTTCGGGGCCTTCTCGGCCTCGACGGCGCTTGCACTGAGCTCAGCCGAAGTGTTCTTCTCAGCCATTAGTCGATCTCCTCAACCTTGACGAGGTGAGCGACGGCACGGACGTAGCCGCGCGTCTGCGCGTCATCCGGACGGACGACCGAGTCGCCGATTCGCTTGAGACCGAGCGAACGCAGCGTGTCGCGCTGGTTCTGCTTCTCACTCACCTTGGACTTGACCTGCGTGACCTTGAGGCGCGCAGCCATCAGGCACCTACCTTCTGCGCGGCGGCGGCCGCAGCGGCCTTCGCCTCGTTGCGGATGATGATCTCCGGAACGACGGCGTCGTAGTCGAGACCACGACGAGCGGCGACGGCGCGCGGCTCCTCGAGGGACTTCAGTGCCTCGACGGTCGCGTGCACGATGTTGATCGTGTTCGACGAGCCGAGCGACTTCGACAGGACGTCGTGGATGCCGGCGCACTCGAGCACGGCGCGGACGGGACCACCGGCGATAACACCGGTACCGGCAGCAGCCGGACGCAGCAGCACGACACCGGCAGCGGCCTCACCCTGCACGGGGTGCGGGATGGTGGAGCCGACGCGGGGCACGCGGAAGAAGTTGCGCTTGGCCTCTTCGACACCCTTCGAGATGGCCAGGGGTACCTCGCGGGCCTTGCCGTAGCCGACGCCGACCAGACCGTTGCCGTCACCGACGACCACGAGAGCGGTGAAGCTGAAGCGACGACCACCCTTGACGACCTTCGAGACGCGGTTGATGGTGACAACGCGCTCCAGGAACTGGTTGTCGCCACGGTCGCGCGAGTTGCGGTCGCGGCCACCCTGGTTGCGGTCGCCACGGCCACCGCGACGTCCGTCGCGCTGGTCGCGCTGCGGCTCGGTCTGAGCCTCGGCGGCAGGAGCCTGCTCGGTCACTTCGTTCTCCTTGATGTCACTCACAGTGCCAGCCCCCCTTCACGGGCGCCATCGGCAATGGCGGCGACACGACCGGCGTAGCGGTTACCGCCACGGTCGAACACAGCCTCGGAAACGCCGGCGGCCTTTGCACGCTCAGCGACGAGCTCGCCGACCTTGCGGGCCTTGGCGGTCTTGTCACCGTCGAGCGAGCGCAGGTCGGTCTCGAGCGTGGAAGCAGAAGCCACGGTGTGACCCTTGCTGTCATCGACCAGCTGCACGAAGACGTGGCGTGCAGAGCGGGTGACGACCAGGCGCGGACGCGCCTCGGTGCCCACGATCTTCTTGCGAAGACGCGCGTGACGACGCGCGCGGGCGGCGGACTTTGACTTAACAGCCATGGTTACTTACCACTCTTTCCGGCCTTGCGACGCACGATCTCGCCTGCGTAGCGAACACCCTTGCCCTTGTACGGCTCGGGCTTGCGGATCTTGCGGATGTTGGCAGCTGCCTCGCCGACAGCCTGCTTGTCGATGCCGCTCACGGTGAGCTTGTTGGTGCCCTCGACCGTCAGCGTGATACCCACCGGCGGGTCGATCAGCACGGGGTGCGAGAAGCCGAGAGCGAACTCGACCGAGCTGCCCTTCTGCTGCACGCGGTAACCGGTGCCGACGACCTCGAGGCCCTTGGAGTAGCCCTCGGTGACGCCGATGATGTTGTTGTTGATGAGCGTGCGGGTCAGGCCGTGAAGCGACCGCGACTCGCGCTCGTCGTCGGGACGGGAGACCAGAACCTGGCCCTCCTCGACCGCGACCTCGATGGGCTCGGCCACCTGCAGGGTGAGCTCACCCTTGGGGCCCTTCACCGCGACCGCACGGCCGTCGACCGAAACGGTCACGCCCGCGGGGATCTCGATGGGAAGTCGTCCAATACGCGACATGTCAGATCACCACACGTAGGCGAGAACTTCTCCGCCCACGCCCTTCTGCTCTGCCTGACGGTCGGTGAGAAGACCGGAGGAGGTGGACAGGATGGCCACGCCCAGGCCGCCGAGGACCTTGGGAAGCTCGGTGGACTTCGCGTACACGCGGAGGCCGGGCTTCGAGACGCGCTTGATGCCAGCGATGGAACGCTCACGGTTCGGGCCGTACTTCAGCGACAGCGTGAGGTTCTGGCCGACGCGCGCGTCGGTGACCTCGAAGCCGGCGATGTAACCCTCCTGCTGGAGGATCTCGGCGATGTGCGACTTGAGCTTGCTCGCGGGCATGGTCACGGAGTCGTGGTGCGCCGAGTTCGCGTTGCGCAGACGGGTCAGCATGTCTGCGACCGGGTCTGTCATTGTCATTGTTTTCTTCTTTCGATCATGAGGTTTCGGCTGCCGTTACGCGACAGACGACCTGCGATGAACACGCAATCTTCAATTGTAGGGCACGCACGGAAGGATGCCGAACGCCGGAGCGTCCGGCATCCATCCGGTCATGCGGGATCAGGCCGGGGCGTCGGCGGCCTTGAACGGGAAGCCGAGGTGGCGGAGCAGTGCCCGACCCTCGTCGTCCGTCTTGGCCGTGGTGACCACGGTGATGTCGAAGCCGCGGACGCGGTCGATCTTGTCCTGATCGATCTCGTGGAACACGCTCTGCTCCTGGAGACCGAAGGTGTAGTTGCCGTTGCCGTCGAACTGCTCGGCCGAGAGGCCGCGGAAGTCGCGGATGCGGGGCAGGGCGAGGTTGACCAGGCGGTCCAGGAACTCCCACGCGCGGTCACCACGGAGGGTGACGTGCGCGCCGATGGCCTGACCCTCACGCAGCTTGAACTGCGCGATCGACTTGCGAGCCTTGGTGACGATCGGCTTCTGACCGGTGATCTTGACGAGGTCGTCGACCGCGCCCTCGATCACCTTGCTGTCACGAGCCGCCTCACCGACACCGGTGTTGACGACGACCTTGACCAGACCAGGGATCTGCATGACGTTGACGTAGCCGAACTCGTCCTGCAGCTGCTTCTTGATCTCGTCGTTGTACTTCGCCTTCAGGCGCGGCTGGATCTTGCCAGCCTGCGCGGCGTCAGTCGTAGCCATCAGAGGTCCTTACCTGACTTCTTCGCGTAGCGCACGCGGACCGTGCGCTTCACGCCGTCCTTGACCTGCTCCTCGACCCGGTGGCCGACACGGGTCGGCTTCTTGGTCGAGGGGTCGACGACGGCGACGTTGGAGATGTGGATCGGGGCCTCGACGGTCTCGAGTCCACCGGTCTTGGTGCCGCGCTGGGTCTGGCCGACACGGGTGTGCTTGGTGACGTAGTTCACGCCCTCAACCACGACGCGGTTCTGCTCGACGAGGACCTCGAGGACCTTGCCCTGCTTGCCGCGGTCGCCGCCCTTGTCCTGCTTACGGCCGGTGATGACCTCGACGAGGTCACCCTTCTTGATGTTCGCCATGATCAGATGACCTCCGGGGCGAGCGAGACGATCTTCATGAACTTCTTGTCACGAAGCTCACGACCGACCGGTCCGAAGATACGGGTGCCGCGGGGCTCCCCGTCGTTCTTCAGGATCACGGCGGCGTTCTCGTCGAACTTGATGTACGAGCCGTCGGGACGGCGCGTCTCCTTCTTGGTGCGGACGATGACGGCCTTGACCACGTCGCCCTTCTTGACGTTGCCGCCAGGGATCGCGTCCTTGACCGTCGCGACGATGGTGTCACCCAGACCGGCGTACCGGCGGCGCGAGCCACCGAGAACGCGGATCGTGAGCAGCTCCTTCGCGCCGGTGTTGTCGGCGACCTTGAGGCGGGACTCCTGCTGAATCACTTGGCCTTCTCCAGAATCTCAACCAGACGCCAGCGCTTGGTGGCGCTCAGCGGCCGGGTCTCGTTGATGAGGACGAGGTCGCCGATGCCGGCGGTGTTGTTCTCATCGTGCGCCTTCACCTTGGAGGTGCGGCGGATGACCTTGCCGTAGAGCGGGTGCTTCACGCGGTCCTCGACCTCGACGACGATGGTCTTGTCCATCTTGTCGCTGACGACGTAGCCACGACGAGCCTTGCGGTAACCGCGGACGACGGACTCGTCGGCCACGGCTGCCTCTGCAGCCTTCTTCTCAGCCATTACTCGGCCTCCTCCTTCGGCGCCTCAGCCTTGTCGGCCTTCTTCGCCTTCGCCTTGGACGCCTTCGCCGGAGCCTCGACCGGAGCGGGCGTCGCACGGATGCCCAGCTCGCGCTCGCGGATCACGGTGTACAGGCGCGCGATGTCGCGCTTGACGGCGCGGATGCGGCCGTGGCTCTCCAGCTGGCCGGTGGCCGACTGGAAACGGAGGTTGAACAGCTCCTCCTTGGCCTTGCGCAGCTCCTCGACGAGGCGCTGGTCTTCGAACGTGTCGAGCTCTGCCGGAGCGAGCTCCTTGGTGCCGATCGCCATTACGCGTCGCCCTCCTCGCGCTTGATGATGCGTGCCTTGAGCGGCAGCTTGTGAATGGCCCGGGTGAGGGCTTCGCGTGCGAGCTCCTCATTCACGCCCGCGACCTCGAAGAGGACACGGCCCGGCTTGACGTTGGCGACCCACCACTCGGGGGAACCCTTACCGGAACCCATTCGGGTTTCGGCCGGCTTCTTCGTGAGCGGACGGTCGGGGTAGATGTTGATCCACACCTTTCCACCACGCTTGATGTGACGGGTCATCGCGATACGAGCGGACTCGATCTGACGGTTGGTCACGTAAGCGGGGGTCAGTGCCTGGATGCCGAATTCACCGAAGGAGACCTTGGTGCCGCCGGTAGCCTGACCCGAACGCTTCGGGTGGTGCTGCTTGCGGTACTTGACCTTACGGGGGATGAGCATTATGCCGACGCTCCTTCTGCAACAGGTGCCTCGTTGCGCGGCGCACGGCGGCGGTCGCCACCACGGTCACGCGAAGGCTTCTGGTTCGCCTGCTCGCGAGCGAGCTCCTTGTTGGTGAGGTCGCCCTTGTAGATCCAGACCTTCACGCCGATGCGGCCGAAGGTGGTCTTCGCCTCGTAGAAGCCGTAGTCGATGTTCGCGCGCAGCGTGTGCAGCGGCACACGACCCTCGCGGTAGAACTCGGAACGGCTCATCTCCGCGCCGCCGAGGCGGCCGGAGACCTGGATACGGATGCCCTTGGCGCCGGCGCGCTGCGCGCCCTGCAGACCCTTGCGCATCGCGCGACGGAACGCCACACGAGCAGAGAGCTGCTCCGCGATGCCCTGCGCGACGAGCTGAGCGTCAGCCTCGGGGTTCTTGACCTCGAGGATGTTCAGCTGGATCTGCTTGCCGGTGAGCTTCTCGAGGTCGCCGCGAATGCGCTCGGCCTCAGCACCACGACGACCGATGACGATACCCGGGCGCGCCGTGTGGATGTCCACACGCACGCGGTCGCGGGTGCGCTCGATCTCGATGCTGCTGACACCGGCGCGGTCCAACTGCGTCTGCAGCAGGCGACGGATCTTGATGTCCTCGGCCACGTAGTCCGCGTAACGCTGACCCGGCTTCGTCGAGTCCGAGAACCAACGCGACACGTGGTCGGTGGTGATGCCGAGGCGGAAGCCGTACGGGTTAACCTTCTGTCCCATTACTTGCTCGCCTTCTTCGTCTTGGCTGCCGGAGCCGCGTCAGCGACCTCGGGGGTTGCCAGCACGACCGTGATGTGGCTCGTGCGCTTCTTGATCTGGAATGCGCGACCCTGAGCACGGGGCTGGAAACGCTTGAGCGTCGTGCCCTCGTCGACGTACGCGTTCTTCACGTACAGGTCCTGCTCATCCAGGAACTCGCCGTCGCGATCTGCCTTGACCTGAGCATTCGCGATGCCGGCCTCGACGAGCTTGTAAATGGGCTCGCTGGCGCTCTGCTGCGCGAACTTCAGGATGGCAAGTGCCTCCTGGGCCTGCTTGCCCTTGATGAGTGCAACGACACGACGAGCCTTCTGAGGGGTCACGCGGATGTGTCGCACACGTGCGATGGACTCCACCATTTCTCTCTCCTCTATCGCCCCCGCGTCAGCGGCGGCGGCCCTTCTTGTCGTCCTTCTCGTGGCCGCGGAAGGTGCGGGTGGGCGCGAACTCGCCCAGCTTGTGACCGACCATGGTCTCGGTCACGAACACAGGGATGTGCTTGCGACCGTCGTGCACGGCGATGGTGTGTCCCAGCATGGCGGGGATGATCATCGAACGACGCGACCAGGTCTTGATGACGTTCTTGGAACCGGCTTCGTTCTGCGAGGCCACCTTGCGAAGCAGGTGCTCGTCGACGAAGGGGCCCTTCTTGAGACTACGTGGCATCTTCCTCTACTCCTACTTGCGCTTCTTGCCAGCGGTGCGGCGACGGACGATGTACTTGTCGCTTTCCTTGTTGGCGTGACGGGTGCGACCCTCAGCCTGACCCCAGGGGGTGACGGGGTGACGACCACCGGACGTCTTGCCCTCACCACCACCGTGCGGGTGGTCGACCGGGTTCATGGCGACACCACGCACGGTCGGGCGGACGCCCTTCCAGCGCTTACGGCCGGCCTTACCCCAGTTGATGTTCGACTGCTCGGCGTTGCCGACCTCGCCGATGGTCGCGCGGCAGCGCGCATCGACGTTGCGGATCTCGCCCGAGGGCAGACGCAGCTGCGCGTAGGGACCGTCCTTGGCGACCAGACGCACGGATGCGCCGGCCGAACGGGCCATCTTCGCGCCACCGCCGGGACGGAGCTCGATCGCGTGGATCACCGTACCGGTGGGGATGTTCTTCAGCGGCAGGTTGTTGCCGGGCTTGATGTCAGCGCCGGCACCCGACTCGACGATGTCGCCCTGCTTCAGCTTGTTCGGCGCGATGATGTAGCGCTTCTCGCCGTCGAAGTAGTGCAGCAGCGCGATGCGTGCGGTGCGGTTGGGGTCGTACTCAATGTGAGCGACCTTGGCGTTGATGCCGTCCTTGTCGTTACGACGGAAGTCGATAACGCGGTACTGGCGCTTGTGGCCACCACCGATGTGACGGGTCGTGATGCGGCCCTGGTTGTTGCGGCCACCGGTCTTGCTCAGCGGGCGCAGCAGCGACTTCTCAGGCGTCGATCGGGTGATCTCGGCGAAGTCGGCCACCGACGAACCGCGGCGACCCGGGGTCGTGGGCTTGTACTTGCGAATAGCCATTATTAGTCCTTATCCCCCGGTCAGCCGACTGCCGTGAAGATGTCGATGGAACCCGACTTCAGGGCGACGATGGCGCGCTTGGTGTCCTTGCGCTTGCCCGTGCCGAAGCGGGTGCGGCGGGCCTTGCCGACGCGGTTGATCGTGTTCACCGAAGAGACCTTCACACCGAAGATCTTCTCGATGGCGAGCTTGATCTCGGTCTTCGAGGCGCGCGGGTCCACGAGGAAGGTGTACTTGCCCTCGTCGATCAGGCTGTAGCTCTTCTCGGAGACGACCGGCCCCAGGATGATGTCGCGCGGGTCCTTGTTCAGGGCCGTCGCGAGAATGTTCTGCTCGGTCATGCCGAGACCTCCTCGGATGCGCCGGTCTTCGAGGCGATGAAGCCCTCGAGCGCGGCCTTGGTGAAGACGATGTCGTCGGAGACGATCACGTCGTAGGCGTTCAGCTGGTCGAAGCTGAGCACGTGCACGTGCGCAAGGTTGCGCACGCTCTTCACGGTCAGCTCGTCGTTGCGGTCGATGACCACGAGCACGTTCTTCGAGCCGGCGACAGCGCTGAGCAGAGCAGCAGCGGTCTTGGTCGAGGGGGTGCTGTCGGCGACGAAGGCCTCAACGGCGTGCAGACGCTCACCGCGGAAGCGGTCGCTGAGCGCGCCACGGAGGGCGGCAGCGATCATCTTCTTGGGGGTGCGCTGCGAGTAGTCGCGGGGCTTCGGGCCGTGGACGATGCCACCACCGGTCATGTGCGGCGCGCGGATCGAGCCCTGACGGGCGTTACCCGTGCCCTTCTGCTTGAAGGGCTTGCGGCCGGCACCGGAGACCTCACCACGACGCTTGGTCGAGTGGGTGCCCTGGCGAGCAGCGGCGAGCTGCGCGACGACCACCTGGTGGATCAGCGGGACGTTGGTCTTGACGTCGAAGATCTCGGCGGGCAGCTCGATGGAGCCGGCCTTCTTGCCGTCGACCTTGAGAACGTCAATCGCGAGAGTCGAGTCAGCCATGGCGATCAGGCTCCCTTCACTGCGTTGCGGACGAAGACGATGCGACCGCGCGCGCCGGGGACAGCGCCCTTGACGAGCAGCAGACCCTTCTCGGCGTCGATGGCGTGCACCTTGAGGTTGAGGACGGTCACGCGCTCGCCACCCATACGGCCAGCCATGCGCATGCCCTTGAAGACACGGCTCGGGGTCGACGATGCGCCGATCGAGCCGGGCTTGCGGTGGTTGCGGTGTGCACCGTGCGAAGCCGAGACGCCCTTGAAGTTGTGGCGCTTCATGACACCCGCGGTGCCCTTACCCTTGCTGGTGCCGACGACGTCGACCAGCTGGCCGGCCTCGAAGGTGCCGTCAACGGTGAGCTCCTGGCCCAGCGAGTAGTCAGCGGCATCCGCGGTGCGGACCTCGGTGACGTGGCGACGCGGCGTGACGCCGGCGGCCTCGAAGTGGGCGGTCAGGGGCTTGTTGACCTTGCGGGGGTCGATCTGGCCGTACGCGATCTGCACGGCGTTGTAGCCGTCCTTCTCGGGGGTGCGGACCTGGGTCACCACGTTCGGAGCGAGCTCGATCACGGTGACGGGGACGATCTTGCCGTTCTCGTCCCAGACCTGGGTCATGCCGAGCTTGGTGCCGAGCATGCCCTTGGAAATCTTTGCGTTGATGTCAGCCATGTCGAACCTCAGAGCTTGATCTCGATGTTGACATCGGCCGGCAGGTCGAGACGCATCAGCGAGTCGACAGCCTTGGGCGTCGGGTCGACGATGTCGATCAGACGCTTGTGGGTGCGCATCTCGAAGTGCTCGCGGCTGTCCTTGTACTTGTGGGGCGAACGGATCACGGCGATCACGTTCTTCTCCGTCGGAAGCGGCACGGGGCCGACGACGGTCGCGCCCGCACGGGTCACGGTGTCGACGATCTTGCGCGCCGACGTGTCGATGACCTCGTGGTCATACGACTTCAGGCGAATGCGGATTTTCTGTCCCGCCATTGCTTGCTCTCTCTCTATAAGCGTCGTACCGTCCGGGGCCGGGTGACCCTGGGGCATTGGACGCGCGTCGGCGCTGGTTGCGCCCACTGTTCTGCTGTCAACCGCATACCCGGGGCATGCGGATGCCGACTCCTCCGCGCAGGCGCGGAAGTACCCGTGAAGGTGATGTCGGTTTGTGTGCTCTGCTGCCCGCGGCCTAGATCCCTGCGCTGCATCTCGTGAGAGAGCGCCGTCTATGCACTGCCCTGGCAGTGATCCCGCGCATCACGAAGAGCACAGGAATGTGGAACCTGTCTATTCTGCCATGCGGGTTTTCGAATGCGCAAACCCGGGCGTGTCGCGCTCGCTCAGAGGGCGTGACGGCCCCTAAGGGACGCGCAGGGTGGGGCATCCCCATGCCCCACCCCGCGCTGGGGAATGTCCGGCGTGAGGGGGGCACGCCGGACAGGAGCATGCGGCGAGAAGGGTCGCCTGCTGCTCCGTTCGTGGGCGCGTCCGGGGTGGGCGATGGGCAGGGAAGCGCATCGGCGGATGCTCCGCGCGCCATGCACGCTGTTCCCCAAGATGAATCCTCAATTCGACGACGTCCCATACGTCGCTGCGGGGGCAGAAACCCCCAGACCAGCCGCTCGACCCCAGTCGGCGCTCACAGTCTAGGGGACGAGACGCCGGGGCGACCAGCATCCGTCACCCGGCGCGCCGCCCCAGGCACGCGACGAGGGCGGCACACCCGCAGGTGCACCGCCCTCTTCAGCTCGGGGTGAGGTTACTCGTTGCCGATGCTCTTGTCGACGTTGTCACGGACCTCGTCGATCTTGTCGGCCGCACCGGGTGCGACCTTCTTGGCGAAGCCGGAGACGCCGTCGAGGATCTTGTCGCTGATGCCTTCGGCCTGCTCGCTGTGCAGGGCCTCGTCGACCTTCTCCTTGTTCTGCTCGTACAGGTCCTTGCCCTTGTTGACAGCGTCGCCAACCGCGTCGTTGATGCCCATGTGGCCTCCAGTGCTTCGTGATGGGTACGGCGCTGGGCGCGCCAGGTACATTCTTACGCCATCCCGCGCGCGCGCAACAGAGTCAGACACGACAAAAGGGCCGGACCCGAAGGTCCGACCCTTTTGCGAGAAAGCAGATGCTTACTTGATGATCTTCGTCACCGTACCGGCACCCACGGTGCGGCCACCCTCACGGATGGCGAAGCCGAGGCCCTCCTCCATGGCGATCGGCTGGATCAGCTCGACCGTCATGTCGGTGGTGTCGCCGGGCATGACCATCTCGGTGCCCTCGGGCAGCGAGATGACGCCGGTGACGTCGGTGGTACGGAAGTAGAACTGCGGGCGGTAGTTCGTGTAGAAGGGGTTGTGGCGGCCACCCTCGTCCTTGGACAGGATGTACGCGGTGCCCTCGAAGTCGGTGTGCGGGGTAACCGAACCCGGCTTCACGATGACCTGGCCGCGCTCGACGTCCTCACGCTTGGTACCGCGGAGCAGAAGACCGCAGTTCTCGCCGGCCCATGCCTCGTCGAGCTGCTTGTGGAACATCTCGATACCGGTGACCGTGGTCTTGACGGTCGGACGCAGACCGACGATCTCGACCTCGGAGTTGATGGCCAGGGTGCCACGCTCGGCACGGCCGGTCACCACGGTGCCACGACCGGTAATGGTGAAGACGTCCTCGACGGGCATGAGGAACGGCTTGTCACGGTCACGCTCCGGGTCCGGAACGCTGTCGTCGACAGCCTGCATGAGCTCGAGGATCTTCTCGACCCACTTCTCGTCACCCTCGAGCGCCTTCAGCGCCGAGACCTGCACGACGGGAGCGTTGTCGCCGTCGAAGCCCTGGCTGGAGAGCAGCTCGCGGACCTCGAGCTCGACGAGCTCCAGGATCTCCTCGTCGTCGACCATGTCGCTCTTGTTCAGGGCGACGAGCAGGTAGGGAACGCCGACCTGCTTGGCGAGCAGCACGTGCTCACGGGTCTGAGCCATCGGGCCGTCGGTGGCGGCGACCACGAGGATCGCGCCGTCCATCTGAGCAGCACCGGTGATCATGTTCTTGACGTAGTCGGCGTGGCCGGGTGCGTCGACGTGAGCGTAGTGACGCTTCGGGGTCTCGTACTCGATGTGCGAGATGTTGATGGTGATACCGCGCTGGCGCTCCTCGGGAGCGGAGTCGATCGACGCGAAGTCACGCTGGACGTTGGTGTCCGACGGGTACTTGTCGGCGAGCACCTTCGAGATCGCAGCCGACAGCGTGGTCTTGCCGTGGTCGACGTGACCGATCGTTCCGATGTTGACGTGCGGCTTGGTCCGCTCGAACTTGGCCTTGGCCACTTGGTCCTCCTCAGGACAGTCGTGTGGAGGTGTCCGGGCACTGGATTGCGACCGGATCTCCACGGGTGATGTTTCTCAGTTTAGTAGAGAGATTCCTATGAAGTTGTGTATACCCCGGGGATGCCGTCCGGCACCCCCGGGGGTAAGGACTTACTCGCCCTTGGCCTTCTGGATGATCTCGTCAGCCACGGCCCGGGGGACCTCGGCGTACGAGTCGAACTCCATCGAGTAGACGGCACGGCCCGAGGTCTTCGAGCGCAAGTCACCGATGTAGCCGAACATCTCGGACAGCGGCACCGACGCGCGAACGACCTTGACGCCCTGGGCGTCCTCCATCGACTGGATCTGGCCACGACGCGAGTTCAGGTCACCGATGACGTCGCCCATGTACTCCTCGGGAGTACGGACCTCGACGGCCATCAGCGGCTCGAGCAGCACGGGGTTCGCGCGGCGCGCGGCCTCCTTGAAGCCCATGGAACCGGCGATCTTGAACGCCATCTCCGAGGAGTCGACGTCGTGCGCGGCACCGTCGACGATGGTCGCCTTGACGCCCACCATCGGGTAGCCGGCCAGGACACCGACGTTCATCGCGTCCTGGAAACCGGCGTCGATCGAGCCGATGTACTCACGCGGGATGCGACCACCGGTCACGGCGTTCACGAACTCGTAGGTCTTCTCACCGTCGAGCTCAAGCGGCTCGATGTTGAACTGGATCTTCGCGAACTGACCCGAACCACCGGTCTGCTTCTTGTGCGTGTAGTCGTGCTTCTCGACGGCCTTGCGGATCGTCTCGCGGTACGCCACCTGGGGCTTGCCGACGTTCGCCTCGACGCGGAACTCGCGCTTCATGCGGTCGACGAGGATGTCCAGGTGCAGCTCGCCCATGCCCTTGATGGTCGTCTGACCGGTCTCGGGGTTGAGCTCCGTGCGGAAGGTCGGGTCCTCTTCAGCGAGCTTCTGGATCGCGAGACCCAGCTTCTCCTGGTCGGCCTTGGTCTTCGGCTCGATGGCGACCTCGATCACCGGCTCCGGGAAGGTCATCGACTCGAGGACGACCGGCTGCGCCATGTCGGCGAGGGTGTCACCGGTGGTGGTGTCCTTCAGGCCGATGACGGCGTAGATGTTGCCCGCGGTGAGCTTGTCGACCGGGTTCTCCTTGTTGGCGTGCATCTGGAAGATCTTTCCGATGCGCTCCTTCTTGCCCTTGGTCGAGTTGACGACCTGGGCGCCCGACTCGAGCTCGCCCGAGTAGACGCGGACGTAGGTCAGACGACCGAAGAAGGGGTGCACGGCGACCTTGAACGCCAGAGCAGCGAACGGGTCCTTGGCGTCGGGACGACGCACGATGACCTTCTCCTCGTCCTTCGGGTCGTGCGCCTCGATGTCGGGCACGTCCAGCGGGGACGGAAGGTAGTCAACAACGGCGTCGAGCATCGGCTGCACACCGCGGTTCTTGAACGCGGAGCCGCAGAGCACGGGGTAGATCTCCGAGGCGATCACGAGCTTGCGGATCGCGCCCTTGATCTCGGCCACGGTGAGCTCTTCGCCACCGAAGAACTTCTCCAGCAGCGCGTCATCGGTCTCGGCGACCGTCTCGAGCAGCTGCTGACGGTACTCCTCGGCACGGTCCTTGAGGTAGTCCGGGATCTCCTGGATCTCGTACGACGCACCCATGGTCACGTCACCCTTGGCGTCGCCGGGCCACACCAGGGCGCGCATCTCGATGAGGTCGACGACACCGACGAAGTCGTTCTCTGCACCGATGGGCAGCTGGATGACCAGCGGCTTGGCGCCGAGGCGGTTCACGATGGTGTCGACGGTGTAGTAGAAGTCGGCGCCCAGCTTGTCCATCTTGTTGACGAAGCAGATACGCGGGACGTTGTACTTGTCGGCCTGACGCCACACGGTCTCGGACTGGGGCTCAACGCCCTCCTTGCCGTCGAAGACGGCGACAGCGCCATCGAGGACGCGCAGCGAGCGCTCGACCTCGACGGTGAAGTCCACGTGACCGGGGGTGTCGATGATGTTGATCTGGTGCTTGTTCCAGAAGCTGGTCACGGCGGCAGACGTGATCGTGATGCCGCGCTCCTTCTCCTGCTCCATCCAGTCGGTCGTCGACGCGCCGTCGTGGGTCTCGCCGAGCTTGTGGTTCACACCCGTGTAGAACAGGATGCGCTCGGTCGTGGTGGTCTTTCCGGCATCGATGTGCGCCATGATGCCGATGTTGCGGACCTTGCTCAGGTCGGTGAGCACTTCTTGTGCCACGGGGGTTCCTCCGGGATGGTTCAGGAACGATCAGGATGTGGGAGCGGATGCCGCGGTGGCGGCATCCGCTCTGCCCTTTACCAGCGGTAGTGGGCGAAGGCGCGGTTCGACTCGGCCATCTTGTGGGTGTCTTCGCGGCGCTTGACCGCGGCACCCAGGCCGTTCGAGGCGTCGAGGATCTCGTTCTGCAGACGCTCGGTCATCGTCTTCTCACGACGGCCCTTCGCGTAGCTCACGAGCCAGCGCAGCGCGAGGGTGTTCGCGCGGTGCGGCTTGACCTCGACCGGCACCTGGTAGGTCGAGCCACCGACGCGGCGGCTGCGGACCTCGAGGGTCGGGCGGACGTTGTCGAGCGCCTTCTTGAGCGTCGCGACGGCGTCCTGGCCGTTCTTGGCCTCGACGCCGGCGAGGGCGCCGTAGACGATCGACTCGGCGAGCGACTTCTTGCCGTCGACGAGGATCTTGTTCACCAGCGAGGTGACGATCGGTGCGCCGTAGACCGGGTCGTTGACGACGGGGCGCTTCGGGGCGGGTCCCTTACGAGGCATCTAACTCAACCCTTCTTCGCGCCGTAGCGGGAACGAGCCTGCTTACGGTTCTTGACTGCCTGGGTGTCGAGCGCACCACGGACGATCTTGTAGCGGACACCGGGGAGGTCCTTCACACGACCACCACGGACGAGCACCAGCGAGTGCTCCTGGAGGTTGTGGCCCTCACCGGGGATGTACGCAGTGACCTCGGTACCGTTGCGGAGCTTCACACGAGCGACCTTACGCATCGCCGAGTTCGGCTTCTTCGGGGTGGTGGTGTACACACGGGTGCACACGCCGGCCTGCTGCGGGTTCGCCTTCAGGGCGGGCGCCTTGGTCTTGGTGACCTTCGGCGTGCGTCCCTTGCGAACCAACTGCTGAATAGTTGGCACGTTCTCTCCTCATAGTGCTGCACGGTGACAGCGTGATGGGTTTCACATCATGACCCACCGGCGCAGCGGAACCGCCGAACCTTTGGTGTGGTGGGTATGCCGTGGGGGCGAACCGGCGGTGCCGGAGCCCAGCGCGCACGCACAAGTGTGCGCACACTCGATCAAGTGTAATGCGCCGTAACGAGCACGGTCAAGCGAGGCCCCCGGTGTTCGCTCAGCGCAGATCGCGCACGCGGGCGACCACTCCCCTGCCTTCGCCTGCCCTGCGTTCACTGGTCACCGCGATGATCAGCAGCACCGCCCCGACGACGGCGAGCGTGATCCACCACGGCATCGCCTCGATTCCCCGTCCCAGCTGCACGGCGAAGACGAAGACATTCTCGATCGGCAACACGATCAGACCGATGAGGAACGGGGCGGCCAGACGGCTGCTCGCGCCCCACAGGATGGCTGCGAGCGCGATCACCATGACCAGAATCGCCCGCCACGTGAGCGGATCGGTGAAGGTGGCCACGACCGAGGCAGACACCATCACGGTCAGGCCGGGAGCCAGCAATGCCCACGATCCGGTGTGACGCGCGGGCCAGGCATCCCACCGGCCGCGGCGCGACCCGGCATCCCCCAGCCCGAGCGCGTGCGCTCCGGCCAGCAACAGTGCCGCACCCAGCGGCAGCGAGAACCACTCGACTCGCAGGTCACGAGGGCTCCACGCCACCACCGCGGTGATGAAGGCGAGGGCGAACAGCACCCACACCGGGGGCGCGACCGCCCCGCGCACCGCCCGCCGGGCTGCGATCACCATGCCGGCCAGCACGACCAGCATGAGCGACCACATCGCCCAGATCACGAACCAGTCCCGCTCGATGGCGGGCCATACGGCTGCCAGGAGGGCGAGCACCGCGGGCACCCCGAGCCAGCGCGAGTCCCGCAGCGCCGGCATCCCTTCGGACTGACGGCGGATCATCCGGGCGGCGAGCGCGATCACCACCATCGCGCTCGCACCGGCGACGAGCGCGGCGAGGAACACGGATGCCGCCGACCATCCGCCCACCACATCGACGCCCACGCCCCATCGCACCGCCTGCACGGTGGCCGCGGATGCGGCGACACCGGACGCCACGGTCAGGGGCAGCCCGAGAGGGCGCAGCCGCCCGGCAACGCGCAGTTTCGAGCCGTGCATCATCGTCGCGGCCAGCAGCAGCGCGACCGACGCGGCGAACAACGCGATGATGCGGGGGGACGGCGCTCCCCCGGTGGGTGACGCCACAGCGGAGAGCACCACGAGAGGCACGAGCGCGCCGCCGAGCCCGGCCGAGAACAGCCCGGTCGCTGCGACGCCGCGCAGGGTGAGCAGGGCGGCCAGCGCAGCGGCGCCCAGCGAGGGTGGCAGCAGGTAGGCCTCCGGCAGGGTGACCCCGGCGAGCGCCCACGCCGTCCACAGTGCGGCGGTGAAGGCGGCACCCGCCATCCACCAGCCGTACCGGCGTCGGGCGACCGCGCCAGTGAGCGCCGCACCGACACCAAGGATGAGCAGCACCAGGCACGCGGTGCCGAGACCCGCCGCTTCGCGGGCGAAGCTGAGCAGCACCGTGATGGCCGCGGTGAGCAGCGTGGATGTCTCGACGGCGATCCGCGCGGCTAGGGCCGCACGGCGACCGCGCCCCCTCCGCTGCAGCACGGCCTCGACCACAGCGGTGCTCGGCAAGACGACGGCGACCACCACCGCGATCACGGGGAGCACGATCGGCGAACCACTCTGCTCCAGCAGTTCGGCACCCAGACACACGATGACCACGGCCGCGGTCGGCACCAGCAGCGCGGCAGCCCCTGTGCGCACGAGCACCGTGAGACCGGGACGCCGGGTGAGCGTGAGTGTGAGCGCGAGGGCGAACATGACCGCGGTCGAGACGGCGGTCCATCCGCTGCGCAGCACCATGACCTGCGCGACGGCGATGCCGAACGGCACGCTGGCCACCAGCAGCACCGCCTGCCAGGTGCGCGCGCCGGTCCAGGGCAGGAAGGTCGCGACGATCGCGCCGAGCAGGCCGACGGATGCCGTCAGGCACAGCTGCGCCACACCGGTGACTCCGATCAGACCGAGCGTGCCGGCGAGCACGATCAGCGCATAGGCGTAGGCGGCGCCGACGAAGACGGGCCGCGCGATCCGTGGCCCCCAGGCCGCGTAGAGCGCCAACGCAACGACCGTCGCCGGCCCGGCGAACGGCACCGATTGCGGGGTGATCCAGGTGAGCATGACGCCGAGCACCGCGGCCACCAGGCCGCCGGCGAGCAGCAGCCCGCGCAGCACCCCGGCCGTGGCGCGCGCGCACAGGATGCCGGCGACCGCCGCGAGCAACGCGATGGTCACCCCTGCCCCCGGTGTGAGTCCCGGCAGCGCCGCGGTCGCGCAGACGGCGAGCGCGGCGAGCGAGATCGCGACACCACGCAGCGCCGTGCGGGCCGCAGCGCCCGCCCTGCGCCGCGCCGCCATCAGACCGAAGGCCGCCACCGCGGCGGCGCCGATCGCGACGCTCGCCACCACCCCGACCAGATAGCCGTCGGCGACCGGCTCGCTGCCGAGCACGCTCTGGTTCTCGCGCAGGATCGTCTCGACGAAGAGCAGCGCCGTGCGTCCCCCCATGAGCAGCGCGGTGGCTACCGCGGGCATCAGCACGGCGGCGAGCACGGCACCAGCACCGGCGCAGAGGGCCGGGCGGCTGACCCCGCGGCTCAGTGGCACCGCGGCCGTGGCGAGCAGCGGCAGGGAGGCGGCGACGACGAGTACCACCATCCAGGCGTCATCCGGGATCCGGATGCCGGGGAGCACCCCGACCATCAGCGCGATCGCGGCCGCGCCAGCGAACAGTCCGGCCAGTGCGCTCCACAGCACCGGCAGCGCGCCGCGGGCGGCGAACAGGGCCTGCCCAGCGGCGAGAGCGAGCACCAGCGCGACGGGGAGCGGCTCCGCGCGCAGCACGATCGTCGCCGTTGCTGTCACGGTGAGCAGGAACTGCGCGACGGTGAGGGTGACCGCTTCGGCACCGAGCGCGGGCGAGTCGACCCCGGCGCGCGCCGCAAGTCGCGGGAGCCCCGCGACGAGGAGGACGGCGAGCGCCGCCGCGGCCAGCTGACCGAGTGCGGCCGGCAACGCCGTACCGCCTGCCGCGCCGAGCATGGCCGGTGTCGCGACGAGGGCCACCACGGATGCCCACAGCCAGACGCGGATGACCGTTCGGAGCGCCGCAGCGAGCACCATCCCGGCAGCGATGGCCGTCACGGGGGCGGCAAGCAGCAGAGCGCCCTCGCTGGTGGGAGCGGTCGCCGCCACTGCGTGCACATCGAGCACGACGAAGATGAGGCCGAGCGCCCCGACCGCCTCGGCCGAGAAGCGCAGCCCCCGGCGGGCGAGCAGCCACGCGGCCGCGAGGAAGAGCGTGGTCACCGCCGCGACAATCCATCCGCGCACCGCACGGTCGGCGAGGTCGGGGTTGAGGAAGGTGAAGATGATCGCCGCGATGGCGAACAGCGACGCTCCGGCGGCAGCCAGCACAGACTGCAGCGTCGCGCTGCGCGCCGCGCCCGCGGCAGGTTTCTCGCTGCCGGAGGGTGGTGGCGCCGTCACGCCCGGCGCGGTGGCAGGCGGCGATGCGACGGGCGCGTGGGATGCGACGGGCACCGTCATCGCGACGCGCGGCACCCGCTGTCGGATGGCCTCGCGGGCACGCAGCGCGGCGGCGGCCTGCTGTGAGGCATCCCAGAGCTCGACGCCCGATGGGCCGCTGAGATCGGCGGCGCACGCGGGACAGCGCCCGAGCACGAGCCGGGCCGATGCACAGACGGGGCACAGTGCGCGGTCGAGCAGGCGATCGACCGCCTGCGTGTTCCAGTCGGTGACGGCGCTCATGCGTCCTCCTCAGGAATCCAGCGGAGGATGTCGCCGGGCTGGCACTCGAGCACCCGGCAGATCGCGTCGAGAGTGGTGAATCGCACCGCTTTGGCGCGGCCGTTTTTGAGCACTGCGACGTTCGCCGGTGTGATGCCGATGGCATCCGCAAACTCCTGGACGCTCATCTTGCGCTGTGCGAGTAGCACGTCGATGTCGATGAGGATCGGCATCAGACGACCTCGGAGAGATCCTGCTCGAGCTGCAGCGCCGTGGTGAGCAGACCCCGCATCACCACGACCAGCAGCGCCAGGGCGCCACCGACGACCACACCGAGCACCCCGAGGAGGGTGATCGACGGGTTGACCGCCCGCCCCAGCGCGAGCACGACGAGCGAAGCGCCGATGAGGAGCCCCGCGAAGACGAACGTGCCGATGATGACGTCGATCCAGAGGAACGCCTTCTCGCTGAAGATCTGCTCCATACGCACGAGCGACAGGAGCCGCCAGATGCAGATGAGCACGAGTTCGACCGCGGCAAGGAAGAGTGTCGCCCCGATGATGCCCGGCACCTCGAGATACGCCAGGTCAGGATTGTGCTCGGCCGTGCCGCGCGCGACCGCCGGGATCACGACGATCTGACTGAACACGAGGATGACGAGCATCGCGGCGATGAGCGTCTTGAGGGCGAGGGTGACACGCGGTTGCATGAATCGTCCTATCGATAAACAAGAGATACCTATCGAAAAACGATAGCCAGCGTGACACGCTTCCGCGAGCGGCATCCGCGATTCTCAGCGGATGCTCGGAGAAGGGCGCCGCCCCGATCAGGGCCCGTCGGGGTCGAACGGTGAGTCGAGAGCCTCGCTGAGTTCGGCGAGCATCGCCTCGATCTGCGGCTCGACATACTGTGAGATCGCCGCCTGCACCTGCAGACGATGCCGCAGCAGCAGCCCGCAGATCTCACGGCCCACCATGTTCGCGTAGTCGTCGGCCAGGCCGACCTCCTGCCGCAGGGCGGCCTTGGCCTCATCGCTCAACGGCGGCAGCGGCGGCAGCTCGCCGGCGGCCTCGTCGGCCATGCCGGCCACCGTGAACAGGAACGGAGCGCCGGGCACCGGGTCGGGGTCGAGCGGCATGCCCTCGAACTCGGGCTCGAGGCCCTCGGCCGGGCGATAACTGCGCGCGCGGTTGCGGTCGGCCTGATGGTCAAGCTCGGCCTGCAGCATGGGCAGGTTCTGTGCGGTGTACTCGGCGACGGCCTGGTCGACGATCGCCTTGATGCGCGTGGAGAGTCCGTGCTGCACCCCATGTGGCACGTTGGCACCGATTCCGGCGGCCGAGAGGATGGGGGATCCGAGGCAGCGGCGGCACGGAGCGACCCGTCCACGGTGCGTGGCAGGCGCCCACCGGGGCACCCATCGCAGCCAGGCCTCGACGGCCTGGCTGACCTGCGTCTCCAACGAGCGCTCCACGAGTACAGAGTACGTCGGCACCGGCGGCGCGGCGCGGAATGACGCCGATGGCGCGCCTGCCTCACTCGGGGTCTGCGCCGTCCTCCCATGGCCAGCGCGGCGCACCCGCGCGCGTACGCCGCAGGGCGATCGCGATCCAGGCAGCGACGACGCCCGCGAGCAGAATCACCAGGCTCGCGCCCTGCGTGACGAGCATCGAGACAGCCACCATCGCACCGACCACCTGCTCGCCCCCGAGCAGCGCGCCCAGTGCCACCACGATCAGGTGCAACAGCGCCGCGACCAGGCCGACCACGACAGCCGAAGCATAGGACGGCCGCGGCGGGCGCAGCATCCAGCTCAGCGTCGCCGCGAAGCCGCCGATCGCGACGATCATCGCGGCGATCCCCGCCCAGCGGTACGCGCCCTCGGCGGGGATGACATCCAGTTCGGCGAAGTAGCTGAGCATGCCCAGACCGAGCAGGGCGACGGCCGCGAACGACACCCAGCCCACCGTCAGCGCCGTCAACGCAGAGACCCCCGCCGGCTGTGCACCGCGGGGGTCTCTGTCATGCGTCATGTCTTCAGCGTGCCAGGCTGGGGCCCGCCCTCGAGGGTGCGCTCGTACTCGGCCTGCGCCTCGGCGTTGAGCACCGTCTTGCGTGCACCGCTGCGGGCGACCCACGCGCCGAACCACACGGTCAGCTCGCGGGCGATCACGAACGTGGCGATGGCGAGCGGGGCGAACAGCTGCTCGGTGATCAGCTCCACGCCCTGTGTGGCGGTGAGCTGCCAGAACGGCGCCTGGAACAGCTGGCCGAGCAGGTACCCGCCATAGGTCGCTGCGGCGACGAAGATGCCGAAGATGACCCACTTGCCCCAGCGTCCGCGGTTGATGATCGCGCCCAGCAGCCAGAACGAGAGGAAGAACACCACGACCGGCACCCAGAACGCCCAGGTGCTCAGCGGAGCGAGCGCGGCGGTCGCGATGTTCTCGCCCGTCACCTCACCGCGGATGGCGCCGAGACCCAGGATCACGCCCAGGTAGAGCACCGCGAAGGACAGCGTCGCGAGCAGTCCGATGGCGCCGGCGGTGCCGCGGTTGCCCAGCGGGCGCGGCGCCTCGGGGGCCTGCACGAAGATCGGCTGCGGAGCGGGGGCCGGCGCCGGGGCGACGACAGGCTCGGCGGGGACCACCTGGGTGTCAGCGGTCGCGACGTCGGCGGCCGGGGCGGCATACGCCGTGTCGGCGACGGTGGGCGTGTGCGGCGCCTCGGCCGGCTCACGCGTGACGGCCTCTTCGGTCGCGGCGGTGGCGGCTGCCGGCTCGGTGGCGGCGCTGAACGTGCCGGGGTGATCGCGCTCGGCAGCCTCGAAGGCGGCAAGATCGGGGTCGACGGCGGGCTCGGTGGCGGCGGTGTCCGCCGTCTCGGCGTCGGCGGCGGGCGCGGCGTCAGCCGCATCGTGCTGCCCGTCGGCCTCTGACGCGTCGCGGCCGGCGACGTCGGCGCGCGCGGCGTCGGCCTCGGCGAGCCCTTCGTTGGCGCTGTTGACGACGTCGTCGTCTGTGCGCTTCTCGTTCTCAGGAACCGCGGGGTCGCTCATGGGGATCGCCTCTCATCAGGGTCGTGCCCTGAGAGAATATCGCCGGGTTCCGCGGGCATCGGGGAGGCGTGCCGATGTGTCGACACATGGCTGCACCCGCCGGTCAGCGCACGATCGTCGCGTCGAGCAGCGAGAAAAGCCCGTCCAGGAACATCGGCGCGGCAGGCACCGCGATCCAGATGAGCGTGGCGATCACGGCAGCACACAGGATGCCCACCGCCCAGCTCATCACCAGGCTGCGTCCCCCGACACGAGCGGTCATGGGCTGAGAGTACGCCCGCCGCGCACGGACGTGGGGCCAGACACGCTCAGGATGCCGCGCGCCCGCGCATCCGCCACAGCAGCCAGAGTCCGGATGCCGGGATGAGCAGGAGCCCACCGACCACGACGGTCAGCCAGATCACCTCGTACCAGCCGGGCACCAACGGATTGTTGAGCGGGTCAGGGGCGGCGGAGGTGCCCGAGGCGCTTCCGCTCTGGACCTCCCCGGTGGTCATCCACATGGCGGATCCGACGATGACGACGAGGAGGAGCGCGGCGAGCGGCACAAGGATCGCGACAGCTTTCTCCCACAGGCGCCACATGCTGCTGAGCAGCACGAGCACGGCGCCGACGACCCAGCCGACGCCCGGAACGACGAACCCTCCGAAGCTCAGAGCGAGGGCAGCGACGATCGCGAAACCGCGCGTCTGGGTCACCGGCGGCTTGGGCGCGGGCAGCGGCGCAACGATCACCGGCGCGCCCGGCAGCTCATCCCGCGCCCCGCGGGCGATGTCGGCCGGGTCGCCGAGGTCGGCGATGCGCTGGGCGGCCTGGGTGGCATCCAGCCCCGCGAGCTCCTCGGTCACGCCCGCCCTGATCTCGGCGGCGACACCGTGCGGCAGATCGCGCATCGCATCATCGAGCCGGCGCAGATAGTCGTCGCGTGTTGGGTTGTCATTCGTGTCGTTCATGCTCTTGCCTCTCCCACCATCTCCGAGACCACCCGCGTGAACGGGATCCATTGGGCACGGAACTGCGCGAGGCGGGCCGCCCCTGCATCCGTCAGTTCGTAGTACTTGCGCACGGGGCCGCTGTCGCTGGGGCGATCGAAGGTCGACACCCAGCCGTTGTCGCGCAGCCTTCCCAGCAGCGGATATAGCGTGCCGATGCTGGCGATCAGCCCCGCCTGCGTCAGCGCGTCGGCGAGCTGCCAGCCGTACATCGGCTCGCGGCCGAGCAGGCCCAGGACGCAGTACTCCACCACGCCCTTGCGCATCTGCGAGCCGACATCCACTGTCATGCGAGACAAGCTACCATGTCACGCAAGACACCGGCAAGGGTGCGCACCGCGTCAGGGCGTGCGCACCCCCGGCAACTGCCAGGCAGCGAAGGCGGGCCCGTCAGGAGTGAGCAGCACGGCACCATCCGTGGCCGCGGCGAGCGTCGCATCACCCACGAGATCGGTCGCGGCATCCCCGCCGGCCAGCAGCCCGGGAGCCAGTTCGACGTCGACATCACCCCTGGTCGCGAGCACGAGCACCGATTCCTCGGCCGACTCTCGCACGAACACGACGGTGTCGTCATCGATGTGCAGCCAGCGCAGACCGCCCGTCGCGAGCACCGGATGCTCTCGCCGCAGCCCGATCAGGTCGCGGTACAGATCCAGGCGCTCAGCCACCTCGGGCTCTGCCACGCTCCCCCACGGGATCGGCGTGCGGCTTGACTCACCATCGGCACCGGTGAGGCCGAACTCATCCCCCGCGAACACGACAGGGACGCCGGGCAGGGTCATCGACAGCCCCACCGCCACCGGAATCGTGCCGGGCGCCGCGTTGGTCGCGAAGCGACCCGTGTCATGGGTGTCGAGCGGCTGCATGTTGCCCAGGCGCACGCGCCACGGGATGCCGGCCGTGAAGCGGGTCACGGCCTCGGCGAACTCCCGCGCCGTGTACCGCGGGATGCCGCCGATCGGCTGCGTGAAGAACCACGGCTCGGTCTCGGTCTTTCCGTCGTAGGTGAGATACGGCTCACCGGTGGGTTCGCTCAGCCACCCCCAGACGGGACGGGTGAACGACGGATAGGTCATGGCTCCGTGCCAGCCGTCACCCTGCAGATCGGTCGCCGCGTCATTGGTCGACTCGCCGAGCAGGATCGCGTCCGGGTTGATGCTCTCGACGGTCTCGCGCAGCAGCTGACGCACCTCGGCGTTCAGGTCGACGGCGCCGAGGCGTCCGGTCATGTTCGCCACGTCGATCCGCCAGCCGTCGATGCTGTACGGCGGCTTCAGCCAGCGCGCGACGATCGAGTCCTCCCCGGTGATGAACCGCTCGCGCAGCTCGTCCGACGACCAGTCGAACTTCGGCAGCGATGACACCCCCAGCCACGACTCGTAGGTCGTGTTCTCGGCATCCGTGAAGTAGTAGAACGACTCTGTCGCGGCCCCCGGATGGCGGTACGCGGCCTGGAACCACTCGTGCCGGTCGCCGGAGTGGTTGCTGGTGAGGTCGCCGATCACGCGGATGCCCCGCTCATGCGCGGCCTCGATCAGTCGCAGGTACGCCTCATCGCCGCCGAGCAGAGGGTCGATGACGTCGAACCGCGAGGCGTCGTAGCGGTGGTTGGAGGCCGCGGGGAACACCGGGGTCAGGTACAGCAGGTTGACGCCGAGTTCGACGAGGTGGTCGAGATGTTCGATGACGCCGGGCAGGTCACCGCCGTAGAACTGCTGCGAACGACCCGGGTTCACAGGGTCGACGGGATCATCCCAGGCCGCGGGAATCGCCCAGTCCGGCGTCTCATGGGTGTCGGCCTCTGCAGAGCGCGCGAAACGGTCGGGGAACACCTGGTACATGACCGCCTCATGCAACCACGCGGGAGGCGCGGGATAGCTCACGAGCGCGAAATCATCGGCATCCAGCGTCTCGATGGTGTGGATGCCGGTCTGGTTCAGCCATTCCACGCGGCCGTCCTCGTGCACGAGCGCGAACCGGTAGCCGTGCCGGGGATTGCGCACGGTGAGCGGCGCCTCCCACCATTCCCAGCCGTCCGCGACGCCCAGGCGCACGGCATCCGTCCACTCGGGTTCGTGATCGGGGTTCGAGCGCGTGCGCACCGCGCGCAGAGGGCCGTAGCCCTCCGGCACGCGCAGGCGCACTGTCACCTGCTCACCGAGCGTGGGTGCGTCGTTCGAGACGTACAGCGGAGAACCGTCGTGGTGCGGAAACGCAGTCATGCACCGAGATTGGCACATCGGGCCGCCGGATGCCGTCGCTACACTGAAACACATGGCTGACAGCTCTTTTGACATCGTCTCGAAAGTCGACCACCAGGAGGCGGACAACGCCCTCAACCAGGCCCGCAAGGAGGTCGAGCAGCGCTACGACTTCAAGGGCACGGGCGCCTCGATCTCGTGGAGTGGCGAACAGATCGTCATCGTCGCGAACTCCGAGGAGCGCGCGAAGGCGGTGCTCGACGTGTTCCAGACCAAGCTCATCAAGCGCGGCATCTCGCTGAAGAGCCTCGAGTCGGGCGAGCCGGTCGCCAGCGGCAAGGAGTACCGCATCGTCTCGACGATGAAGGACGGCATCTCCAGCGAGAACGCGAAGAAGATCGGCAAGATCATCCGCGACGAGGGCCCCAAGGGCGTGAAGAGCCAGATCCAGGGCGACGAACTGCGCGTGCAGTCCAAGAGCCGTGACGACCTGCAGGCAGTGATCGCGCTGCTTAAGGGCTCCGACCTCGACATCGACCTGCAGTTCATCAATTACCGCTGAGATCGGCGCCACGCGCCACACGACGGACACCGAAGGATGCCGAGCGACCGCGCTCCGGCATCCTTCTCCGTTGGTCGACGCGGTACAAGTTTTTGCGAGCACGCCTCCTGAGGGCTAGTGTGCGCATACGGGAGTTTCTACTGCCGTAGACGCACTGGGGAGCGTGTCACATGGAAGAAACGTATGCGGCGACGCCGTACGTGGGGAAACAGTTACTTGCTGAAGACGTCTTTCAGCACTTGGGGAATGCGATCGCGGACGGCACTTTTGCGCCGGGCGAGCGCCTGCGTGATGCCGATCTGGCAGCGCAGTACAACGTGTCGCGCACACCGGTGCGCGAGGCGCTCCAGCGACTGGAGCGGATCGGGCTGGTCGAGATGGCGCCCAGCCGTTTCACGCGCGTAACCGAGCCGACGGAGCAGGAGATCGAGGACGCACGGGAGTACGCCGGCTACCAGGCTGGCATCCTGTGCGCGATGGCGGTGCCGCGGTTGTCGGACGAGGAACGCGAGGTGGCCAAGGAATTGGTCGAGGCCGCGCGCGATGCGCCCGAGGTCGCCGTCCACCGATCCCGGGCGAACTGGGCGCTGTTCGACCACCTGGCCGAGAGCTCGGGCAACAGCGTGCACCGCACGCTGACGGCCGAGCCGCGGATGGCACTGTTGCGCCTGCTGCGCATGTGGCATCCGACGCATCGGCAGCTGGTCGTCGCCCGGGAGGCGCGCGACGAGCTCACGCGTGCGATCGACACCTCCGACGGCCCGCGCGCAGAGCGCGCAGCACGCGCGCTGTTCGCGATCGACTGATCACCGACAGGCCGCGTTCCACCCGGTGACCCAGCGGTCCAGGGTGGCGTAGGCGTCCTCTCGCGCATCATGTGCCGAGAGGAAGACGTCGTGCAGTGCGCCGTCGATGCGCTCGACGGTGACCGTGCGGCCGAGCTTGAGCGCCGCCTTGGCGATGTCGTCGACGACGAGCACGCTGTCGGCACGGGTGAGCTCTGACGACCACCGCGCGGGGATCGCCGTGCGTGTGGACAGCAGCACGCAGACCGGCGCGGGGATGCCGAGACCCTGCGAGACGGTGCGTTGGCCGGTGAGGACGGCGTTGAGCCATCCGCTGTGCACGGGCATCGTCTGCTCCGGGCGCCAGTCGAGGTTCACCTCCACCGGATCCGCCGGGTCGGCGACCTCGCGCTGCGCGCGCGTGTAGAACCCCAAGTCGACCTGGGGCGCGGTGTCCTTCGGCCAGTACCGTGCCCCGAATTCGACCACGGGAGCCACGGCCGAGCGGGCGACCTGAAACTCCAGCCAGGGCGCGTTGAGGATCACTGCCGCCGGGAGGCCCGGATGCCGCGCCGCCCACAGACTGAGGGTCAGGCCGCCCGTGGAGTGCCCGAGCAGTACCAGGCGGCGTCCGTCGGCATCCCCTCTGGCTTCGAGGGCCGCAGCGATGTCCTCGTCATAAACGGCGAGGTCGGTGGTGAATCCCGGTGTCTGCCCCTCACGCAGGCTGCGACCGTACTTGCGCAGGTCGAGGGCGTAGAAGCGCGCACCCTTCGCCGTCCAGAACCTGGCCAGCCGCTTCTGGAAGAAGTAGTCAGACCAGCCGTGCACGTACAGCACGTCGACGTCGTGGAGAGGGCGCTGATCATGCGCGAAGCGCCACCACGGCAGCTCCTCGGGGAGGGCGCGCACGAGGGTCGCGACAACCGGACCCTCGGGGTCCTCCCCCAGCTCGAGCGTCAGCTGCTCGAACTCATCGCCGAGCACATCCGCACGCCACCGCTCCATGCGGCCACCCTAGCGCGGCGACTCTGCGCTCACTCCGCGCGCGAGACGCGCACCATCTCTTCGCGGGGCACGACCTTCACGCGCGCGCGATCCTGCGCGGCGCCGAGGGCGATCTCGTGCGCGTCCAGGCGATGCCAGCCCTCGAGGTCGGTCCAGGCGACACCGCGCTCGGCGAGCAGGGCGGGAATGGCCTCGTCGGACGGGTCCTCTGGCTGCCACCACGACCCCTGGTCGTTGATGAGGTGGCGCACGGTCTCCATGGCATCCGACTTGGTGTGGCCGATGAGCCCCACAGGCCCCCGCTTGATCCAGCCCGTGGCGTAGATGCCGGGCACGCGCTGGTTGGAGTTCTTCTCCAGCACCTGACCCTCACGGTTGGGGATCACGCCGTGCTTCTTGTCGAACGGCACGTCCTTCAGCGGCGAGCCGAAGTAGCCGATGGCGCGGTACAGCGCCTGCATCGGCACCTCGCGCATCTCGCCGGTGCCGACCGCGCCTCCTTGCCCGTCGGGGCGGGTGCGTTCGTACACGAGGGCAGCGACGCGACCGTTCTCGTCGGTGCGCACCTTGACCGGGCGTGCCCAGAAGTGCAGGTGCAGCCGACGCGACGCGGTGCCGCCGGCGTTGTTGACCGAGTCGAGCTTGCGCCATGACTGCAGGATGCGGTCCATGACCATGACCTGCTTGTTGCTGGCGACGGCGTCGCGCGAGGCGTCGTCGTAGTCGAAGTCCTCGTCGTAGACGACCATGTCGACGTCGCGCAGCTCACCGAGTTCGCGCAGCTCGAGCGGCGTGAACTTCACCTGGGCGGGCCCTCGGCGTCCGAACACGTGCACGTCGGTGACGGCGCTGGCCTTGAGCCCCTGGTAGACGTTGTCGGGCACCTCGGTCACCAGCAGGTCCTCGGCATGCTTGGCCAGCATGCGCGAGACGTCGAGGGCGACGTTGCCGTTGCCGATCACACCGACGGATGCCGCATCCAGCGGCCACTCGCGCGGCACGTCCGGATGGCCGTCGAACCAGCTGACGTAGTCGGCAGCACCGTAGGAGCCTTCGGCGTCGATGCCCTCGATCTCGAGGCCCGCGTCGCGCACCGCACCGGTGGCGAAGATCACGGCGTTGTAGTGACGCTTCAGGTCATCGAGGGTGATGTCCTCACCGAAGCGCACGTTGCCGAAGATGCGAATGTCGCCGCGGTCGAGCACATCGCGCAGGGCGTTGATGATGCCCTTGATGCGGGGGTGGTCAGGGGCGACGCCGTAGCGGACGAGTCCGTACGGTGCCGGCAGCTGCTCGAAGAGGTCGATCGCGACGTCGAACTTGCGCTCCGCCTTGAGCAGGATGTCGGCGGCGTAGATGCCTGCCGGTCCCGCCCCGACGATGGCCAGCCTGAGCTTGGTCATAGGGGTTTCCTTCCGTCAGCTGCTGCGATCAGCGAGATTCTCTGCGAAGCGGGTGAGCGCTTCGCGCACCGTGCCCTTGGGCAAGGGTGCGAGGGCCGCGATCGCGTCAGCGGTCCAGGTGCGTGCGAGTTCGAGGGTCGCCTGCGTGGCGCGATGATCGCGCAGCTCGGCGAGGGCACCGTCGAGGACGGCGGGGTCGGCCCCGTCAGCGATGCGGGCGACGCCGTCGTCGATGCGCGCGGCGAGCGCGGCATCCGCCGTCTCTCCCTGCGTGAGCAGTAGCGAGGGCATCGTCGGCACGCCCGCGCGCAAGTCGGTGCCTGGCACCTTGCCGGTGCGGTCGGGGTCGGACGAGAGGTCGATGACGTCGTCGAGCAGCTGGAACGCGACGCCGACCTTCTCGCCGTACACGCGCAGCGGCTCTTCGTACTCGCTCGGCGCCTTCGAGAAGATGACGCCGCCCTGGGTGGCTGCGGCGATCAGCGAACCGGTCTTGTCGGCGAGCACCTGCAGGTAGAACTCGATGGGGTCATCGCCCGGCTGGGCGCCGATGGTCTCGTGCAGCTGACCCATCACAAGCCGCTCGAACGTGTCGGCCTGCAGACGCATGGCACGGTCGCCGTAGCGCGACATCAGCTGGCTGGCGCGGGAGAAGAGGATGTCGCCGGTGAGGATGGCGACGTTGTTGCCCCACACCTCGTGCGCGGCAGGCACACCGCGACGCTTGTCGGCGCCGTCCATGACGTCGTCGTGATAGAGCGAGCCCAGATGGGTCAGCTCGAGCGCCTTGGCGATGTCGATCACGGCGGGGGTCGTGCCTTCGCCGAGCTGCGCGGTGAGCACCGTGAGCACGGGACGGATGCGCTTGCCACCGGCCTCGTACAGGTAGCGCGCGGCGGCGTCGACGACCGGATCGGCGAACTTCAGTTCGTCGGCGAGGCCGGCCTCGACAAGGTCGAGCCCTTCTTCGATGGCACGGGCGACTCGGCGCCCGGCCGTGCCGAGGAACACACGGTCACTGAAACCGAGTCGGCTCGCCAGTCGCGTGCCCGGGGCTGCGGGGCTCGAAGTCACGGGATCAAGCCTACCGCCGCGCTCACTCGGGCTTGCGCGCGCGGTGCAGCGCGACGATGCCGAAGGACAGATTGCGGTACGCGACGTCGATCCATCCGGCCTCGCGGATCCATGCGGCGAGCGTGCGCTGGTCGGGCCAGTCGCGGATCGACTCGTTCAGGTAGTCGTACGCCTCGGCGTTGGTGCCGGCCACCCGCGCCACCCGCGGCAACACCTGGGCGTTGTAGAAGCGGTAGGCGGCGCGGAACAGGGCACCGGGCGGCGTCGAGAACTCGTTGATGACGAGGCGTCCGCCGGGCTTGGTGACCCGGTACAGCTCGGCCAGCGCCTTCTTGGGCTGCTGCACGTTGCGCAGACCGTACGACATGGTGACCGCGTCGAACTCGTCGTCGGCGAACGGCAGGTCGGTGGCATCGGCCTCGACGAAGGTGAGGTTCTGCAGGTGGCCGTGGCGGCGGCGGCCCTCCGCCAGCATCCCTGGCGAGAAGTCGGCGGCGACGACGTCGGCTCCGCTTGCGGCGAAGGATGCCGATGACGAGGCCGTGCCGGCAGCGAGGTCGAGGATGCGCTCCCCGCGCCGCGGTGCGACGGCGCGGGTGGTCGCGGCACGCCACAGCGCGTCATTGCCGAAGGTCATCACCGTGTTGGTGCGGTCATAGCCGGCCGCGACCTGGTCGAACATGCCGCTGACGCGGTCGGGGTCGCGGCCGAGGTCGGCGCGGTTGGGCTCGTCCGTGGTCATCCTTCGAGTCTATTCCGCCGTGCCTGTGGGCTCAGCGCTCGCGACCGAGCACGGCGAGGCGGTCGAGCCAGACGTCGGCCGTGGCATCGTCGAACGGGGCCTGACCCGCACCGACCTGCTGCTCGAGCTCGAGGGCGCGCCCTTCGAGGTGGGCGACGACCTCGGGCGGGTAGCCGTAGCGGCTGCGGTGTTCCTCCCACTCATCGCGGTCGTCGATGTACAGGCCGCGCTCGTCGGTACGGCGCACGACATCAAGGTCCATGTCGATGCCGGTGACCAACAGCGGGTCATCTGTCCAGCGCACATCCCAGCCGAGGTCGATGTAGATGCGCAGTCCGCGGGGGTGGTCACGGTTGACGGTGAGGGCGTAGTCGCTCGCCGCCCGCGGCACGAGCGTGACGTTCGGCGACTCGGCCACCATCGATGCACCGGGTCGCGCACTCGGCCAGCCGACGGGCTGGCCGACCCAATCGCCCCAGGCATCCGCTCCGAGGTACAGGCATTCGTGGCGCCAGTGCGGCGCACCGTCCCACTTGCGCCACTGCATGATCATCTCGCTGCCGGGCCGCGGTCGTGCGTCGCTCATCGGTACACCCTACGTCGCGCGCAATAGGCTGGAGACGTGCACGAGACCCACCTGGTCGCGCAGACCCGTCAGATCGACCCGGTCGAGGATCTGCTGGCCTACGCCGACCCCGCCCGCCCCCTCGCCTGGCTGCGCCGCGGCGACGGAATCGTCGCGGTCGGCGGCGAGACGGTCGCGGAGATCCGCCTTCCCCGCGGAGCCGAGGGGTCGCGCACCACGGCGATCTCCACGGTGTGGCGCGGGCTCTCCGCCGCGGCAGAGGTCGATGACCCGCTGCACCTGCCCGGCACGGGGCTTGTCGCGTTCGGCGCCTTCGTCTTCGACGAGGAGTCAGCATCTGACAGCGTGCTGGTGGTCCCTCGCGAGGTGATCGGCCGGCATGGCGACCGATTCTGGCGCACGACGATCGGGACCGCGGGGTCCGCCACCCCTCCCGCACCGGTGGTGCGCGACTACGGCCCGCACTGGGCGGGAACGCTGGGACCGGGTGCGCAGTCCCCCCAGGGTTATCAGGACGCGGTGCGCGGTGGCCTCTCCCGCATCGCGGACGGCGAGGTGAGCAAGGTGGTGCTCGCGCGCGACCTGACCGGCAGCATCCCTGGCGGCTCCGATCTGCGCCGGCTGGTGCGGGCCCTCTCGACGGGCTACCCCGACACGTGGACGTTCGCGGTCGACGGGCTGATCGGTGCGAGCCCGGAGACCCTGGTGACGGTCGATGACGGCACGGTGACCGCGCGCGTGCTGGCCGGCACCATCGGCCGGGGCGCCGACCCCGATGCCGACACGTTGGCCTCGTCGGCGCTGGCATCGAGCACGAAGGATCTCGATGAGCATCAGTACGCCGTGCAGAGCGTGCTCACGGTGCTGCGCCCGCACACCAGGGCCTTGGCCGCGAGTGAGCAGCCGTTCCTTTTGAAGCTGCCGAACCTGTTCCACCTGGCCACGGATGTCGAGGCCGAGCTCTCCGATGGCGAGAGCGCCCTCGATCTCGTCGATGTGCTGCATCCGACGGCTGCGGTGGCGGGCACGCCGACGGCGGCCGCGATCCGCGCGATCCGGGACCTCGAGCCTTTCGATCGTGGCCGCTACGCGGGCCCCGTCGGGTGGGTCGACGGCGAGGGCAACGGCGAGTGGGCGATCGCGCTGCGGTGCGCGCAGTTCACCAGCGCGGGCGATGCGGTGGGCGTCACCGCCTATGCCGGCGCGGGGATCGTCGCCGGCTCCGACCCCGAGACCGAACTCCTCGAGACCCGGGTGAAGTTCCGCCCCCTGGTCGACGCCCTGGCCTGAGCATCCATCTGGCGCGCGTTCAGCTCGCCGCGAGCCGCTTCTTCTCGGTCTCGATGTTGAAGTCTGCCCGCGGCCAGCGAGGATCGATGTCTTCGAGGGCGGCGATCAGCAGTTCCTGCACGGCGAGGCGGGCGTACCACTTGCTGTTCGCGGGTACGACGTACCAGGGCGCCTCATGAGTGTGGGTGCGCTCGAATGCGGCCTGATAGGCGGCCATGTAGTCATCCCACAGGGCGCGCTCGTCGACGTCGCCGGGGTTGTACTTCCAGTGCTTGTCTGGCCGCTCGAGCCGCTCCATCAGGCGCGCCTTTTGCTCGTCGGGCGAGATGTGCAGCATCACCTTGACGATGCGGGTGCCGGACTGGGCGACGCGTCGTTCGAAATCGACGATCGCGCCGTAGCGACGTTCGATCTCCTCGGGTGGGGCGAGCCCCCGCACCCGCGCGATCAGCACGTCCTCGTAGTGCGAGCGGTCGAAGACGCCGATCATCCCCGGCGCGGGCAGGCGTTTCTCGACCCGCCAGAGAAAGTCGTGGGCCCGCTCTTCATCGGTCGGGGCCTTGAATGCGGCAAGCTCCACGCCCTGCGGATCGACGCCGCCGACCACGTGCCGCACGATCCCGCCCTTGCCGGCTGTGTCCATCGCCTGCAGCACGAGCAGCACCGCGTCCGGGGCTTCTCTGCGACGGCTCTCGGCGTACAGACGCTCCTGCAGGTCGCTGAGGTGGTCGCGGCGTGCCTCCAACTGGTGCTCGCCGGTGCGACGTGCGTGCTCGAACCCCGGGGTCGAATCGGGGTCGACATCACCCAGGTGGAAGTTCCCTCCCACGGTGAGCATGACAGTCGGTGGCGCGGTCCATGCGTGCGAATTCATGACGCAATGATCCACCCGCGGGCGTCACCGTTCCAGTGGTACTTCAATCAGCTGCGGACCGGTCACCGGAGCAGTCAGCGCCTGGTCAAGAGCGGAGCGCGTCGTCACCTTCGAATACGCCCAGCCGTAGGCGGCGGCGAGCTGTTCGAGCCCCACGTTCTGCGGCGTGTAGAAGGCGCGATCGAGGTCGCCTGCGGGGGCGGATGCGGCCACTTCGAGACCGTCGAAGATCGTCCCGCCGCCGTCGTTGCCGACGATGACCTGCAGGCGCGGCGCAGGCTCGTCGGCAGGCAGCAACATCGCCCCGACGTCGTGCAGGAAGGCGAGATCGCCGAGCAGCACGCGTGTGACGCCGGGGGCGCCGTCCGCCTGGCTGGCCACGGCGATGCCCGTGGCCGTCGCGATCGTGCCGTCGATGCCGGCGAGGCCCCGGTTGGCGTGCACGGGCACGCGCTTGCCGCCGAGCACCTGGTCGGCGATGCGCACGAGCCGCGACGAGCCGAACATCAGGCGGTCGTGCGGCCAGGTCGCCCGCCAGACGGCATCCGCGAGCAGCTGCCGGTCAAGCGGACGGCGCACCGCATCGAGCTCGGCGCGCACGGCCCCGAGTCGGGCCGCTTTGTCGTCGGAGGCGAGGCCCGCCTGGTCGGGTGCGGCTTCGCTGAGGTCGACGGCGGATGCGGCGGATGCCGTCATCCACTCCCCCAGCCATGCGCGATCGGTCTCGCCGGGCGCGACCGTGAGCGCCTCGGCGGCGGCCGTGCGCCCGTTGAGGTTCAGCGCCTCCCCGCCGGCGCGGACGGCGATCACCTCGACCTCAGGTCGCGAGAGGAGGGCGGTCACCTCACGGCTGAGCGTCGGATGCCCGAGCACGAGCGCCCGTTCGATGCGCCCGCCCAAGTGCGGATCGCGGAGCAGGGCGCGGTAGCCGTGCACGACGAGCCGGCCGAAGCGCGCGCCGCTGACGACCTCGGCGATGAGCGGCCAGCCGCCGGCGAACGACAGTTCTTCGGCATCCGCTCCGGCGTCGGCGCCGGCGATGACGACGGTGCGAGGGCCGCGTGCGACGAGGGTCGTCTCAGGGGTGGGGCCGACGGGCAGCGGCCCGGGTTCGGCTTGCACGGCGACCTCGCCCGAGAGCGGTTCGCGGTACGGCAGGTTCAGCTGCACGGGGCCGGCGACGCCGGGAAGGCCGGTACCGCTGAGGCCCAGGGCGGCGTTGATGGCGCGCTGGCCGAGGTCGGTGTCGGTGCCGTCGCCTGGTACCGCCGCATCGTGCGCCCAGCGCACGAACGGCCCGAAGATGCCGGGCTGGATGGTTGCCTGGTTGGCTGCGATGCCGCGCAGTTCGGGCGGGCGGTCGGCGGTGAGCAGCAGTAGCGGGATGCCGGCGTGGAAGGCCTCCATGACCGCGGGCAGCAGATTGCCTGCCGCGGTGCCCGAGGTGCACACGACGGCCACGGGGGCGCCGCTCTCGCGGGCGATGCCGAGGGCGGTGAAGCCTGCGACACGCTCGTCGATGCGCACGTGCAGGCGGAGCGCCCCGGCGCGGTGCAGGGCCGTGGCGGCGAGCGCGAGGGCCTGCGAGCGCGAGCCGGGGGCGAGTACGAGATCGCGCACACCGTGGGCGACGAGGTCGCTGAGCAGTGCGGCAGCGGCATCCGCCGCCGGCGAGGCCGTCACGGGCGCTGCTCGGGGCCGTCGGTCTCGTCGTCGAGCGCCGCGAGCTCCTCTTCCAGCTTCTTGATGCGGGCGTCGGCCTCGGAGCGGCTGATGCCGGCGAGGAACTCGGGGTCGTCATCGGGCGCGAACAGCGGCGAGTCCTGCTGGCCGGGGCGGCGTCGGCCGATTACGAACCAGAGGATGCCGCCGATCACCGGCAGCAGCACGACGATCAGCACCCAGACGCCCTTGCTGACACCACGGTGCCGCGACGCCGGCTGCACTGCGCAGTCGACGATGCTGAAGATCCAGAACATCGCGGCTAGGAAACCGCCGACGATCAGCAGTCGGGCCATGCCTCCAGTGTAGGCGGGCGCGGATGGGCTCGGGCGCCGTGCGCGATCAGTAGTGGTAGCGCGCCTGCAGGATCGTGACGCGACGATCATCGGCCAGGTACACGAGCCGATTGGCCTCATCGATACGCCGAGACCCCGCTCCAGCGAGAGCATGCTTGAGCGGCTCGGGCTTCCCGATGCCGTCGAACGGGTCACCCCGCAGCGTGTCCGCGATCAGCAGATTGATCCTCTTGAGCGTCTTTCGATCCTGCGTCTGCCAGTAGAGGTAGTCGGCCCACGCCTCGGAGGTCCACGCCAGCAGACGCGCGTTCACGGTTCGATGAGGTCTCGCTCAGCGACGTCTCCGGCCCGGGCGCTTTCGAGTGCGCTGAGCAGGCGCCGAGCGTTCTCCGGCGAGCGCAGAAGATAGCTGGTCTCGACGAGCGAGTCGTACTCATCCTTCGACATGAGCACGGCCGAGCCACGCTTCGACGTGATCTCGACCTCAGTGTGGTCGAGGTTCACGCGCTCGATCAGCCCGAACAGGTCGCGTCGCGCTTCGCTCGTGGTGATGGCCATGAATACCCCCTGAGTTGTACGAGATATGGTACCACTCAACGCCGGGGTGGGGTTCGACAGATCTGGCCAGAGGCCTGACTTTCGACGCGACGGCGGGAGTCGAACCCGCAACGCCCGACAGGTATGAGCTGTGGCCCGGGACCGCCCGGATCGCCGCGATGATTCGACGCTACGCCCGAGGCGCGGCATCCGCTCGCTTGTTGCGCACATTGACAGCATGCGTCGCCGCGTGACGCGGCATCCGTCCCAGCCGACGCCTAAGCGCCCCGACCTACACTGGATGGGTGAAGAAGCTTCCCCCACTCCTCGTCTACACCGTGTTGCGCCTGCTGGCGTTCCTCGTGCCGCTGGCGATCATGTGGCTCTTCTTCCCGATCTTCCGCGAGTACTGGTGGCTGATGGCCCTCTTCGCGGCTCTCATCGGCATGAGCATTTCGTTGCTGTTCCTGCGCGCGCCGCTCTCCGACGCCTCCCGCTCGATTCACGAGCGCCGCTCAGCGCGCCCTGCGGCACCCTCAGACGAGGATGTCGAGGACGGCACGCAAGGCTGAGCCCTACGAACCCGCCGGGTTCGAGTCCTTGCCGTCGAGCCACAGCATGTCGCTCGGATCGGCGTGCGTCCCGCCACTGCCGACGTGCTTCGCGCTGATCTGCGGTCCCTTGGTGATCACGTGCACGAGCGCCATGCCGTAGCCGCGAGAGAGGTCATAGTCGGCCTTCAACCACTCCAGGATCGGCGTCGCCTTCGTCTCGGCACCGAAGCCCTTCTCGGTGGCGAGGTCGATGAACTGCCGGGGCGTGAGCCCGGTCTTGGTCTCGATGTTGTCGAGGTAGGCCTGAAACGACATGGATTCTCCTTGTTGATCAGACGCGGTCAGCCGACCAGCGCCCAGTACACCAGGCCCGCATAGGCGAGCGCGGTCAATGAGGTCAGCCCGAGCGCCACGACGAGCTCGCGCGGCTGACGGTACGACCAGACGATGACGATCGCCGGCAGACCCGCCAACAGGGCGAGCAGCGCCATCCAGGCGATCGGATACAGCAGAGCGATGACGGTGGAGATGCCGAACGGCGCCAGCACGAACAGCGTGAACAGCACCTGCGTGGGGATCTTGCCGATGAGCACCGACAGGGTGCGCTTGCCGGCCTCGCGATCCTGGTCGATGTCACGCAGGTTGTTGGCCAGCAGCACCGCGCAGGCGAACAGTCCGGCGGCGATCGCGACCAGCCAGGCCTGCAGAGGCAGATCGAACACCTGCACCCAGGTGGTGCCGAGGGTGGCCACCAGGCCGAAGAAGATGAAGACGAACACCTCGCCGAGCGCGTTGTAGCCGTAGGGCCGCTTGCCCCCGGTGTAGAACCAGGCCGCCACGATGCAGGCGGCCCCGACCGCGAGCATCCACCACTGCTGGGTACGGATGACGATTGCCAGACCCACCACTGCCGCCAGGGCGAAGAACACGAGAGCCACCAGCAGCACGCGCTTCGCGGGTACCCGGCCCGAGGCGGTGAGGCGCGCGGGCCCGACCCGCTGCGCGTCGGTGCCGCGGATGCCGTCGGAGTAGTCGTTGGCGAAGTTCACGCCGATCTGCAGCAGCACCGACACCGCCAGGCACGCCAGTGCGATCACCCAGTGCAGCTGGTGATCGACGGTCTGCGCGGCGCCCGTGCCTAGCACCACCGGGGCCACGGCCAGCGGGAGGGTGCGCAGGCGCGCAGCGCCGACCCAGTCCTTCCAGGTGATCGGCCCCTGCTCGATCACGGGGCGCTTGGCCGGGTTGCCACTGCGGGTACGGGTCTGTCGCGTGCTGCGCTTCTTCTTGCGGGAGGTTCCTGCCACGTCGGCATCCTAGCGAGCGCGGCCATGCCTCCGCCGTCGGCTAACCGGCGGGGACGATCGGGCGGTGCTCGTAGAAGGTTTGCAGCACCACCGTGGTGCGGGTGCTCACGTTCGCGGCCAGGCGGATGTCGCGCACGAGCCCTTCCAGGGCACGCGGTGACGGCACCCGCACGAACAGCATGTACGCGGCGTCGCCGGCAATGGAGTGGCAGGCCTCGATCGCCGTGAGGTGCTCGAGCAGCTCCGGGGCGTTGTCGGGCTGTGCCGGATCGAGGGGGGTGATCTCGATGAAAGCCGAGAGCGGCATCCCGACGGCCTCGGCGTCGAGCAGAGCCTGATATCCGGTGACCACCCCCCGCGTCTCCAGGCGCCGCAGTCGTGACTGCACGGCAGAGACGCCGAGACCAACGGCCTCGGACAGCTGGGCCAGCGTAGCCCGCCCGTCTCGAGAGATCTCGGCAAGGATCGCGCGGTCGACAGAGTCCTCCATGAGTGGAATAATATCGTTGATATCCGGTAAACACCGGAAAGATTCCGCCAACTCTCCCGATCGGAGGTCCCGATGTCCATCATCACCGCCCACTCCCAGGCGATCGTCGGCGAACCAGAGGTCGTGGAGGACGCCTCCATTGCTGAGCAGTCGGCGGCGTGGAAGCTGCTGAAGGATGCGGCGATCGCGATCCGTCCGCTGCAGATCAAGGACGGATCGATCCCCGGCGCCACCCCCGGTTCGGACATCCAGCAGGAGGCGACCGCGCACGTCGAGGCGATCATCGCCGGCATCCGCGCTCTCGCCCCCGCCTTCCCGCACGACGCCGCCTACCTCGACGCGCTCATGCTCGACTTCCAGCGCTGGGCCGACGAAGGCTTCGGTGAGCCGGACTTCCTCGACTCGCTCGTGGCCTTCCAGCCGCAGCAGAACCGCATCGACGGCATCCGTCACCTCGTCGTCTTCCCGATGTACACGCAGAACGGCTCGAGCGACCGCCTCGTCGAGGCCCTCATCGTCGAGACGATCTGGCCGGAGTTCATCGCCGACCTCGAGGCCGGCGACTACAGCAACAAGCTGTTCGTCTCGCTGCGCCTGGTCGATTTCACCCCCGGCTACGACACCAACTCGGCCGTGCTGTTCCCCGAGACCGTCGCGATGCGCGAGATCCCGACCTTCACCTGGGGCGCGATCTTCCAGGACCGCGAGGCTGCACGCTACCGCCGCGTCGTCCGCGCAGCCAGCGCGATCACCAACCTGGAACTGCCCGCGCGCGCTGCCGCCCTTCTCGATGACCAGCAGATGGCCGAGAAGACGTTCGTGATGTGGGACATCATCCACGACCGCACCCACATGCGCGGCGACCTGCCGTTCGACCCGTTCATGATCAAGCAGCGGATGCCGTTCTTCCTCTACTCGCTGGAAGAGATGCGGTGCGACATGACCGCATTCCGCGAGTCGGTCAAGATCGAGCGCGCCTTCGACGCCCGCGTCGCCGCCGGCGAGCAGCTGACCGCAACCGAGCAGGAGATGCACGACTACGCGCACCTCGTGCAGTACGCGGTGATCTTCGACCGCATCTTCCGTTTCGCGATCACCGGAACCCGCACGCGCAACTATGACGCCGTCGGCGGCCAGCTGCTGTTCGCCTGGCTGCACCAGCGTGGTGTGCTGCACTGGACCGACACCGCTCTCGCCTTCGACTGGGAGAACGTGCCGGATGCCGTCGTGGCCCTCGCCGACGCGATCGACGACCTGTACTGGCACTCGATCGACCGTCCGAAGACCGCCCACTGGCTGGCGGCCTACGAGCTCGTGCGCGGCACCCTAACCCCGCACCCGGCCTCGCAGTGGGCTCGCGGCCTGTCGGACGAGATCCTCGCGGGCGCCCCCAAGGGCTACACCGACGCGGTGATGGACGACGAGTTCCCGCTGTCGATGTTCTTCGAGACGCTCGACAAGAAGATGAAGCCGGTCATCGAGTCGACCGTCGGCATCCGCGGCACCGACGACTGACACCACCTAGACTCCCCGGAGGCCCTCGGCTTCCGGGGAGTCTGTCGTCTCCGACGCCACATCTTCGAGGGGGAACACATGAACGCTGCAGGCAAGCACGTGCTGCTCGCCGGGGGCACGAGTGCCGCAGGCCTGGCCGTGACGCGGGCGCTGACCGGTGCCGGCGCGCGGGTGACCGTGACGGGCCGCTCGACCGAGCGACTTTCGCCGCTGGTGGATGCCGGCGCCGTGGGTGTCGTCGCCGACGCCACCTCGCTGCCCGAGATGTCGGAGTTGGCCGCCGAGCTGACCGATGTCGACGCCGTCATCCCGCTCGTCGGCGGCTGGCGGGGCGGTGGCGGCCTTGCCGGGCAGACCGACGACGACCTGCACGCGCTCATGCCCGCCTTCGAGGGTGTGCGCGCGACCAGCCGTGCGTTCGACCAGACGCTGCGCGCCTCGGATGCCGGACGCTTCGCGATCGTGTCGTCGACGGCAGTGGGTCGACCGCTTGCCGGCGGGGCGAACTACGCCGCCGTAAAGGCCGCGAGCGAGGCGTGGACGCGCGCGGTCGCGCAGGGTTTCGCCAAGGCGGCCCGTGAGACTGAGACGCCGCTGCGCGCCGCATCGCTCATCTGGCGCGTCAAGGCGCTCGACCCCGAGGTGCTCGCGGCGGCCGCGGTGGCACTGTGGGATGCGGATGCCTCAGAGCTGAACGACCGCGTCATCACGCTGTGACCCACGCACTCGACCGCTGACTGGTCTTGAGCGGTGGCGGATCGACGCAGCTCAGCCGTCGTCGTCTCGCTGCTCGCCGTCGGCAACGTCGGATCCGGCGCGCCCTCCCCTGGCCGTCACCGGGTCGATGAGCGCCACAGGTTCGCCGCTCGGCTGCGTCCCGGTGCCGCCGTCTTCGCCCTCGGCCCCCGGTGGGGCGCTGGGCGGCGCCTGTTCGTAGAGGCGGGTGAGCGTGCGATACGAACGGGTGAAGAAGGCGAGCCCGCCCGCGATGACCATGATGATGCCGGCGAACAGGCAGACCAGGGCGATCCCGCGCGCCTCACCGTCACCGAGCAGCCAGCCCCACTGCCGGCGGCCGCCGTCGCTGTTCATGTACGGGATGATCATGAACTCGGCCAGCGGGGCGATGAGGAACGCGGTCACGGGCGCCGCCGCGGCTTCCATCGCCGCAGCCATGCCGAAGACGCGCCCCTGGCGGGTGTACGGAACGACCTTCTGGATGACGGTCTGCTCGGCGGCCTCTGCGGGAGGCACGAGCATCATGTACAGCCACATCCCGATCGCGAACAGCGGCCACCACTCGCGCAGCATGAACACGGCCCCGAGCAGGCCCATCGCGATGACCACCAGCAGCAGGGTGCGCACCGGTCTCTTGCCGAGCCCGAACTTGGCCACGAGCGCACCGCCGAGGAGGAAGCCTGTCGACGCGAAGGCCAGCACCAGCCCCCACGTCTGGGCGTTGAACAGGGTGAGGCCGTACGGGTCCATCAGCGCCATGTAGACGCCGCCGATGAGGTTGTTGAAGGTGGAGAAGACGATGAGCGCGAACAGTCCCGGCGCGGCACGGATGGCCGTGACGCTGCCGCGGAAGTCGAAGGCGCCCGGCGCGTCGGGGTCGGGCTGCGGCTCGGGTTCGGGGATGCGCACGAAGAGCAGGTGCACGAAGGTGACGCCCATCGCGGCGATCGCGATCACCAGTGTCCATCCCATGCCGAGGAAGCCGATCGACAGCCCCGAGAACACGCTCGTGATGAGAAAGGCGATGCCCTGCACCGTGCCGACGAGCCCGTTGGCATTGGCTCGCCGCTCTTCGGGTACGAGCAGCGTGACGGTGGTCGAGAGCGCGATGTTGCGCAGTTGCTCGATCACGCCGCCGAACAGGATGACGGCCGAGAACAGCCAGAACCAGGGGCGGCCGAGATCGAGCAGGGACGACTCTGGTTGCAGCAGGTACAGCACCCCGGCGATGAGGAAGGCGAAGGCCGACACCACGCTCGACAGCAGCATCACGGCGTGCTTGCGGTGCCGGTCGACGATCGTGCCGAAGATCATCGAGAAGAACGCGATGAACAGCATGTAGGCACCGCCGATGATGCCCGTCGCGAGCACCGACTGCGTCTCGATGTACACCCAGAAGGTCAGGGCGAACCAGAGGAAGCTCGTCGTCACGTTGGCGATGAGGGTGTTGATCAGGACGTTCACGAACGCCCGGCGCTGCACCGTGTCTGTCACGCTTCGAGGCTAGTGAGGGTCACCGACATTGCACAGGGGTTCGGGCGGCATCCGGCAACCCGCCAGGCCGTAGGCTGGAGGGGTGAGCGTTCTGCATGACACGGGCCTGCGCGGCTTCGCATCCGACAACTATTCCGGCATCCACCCTGAGGTGCTCGCAGCGATCGCGGCGGCCAATGGCGGCCACCAGGTCGCCTACGGCGAGGATGCCTACACCGAGCGTCTGCAGCAGGTGTTCGCGCAGCACTTCGGTGAGGGCGTGCAGGCGTTCCCGGTCTTCAACGGCACCGGCGCGAACGTCACCGGTCTGCAGTCGATGCTGCCCCGCTGGGGCGCGGTGATCGCGGCATCCAGCGCTCACATCAACGTCGACGAGGGCGGCGCCCCCGAGCGCATCGGGGGTTTCAAGCTGCTGACCGTGCCCACAGACGACGGCAAGCTCACGCCGGAGCTCGTGGACCGCGAGGCGTGGGGCTGGGGTGACGAGCACCGCGCGCAACCGCTGGTCGTCTCGATCACCCAGTCCACCGAGCTCGGCACCCTGTACACCGCCGACGAGATCCGCGCGCTGGCCGATCACGCGCACGAGCGCGGAATGAAGCTGCACCTCGATGGCGCCCGCATCTCGAACGCGGCTGCCGCGCTCGATTTGCCGCTGCGCGCCTTCACGCGTGATGTCGGTGTCGACGTGCTGAGCTTCGGCGGCACCAAGAACGGCGCGATGCTCGGCGAGGCGATCGTCGTGCTCAACCCCGAGGCATCCACCGGGCTGCAGTACTCGCGCAAGTTCAACATGCAGCTCTCGTCGAAGATGCGTTTCGTCTCGGCGCAGCTGATCGCCCTGCTCGAGGGCGACCTGTGGCTGCGCAACGCACGTCACGCGAACGCGATGGCGCAGCGACTGCGGGGCTCGATCGAGCAGGGGCTTGCCGAGGGCAGCATCCGCGGTGTCGAGTTCACGCAGCCCACGCAGTCGAACGGGGTCTTCGCGACGCTTCCCGATGGCGCCGCCGACGCGCTGCGTGAGTCGTTCCGCTTCTACGACTGGGATGCCGCTCGCAACGAGGTGCGCTGGATGTGCGGCTTCGACACCGCCGAGGAAGACGTCGACGCGTTCGTCGCCGAGCTGGGCCGCCTCACCACCCTCTGACCCGCACCCAACGCCGGCCCGGTTTTGGGCGCCCACCTGCCCGGTTGGGGGCCCACCTGCCGGGTTTGGGGCGGATTCTCGCGTTTGGGGCGCCCCAGCGACGCCCCAAACGCGAGAATCCGCCCCAAACCCGGCGGGAAGGCCCGAGACGGGGAGCGCCGGGGGCGCAAGGGTGGGGTTAGAGCTTGGACTTGCGGTAGCCAGCGGCGACGGCGGCCGTCTCGGTGCGGAAGCACACCTCCGGATTGGTGACGGCGTAGTACCGGCCCGTGGACAGGTGGTAGATCATCGAATCCGCGTTGCCCTTGATCGGCGCCCATGACGGGCAGGACGACAGCGAGATCGGCGCCGTCCGGCTCGGGTACGTCACCACGGCCGTGGCCGCCGAGGTCTTCGTCGTCGTGACGTAGCCGCTCTTCGAACCGGTCACCTTCACGGTGATGCGTTTGCCGGCCAACGACGAGGTCAGCGACAGGGTCGTGCCGGTCGCACCCGAGATGGCGACCCCATCCTTGTACCACTGGTACTTCAGGGTGGCACCGCTCGTCCACGTGCCAGGGCTCGCGGTCAGGCGCTTGGTCACCTGCGTGGTGCCGGTGACCTTGGGCACCGGCGCGGTCAGCAGCGCCTTGACGGATGCCGTCGGCTGAGAGGTCTTCTTGGTCGTGTAGTAGCCGGACTTCGATCCGGTCACCGAGACGGTGATCGTCTTCCACGCCGCGGAGGAGGGGATCTTGAAGGTGCTCGCGGTGGCGTTGGCCACAGCGACTCCGGCGACGTACCACTGGTAGCGCAGCGTCGTACCCGTGGTCCAGGTGCCGGGCTTCGCGGTGAGGGTCTTGGCGACGTACGCGGTGCCCGAGATGGTCGGCGTCGGTGCGGTCAGCGGGCGCACGATCGTGCCGGTCGCCGCCGAGGTCGCCGAAGCCGTCGCGAAGGTGGCCTTCTTCGCCGTGACCTTGACGGTGAGCTTCTTGCCCAGCTGCGTCGAGGTGACCACGAACGATGAGGCGGTCGCGCTCGAGATCGCGACGCCGTTGGCGTACCAGCGGTACGAGAAGGTGACACCGGGCGTCCACGTACCCGTGCTCACCTTCAGGGTCTGCCCGACGACCGGCTTGCCGCTGATCTTCGGCACTGCCGTCTCCATGATCTGCAGTGTGGCGAGGCTCGCCGAGACCGCGGCGTGGGTCGTCTCGCCAAGCACGACGGGGGTCGCCCTGGCCGCCGAGGGGGCGTTGTTCCACCACTCCGAGTAGACGCCCTCGATGGCCGACAGAATCTGCACCCGGTAGTCGCCCGCGGGCAGGCCACCGACCGCGTACGCACCGGAATCCGTGACGTGGTTCACGGCGATAGGTGTCACACCGTCGGCGGCGAAGACCGCGACGGCCGCCTGTCCGCCACTGAGGTCGTACCCGGCGGGCACCGTGACCGTGCCTGCGACAAGGGCGGATGCGGCCAGGCCGACGTCGTACACGAGGCCATCCGCGGTCAGCGTGCTGACGTCGTCGGCGCCGGTCGCGCCCCAGTAGTCGAAGACAGCGCGTCCTTCGGACACCACAGCGAGGACGACGTCTCCGACCGGCGCCTGCAGAACGTATGCTCCCGTGGCATCCACCTGGACGGCGGCGAGCGGCTCGTTGATCGACAGGTCTGGGGCCACGGCAACGACGAACGTGCGCCCCTGCGTGAGGTCGGTGCCCGCCGGGAAGGTGACCGTGCCCGTGACGGTGGCGAGCTCCTGCCCGACCTCCTCAGTGTCAAGCGCCCGCCGCTGGGTGGCGAGCGCGGCCGCGGCCTCCACGGTCTGGGGCAGAGCGGCGGCAACGCTCGCGAACGCCGGGTCGACCTCGGGCAACTCCTGTGCCTGGGCAACCTGTGGGGTCACCGCGACGAACAGCGAGACCACCAGCGCCGCGACGAGCGACACCACACCTGAGCGCGCAGAGCGCGACGATGAAACCCCCATGGATATCCTTCTGGACGGCACTCGGACCCACGACCGTGTGCAAGTGAACGGGTGCGCCGACGCGCCACCTGAGCACAAGTTACACGGGAAGAACTCGGCGCGCCAACGCCGAATATCCCGCGGGCTACGCGGGGAGAATCGCCGGGTTCAGCGCAGCAGTCCGAGGTGGGCGAGAGCCTGGCGGATAAGAGTTCCGCGGCCGCCCTCCATCTCGGCGGCAAGCGCGTCGGATGCCGCTTCTTCCGGCGAGAACCAGGTCACCTCGAGCGCATCCTGACGGGGCTCGCAGGTGCCGGTGACGGGCACGACGAAAGCCAGCGACACCGCATGCTGCCGGTCATCGTGGAAGGCGCTGACACCAGGGATCGGGAAGTACTCCGCGACCGCGAACGGCCCCGGCTGAGGCGGGAGCAGAGGAAAGGCCATCGGGCCGAGGTCGTTCTCGACGTGCCGGAACAGCGCGTCGCGCACGGTCTCGCCGAAACGCACCCGCCCGGACACGATCGTGCGGGTCATCTCTCCGAGCGGCGTCGAACGCAGCAGGACGCCCACCGAGATCACCTGTCCCGAGCCGTCGGTGCGCACCGGAATCGCCTCGACGTAGAGCATCGGCAGGCGGCGTCGCGCCTCGGCGAGCTCGACGTCGCTCAACCAGCCGGGGTTCGCATCGCGCTCGGGCACGACCTCGAAGCCGAAGTCGTCGCCGTCGGGATCCGGGTCGGGGGTGCGCACGGTCATGTCCCCTTTCTACCAGGGGTCGTGTCGGAGCCGGATGCCAGGATGGACGCCATGACCGATTCCCTCTCGATCGACCCCGCCGCCACCCTGTGGTCGACCGGCGACCGCGCCGGGAAGCCGGTGCTGTTGCTGCTGCACGGATACGGCGCCGATGAGCGCGATCTGTTCGGCCTCGTGCCCTACCTGCCCGACGGCATCGCGATCGCCGCATTGGCCGCGCCGCTCACTCCGCCGTGGCCGATGCCGGGGCGTTCCTGGTACCCGATCGACGACCTCTCCGGACGCGATTCCGGGGCGATCACCGTCGCGGCCGAGTCGGTGCTGGCTTGGCTCGACGCCGAGGCGGCGGATGCCGCATCCGTCGCCCTGCTCGGATTCTCGCAGGGCGCCGCAGTGTCGCTGCAGGCGCTTCGTCTGGCACCCGCCCGCGTGCAGGCGGTCGTGGCGCTGAGCGGTTATGCCGCCCCCGGCGCCCTGCCGAACGACCCGGTGCTGCAGGAGACCCGGCCGCCGGTGTTCTGGGGGCGCGGCTCACATGACGACGTCATTCCGCCGCACCTCATCGACCACACGGCACAGTGGCTGCCGGATCATTCCGAGCTCTCCGGCCGCGTATACCAGGGCCTCACCCACAGCATCTCCGAAGACGAGCTCGCCGATGTGCGCACCTTCGTCACGAAGTGGCGGGATGCCGACCGCTCCGACGCCTAAGCCTCACTCCCGCCGCCGCGCGCCGGCGAACACGACCAGGCCGAACACCAGGCCGACCACCACGCCGATCACCCAGTTGTGGAGGGCGAGTCCGGCGGCGATGCCGAGGGCGGCGCCCAGACCCATGTTCGACACGATGCGCCTCTTCCTCTGCGTCTCGTTCATGCCCTGACGCTACGGCCGCGAGTGCGGCAACCACATCCCCCACGGGGCGGAGTGGCCCTCCCCCTCACGGCGGGCTGCGCCCGCACCGGGGCCGCGACACGCCCGGGTTGCGCAAGGGCAGGCGGGGCGGCTATCGTCGTGGGGTCTTGTCCGCCGTGTTGGGAAGTCCCTTGATCTGAATCGTCGTCTCCGCGTTCTGTCCACGCGCTGATCCGACGATCCTTCCTGCCCGGCGACACCGCCCCTCGGCATCCGGTCCCCCGTCCTCCGACGGCATGCGACCACCGGTTTCAGCGCACCCGCACCCCTCGGGAGCCGCTCATGTCATTCTCTTCACCCCACTCCGCTGTCGTCCTCGACCGTCTCGGCTTCACCTGGCCCGACGGCTCGGTCGCCCTCGATCAGATCTCCGGCGCGTTCGGCACCGGCCGCACGGGCCTCGTCGGCCGCAACGGCGCCGGCAAGTCGACCCTGCTGCGCCTGATCGCCCGGCAGTTCACTCCGACGACCGGAACGATCACCACCACCGGCGACGTGGCGTACCTGCCTCAGCGCCTGACCCTCGACACCCACACCCGGGTGGCCGAGCTGCTCGGCGTCGCCGCCGCGCTCGATGCCGTGCGGGCCATCACGGCCGGCGACGTCGATCCCTCCCATTTCGACGCGGTCGGCGACGACTGGGACATCGAGGCGCGCGCCGAGGCCGCCCTCGCCGAAGCCGGTCTCGACCCGGCGTTCCTCGACCGCACGGTCGGTGAGCTCTCGGGCGGCGAGGCGGTGCTGGTGGCGATCGCCGGCATCCGACTGCAGGGCGCCCCGATCACCCTGCTCGACGAACCCACCAACAATCTCGACCGTCATGCGCGGGCGCGCCTGTACGACCTCGTGCGCTCCTGGCGGGGAACGTTGATCGTCGTCAGCCATGACGTCGCGATGCTCGACCTCATGGACGACACCGCCGAGCTCTACGGTGGGTCGCTCAGCACGTTCGGCGGCCCGTACAGCGCGTGGCGCACGTGGTTGGAGGGAGAGCAGGATGCCGCCAGAGCGGCGGAACGGGATGCCGCGCAGGCACTCCGCAAGGAGAAGCGTCAGCGCATCGAGGCCGAGACGAAGCTCGCGCATCGCGCGCGCACCGCGAAGAAGGCGGAGGCCGAGAAGCGCGTGCCGAAGATCGTCGCTCATGGGCGCAGGATGGCCGCCGAGGTCTCGGCCGGGCGACTGCGTACGGAGGTCGGCGCGAAGGAGGATGCGGCGCGCCAGGCGCTCGATGACGCCGGCCGCCGGGTGCGCGATGACGCGACGATGAAGATCGAGCTGCCTGATCCCGACGTCTCCCGGGCACGGCGGATCGCGACGATCGGCGACGGCGAGCGCTCCTGGGTGATCCAGGGCCCCGAGCGGGTGGTGCTGGTGGGCGGCAACGGCGTCGGCAAGACGACGCTGCTGCGCAGGTTGGTCGCCGAGCCCGAGGCCGCTCCACCCCGCGACGACCTGCACGCCGAGGCGCACACCGACCGCATCGGGTACCTCGCGCAGCGCGTCGATGGGCTCGACGAGCAGGCATCGGTCGTCGCCAACGTGCAGGCGTCCGCCCCGCACGTTCCCGACAAGGAACTGCGCAACCGGCTGGCGCGATTCCTCATCCGCGGCGCCACCATGGATCGTCCGATCGTCTCCCTCTCGGGCGGCGAGCGGTTCCGTGTCGCGCTGGCGGCGCTGCTGCTCGCCGATCCCGCACCTCACCTCGTGGTGCTCGACGAGCCGACCAACAACCTTGATCTCGACACGGTCGATCACCTCGTCGAGGCGCTGCGCGCGTACCGTGGAGCGGTGCTCATCGTCAGCCATGACGATGCGTTCCTCGACCGCCTGGGGCTCGACCTCCGCCTCGAGCTCGACGCAGACGGTCGGCTGACCGAGCTGCCGCTCTCGTCAGCCTGAGGCCGGGATGTCCTGGCTGCCGCCGAAGACGAGGGTGACCCGCACGTCGACATCCTTCAGACCGGCGGCATCCAGGCGCTCCCGCAGGCCCGTCTCGAGGATCTCGGGCGGCGGGCCGAGCGCGACGATGCGCAGCATCCCCTGCCGGTAGCTGATGTCGGTGATCTGCCAGCCCTGCGCCTCGGCCCATTCGGTCGCCGGCTGCTGGGCGCGCGAGACGGTGAGTTCGCGCTGCACGACCGCGGTGCTGCCGAGGGCGAGCGGCACGGTGAGCACGAGCACGGCACCGACGACCACCGCGACCGTCTTCACCTTGAACTGCCCCAGTCGCATGCCGAGCTCGGCCGCGGCCGAGCGCACCCGGTAGATGAGGAAGATGATCGTGCCGGTGGCGATGATCGCGCTGACGTTCGTGCCGAACAGCAGCAGCGCGCCCATCGCCTCATCGAGCTGATCGGATTCGAGGGTCAGGCCGACGACGGCGAGCGGCGGCACCAGGGAGATCGCGATCGCGACGCCGGGAAGCGTGTCGGAGATGTCGGCCCGCACGGTGGCGAACGCGCCCACGACACCCGTGGCGAGCGCGGCGACGAGGTCGATGAGTCGCGGGCTGATCCGGGAGGCGATCTGCGAACTGCTCTCGGCGGTGAGCGGAGTCGGGGCGGTGAGGCCGAGGAGGTAGCCGATCGCGATCACGATCACGGCCCCGGCGAGCACGAGACCGATGTTGAGGATGATCAGTCGCCGCACCGACAGCACCACCGACAGCGCCGTACCCAAGATCGGCGTCATCAGGGGAGCGACGATCATGGCCCCGATCACCGTGGCCGTGGAGTCGGCAATGACGCCGGCGCTGGCGATGATCGCGGAGAGCACGATGAGCACCCAGAACTTCGACAGCTTGCGGTTCGAGTCCTGCCCCTCGGTGAGGAACAGCGACGATCGCATCCGGTCGATGTCGGCGGGCGTCGCGCGCAGCCGCCGCGTGCCCGGCAGTTCCGGCAACGCCGGTTCGATCCCCTGTGCTGCGGCCATCTGTGCGCCTCTTTCGCCCACACCCGTCTGATGGCCTCACCCTATCGCCCCGATGTCGGCGGCCTGCCGCATGATGGAGGGATGAGCGACGTGCTCGACCGCTTCACCCCCGCCACCCAGGATTGGTTTCGCGGGGCGTTCGACGCGCCCACCGATGCGCAAAAGGGAGCGTGGGAGGCGATTTCGGGTGGGCGCAACGCACTCGTGGTGGCCCCGACCGGTTCGGGCAAGACGCTGTCGGCGTTCCTGTGGGCGATCGACAGCGTCTTCCGGGAACGCATGACGCAGGATGCCGATGACGACCGCTCGCGCACCCGCATCCTCTACATCTCACCGCTCAAGGCGCTCGGTGTCGACGTCGAACGCAATCTGCGCTCCCCCCTGGTGGGCATCGGGCAGTCGGCCAGGCGGCTGGGCACGCCGGCCCCGGAGGTGACGGTGGGCGTCCGCTCCGGCGACACGACCTCCAGCGACCGCCGCAAGCTCGTCAGCAACCCACCCGACATCCTCATCACCACTCCCGAGTCGCTCTATCTCATGCTCACCAGCCGCGCGGGCGAGACGCTGCGTGACGTGCACACGGTGATCATCGACGAGGTGCATGCGGTGGCGGCGACCAAGCGCGGTGCGCACCTCGCGGTCAGTCTCGAACGTCTCGATGCCCTGCGCGCAGCGCACGGTGCAGAGCATCCGGCGCAGCGCATCGGCCTGTCGGCGACGGTGCGCCCGATCGACGAGGTCGCCCGGTTCCTCGGCGGCTCGGCTCCCGTCGACATCGTCGCGCCGCGCGCGGTGAAGACCTTCGAGCTCGGCGTCGTCGTGCCTATGGACGATATGCGCAATCCTCCGCCACCTCCCGGGTCGCCGAACCCCTCGGATGCCGCGGATGCCGAGTACACCGAGGTCACCGGCTCGGTGTGGCCGCACGTCGAAGAGGCGATCGTCGACAAGGTGCTGGAGAACCGGTCGACGATCGTGTTCGCGAACTCGCGCCGGTTGGCCGAGCGACTCACCGGACGGCTGAATGAGATCTACTCCGAGCGCGCCCTTCGACGGGCTCAGGGACCCAGCATCCCGAAGGTCGCCTCCGCACCGCCGGCGGCGATGATGGCGCAGGCGGGGCAGACCGCCGGCGCCGAACCCGTGCTCGCCAAAGCGCATCACGGCTCGGTATCGAAGGAGCAGCGGGCCCTCGTCGAGGAGGAACTCAAAAGCGGTGTGCTGCGCTGCGTGGTCGCCACCAGCAGCCTCGAGCTCGGCATCGACATGGGCGCGGTCGACCTGGTGATCCAGGTCGAGGCGCCCCCGTCGGCGGCATCCGGACTGCAGCGCGTCGGGCGTGCGGGGCACCAGGTGGGTGAGATCAGTCGTGCCGCGTTGTTCCCCAAACACCGCGGCGACGTGCTGCACACCGCGATCGTCACCGAACGGATGCTGGCCGGCCAGATCGAAGCGATCGCGGTGCCGCGCAACCCGCTCGACATCCTCGCCCAGCAGACCGTCGCGGCGAGCGCCCTCGAACCGTTGTCGGTCGAGGACTGGTACGAGACCGTCCGCCGCAGCGCCCCGTTCCAGAATCTGCCGCGCTCCGCCTACGAGGCCACCCTCGATCTGCTCGCCGGCAAGTACCCGTCCGACGAGTTCGCCGAGCTGCGCCCCCGCCTGGTGTGGGATCGCGACGCCGGAACCCTGACCGGTCGCCCCGGCGCGCAGCGCATCGCCGTGACCAGCGGCGGCACGATTCCCGACCGGGGGCTGTTCGGCGTGTTCGTCGCCGGCGAGTCCACCGGCGCCCGCGTCGGGGAGCTTGACGAAGAGATGGTGTACGAGTCGCGCGTGGGCGACGTGTTCACCCTCGGCACGACCAGTTGGCGCATCGCCGAGATCACCCATGATCGGGTGAACGTGCTGCCCGCGTACGGGCAGCCGGGCAAGGTGCCGTTCTGGCACGGCGACGGCATCGGCAGGCCCTTCGAACTGGGCGAGGCCCTGGGCCGCTTCTCGCGCGAGGTGTCGACCGCAGAGCCGGCGAAGGCGCAGCAGCGACTGATCGACGCCGGGCTCGACGAGCGCGCCCGCGACAACCTCATCGGCTACCTCAGCGAACAGCGCGAGGCGACCGGCACCCTGCCGACCGACCGCACCCTCACCGTCGAACGCGGCCATGACGAGGTCGGCGACTGGCGGGTCATCCTGCATTCCCCGTACGGCATGAAGGTGCACGCGCCGTGGGCACTCGCGCTCAACGCCCGCGTGCGCGAGCGCCTCGGCGTGGAGGGATCCGCCGTCGCGAGTGACGACGGCATCATCGTGCGCATTCCGGATGCGGATGCCGAACCGCCCGGCGCTGATCTGTTCGTGTTCGACGCCGACGAGCTCGAACAGATCGTCACGGCCGAGGTCGGCGGGTCTGCGCTGTTCGCCTCACGCTTCCGAGAGAGCGCCGCCCGAGCGCTGCTCATGCCGCGCACCAACCCCAATCGTCGAACTCCGCTGTGGCAGCAGCGGCAGCGATCGGCGCAGCTGCTCGAGGTGGCGCGGCGGCATCCGACGTTCCCGATCATCCTCGAGACGCTCCGCGAGGTGCTGCAGGATGTCTACGACCTGCCCTCGCTGCGCCGGCTGATCACCGACATCGCAGAGCGCCGCATCCGTCTTGTCGAGACCGAACCCGCCCAGCCCTCGCCCTACGCCCGCGATCTGCTGTTCGGATACGTCGGCGCGTTCATGTACGAGGGCGACTCGCCCCTGGCAGAGCGACGGGCCGCCGCGCTCTCGGTCGACCCCTCGCTGCTCGGCGAATTGCTGGGCACCGTCGAGATGCGAGAGCTGCTCGACCCCGATGTGATCGCCCAGTTCGAGCGCGAGGTGCAGCGCATCGACCCGCAGCGGCGCGCACGAGGAATCGAAGGCGTCGCCGATCTGTTGCGGATGCTGGGCCCGCTGGATGCCGCCGAAGTCGCGATGCGGTTGGGCGCTTCGACAAGCTCAGCGACCCAAGAAGGGGGCGGCTCAGCGACCCGAGCATCGGTCCCTGAGCCTGTCGAAGGGCCCGATTCGCCCCGAGCATCGGTCCCTGAGCCTGTCGAAGGGCCCGCCGCGACCCGCGAAGACGCCGCCGCCCTCCTCGCCGAACTCGTCACGGCCCGCAGGGCGATCCCCGTCACCATCGCCGGCCATGCCCGCTTCGCGGCGATCGAAGATGCCGGGCGCCTGCGCGATGCCCTCGGCGTGGCGCTGCCCACCGGCATCCCCGTCGCCTTCCTCGAACCGGTGGCCGACCCCGTCGGCGACCTCGTCTCACGCCACGCCCGCACCCACGGCCCCTTCACCACCGACGCGGTCGCCGACCGTTTCGGACTCGGCGCGGCCGTCGCCCGGCACACCTTGCAGCGCCTCGAATCGTCGGGCCGGCTCGCCAGCGGCTTCTTCCTTCCCGCCGCCGATGCCGCACCGGGCGGTGAGCAGGAGTGGTGCGACAGCGAGGTGCTGCGCCGACTGCGCATGCGCTCGCTCGCGGCGATCCGCGGCAGCGTCGAGCCGGTCAGCCCGCAGGCGTACGCCCGCTTCCTGCCCGACTGGCAGCACCTCACCCGCCCCCTCGAAGGCGTCGACGGGGTGCTCAGCGTCATCGAACAGTTCGCGGGGGTGCCCATCCCGGCCAGCGCCTGGGAATCCCTCGTGCTGCCGAGCCGGGTGCGCGACTACACCCCGGCGATGCTCGACGAGCTCACCGCCGCCGGCGAGGTCGTCTGGGCCGGGCACGGCACGCTGCCAGGGCGTGACGGCTGGGTGTCGCTGCACCCTGCCGACCTCGCCCCGTTCACCCTCCCGGTACCCGAGGAGCCGCCCGCTCCCGGCTCGCTGGACGAGAAGGTACTCGACGTGCTGCGCCTGAGTGGTGCCTCTTTCGCGGGGGCGCTGCGGGCGATGACGGATGCCGAGAACGAGCAGTCCGTGCTGGATGCCCTGTGGGCGCTCACCTGGCAGGGGCACATCACCAACGACACCTTCGCCCCCGTTCGCGCCCTGCTCGCGGGCGGTTCGCAGGCGCACAAGACCACGCGACGCGCTCCGCGCGCGCGCACCTACCGCGGCGTCTCACTCGCGCGCCCGGCCTCGCGCCCGGCCTCGACGAACCTGGCCGGAGGCCGGTGGGCGGTGCTCCCCGAGACCGATCCGGATGCCGCCCGGCGCGCCACAGTGACCGCGGGGCTGCTGCTCGACAGGTACGGCGTCGTCACCCGCGGCGCCGTCCAGGCTGAGGGGGTGCCGGGCGGCTTCGCACAGGCCTACCGCGTGCTCGCCGGGTTCGAAGAAGCCGGCCACTGCCGCCGGGGCTATGTGATCGAGCGGCTCGGGGCCGCGCAGTTTGCGGCATCCACGACGGTCGATCGCCTGCGCACCTTCGCGGGGCTCGCCGATCCTCCGCCCCGGCGCGCGATCACGCTGGCCGCCACCGATCCCGCGAACCCCTACGGTGCTGCTCTCGCCTGGCCGCGCCTCGACGCCGTCTCGCACCGCCCCGGTCGCAAGGCCGGTGGCCTGGTCGTGCTGGTCGACGGCGCCCTCGTGCTGTACCTCGAACGCGGTGGACGCACCGTGCTCGCCTTCGACGATGACCCCGAGGTGTTGCAGGCTGCCACGGCTGACCTGGCAGCCACGGCCCGCAGCCGCAAGCTCGAGACGTTGACGGTCGAGAAGATCAACGGCGAGAGCGTCTACGGCACCCCGTTCGCCCTGGCCCTGCAGAAGGCCGGCTTCGTCGCGACGCCCCGTGGCTACACCCTGCGCAAGGGGGTCTGAGGATGATCCGCGAGTTCATCACCGGCATCCGATTCCTCGGACGCGGCGTCGGCTATTGGCGCCGCCGACCGGGCCTCATGGCCCAGGGCCTGGTGCCGGCGCTCATTGCGCTGGTGCTGCTCGGCGCCGCGCTCATCCCCTTCTTCCTCTCGCTCGGGTCACTCACCACCTGGGCGACGCCCTTCGCCGACGGCTGGGATCCGTTCTGGGCCCGCACCCTGCGATCAGCGCTGGGCGTGATCGCAGGTATCGCCGCCATCGTGCTCGTCAGCGTGGTGTTCACCGCGCTGACGCTGCTCATCGGTGACCCGTTCTACCAGCGCATCTGGCGGGCCGTCGAGCGTGACCTCGGCGGACAGGTGCCCGAGGGTGACGGCAGCCTCCGCGTCGCCTTCGCGGAGAGCGTGCGGCTGATCGTGCTCGGCGCGCTCGTGGCGCTACTGGCCCTTGTCCTGGGGTTCATCCCGGTGGTCGGCGCGGCCGTCGCCGCAGTCACCAGCATCCTGCTCACCGGCCGCCTGGTCGCCCGTGAGATCACCGGCCGCGCCCTCAATGCGCGCGACATCACCAGTCACGATCGGTCCCTGCTGTTCGCCGCCAACCGGTCGCGCCTGCTCGGTTTCGGGGCGGCGACGCAGCTGTGCTTCATGGTGCCCCTGGGCGCGGTCTTCGTGATGCCGACTGCGGTCGCCGGCGGCACGATGCTCGCACGTGACCTGCTCGAGCGCCCCGCCCGCGCCGTGGCCGCTCCCCCATCGCCGCGGGGCGAGGTGTCGGGTGCCTGAGGGAGACACCGTCTTCCGCACCGCTCGGCGCCTGGATGAGGCGCTCCGCGGACAGGTCGTCACGCGCTTCGACCTGCGCGTCCCTCGCGCGGCGACGGTCGATCTCACCGGCAGCACCGTGCAGGAGGTGGTGCCGGTCGGCAAGCACCTGCTCATGCGCGTCGGCGAGCACACCCTGCATTCTCATCTGCGCATGGATGGCTCCTGGCGCATCTACCGTCCCGGTGAGAAGTGGCGGCACCCGGCGTTCAAGACCCGGGCCGTGGTCGGCACGGCGCGGGCGGAGGCGGTGGGCATCGACATCGCCGAAGTACAGGTGGTCGCGACACGCGACGAGTCCGCGCTCGTGGGGCATCTCGGCCCCGATCCACTGTCCGACACCTGGGATGCCGACGAGGCCGCGCGCCGCGTCGCCGCCGATCTGCGCAGCATCCACGTCGCCCTGCTCGACCAACGCAACGTCGCCGGTTTCGGTAACGAATACGCGGCTGAACTGCTGTTCCTGCGCGGCGTGCTGCCCGAGACGCCTGCCGCCCAGGTCGACGTGCCTGCGCTGCTCTCCCTCGGCGCGCGCACCATCCGCGCCAACCGCGACCGCGCCGACCGCACCTTCACCGGGGATGCCAGACGCGGCCGCACGGACTGGGTGTACGGCCGCGCCGGACGGCCCTGCCTGCGCTGCGGCGCCCTCATCGAGCACGGAGAACTCGGCGCCGACCCCACCCGCGAACGGGTGACTTTCTGGTGCCCGAACTGCCAACGCTGAGCGCATCCGCGTTCGGGAATGAATCACGCAGGGCCGTGGTTGTTCCTATATCCGGAAGACCCCGGACACGGGAGGAATCGTGGGCAAGAATTACATCGACATCGACGACGACCAGGGCGGCACGTTGCGCTACCGCAAGCACGCCAACGGTCGCGGGCTCGTCGCGCACGGCGCGAAGGTGCACCCGAGAGCGCACATCGAAGCCGGCGCCTATGTCGAACCCGGAGCACGCGTAGGCGCAGGCGCGCAGGTCGCGCGCGGCGCCTGGGTGGACTCGGATGCCGTGATCGGCGACAACGCGCACATCGATGCGCACGCGCACATCGGTCAGGGAGCCGCCGTCGGTGACGGCGCGCACATCGGCGTCCGCACCGAGATCGGCGCAGGCGCCCGCATCGCGCGGGGCGCACGCATCGGCGACGACGAGACCGTCGCCGCCGGACTCTCCATCACCACCGACCGCAAGGGTCTGTGGTTGGCCGCCTGAGCCTTGGACAAAGGAACCCCCTGCACGCCTCCGGGCGGCAGGGGGTTCTCGTGTTTCCGGCCGCTACGCTGAACGGGTGGTGAAGCAGAGCGGTCGTCCCTCGCGCGGCAAACGCGGATCGCACGCGCCGCGCGCCACGCCCAAGAAGCAGTCATCGACCGCGAACCGGCCGAAGAAGCCGTCGGCGAAGCCCGCGCCTTCCGCACCGGCAGAAGACCTGACGCCGCGCACCTTCCGACTCGGAGTGATCCCCGGTGCGACCCCGGGCAAGTGGATCGATATCTGGCACCGTCGGATGCCGCACGTCACTCTCGAGCTCGTCCCGCTCGACGTCGCCACCCAGCGCCAGACGCTGGAAGAGGTGGATGCCGCACTCGTGCGCCTGCCGATCGCGCGGGAGTCCGACCTGCACGTGATCCGGCTCTACGACGAGCTGCCTGTGGTGGTCGCGTCGGCAGAGTCGCATCTCATGGCGGCCGAAGAGCTCACCGCCGCCGACCTCGATGGCGAGGTGCTGCTGACGCCGCTCGACGACGTGCTCGGCCCGCTCGCCGTGCCGACCGTCGCGCCGAACTTCCCGCCCGTGGCGACCACGGAGGATGCCGTGGCCACCGTCGCCTCCGGTGTCGGCATCCTCGTGGTGCCGATGTCACTCGCGCGAGTGCACCGACGTAAGGATGCCGACTACCGGGTTCTCACGGACGGCCCCACCTCGACGGTCGCCCTGGCCTGGATGCGCGAACGCACGACCCCCGACGTCGAATCGTTCGTGGGGATCGTGCGTGGGCGCCGCGAGAACTCCTCGCGGTGAGGGAGGGCCCTTCGTCTCGCTGCGCTCGCTCAGGGACCGGGAACTCGCTGCGCGGTTCCTGAGCGAGGAGCGCAGCGACGAGACGAAGGGCGCTCAGACCCTTCGTCTCGCTGCGCTCGCTCAGGGACCGGATGGGTCAGGCAGCGGCGGCGAGCGCCCCGGCGGTGACGGTCAGGTCGTCGCCAGCGGCATCCACCCGTACCGTCCCGCCGTCGACCAGCGCACCGGCCACCAGCAGGTCGGCGATGCGGTCATCTACCTCGCGCTGGATCAGGCGGCGCAGCGGCCGGGCACCGAACTCGGGCTCATACCCGTGCTCGCCGAGCCAGGCCACCGCGGCATCCGTCACCTCGACGGCGATCTCGCGCTCGGCCAGTCGTGCCGACGTCGCCCCGAGCATGAGCCGCACGATCCGCGCGATCTCGTCGCGGCTGAGCTTCTGGAACAGCACGATCTCGTCGATGCGGTTCAGGAACTCCGGACGCATGGCCTCGCGCAGCTTGCCCATGACACGATCGCGCAGATCCTTCATCGAAGCGAAGCCGTTCGCCGACGCATCCTGCGATGACACGAACCCGAGCGCACCCGACCGCGAGGCCAGGAACTCCGAGCCGATGTTCGAGGTCATCACGATGACCGTGTTGCGGAAGTCGACGGTGCGACCCTGACCGTCGGTGAGGCGTCCGTCGTCGAGCACCTGCAGCAGCAGGTTGAACACATCGGGGTGAGCCTTCTCGATCTCATCGAACAGCACGATCGAGTACGGGTTGCGCCGCACCCGCTCGGTGAGCTGTCCGGCCTCGTCATACCCGACGTAGCCGGGAGGGGCACCGACGAGCCGCGACACCGTGTGCCGCTCGCCGAACTCGCTCATGTCGAAGCGGATGACGGCGTTTTCGTCGTCGAACAGTCGGTCGGCGAGAGACTTCGCGAGCTCGGTCTTGCCGACGCCGGTCGGGCCGAGGAACAGGAACGAGCCCACCGGCCGGCGGGCATCGCCCATGCCGGTGCGGCTGCGCCGGACGGCGCGGGCCACCGCGGTGACGGCGTCGTCCTGTCCGATCACGCGGGCGTGCAGATCCGCCTCGAGGTCGGCCAGACGCTCGCGCTCGCTCTCCGTGAGGCGCGAGGCGGGGATGCCGGTCGCTCGGGCGATCACCTCGGCGATCTCCCGCTCGTCGATCACGCCGGATGCCCGCGTCGCGGCCTCATCGGCCGTGGCGGCGTCGATCCGCTGCTGGATCGCGGCGAGGTCGTCGCGCAGCGCGGAGGCCTCCTCGTACCGTTCGGCGGCGACGGCCGCGTTCTTGCGCGCCTCGATGTCGGCGAGCTCCGCCATCAGCGCCGAGGTGTCGGCAGGGACGCCGAGCTTGAGGCGCAGGCGGGCGCCGGCCTGATCGATCAGGTCGATCGCCTTGTCGGGCAGCACCCGGTCGGGCAGATACCGCGCGCTCATCACGACGGCGGCGCGCAGCGCGGCATCGGTGTAGGTGACGTGGTGGTGCGCCTCATAGGCATCCTTGAGACCGTCGAGGATGCGCACGGCGTCGTCCTGCGACGGCTCGTCGACCTTCACGGGCTGGAACCGACGCTCCAGCGCGGGATCCTTCTCGATCTGGCGGTACTCCTTGAGGGTGGTCGCGCCGATGAGGTGCAGGTCACCGCGCGCGAGGCGCGGCTTGAGGATGTTGCCGGCATCCATGCTGCCGTCGCCGGATCCGCCGGCGCCGACCACGGTGTGCACCTCGTCGATGAACACGATGACCTCGCCCTTGTGCGCGGCGATCTCGTCCATCGTCTTGGTGAGGCGCTCCTCGAAGTCGCCGCGGTAGCGGGTGCCGGCGAGCATGCCCGGCATGTCGAGGGCGATCACGCGACGTCCCTCGAGCTGCGCGGGAACGGTGCCGTCGACGATCGCCTGCGCGATGCCGTCGACGATCGCGGTCTTGCCGACGCCGGCCTCGCCGATCAGCACGGGGTTGTTCTTCGTGCGACGACTGAGCACCTCGATGGTCTGCTCAATCTCGTCGGTGCGGCCGATCACCGGGTCGAGCTCGCCTGCGCGAGCGCGGGCGGTGAGGTCGAGTCCGTAGGTGTCGAGCATCGGCGTCTCGGATGCCGGGTTCGCCGGCTCCTCGGTGGCGGCGGAGTCGCCCACCGGCGCACCGACCTGCTCGCGCAGGCCCTGCGTGAGCGCCTCGGCGGTCACGCCCGCCCGGGCGAGGATCTGCCCGGCGGGCACGTCCTGTCCGAGCACGAGCGCGAAGAACACGTGCTCCGGCTCGATATAGGTCGCGCCCGACGAGCGCGCCACCTGGTAGGCGTGGAAGAGCGCGCGGCTCGCGCTCGGGGTGATCGTAGCTGCGCCGTCACCGGCGGGCTCGCTGGGCAGCGGCAGCCGGGCTTCGACCGCGTCGATGATCTGCTGCGGGCTCACGCCGATGCGGCGGATCGCCTGCGCGACCGTGTCGTCCTCGACGATCTTGCGCAACACGTGCAGGGCGTCGAGATCGGTCTGACCGCGCTCGAGCGCGAACCGGCCGGCGCGCTGCAGGATCTTCTGGGTACGGGCGGTGAGGAAGCGGCTGAGGTCGACGGAACGCGCCTCGCGTGCCTGCTCACCCGCGAGATAGCGGGCGAGGAACTCGTCGAACGAGTTCGCGCCGTTGTCGCTGAAGTCGTTGGGCACTGGGTCCTCCTGAAAAGTTGAGTGTGCTTCACTCAACTTCAACGACAGGGGTCGGAGAGTATTCCCGCGGCCGACTGTAGGATTCCTGAGTGGTCTCTCTCCTCTACGTGTGCGTGAGGCCGGAGCAGGGCGCGGCTGAGGCCGAGCACCGGTCGTTCCGGCGGGCGCTCGGCGTGCCACAGCTCGACCGGCTCGATCTGCTCGACGCCCCACTGACGGGCGCACTCGGCGACCGATACGACGGGGTCGTCGTGGGCGGATCACCCTTCAACGTGGTCGTCGACGAGAGCAGTGCCCTGCAGCACCGTGTGGAAGAGAATCTCGAAGCGGTGGCGGCCGAGGCGATCGACGGCGGCCTGCCCGTCTTCTTCACGTGCTACGGGATCGGCGTCGTCACCCGGATGCTCGGCGGCACCGTCGGCACGGCCACGCCCGAGTCGACCAGGCCCACCTCGGTGCGCATCACCGCCGCCGCAGCGACCGACCCCGTGTTCGGGCCGTCGGCCCCGGCAATCTCGGTGCTCACCGCGCACAAGGAGGGGTCGAACGAGCCGCCGCCCGGCAGCGTGCTGCTGGCGACGAACGATGACTGCCCCGTGCAGGCGTACCGGGTCGGCGACCGCCTGTACGCCACGCAGTTCCACCCCGAGGTGACCCCGCAGGACTTCGTCGACCGCATGGCGTATTACCGCACCACCGGTTACTTCGACCCGCACGAGTACGACCTCACCGCCGAGCGGGTGCTGGCCGCATCCGTCTCCGGCACCGACCTGCTGCGGCGTTTCGCCGAGAACATCATCTCGGCGCGCTGAGCTGTCAGGGGCGGAGCAGATCGATCCGTTCCCGCAGATACCCGGCCAGCGGCTGAAAGCCACCCCCCGGCGCCCACCGCACCGACACGACGCCGTCGCGCAGCGCGAGAGGACCGGATGCTCCCCCGGCATCCACCGCGTCGACGTCGATCGTCTGCCAGCCGAGGTGTACGACCTCACCTTCGCCGAAGCCGCCACGCACGGCCATCAGCCGTAGCGCCGCCCGCTGCCTGGCCGACTCGGCCGTGTACCCCCGTCGCCCGGGGTCGCCGGCGCGCAGCACCTCGCCCACAGAGAACACCGCGTCGTCGGCGATGAGCAGCACCCCGATGTACCAGGCTGCGCCGACCCGCACGATGCGCTCGCCCCGCCACCGGCTGCGCTTGTACTGCCCCAGGCCCTCCTTCGGCACGTCGGCGAGCTCGCCGCGTGCGGTGTCGAACAGAGCGGATGCGGTCGTCACAGCTCCCCCGGCGGCAGGGCGTCAGCCGGCCGACGGCCGGAGACCTGCCTGCGCTCGCCTCGCACGGTCATGCCGATCAGGGGGAACAGCAGCACCGACAGCATTCCCGCACCGACCAGCGCCGCAGCGGTGGCCGAATCGAGGAGCTTCTCGTCGACGCCGATGCCCGTGACAGCGACGATGATCGGCAAGCCCGTGGCTGCCAGCAGTCCGAGCGCGGTGCGGTCGCGGGTGTTCGATCCGGGTGGGGCGGAGAACTGCGCGGTCGTTCCGCGGATGACGAGCAGCGCGAGCAACAGCAGGGGGACAAGCACGAGCGCCCGCGGCGAGGCGAGCAGCGCCTGCAGGTCGAAGGTGACACCGGTGTAGATGAAGAAGATCGGCACGAGGAATCCGAACGCGATCGCCTCGATCTTGCTCTCGACCGCGGCCGCATCCTTCTCGGGCGCCTGGGCCATGATGATCCGCCACACGGCACCGGCGACGAACGCGCCGAGCAGCATGTCGAGGTCGAGCATGACGCTCAACCCCACCAGGGCCGCGATGAGCAGCAGCACGAAGCGCACGCCGAACTGCGCGGAGGTGTGCAGCGTGGCGCGCACGAAGGCGTGCAGCCTGCCGTGCGGCACCCGACGAGCGAACAGCACGATGGCGCCGGCGAGCACGACGAAGGTGAGCAGCACGATCGTGGCGACCGTGGTGGTGCGCGTGCTGAGGAAGATCGAGATCGCGATCAGCGGCAGGAACTCACCGACGGCACCGACGAGCGTGACCGCCTTGCCGAAGGGGGTGTCGAGTTCTTTCGCATCCCGCAGGATCGGCATGAGGGTGCCGAGGGCCGTCGAGCTCAGCGCGATGCCGACGACGATCATCCCGTCGGTGGGCGCGATGAGGAAACCGACGCCGACGCCGAGAACCACCGAGAGGATCCAGCCGATCGACGCTCGCGCGAGCGGCTTTCCCGAGATCGCGCGATAGTCGATCTCGGAGCCAGCCATGAAGAAGAGGAGCGCGAGGCCCAGGTCGGCCAGCTTCTCGAGCATGTCGCTGGGGGCGACCCAGCCCAGCAGCGCGGGGCCGAAGACGATGCCGAGCACGAGCTCGAACACGACGATCGGCACGCGGATGGCCGGACGCACGGCGCGGGCGAGCAGCGGCGCGAGCACCGCAAGCAGCGGGATGATGACCAGCGCGGAGTCTTCCGGTTTCACGATCTCAGGGTAGCGAGCGCGTCACACGCGGCCCGCAATTCGCCCGCGCGGCGCTTTGCGGGCAGAATCATCCCCAGACCTTGCGAGGAGCATCCATGTCTCAGCCCGACACCGCCCGCCTTCTCATCGCGTGCGACGACCAGCCCGGTATCGTCGCCGCCGTCGCCGGCGTGCTCGCCGAGCATGGGGCGAACATCATCTCGCTCGACCAGCACTCGACGGATGCCGAGGACGGGCGCTTCTTCCAGCGCACGGTGATCCACCTCGATGGTCTGGCCGCCCGCCGCCCCGCGCTCGAGGCCTCGATCGGTGAGGTCGCCGAGCGATTCGGCATGGATTGGTCGCTGCACGATGTCTCCCGACGCAAGCGTGTGGCGATCTTCGTGTCGAAGTACGACCACTGCCTGATGGAGCTGCTGTGGCGCACGCAACGAGGGCAGCTCGACATCGACATCACCATGGTCGTCTCGAACCACCCCGATCTTGCAGAGGCCGTGCGCTCGTTCGGTGTGCCCTTCGTGCACATCCCCGCCGGCGACAAGGCCGAGATGGAGCGCCGCCAGCTCGAGCTGCTGCAGGGAAATGTCGATCTTGTGGTGTTGGCCCGGTACATGCAGATCCTCACCGATGACTTCATCGAGCGCATCGGCGCCCCGGTGATCAATATTCACCACTCGTTCCTGCCGGCGTTCATCGGCGCGAACCCGTATGCGCGGGCGAAGGAGCGGGGCGTGAAGCTCATCGGCGCGACCGCGCACTACGCCACGGCCGACCTCGATGAGGGGCCGATCATCGAGCAGGACGTGACGCGCGTGAACCACGCCGACTCGGCCGCCGAGCTGCAGAGCCGCGGCGCCGACGTGGAGCGTCTGGTGCTGGCGCGGGCCGTGCAGTGGCACGCCGAGGACCGGGTGATCGTGCACGGCCGCTCGACCGTCATCCTCTAGGCGGGCACGCCGGAAACGAGCTCGGCGAAGACCTCGGCGGCCGTCTCGCCCTGCGCGAGCGGCGCGGACTGCCCGAGCCACAGCGACTGCAGGGCGCCCTTGCCCTGCTGGCCTGCCGCTGCCCGGAACTGTCCGGTCAGCCAGTTCTGTGCCGGGAACGGCGCGATCGCTCCGGACGCCTCGATCTCGCGTACCGCCCGGTTGCGCGCCCCGCGGGCGAGACGGCCGCTCATTGCCCGGGTGAGCACGCTCTGGTCGGCGCCGGTCGAGCGGATCGCGGCACGATGCGCTGCGGTGGCCGCAGACTCGCTCGTCGCGAGGAACGCGGTGCCCACCTGCACCCCCGAGGCGCCCAGCGCGAAGGCCGCAGCGACTCCGCGTCGGTCAGCGATGCCGCCGGCGGCGATCACCGGCACGTCGACGGCGTCGGCCACCTGCGGCAGCAAAGAGAAGAGTCCGACGAGCGAGTCTTCGGCGGCGCGGAGGAACGACACCCGATGCCCAGCCGCTTCGGCGCCCGTCGCGACGATCGCGTCGACGCCGCTGCGTTGCAGCGCCAGCGCCTCGGCGACGGTGGTGGCGGTGCCGACGACACGGATGCCGCGTGAGTGCGCCTGCCACACGAGTTCTCTCGACGGTGCACCAAAGACCACGCTGAGCACGGCCGGCGCCGCCTCCCAGATGGCGTCGAGCTGCTCAGCGAGAGGGGGCAGGTATCGCGCAGGACGCGCCGGACGGGCGATGCCGACGTCGGCGAAGAACGGATCGAGGGCGGCGGCGTAGTCCTCGAATCGGTCGTCGGGGGTGACCTCGTCGCCCGTGGGGAGCCAGACGTTCAGCGCGAAGGGCGATCCGGTCGCGGCGCGCAGCGCGGTCACGGTCTCGTGGATGCGCGCACCGTCGTAGCCGTACAGCCCATACGAGCCCAGCCCGCCGGCGTCGCTGACCGCCGCGGTGAGCTCGACCGAGGACAGCCCGCCGAAGGGCCCAAGGATGATCGGATGCCGGATGCCGAGCAGGTCACGGAGTTCGCTCATGCTCTGAGGCTACGCCCGGTCGGCGCCTGGCGTGCGAGTGCGGCAGGACACGACGCGGACGCTACCCGGGCGGCGCAAGTGCACTGCAGACGGAGCGGGGCCTGCGCCAGCGGCGTTGGGGGTCCCACCAGGCGGGGCCGCGGATTTCGGGGACGCCGGCTGTCATGCGGATGTCCCATTCGCTGGTGTCGATGGTGTGGTGGTGGAACCAGCACAGGGCGACGCCGTTGTCGGTGTGGGTGGGTCCGCCGCGGGCGTGGTCGGTGACGTGGTGGATCTCGCACCAGGTCGCGGGCACGTGGCATCCGGGGATCAGGCATTCGCGGTCGCGTTGGGTGATCGCGCGGCGCTGGTGGGCGGTGAACAGGCGCCCACTGGTGCCGATCGCGACGATCCGGCCCGCCTCGTCGAACAGCACCCGTTGGATGCCACCGGCGCACGCGGTGTGGTTGGCCACGCTCACCGGGACGGGTTCGTCCACACCGTCGACGTGAGCCCAGCCGGTCCCGGATGCGAAGTCGTCGGCGGTCACCGACACCACCAGTGTCGGTGCCGCACCACCCAGGCTGGGCGTCTCATCATGCCCGGCGGCGAGGGTGAGGATCGCCGCGAGCGCATCATGCTGCTTCTGCTCTCGGGTGCGGCTATCGAGGGGCACAAGCCCCTCCCATTCCGTATCGAACCCGTCACCCTCAGGGTCGAGTTCGCCGCTGTCGGACTCGTCGGGCGTGAAGCGCACGCCCGGTGCGGGCGGCCCGTCGACGTGCGGGGACAGGTACGCGTCGAACAGGCGCCGCAGTTGCCCTGCGACCTCGGGCAGCAACGCCGCCCGCACCGGGATCACCCCGTCTTTCGTCGCTCCGAACGTCACCGACCGGCGCCGCAGGGCCCGCTCGTGCGCGGGCTCGGCACCATCGGGGTCGAGGTAGGTCACGATCACGTGGGACAGGATGCGGAGATCTTCCGCCGTCGCCCCCGGGCCACCACCCGATGTGACACCGCCGCCGGACAGATCGCCGGACAGGTCGCCACCGTAGGCGTGGGTGGCGAGTTCCGCATCCGCGCGCAACCGGTCGGCGTCGCCGATCCGCGGGCCCGCCTGCTCCACCGGCCCCGTCGCGGCAAGGATGCCGTCCAGTCCCATCGCCCCGTCCAGCAGCGCCTCCCGCAGCAGCGGCCACCGCGCAGGCAGCGGCGCCCCGGTGCAGGTGTCCACGTGCCGCCGCACCGCCTTCGCGGCCTTCACCAACCGGGCACCACTGGGGGCATCCACCCCCACGCTCCGCTGCACCAGCTCGTTCGTGCTCCGGCATCCCTGCCGGGTCGTGAACCGCTCATCCCGTAACCCCGCCGACCGCGCCTCGACCTCCGCGACACTCTCGATCAGCAGCGCCTCGACCAGCCGCTTCACCTCACCGCCTGCCCGCAGCACATCACCCAGCGCGGCATCATCGGTCATCGTCAACGCATCAGACCGCACCGCGCCATCGATCACCGCGGCCAGGCCCGCAGCGACCTCCTCGAGTGCGGCAACGATGCTGTTCATACCCCCATTCAACCGAGGGCCACCGACATTCGAACCCCGAATACCCCAGCTCACAGCAATATTCCAATACTCGGTCAGCCTCGGCGCCCGCCCAGCGATCCACACCTCGCCCCGCACAGCGATGCGCGAACGGCATGTGCGATCAGCGTCGGCGTCACATCCCCGATATACCGGTTCTACGCGCGCAGAATCGTCCACCGGCATCTATATGCTCTTCTGCATGACTTTCGCCACCGTCCAACAGCAGCTGACTACTCCCGAAGGATTCTCGAAAGCCCTGGATGTGCGAAGCGCGCCCATCGGTCTGTTCTGGTCGTTGATTCTCATCACGGTGCTCGCCATCGGCGTCAACCTCTTCCAGCTCGGCTCCGCCACCGACTGGGACTGGTACCTGATGGGTCGCTATTTCCTCGACCCCGACGCCGTGCAGTTCGAGGGCTACCGGGCCGGCCGCAGCGAGGCGTTCCGCTTCTTCGCCGTCTATGCACCGCTGGTCGCGCTGCCGCTGGCCGTGATCGCCCTCATCGTTCACCTCTCCACCCGTGGCAAGACTGGTCGCAAGCGGTTCGAGGCTTTCCAGCAGCGTGGCTGGGTCGCCCGTCAGCGTTTCACCGGCCTGCGCGTGAAGAGCGGCAACCAGCAGGCAGACACGGTGCTGCTCTCGCACCCGAGCATGCCCGACGAGGCGTTTGATGCTGCCGCGTTCCAGTACGCCTCCGAGAACGCCGCCCTCGACAAGAAGGCGAAGAAGGCAGCCGCCCGAGCGGCCGTCAAGGCCGGCGTGATTCAGGGCGTCTCTGCGGCCCGCCTCACGCCCACTCTCCCCGGCGAGCTGATCATCGCTCTGGCCAGAGGCAAGAGCGAGTACGTCGTCGTCATCCCGCCGGAGCCGGGGACGAACAGCAAGATCGAGATCCTGCCCCTCAAGCTCTGAGCCACGTGAAAGCCCCGGCGACCGTCGGGGCTTTCGTGTGCGCTCGATACGATCGAAGACATGCCTGTCACTCCCGCCGCCCTCGCGCACGCCGAAGACCTCGCCGATTTCGTCGCCGCCTCGCCGTCGAGCTACCACGCCGCCGAAGAGGTCGCGCGCCGGCTCGAGGATGCCGGATTCATCCGCCTGGCCGAGGACGACGCCTGGCCGCCGCAGCCCGGTGGCCGCTTCGTGATCGTCCGTGACGGCGCCGCGATCGGCTGGGTGGTGCCGGCGGATGCCACCGCCACGACGCCCGTGCACGTACTGGGCGCACACACCGACTCCCCCGGATTCAAGCTCAAGCCGCAGCCGACGACCGGCTCGAAGGGCTGGCTGCAGGCCGCAGTGGAGGTGTACGGCGGGCCGCTGCTGAACTCGTGGCTCGACCGCGAGCTGCAACTGGCCGGGCGCCTGGCCCTCGCCGACGGCCGGGTCGTACTCGCGGCGACTGGACCGATGCTGCGCCTGCCTCAGCTGGCCATCCACCTTGACCGGACGGCCAACAATGGGCTCACGCTCGACAAGCAGACCGATACCCAGCCGGTGTGGGGCGTCGGCGACCCGACCGAGGAGAACATCCTCGCCGAGCTCGCCGCCACCGCCGACGTCGACCCCGCCGAGATCCGGGGCTATGACGTCGTCGTCGCTGACACCGCCCGTGGAGCCGTCTTCGGCAAGGATGACGCGTTCTTCGCATCCGGCCGGCTCGATGACCTCGCCTCGGTGCACGCGGGCGTGGTGGCGTTGATCGAGGCGGCCTCGTCAGCGCTGCCCGTCATCCCGATGCTCGCCGCGTTCGACCACGAAGAGCTCGGCTCGAACTCGCGCTCGGGCGCGGCCGGCCCCATCCTCGAAGACGTGCTCGAGCGCATCTACGAGTCGCTCGGTGCCGACGGCGCGCAGCGCCGCCAGGCCTACGCGGCATCCTGGTGCCTCTCGAGCGACGTCGGCCACTCGGTGCACCCGAACTACGCCTACAAGCACGACCCGGTCGTGCAGCCGCTGCTCGGCTCGGGCCCGATCCTGAAGATCAACGCCAACCAGCGCTACGCGACGGATGCCGTCGGCGCGGCCGCCTGGTCGGCCTGGTGCGAATCTGCGGGCGTCGGCTCGCAGGAGTTCGTGTCGAACAACGCCGTGCCCTGCGGCTCGACCATCGGCCCCATCACGGCAACGCGCCTGGGCATCCGCACGGTCGACGTCGGCATCCCGATCCTGTCGATGCACTCGGCCCGTGAGCTCGCCGGGGTGAGCGACCTGCACGATCTCTCCCGCGTCGCCCGCGCGTTCTTCGCCGGCTGACCCCATCCGCCCCCGCTCAGTGCCAGGATGAGCACATGAGCGAGCAGAGGGGCGCGCTGATCGAGCGCGCCGGCATCGAGATCATCCCCGAATCCGAACGCACCGCGAAGCCCAGAGACCTGTTCTGGCCGTGGTTCGCGGCCAACGTGTCGGTGTTCGGCATGAGTTACGGCTCGTTCGTGCTGGGCTTTGGCATCTCGTTCTGGCAGGCGACGCTCGTGTCGGTGGTCGGCATCGTGGTGTCGTTCTTCTTGTGCGGGCTCATCGCCATCGCCGGTAAACGGGGCTCGGCGCCGACCATGGTGCTCTCCCGCGCTGCGTTCGGCGTGCACGGGCAGAAGGTGCCCGGCATCGTGTCGTGGCTCACCTCGATCGGCTGGGAGACGTTCCTCGCGATCATGGCCGTGCTCGCCACGGCGACGGTGATCACCCAGCTCGGCGGCGACGGCGACAGCGTGGCGCTGAAGATCGTCGCCACCGTCATCGTCGCGGCCCTGATCGTCACGGCCTCGGTGCTCGGGTATCACACGATCATGAAGCTGCAGTCGGTGCTCACCTGGATCACCGGGCTGGTGACGATCCTGTACGTGCTGCTCACGATTCCGCACATCGACATGGCCGCCGTGCTCGCCCATCCCGACGGCAACATCGGCCAGGTGATCGGTGCCCTGGTGATGGTGATGACCGGATTCGGCCTGGGCTGGATCAACATCGCCGCCGACTGGTCGCGGTACCAGAAGCGCACGGCGTCTGATGGGGCGATCGTATTCTGGAACACCTTCGGCGGGGCGATCGCTCCGGTGCTGCTCGTGGTCTTCGGCATCCTGCTCGCGGGGTCGGATGCCGAACTCATGGCCGCCGTCGGCGCCGACCCCATCGGCGCCCTCGCGTCGCTGCTGCCGGTGTGGGTGCTCGTGCCGTTCCTGCTCACGGCTGTGCTCGCCCTCGTCTCGGGTGCCGTGCTCGGCATCTACTCCTCGGGTCTGACGCTCATCAGCCTCGGCATCCGTATTCCCCGCCCCTCTGCGGCCGCGATCGACGGCGTCATCCTCACCCTCGGCACCATTTGGGTGGTGTTCTTCGCGGCCGACTTCCTGGGCCCGTTCCAGAGCTTCCTCATCACGCTCGGCGTTCCGCTCGCGGCGTGGGCGGGCATCCTCATCGCCGACATCCTGCGCCGCAAGAAGGACTACGACGAAGAGGCCCTGTTCGACCCGAACGGTCGATACGGCGCCTGGGACTGGCTCTCGATCGGCACGATGGTCGTCGCCTCGGCGATCGGCTGGGGCTTCGTCGTCAACCTCTTCGCTGAGGATGCCGCGTGGAACAACTGGCAGGGCTACCTGCTGTTCCTCATCGGCGGCAGGGAGGGCGAGTGGGCCTACGCGAACCTCGGGGTGTTCTTCGCCCTCGTGATCGGGTTCGTCGTGTGCTGGTTCGGCCGGGCGGAGAAGATCCGGCGGCAGGAGGCCGCGTGAGTGCTGGGTCGCTGAGCCCGTCGACGCGCCCCTGGTTGGTGATCGTCGACCCGCAGGTGATCTTCGCCAGTCCCGACTCGGCGTGGGGGTCGCCGTTCTTCGCCGAGGCGGTGGCGAACATCCGCCGCCTCGCCCCCGCGTTCGGTGAGCGCGTGCTGATCACGCGCTGGATGCCGACGGCCGATCGCTCGACCTCGTGGGGCGACTACTTCGCCGCCTGGCCGTTCGCCGATCAGCCGCCGAGCGATCCGCTGTTCGCGCTGGTGCCCGAGGTGGCGGGGCTCTCGCCGCATCCGACGCTCGACCTGCCCACCTTCGGCAAGTGGGGAGCCGAGATCGAGGCGATCGTCGGCCGCGGTGCGCTCGTCACGCTTACCGGCGTCTCGACGGACTGTTGCGTGGTCTCGACGGCGCTCGCGGGTGCGGATGCCGGCGCCCGCCTCACGGTCGTGACGGATGCCTGCGCCGGTTCGACCGCCGAGAACCATGCGGCGGCCGTCCAGGTGATGTCGCTCTACCCGCCGCAGATCACCCTGCAAACCACGGATCAGGTGCTGGAGACGCTGGGCCGCTGACGACCCTGGGTCGCTGAGCCCGTCGAAGCGTCGCCAGGCCAGCCTGGGTCGCTGAGCTTGTCGAAGCGTCAGGGCCCTTCGAAGCGTCAGGGCCCTTCGACAAGCTCAGGGACCCAACCGGTGCGAACTCAGCGACCCAACAGGTCACTTCATGGTGTCGAGGATGCCCACCAGGTCGTCAAAAGTGGTCAGCGGGTTAAGGATCGCGAAGCGCGTGTTCGGGCGTCCCTTGTGCGAAGACGGCACCACGAAAGCCCGCTGCGAGTCGAGCAATGCCGCCGACCAACGGTCGTAGTGGGCCCGCTCCCAGCCTTCACGCTCGAACACGACGACCGACAGCTGCGGGTCGCGCACGAGCTTCAGTTCCGGCCTCGCGGCGATCTCGGCGGCGATCTGCTGCGTGAGCGAGAGCGTCGCACCGATCGCATCCCGGTAGGCATCCACACCGTAGGTCGCCAGCGAGAACCACATCGGCAGCCCGCGCGGGCGGCGGGTGAGCTGGATCGAATAGTCCGAGGGGCTGAACTCGTCGGTGTCGGTGAGCGTGTCGAGGTACTCGGCGTGCTGGGTGTGCGCCCGGCGGCCGGCATCCGGCTCGCGGTAGAGCAGCGCGCAGCAGTCGAACGGCGCGAACAGCCACTTGTGCGGGTCGACGATCACCGAGTCGGCTCGCTCGACGCCGGCGAAGATGTGCCGCGCCTCGGGGGCGAGCATGGCGGTGAGCCCGTAGGCCCCGTCGATGTGCAGCCAGAAGTCGAACTCGTCCTTCAGGGCCGCGATGCCCGAGATGTCATCGACGATGCCGAAGTTCGTCGATCCTCCCGTCGCGACCACGGCGCAGACCGCGTCACCGTGTTCGATGAGCGCGTCGCGCACGGCATCCGCCCGCAGCACACCGTCCTCGCCGGCCGGGACCAGCACCACATCGGCATCCATCACCTTCGCGGCCGACTTGTTCGACGAGTGCGCCTCGATGCTGCAGACGATCTTCCAGCGCTGCGGCAGCTCGGCACCTGCGGCGATGAGCTTCGCTTTCGCGGCCTCGCGGGCTGCAACGAGCGCCGAGAGGTTGCCGATCGTGCCGCCCTGCACGAACACGCCGCCGGCGCCCTCGGGCAGCCCGAACTCCTTCGCCAAGAACGACAGCACCTCGTTCTCGGCGTGCACCGCACCCGCGCCCTCGAGCCAGCTGCCGCCGTACAAACCGGATGCCGAGACGACGAGGTCGAAGGCGATCGCGGCCGTGGTGGGCGCGGTCGGGATGAACGACAGGTACAGCGGGTGGCTGGTGGTCAGGCAGGCCGGGGCCAAGATGTGCTCGAAGACGCTCAGCGCGCGCTGCGCGCCCAGGCCCGCATCGGTGATGGTGCGGCCGACGAGACGGTTGAGCTCGGCTTCGCTCTGCGGCTTGTCCAGCGGCACATCCGTGGCGAGCATGCGCCGGCGGGAGTAGTCGAGCACGGCATCGACGATGGCGGCCTGTTCGGGCGAGGGGGCGTGCATGCGCACAGCGTCCATGGGCGTTCCTTTCGGCGCTGAAGTGGGGAGCCCACCGGTGAGGGTGCGTGAGCCGGAGACAACGCTACCTCCCGCCGCAGGGCGCGGCGACACGTGATCGGTCATCGTTCGAGCACCGCCGGGTCGACGTCGAGCAGCCCGGCGAGCACCCGTCGTGTGAGGGCCGTGCGGTCGGGATCGTCGCGCCACCGCACAAGACCCTGCGCGCCGAGCCCGTCGAACATTGCCAGCAGGTGCCACGCCACGGCATCCGCATCCTCGTGCCCGAACGCGCCGGCTTGCTGCCCCCGCACGATCTCGTCGGCGATCGCCTGCTGCCAGGCATCCATCTCGATGCGCACCCGGGCGGCGAGGGCGTCGTTACGGGCGCCGAGCGCCCACCCCTGCACCCACACCAGGGTGACGTCGCGGCGCCCGCCGTCGAGCACGGTGTCGACGAGCATGCCGATGCGACCAGCCGCGTCGGGCTCACCGGCGATGAGTTCGACGATGCCGGCGAGTTCACCGGCGACGATGTCGCCGAAAGTGTCGGCGACGAGGTCGTCCATGCTGGGAATGTAGTGCGCGACGAGGCCAGGGGCAACGCCGATCCGCGCTGCGACCGCGCGCAGGGTGAGCCCGTCGAGCCCCTCGGCGAGCGCGATCTCGCGCGCCGCCGCGGCGACCTCGCGCCGCCGCTCGTCGGGGCTCTTGCGTACCCGCTGAGGTCTTGACGCCTGGGTCATCCGGTCGGTACTCTCCACTTGTTGATCATGTGGTCAATAAGATACCGGACACCGAGGGAGATCGCCATGGGCTGGCGGATGCCGAGCGAGACCGACGCACACGAGCGCACCTGGATGGCGTTCCCCACCGAGGGGCAGACGCTGGGCGACACCGACGTGCTCCGCGAAGAGGGCTATGCCACCTGGACCGAGGTCGCCAACGCCGTCAGCGAGTTCGAGCCGGTCACGATGCTCGTCGACCCGAGCGAGCAGCTGCGCGCCAAGCGGATGCTCTCAGGCGCGATCGAGATCATCGAGGCACCGGTCGACGAGTTCTGGATGCGCGATTCCGGCCCCACCTTCGTCATCGACGACGAGCGCCCCGGCACCCTGGGTGCGGTCGACTGGATCTTCAACGGCTGGGGAGCTCCCGCCTGGGCCGACTGGCAGAAAGCCGCGCAGCACGCCCGCATCATCGCCGATGTCACCGGCGCCGAGCTGATCAGCTCCACCCTCGTGAACGAAGGCGGCGGCATCCACGTCGACGGCGCAGGCACCGTGCTGCTCACCGAGACCGTGCAGCTCGACCCGCGCCGCAACCCCTTCGCCGACCGGCAGCGCGTCGAGGCCGAGATGTTGCGCACGATCGGTGCGACGAAGGCCGTCTGGCTGCCACGCGGCCTCACCCGCGATTACGACGAGTTCGGCACCAACGGCCACGTCGACATCGTCGCCACCATCGTCTCACCTGGGCGCATCCTGCTGCACGAGCAGCGCGACCCGGCGCACCCCGACCACGACGTCACCCGCGAACTGCGCGCCCACCTCGAGCAGCAGACGGATGCGGCCGGCCGCCAATTCGAGGTTGTCGGCATCCCCGCACCGGCACAGCTGAGCGATGCGGAGGGCTTCGTCGACTGGAGCTACGTCAACCACCTCGTCACCAACGAGGGCGTCGTCGCCTGCGGTTTCGGCGACGAGAAGGCGGATGCCGAGGCGCGAGCGATCCTGGCAGAGGTCTACCCCGGTCGGCGCGTCGTGACGGTGGATGCTCGCCCCCTGTTCGATCGCGGTGGTGGCATCCACTGCATCACCCAGCAGCAGCCCCTTCTGGAGGTATCAGCATGATCGAGGTCACCGAAGCATCCATCGCCGACCTGCGCCGCGCGCTCGAGACCGGTCAGGCGACGTCTGTCGAGCTCGTCGACGCCTACCTGGCGCGCATCGCCGCCTTCGATGGACCGGGCACCGAGACGGCTCTGAATGCCGTGATCGTCGCGAACCCCGAGGCGCGCGCCGAGGCCGCCGCCGCCGACGGCCGGCGCGCTGCCGGCGAGGTGCGCGGACCGCTCGACGGCATCCCCTACACCGCCAAGGACAGCTACCTGGTGCAAGGGCTGACGGCGGCCGCGGGCTCGCCCGCTTTCGCCGATCTCATCGCCCAGCGCGACGCGTTCACGATCGAGCGCCTGCGCGCTGCCGGAGCGATCTGCCTGGGGCTGACGAACATGCCGCCGATGGCGAATGGCGGGATGCAGCGCGGCGTCTACGGCCGGGCAGAGAGCCCGTACAACGCCGACTTCCTCACGGCGCCGTTCGCGTCGGGTTCGTCGAATGGCTCAGGCACGGCAACGGCCGCATCGTTCGCGGCCTTCGGCCTGGGCGAGGAGACCTGGTCGAGCGGCCGGGGTCCCGCGACCAACAACGCCCTGTGCGCGTACACGCCCTCGCGCGGTGTGATCTCGGTGCGCGGCAACTGGCCGCTCGTGCCGACCATGGATGTGGTGGTGCCGCACGCGCGCAGCATGGCCGATCTGCTCGAGGTACTCGACGTGATCGTCGCCGACGACGCCGAGACCCGAGGCGATTTCTGGCGCGCGCAGCCGTGGGTGCAGTTGCCCGCGGCATCCGCCGTGCGCCCGGCGTCGTACCCGGCTCTCGCGGCCGAAGGAGCAGGCGCTCTCGCGGGGGCCCGCATCGGCATCCCGAAGATGTACATCAACGCCGATCCGGATGCCGGCACCGCCGAGAATCCCGGCATCGGTGGGCCCACGGGGCAGCGCATCGAGACGCGCGCCTCGGTGATCGAGCGCTGGGAGGCGGCGCGCCGCGACCTCGAAGCGGCCGGCGCGACGGTGGTCGAGGTGGACTTCCCCGTGGTGTCGAACTACGAGGGCGACCGCCTGGGCGCCCCCACGATCGCGACGCGCGGGCTCGTCTCGCCCGAGTACCTGCACCGCGAGATCGTCGACCTGTCGGCGTGGGGCTGGGAGGACTTCCTGCAGGCCAACGGCGACCCCGCCCTGCGCACTCTTGCGGATGTCGACGGCACAGCGATCTTCCCGCACCCGGAAGGTGCTCTGCCCGATCGGTACACCGGCTTCGACGACGACATCGCCGAGTACCCGGGGTGGGTCGCGCAGAACCCCGGCATCGGTATCGCTGACATGCCGGAGCTGCCGGACGGTCTGCGCGGGCTGGAGGAGACGCGCCGGGTCGACCTGGAGGCGTGGATGGACGGGCTCTCGCTCGACGCCGTCGTGTTCCCCGCCGTCGCCGATGTCGGGCCCGCCGACATGGACGTGAATGAGGCATCCGCCGATCTCGGCTGGCGCAACGGCACCTGGATCGCCAACGGCAACCTCACGGTGCGCCACCTCGGCATCCCCACGGTGACGGTGCCGATGGGGTTGATGAGCGACATCGGGATGCCGATCGGTCTCACCTTCGCCGGGCGCGCCTACCACGACTCGGCGCTGCTGCGATTGGCCGCGGCGTTTGAGGCATCGGGGGCGCCTGGGTCGCGGAGGACTCCCCCTGGGCGGACGCCGGCGCTCTAACCCCAAGGTTCCTGAGCGAGGAGCGAGACGACGAGACGACCGTCATCGATCGAAAGGCGAAGCCATGAGCACCCCCACCCACATCACCATGTTCGACGGGAAACGCCGTGGCCCGCTTGTCGACTATTTCCGCCCCTACCCCGATCAGATCCGCACGTCCCTGAACACCCTGGATGGCGCCTCCAGCTGGGCATACAGCCTGTGGCGTGTACCCAAGGGCAAAGACATCAACGACGCCCCATACTCGGAGACGTTCCTCCAAGCGGCAGGCTCCGCGGAAGGCATGACCATCGAGATGCGCACCGTCGAGACCGATGGCACGCCGCACCACTTCGTGGTCGGCAAGCCCTGCACCGACCCGTCCGCGCCGCTGACGAGAATCATCTCGTGGGCGGACGGCGCCCATAGCACCGCTGTCCGCGACGGCGAGGTCTTCACCGCTGACGAGGCCGCCGAGATCTTCTACGCCTATTTCCTCACTGATGCGGTGCCCACCAGCTGCACGCTGCGCGAAATGGCGGCGTAGCGCCACGGGCGAGGATTCTGAGGCGGCGGTCGGTGAAGCTTCCAAGGGACGAAACGTGGCGGATGTGGCGTGTCGCGGGCCGTGGGAGTACGACACGCAGCATCCGTCCGTAGAACCCCACACGCCCTTCGTCTCGCTGCGCTCGCTCAGGGACCCGCCAGCCCAACGGCCAGCCCAGGTGTGGAGGTCGGGTCGGGGACGGTGATCGTCACCACGCCGCAGAACGAGTTTCGCCCACACGTCGGGGCAGCGAGCCCAAAGTCACCGGATCCACGGAAGGCATGACCATCACGACGCGCACCGTCAAGACCGATGGCACGCCGCTCCGCCTCGTCGTCGGCAAGCCCACAGACGAAGCGAGGCGGTAGCGGCCCTTCGCCAGGCTCACGCCCGGAGTCTCGCTGCTCTCGCTCAGGAGGTCCGAGAACGAGCGCACCCTCGAAGACCGCATCTTCACCGACCTGGAAGACCGGATGCCCACGGGGCGCAGCCCGACCTCGACCGGCGGCTCGGCGAAGACGCCAGCCCAGTTCAGGCAGTGATCTGAACGGCGCGACGCGCTGCTGCCCGGCGAGCCGACAGATCCACCGACGTGAGCGCGAGCCCCACCACAAACCACACTGACAGCAGCAGCCAGGGACCAGTGGCATCGGCTGCGGGGAAGTACGACAGATCCCGCAGCAGCGTGCCGGCCGCGCCCGGGGGTAGAAGCTGACCGATGGCGCCCCACGGCTGCAGCAGGAACTGCACCGGCACGGACGCCGCCGAGATCGGGTTGGCAAAGAGCACCATGACGATGGCGCCGAGCCCCGTGCCCACACGCCCGAACAGGGACGTCAACCCGGTGACGGTGCTGGAGATCGCACCGACGGCGAGCGCCAGGGCTAGCACGTTCGCCCAGAAGTTGCCCTGCAGCCCGCCGACCCAGCCCTGCAGCACCCCGGCGAGTACGAGTCCCGCTGCGGCGGCGTAGACGACGACGCCGACGACCCGGCGCACTGCACCCGAGACAGTCAGCGTGAGCACGACGCCACCAATGACGCCGCCGAGCACGAGCGGGAACATCGCGACGGCGAGTCCTGCGCCGGTGGAGTCGGACTCGGCGAAGGGGACGAGGTCTGTGACGGTGACCTTCACGCGCGGAATCGTCACGGGCCCGGGCGTCTGCGCCGACATCGCCTCCACCTGGGCGCGGATCTGCTCGTCGACCTGGTCCTGCACCCGGGCCGCGAGCCCATCGAGGATGCCCGCGACCTGGGCGCTGCCGGCTGTGGCCTTGAGCACTTCGGGCGCCGCACCCGGCGCGGCCGGGTTGGCGGGGAGCACGATCGCTCCGTACGCCTCGCGGCGCTCGACGGCTGCGACGGCCGCGTCGCGATCCTCGTACGAGATGAGCTCGATCGCGTCATCGGCGTTCGCGCCCACGGCCGCGGTAACCTGCTCCGCCGCCGGGCCCTCCCCCACGATGCCGATCGGCACGCCGCGCGGCGACGCCGTCAGTGAGGGCCAGGCGAAAGCCAGCAGGATGACACCGACCACCAGCGACAGAGCGATGCCGGTGCCGACGACGCGCTGCCACGGGGTCACCGCGGGGGTCACGGATGATTCAGACATGATCCACTCCTTGCAAAACGAATGTTCGTTCTTTTTAGATTGCCCCAGTTCCCGTACGCTTGTCAAGGAGGAGTGCGGATGCCGAAGATCAGCGAGAGTCGCCGCGAGGAACGCCGCAGCGACATCATGCAGGCAGCCCTGCGCTGCTTTCTGCGAGCCGGGTATCAGCAGACGTCGATGGCCGACATCATCGCCGAGTCAGGCCTGTCGGCCGGCGCGATCTACAGCTACTTCCCCAGCAAACAAGCCCTCATCCGCGGAGTGGCAACCCAGGTCCTCGGCGAACGCAGAGCCGTCGTCGAGGCCGCCACGGCCGAACATCCACTTTCGCCTAGCGAGATCGTGACACTGCTCATCAACGGCGTCCGCGCACACGCACCCGCGCAGGCGATCGTGCAGGTCTGGTCGGAGGCGACTGTCGACTCCGACTTGCGCGCGCACATCCAGGGAATGATCGGCGACATGCGCGGCACGATCACCGGGGCGCTGACCAGATGGGGCGCCGCCCATCCGGAGGCACTGCCCGCCGGGCAGGCCCCCGCCAGCTGGGCGGCCGCCACGAGCGCCACACTCATCGGACTGCTGCCGGGGTTCATGCTGCAGCGCGCTCTCGTCGGCGACTTCGACGAGGAAGGCTATCTGCTCGGCATCCGGCTGCTGCTTCGCGACTGACCGCATCCGCTCGCACGTCGCGCAGTGACACCCTTCGTCTCGCTGCGCTCGCTCAGGGACCGAGGGCATTTCACTCTTGTGACGTTCGCAACAAAAGTGATACTTTGCTGGGCATGAGCACCGAGAACGAGCGCGCCCTCGAAGACGGCATCGTCACCGATCTGAAAGACCGGATGACGTACGGGTCATATCTCGACCTCGACCGACTGCTCGGCGCACAGCATCCGGTCTCTCGCCCCGAGCACCACGACGAGATGCTGTTCATCATCCAGCACCAGACCACCGAGCTGTGGCTCAAGCTCGTGCTGCACGAGCTGGGCACCGCACGCGACCGCCTCGCCGAAGACGACCTTCGCTCCGCGCTCAAGCACATCGCCCGGGTCAAGCACATCCAAGAGGTGCTCACCCAGCAGTGGTCGGTGCTCGCGACCCTCACCCCCACCGAGTACGCACAGTTCCGCGGCGACCTCGGCAACTCCTCCGGCTTCCAGTCGGTGCAGTACCGCGCCGTCGAGTTCGCCCTCGGCAACAAGAACGAGAAGATGCTCGGCGTCTTCCGCAACCACCCCGACAACCTCGCCCTGCTCACCGCCGAGTGGGAGCGCCCCACCCTCTACGACGAGTTCCTCCGCTACGTCGCCCGCCGCGGCCTGCCCGTGCCCCAGGAGATCCTTGACCGCGACGTGCGCCAGCCCTACCGCGAGCACCCGGAGCTGGTCTCGGCGATCCGCGAGATCTACGAGAACCCGAGCGAGTACTGGGACCTTTACGAGGCGTGCGAAGAGCTCGTCGACGTCGAGGACAACTTCCAGTTCTGGCGCTTCCGGCACCTGCGCACCGTCACCCGCACGATCGGCATGAAGGTCGGCACCGGCGGTTCGAGCGGCGTCGACTTCTTGCAGCGCGCTCTGTCGCTGACCTTCTTCCCCGAGCTGTACAGCGTGCGCACCGAGATCGGCCGCTGAGATGCGCGCCGTCCGCTACCTCGACGCCGGCGTCGTGCGCGAAGGCACCCTCACCGACGACGGCCGGGTGACCCCGCAGCCCGCTCCGGCCGGAACGCCCGCCCTCGAGGGCCTGATCACCGGACGGTTCACCGACCATCACGTGCACCTGCAGCTCGTCGACCATGCGCGCCTCGCCGGCTCCCGCCTCGGCAGAGTACTCGATCTGGGCGCCGAGCCGGGATGGATCCGGGGCGTCGCATCCACCGCCGCACCCATCGTCGCGTACGCCGGCCCCTTCCTCACCGCCCCGGGCGGGTATCCGTCCGACCGGGCCTGGGCGCCGGCCGGTTCGGTGCGGGGAGTGACGGATGCCGAGGATGCCGCCACCGCCGTGCACGAGGCCGCCGCGGCCGGAGCCGCCGTGGTGAAGATCGTCGCGCACAGCGAAGCCGGGCCCGTACTCGACGACGACGCCGTACAGGCGATCGTCGACTCCGCCGTCGCAGAAGGACTGCTCGTCGTCGCGCACGCCGAAGGCGCGGGCCAGGCACAGCGGATGGCACGCCTGCGCGCCGACATGCTCGCGCACGCGCCCTTCACGGAGCCGCTGACGGATGCCGAGATCGACGCCCAGGTCGCCGCCGTCTCATGGATCTCCACCCTTGCCGTACACGACGAGACGCATCAGGCGATCGCGATCGACAACGTGCGCCGCTTCGCCGAGGCCGGCGGCACCGTGCTGTACGGCACCGACATGGGCAACGGAGACACCCCGATTGATCTTCGCGAGGCCGAGATCATCGCGCTGCGCGCCGCGGGGGTCGACGGCATCCGTCTGCTCACGGCCCTCGCGCCCCTGCCTGCCGTCGGTACCGATGCTCTGCTGCTCGTGCCGTCCGATGACCCGCTGCTCGCCCGCCCGCTGACCCCCGCCGATCTGGAGGCCTGAGATGAACGATCCGCTCGAAGAACAGCGCGAGGCCACCCAGGTGCTCGCCGGCGACCTCACCGCTGAGGCTGCCCGGCTCGATGCGGCCGACCCCCTCGCCGCGCACCTCGACGCCTTCGCCGAGGCGCCGGGCGTCAGCGCCTACCTCGACGGCAACTCGCTGGGCCGCCCCCTGAAGGAGACGCCAGACAAGGTCGCCGCGTTCATCCGTCACGACTGGGGCACCCGCTTGATCCGCTCGTGGGATGAGCAGTGGATGGACCTGCCCGTGCGCCTTGGCGACCGGATCGCCGAGGTCGCCCTCGGTGCGGCGCCCGGACAGACGATCGTCGCCGACTCGACCAGCGTGCTGCTGTACAAACTCATGCGCGCCGCACTCGCCGGCCGCCCCGGCCGCAGCGAGATCGTGATCGAGGCGGGCAACTTCCCCACCGATCGGTTCATCGCCGCGGGGATCGCCGCCGAAGTCGGCGCGACCGTGCGCTGGATCGAACCCGACCCCATCATCGGAGTGACGGCCGAGGATGTCGCTGCCGTGCTGTCGGAGCAGACCGCCCTCGTGGTGCTCAGCCATGTCGACTACCGCTCCGGCGCCCTGGCCGACATGCCGTCCGTCACGAAGACCGTGAAGGATGCCGGAGCTCTCATGCTCTGGGATCTGTGCCACTCGGCCGGCGTCGTACCCATGCAGCTCGACGAGTGGGGCGTCGACATCGCCGTCGGCTGCACCTACAAGTACCTGGGTGGCGGCCCGGGTTCGCCCGCCTTCGCCTACCTGCGCGCCGAGCACCAGGGCGTGCTGCGGCAGCCGATCCACGGCTGGTGGAGCGCGGCCGACATCTTCGCGATGGGCCCCGAGTACGCCCCGGTCGGCGACATCCGCCAGTTGCTCAGCGGTACTCCCCCGGTGATGTCGATGCTCGCGATGCAGGACATGCTCGATCACTTGGCGGATGCCGGAATCACCGCCGTTCGCGCGAAGTCGATCTCGCTCACCGACTTCGCGGTGCGCGCCTACGATGAGCTGCTCGCGCCGCTCGGTGTGCGACTGCTCAGCACGCGCAGCGCCGCGCACCGCGGTGGACACATCACGATCGGGCACCCCGACTTCCAGCAGGTCACGCAGCAGTTGTGGGGCGAGGGCGTCATTCCCGACTTCCGGTTCCCCGATGGCATCCGGCTCGGGCTGTCGCCGCTGAGCACCTCGCACGCCGAGACCCTGCGCGGCATCGTCGCCGTGCGGGACGCGTTGCTGTGAGCGACGACGCTTCGACAGGCTCAGCGACCCAGGGAGCGAAGAAGTGGGTCCCTGAGCCTGTCGAAGGGCCCCACCCCGACACCGGCGACGCTTCGACAGGCTCAGCGACCCAGGTGGGAAGCTCAGCGACCCAGGTGGGGGACGACGCTTCGACAGGCTCAGCGACCCAGGCGGGAAGCCCAGCGACCCATGTGGGAAGCCCAGCGACCCGGGTCGTCGATGACATCGACGCACGGCCGGGCAGCACCACTTCGCTGCTGCGCACCGTGATCGGGCTGTACCTGCGGCCGCTCGGCGGCGAGATCTCGTCGGCGGCCCTGGTGACCCTGCTCGGCGACCTCGGCATCCAGCCCGCCCCTGCCCGCACGGCGATCACCCGGGTCAAGCAGAAGGGGCTGCTGCTCGCCACACCGGGTGCCCGCTACGCGCTGAACCCCGCCGCCGTGCCCATGCTCGAGCGCGGCGACCGGCGCATCTTCGAGGTACGCACGATGACACCGGGCGACGACTGGCTGCTGATCTCGGCCACCGTGCCCGAGGCGCAGCGCGACGTGCGGCATCAGCTACGCAGCCGCCTGCTGTTCCTCGGGGCCGGCACCGTCGCCCCCGGCCTGTGGATCACCCCGGCGCACCTCGCCGGCGAAGTCGAGGCGCTGCTCGACGAGACCAGTGCCCGTCCCTTCGCGACTCTGTTCCGCACGAGTGACCCACAGCCATCCGTGCCCCTGCGCGATGCCGCCGCCCGCTGGTGGGACCTCGATGCGCTCCGCGCCGAGCACGACCGCTTCCTGGCATCCGTCGACGCGCTCGATGAGGCAGCGCCCTTCGCCGCGTACGTGCGCCTGCTCGACAGCTGGCGGGTGCTGCCCTACGTCGACCCCGGACTCCCGGCCGAGCTGCTCCCGGCGGACTGGCCCGGATCCCGCAGCATTGCCGCGTTCACCGGGCTGTCCGCACGACTGGCCGATGCGGCCTGGGTTCACGTGCGCGGCGTCGCCGCCTGAGCTCAGCCGAGCTCGCGCACGAAGGCCGCGACATGCTCGCGCAGCCGCAGCATCCGCATCTCCCGCGCGAGTTCACGGTCGTAGCCCTCGTATGCCAGCGGCGGCAGCCGGCGCACGTTGTCTGAGCATCCGAAGTTCTCGCAGATCAGCGTGCCGATCGTGTCGCCGTTGCGCCCGGCGGATCCTGCCTTGCGCGCGGCGAAGAACTGCACGTCGTTGCGCAACGTGACGTCATCGCACCACGAGCACTGGGCCCGCGTCCGGGTGCGCTGCTCGGTGCGCTGCAGCAGGATGCCGACCGGTTCACCGTCAACGTCGGCGACGACGTACGCCCGGCGGGGCATCTTGGGGTCGAACCAGCCGAAGTAGTCGAGCCGGTCGAAGTCGACCTGATCGAGGTCAGCGGGGAAGGTGATCGAAGTGACCTCCTTGCGGGAGGCGTTGCGGAAGGATGCGCGGATGGCGCGCTCGTCGAGGGGTCGCATGAGTGTGCTTTCTGTATGAGGCCGCGATCACTCGCGGCAGGAGGTCAGGCATCGCTCAGATCGGATGCCAGGGTTCGCTCGCTCTCCGGTGACGGGGTTCCGCCGCCGGATCGCACTCAGCCTCTGTCGTCAGCGCAGAACGCGCCGACGATCACCTCCTGCGCCCCACGGGCGCTCTCTGCGAACAGCACTCGGAAAGTGTACGCCCAGACGTACGGCGACGGCCCGCACGCGGAACACGTGCGGGCCGTCAGGTGCCGCAGCTCAGGGCAGGCGGTTCGCGATCGCGAGGTTCGCGCGCAGCTCGTCGGCGTTCTGCCGCACGACGTAGGCGGGGCGGTCGCGCTCGACGCGCCACGACTCGCTGAGCGGGCCGATGTTGACGGTGTCGAAGCCGAACTGGTCGTACAGGTCGGTGACGAAGGCCACGGCCTCGGCATCGTCACCCGCGGTCGCCAGCGCCCGGCGGTCTGGGGTGCCGGCGGGTGCGACGTCGACGGTGATGTCCTTGGCAGGGATGTGGTTGAACGCCTTCACGACGCGCGAGGTGGGCAGGTGCTGTTGCAGCAGCTCACTGGTGGTGGTCTCGCCGCGGTCAAGGGCGTCGATGTGTCCGTCACGCTCGAAGTAGTAGTTGTTCGTGTCGAGCACGATCTTGCCGGCGAGCGGCTCGACCGGCACCTGGTCGATGGCGCGCAGCGGCACGGTGACGACGACGACGTCGCCGGCAGCACCAGCCTCGGCAGGCGTGGCCGCGCGGGCCTTCGGGCCGAGTTCGGCGATGAGATCTGCCAGCGTCTCCGGTTCGCGAGAGTTCGCGATCACCACGTCGTACCCGTGGGCGACGGCCGCACGCGCGACCTGGCTGCCGATGTGTCCTGCACCGATGATTCCGAGAGTTGTCATGTTCGGATGCAACACACACTCCGCCGCGGCATTCCGACTTTCTGCGGATTCTTCGAGATTTCTGCGCAGTCGCCCCGGATTATCGGCGGATGGGGGCACGGGGCTCTATGGTGAACGCCATGGGACAGACGACGGGGTCGGGGATGCCACTGCGGGACTACCGCATCCACCGGTACGTGAACGCTTTTTGCCCGCAGTGTCACGAGGAACGCCCCGATCAGCCGCTCAGCGACGTGCGGCGCCTATCGGGCTGGTTGGCCGACCGCGACGGCACCGTGTGGTTGGAGCGTGGATGCCCCGAACACGGTCTCATCTCGACCATGTACGACGAGTCGGCTGACATCCTCCGCTACCTCGAGCAGTGGACCGCCCCGACCAAGGTGCACACTCCCGACACCGTCGGCAATTTCAAGCCGGTGCCGCAGGCCTATGAAGACGGCCTGCCGCAGATGCAGACGCAGCACACCTGCATCCTGCTCGAGGACATCACCGACCACTGCAACCTGCGCTGCCCGACCTGTTTTGCCGAATCCAGCCCGGCCGCCTCGGCGATCGCCCCGCTGGCCGAAGTGCTCGCCTCGGTCGACGCGCGGTTGGCGAAGGAGAACGACCGTATCGACGTGCTCATGCTCTCGGGCGGCGAGCCGACGCTGTATCCATGGCTCGAGCAGCTCATCGAACACCTCGTGGCGCGCCCCGTGGTGCGCATCCTGCTCAACTCCAACGGGCTGCGCATCGCGAACGACGACGAGTTCGTGGCGTTCCTGAAGAAGCACCGCGAGCGGGTCGAGGTGTACCTGCAGTACGACGGCGAAAGTGCCGAGGCGTCGGCGTATCACCGCGGCGCCGACATCCGCCGGTTCAAGGAGCGGGCGCTGGAACGGCTCTCGGATGCCGGTATCTTCACCACCTTGACGATGACCGCCGCCCTGGGTGTGAACGACGGCGAGATCGGCGACGTCATCCGGCGCGCGCAGGCGACGCCGTTCGTGGGCGGGGTCACGATCCAGCCGGTGTTCGGCTCCGGCCGCTCGGCAGGGATCGACCCGAACAACCGCCTCACCCACACCGGTGTGCTGGCGCGGCTCGGTCCGCAGACCGACGACGAGATCACCTGGCGTGACCTCACCGCCCTCCCGTGCAGCCATCCGCACTGCTGCTCAGTGGGCTACTTCCTCAAGGACGACGCGGGCGAGTGGAAGTCGCTGGTCTCTCTCATCGGCCACGACCGGCTGAAGACGTTCCTCGATCTCAACCCCGATCTGCTCGCCAACCGCATCGCCGACTCGAACGTGAACAAGGCGATCCGCGACGCGGTGAAGACCTCGCTGCTCGACCTGTTCAGCGAACAGTCCTCGCTGTCGCATCCGTCGATGGGCGACATCTGGCGCGACATCTGCGTGAACTGCGACCTCGGCATCGGCACGCTCGCCACCCTCGCCGCCTCGAAACTGCCCGGCCAGCATGGGCGGATGCGACAGATGATGGGCGAGCGGGTGCTGCGCGTGACGGTCAAGCCGTTCATGGACATCAACACGATGATCGAGGAGCGCCTCACCCAGTGCTGCGTGCATGTGGCGACGGTGAACGAGACGACCCAGCAGCACCAGTGCGCGCCGTTCTGCGCGCTGCAGGCCTGGGCCCCCTTGGCACGCACGCGCCTGTCGACCGCGACCGGACGGCGCGAGGTTCCGGTCGCAGAGCCCACCGCCGGCGGCGCGCCCGAACGCGGCGAGCGCCGCCCCCTCGCCGTGCGGAGTGTGACATGACCACCCCCGGCGCCTACGACCCGCACCGACTGCGGCAGCACGACGCCAGCGTGGGGCATCCGGCGCCGTCGTTCGACCCGCTGCGACTGTGCGTCTTCACGACCGTTGCGCTGATCGCCTGCATCCTCGGCCCCCTCGCGGTGCTCGTCTTCGCGCTCATCGCGATCGCCGGGTACGCGAAGGCGCGCAAGGCCGGGCTCATGCGTTCGCGGTGCAAGCTGGGCGACACTCGCCTCGTGCTCGCCTACCTGGGGGTGATCGCCGTCGCCGCCGCGGTGGCGATCCCGTTCTGGGTGATGGCCTGGATGCGGGTATTCGGCGGCTGACATGTTCCCGACCCTGTCCGATCTGCTTCCGTGGCTGCCGCCACTGGAGACGCACGGGGTGTTCGTGGCGCTGGGGCTGCTCGCCGCCGGCATCGTCTTCGTCATCGAGAAACGGCGGCGCGGTGTGACCGACCACCGCGTCGCCTATCTCGTGCTGGGCGCCCTGGTCGGTGCCGCCGTGTTCTCGCGGTTGGGCACGTGGGCCCAGCACCTCGACCCGACGCAGAATCTCTCGCTGGTCGATCAGCTCGCCTATGGCAACGCCTCGATGCTGTCGGCCCTCGTGGGTGCCTGGCTCGGGGTGCATGTGGCGAAGAAGATCTGTCGCTACCCCGATCGCACCGGCGACCTGTTCGCCCCCGCGGTGGCGCTGGCGATGGTGATCGGCCGGATCGGATGCCTGCTCACCGAAGAGCCGGGTACCCCGACTGGGACCTCGTGGGGCATCGTGCTCGACACCGAGGCCGCGCAGCGCGTCGGCGCGGAGGCTGGCGTGGCCCTGCACCCGAGTTTCGTGTACGAGATCGCCTTCCATCTGTTGGCGTTCTGCGTGCTGTGGTTCTGGCTGCGGCACCGTCCCATCGCCGCCGGCGAGACGCTCACCATCTATATCGCCGCGTATGCGCTGTTCCGGTTCTTCGTCGAGTTCGTGCGCGGCAACGACGTCGCCTGGCTGGGCCTGACCCGGCCCCAGCTGTTTCTTTTGCTGACGATTCCGCTGCTGCTCGGCCGGCTGTGGTGGATGCTGCGCACCGGGCGCTTTCACGCGAACCGACCACCGGCCTCGGCCCAGACCGCCGTTTCACTGCCCGTGACAACCGAAAGGACGGATGCACGATGAGCACGCCCGAAGACCCGCACGACGACGCCACCCCGCCGCCGCCCCCTCCTGTCTCGCCCCCACCCCCGCCTGTCTCGCCCCCGCCGCCCTCCGTGGGCACGCCATCTCTGCCACCGACCCCGCCTCCGACACCTCCCGCGAGTCCGCCCTATGCGGTGCCGGCGCCCGGCTACACGGTGAGCAACGGTCAGGGACAGCCGTTCGCTCCCCCGCCGCGGACGCCGCTGAGCTTCGGGGCCTGGCTGTCCATCGGTCTCGGCATCGGCGTCGCCGTGCAGATCGTGGCGATCATCCTGGCGTTCGCCACCGCGAGCTTCACAGGCCCCTATGGCTTCTTCGCGTTCTTCTGGCCGTATGCGGTCGTCGTGCTCGCGTGCGCTGTGCTGATGTTCTTCCCCCGCACACGTGCGGCTACAACGGGGGTGCTCATCATCACCGCAGCATCCTGGCTGCTCTTCATCGGCCCGTGCATCGCGCTGCTCGGCGGGTTCGGGTGACCCCGACGACCTGACCCGCGCCGCCGCGGCGCCGTGTTGCGCCAGATGTCGGCGACTGTTGGCGGCTTATCCGCACAGACGTACTCTCGATGCACACCGACCGTCAGGAGAGCATCGTGACCAGCCAGCCGACCCGCCTTTCGCCCCTCGAGGTGCGTGAGCGTGTCGCCTGCATGTGCGACCACGGAGACGTGTGCTCCTCGTTCGCCCCCGGTCACGCCCTGCACCTGATCCAGGCGCGGATGGCATCGGCCACGCCTCGTGGCTGGGTGGACGCGATCGTGACGCGGGCGGATGCCGCATCCGGCACCGTGGTGGTGCGCACCCTCGACGGCGACGAGCACAGCCTGTGGAATGCCGGCGCTGCCGCCCTCGAGGCCACGCCAGGCACCCCCGTCGCCGTGCACACCGCCTATGGCGTGCTCGCGGTGGGTCGAGTTCAGTACAACGTGCAGGTGTCCTGAGCGGTCAGGACGCCATCTTCATCATCGACTCGCGCATCGCCGCGCACGCGTCCATGCAGTCCTTGCACGCCTGAGCGCACATCCGGCAGATCTCGCTGTGGTCAGCGTGCTCCATGCACTTGTCCATGGCGTACTGGCACATCGCGACCGTGGCATCCAGCATCGCCATCATCGTCGCGGGCGTCATGCCCTGCATCCGCATCATCGAGCGCATCATCGTGTTGCACATGTCGGCGCAGTTCATGCAGGCGGGGCCGCAGTCCATCATCTGCGTCGAACAGACGGTGCACGCCTGCTCACACGCGGCGCAGGCATCCATGCAGGCCTGCATGAGTGACATGTCCATCATGTCCATGCCGGGCATCTGCGACATGTCCTTCGACATCGCGTCCATCATCATCGAGTCCATTGCGCACCGCTTTCGTCATCGGCTTCCGCCGGAGGTAAGAGCGGGCAGGAGACCCGCCTGCGGCCAGAGTAGTCCGCACGGACGCCGGCGTCGATGGGCAAAAGCGCAGCCGTGCGGGATGCCCGGAGTACCCTCTCGCTGTGGCCCCGCTGAGCAGCATCCAAAGACTCGTCGTCACGATCGCCGTGCTGGCATCGTTCGTGACTTTCCTCGACGGGACGGTCGTCACCGTCGCCCTCCCCGCGATCAGCCGCGAGCTCGGCGGCGGCATCACGACGCAGCAGTGGGTGGTGGATGCCTACCTCATCACGCTCAGTGCGCTGATCCTGCTGGCAGGGTCGCTCTCCGACGCGTACGGGCGGGTGCGCATCATGCGGATCGGTCTGATCGCGTTCGGCATCGCCTCGATCGCGGTCGCTGCCGCCCCCGACCCGCTGATCCTCATCATCGCGCGCGCTCTGCAGGGAGCGGCCGGCGCCCTGCTCGTGCCCAGCTCGCTCGCCCTCATCACGGCGATGATGCGCGGCGAGGTGCAGGCGCGGGCGATCGGGGTGTGGACGGCATTCACCACGGGAGCGCAACTGGCCGGTCCGCTGCTGGGCGGGCTGTTCGTCGACTACGCCTCGTGGCGGCTCGTGTTCCTCATCAATGTGCTGCCGATCGCCGTGACGCTCTTCCTGCTCCCCCGCCTCGGCGTCGTCGACCGCCCCACCGGGGTGCGCATCGACTGGTGGAGCGGCATCCTCTGCGCGGTCGGGCTCGGTGCTCTCGTGTTCGCGCTCATCGAGCAGCCGCATCAGGGGTGGACGGCACCGGGCATCTGGATTCCCGGGGTCACGGGCATCGTGCTGCTCACCGCCTTCCTCGTGCGACAGGGCCGCATGGAGCATCCGCTCATGCCGCTGGATCTGTTCCGCATCCGCAACTTCGGCTGGGGCAACCTCGCGACTCTCTTCATCTACGCGGCTCTGTCACTGAACGGCTTCGTGATCGGTGTCTACCTGCAGCAGGGGGCGGGGCTCGGCGCGACGGCGGCGGGGCTCGCGTCGCTGCCCCTGACGATCCTGATGATCCTGCTCAGCTCGCGCGCGGGTGGGTGGGCCGGACGCCACGGACCGCGCATGTTCATGACGGTCGGCCCCCTGCTGATGGCGGTCGGGGCGCTACTGCTGCTCACCGTCTCGGAAGAGTTCTCGTACTGGTGGCAGGTGCTGCCGGCGATGATCGTGATGGGCCTGGGCCTCTCGCTCACGGTCGCCCCGCTGACTGCGGCGATCCTCGGCGCGGTCGACGAGCGCCGCAGCGGCATCGCCTCGGCGATCAACAACGCCGTCTCGCGTGTGGCGGGCCTGCTCGTGGTGGCGATGCTGTCGACGATCGTCGGCGGCACACTCGACCTCGGCGGGTTCCACAATGCGGCCTGGGTGACCGCCGCACTCATGGCGCTGGGCGGAGCAGTGTCGTGGATCGGCATCCGTCGGCCGGCCGCTCCGACGCAGACGGGAGCGGTGCCCGCGGCCTGACAGAATGGGATCGTGTCCCGCTCCCGTCGCCCCGCGGTCGTCCGCGGCTTCGCTGCAGCGACGCTCGCGATCTTCGTCGCACTGGCCGGGCACGTCTTCGCCGGAGGCGACGTTCCCGGCCTGATCGGTGTGCTCGTGCCGTGGGTGCTCGCACTCATGGTGTGCATCGTGCTCGCCGGTCGGCGCCTGTCGGTCGTGCGATTGAGCATCTCGGTCGCCAGCAGCCAGTTTCTCTTTCACGCGCTGTTCGTGCTGGGGGCGATCACCCCGAACACACAGCTCGGGCACGTGCATGGTCTGCCGATGAGTATGCCCGCCGCCGGTGCACTCGTCGCCGATCCGCAGATGTGGACCGGGCACGTGGCCGCCGCGCTGGTCACGATCGCGGCCCTGCACCGGGGTGAGCGGATGCTCGTGGCGCTGCGCGATCTGGCCGGTCACACGATGGCGTGGCTGCGCGGCCGCCTCGGCGTGGTGCTGTTCGCTCAACGTCCGTCTGCGCGACGCCGCCTCACCTTCGCGCTCGTCATCGACGCCGTGCCGCTCGATGTGCCGGTGCGCCTGCTGCGCCGACGAGGCCCGCCCGCCTTCCGCGTCTGAATCACCGGCCGCCCGCGTTCTGCGGGCGGCGCTCGGAGCCCGACTGCGAGCACACCGGCGCGCCCGGCTCTTCGCGCGCGCCTGTACACGATTCCGCGTCGTCCGCGCTGACGACACGCGTCGACCGCACGCGCGGCGGCACACACCTGTGAAAGGCACAGCCATGTCCACTCGTTCCACCGTCCGTTCCACCTCCATCCGTGTCACCGCCCTGCTGGCGGTGGCCACGCTCGGCCTTGCCGGCTGCACGGCGGCGGATGCCGAGACGCCCGCCCCCGCAGCATCCGCGCCCGCCGCCGATGCGATCACACTGGACGACGCCTGGGTGAAGTCGGCCGAGGAGGGTATGACGGCCGCCTTCGGCGTGCTGATCAATGAGGCGGACACCGACGTCACGCTCGTCGCGGCCTCGACCACCGCCGCTGGCATGACCGAACTGCACGAGACCACCGCCGATGACTCCGGCGCGATGGTCATGCGCGAGGTTGAAGACGGATTCACGATCCCCGCCGCCGGCGACTTTGCGCTCGAGCCCGGTGCCAACCACCTGATGCTGATGGAGCTCGCCGCCCCTCTGTTGGCTGGTGACGAGGTGACCGTGACGCTGGAGTTCTCCGACGGCTCGACGCTCGACGTCACCGCTCCGGTGAAGGACTTCACGGGCGCCGAGGAAGAGTACGAGGGCGACCACGAGGGCATGGAGCACTGATGCCCTCTGCCGACGACACTCGCGTCGGCCGCGCCACCCGGCGGCAGTTTCTCTTCGGAGGGGCTACCGCCGGGATCGGCGTGGCCGCGGGGGCGGCCGGCGGGATACTGGCCGTCCAGGCGCTCGGTGCCGAGCAACCGGCACCGACGGCGCCGCCGCACGGCGAGCAGCGGGTGCCGTTCTTCGGGGCGCACCAGGCGGGCATCGCCACCGACGCACAGGCCCATGCCCTGTTTCTGGGACTGGATCTGCGCGCAGACGTCGATCGCGCCGACCTCGGGCGGCTCATGCGGCTGCTCACCGACGACGCCGCCCGGCTCACGCAGGGCCGGCCCGCCTTGGCCGACACCGAACCGGAGCTGGCGGTCTCGCCCGCTCGCTTGACCGTCACGTTCGGTTTCGGGCCAGCGCTTGTCGCCCGTGCCGGAGGACCGGCGCCCGCCTGGCTCGCGCCGCTGCCCGCATTCAGTATCGACCGGCTGCAGCCCGCGTTCTCTGACGGCGACCTGCTGGTGCAGATCGCCGCCGATGACCCGCTCACGGTGGCGCATGCCGCGCGGATGCTGCTGAAGGATGCCCGGCGCTTTACCACCGTGCGGTGGAGCCAACCGGGGTTCCGTCGCGCGCACGGCACCGAGCGACCAGGCACCACCATGCGCAACCTGTTCGGTCAGGTCGACGGCACGAGCAACCCCCAGCCGGGCACAGCCGACTTCGATCGGGTGGTGTGGTCGGACGAGGGCTGGCTGACCGGTGGCACGAGCGCGGTGATCCGCCGCATCCGGATGGATCTCGACAGTTGGGACAAGCTCGACCGGGATGGCCGCGAGGCATCAGTCGGGCGCACGCTCGACACCGGCGCACCGCTGACCGGCACCTCCGAGCACGACGAACCCGATCTGGAGGCGAAGAACCGCTTGGGCTTCCCCGTGATCCCCGTGTTCGCGCACCTGCGGCGTTCCCGTTCCGACAACCCGCACGAGCGCATCTTCCGTCGCGCGTACAACTACGACGCGGCGCCGGCGGGCGATGCGGTCTCGGACTCGGGTCTGCTGTTCGTCTCGTTCCAGGCCGATGTCGCTCGTCAGTTCACGCCGTTGCAGCGGCGGCTCGATGAGCTCGATCTGCTGAACCAGTGGACGACGCCGATCGGTTCGGCGGTGTTCGCGATTCCGCCGGGCTGCGCCGAGCACGGCTTCATCGGCGACACTCTGCTCGGCTGATGGCGCTCCGCCCGCCCGCGGCACGTCAGCAGGCGGGCGGAGCTGTCAGCGCGTGAACAGCAGCAGTTCGGGGAGGGACGTGGCGAAGTAGTCGGTGACCCCGTCGTCGCGCACGGCGGCCGGCGGGGTGAACGGCGAACGGGCCTCGCCCAGCGTGGCCGGCGGCTCGGCGCGGTCCCGGCCCAGTGCGTCGTGCACGGCATCCCAGGCGGCGAGCGCCTGTCCCTCTCCGCCCTCCCACGGGTGAAATGCGCGGGTCGTGAGGATCTCGAGCGCCTCCTCAGCCTCCTCTTCTGCAACGAGCAGTCGCACGTAGGCGATCGTCAGGTCATCGCGGGTGAGCACGACCTGACGCAGCGGCCGGAGACGGGCGAGACGTTCGCTCGTGCTGTGACCGAGGCGGATGGCGAGCTGATCCTGTTCGTACAGCAGCCGCGCGTCATGGGGAGCCTCGGCGAGCGTCAGTGCGTACAGCTCCCAGGCGCGGGCGTCGTCATGGGCGATGTTGTATGCGGCGACGGCCGCGTTTCGCAGCAGCACCGGGTGCCGCATCCCCCCGGCGATGGCCGCCTGCCAGTGCGCGGCGGCTTCGGCCTGGCGTCCGTTGGCGTAGAGCAGCATGCCCAGCAGATGATGGGCGACCGCGTCGTCCGGGTCGGCGGCCAGAGCGGCTTGCAGGGCATCGAGGGCGTCGAGGCCCGCGGGGAAGGCGAGGGTGAGGTCGGCCGCGCGGGCCGCGGCACGCTCGGTGGCGGCCTCGGCGGCGCGCCCTGCCTCATCGAGCGTGGCGGCGGCGAGGTAGTGCGCGAGGGGCGCCAGGTTGCCTGCGGTCGTGGATGCTGCCGAGGCCGCCCGGCGCAGCAGGGCCACGGCGGCATCCGTCTCACCGGCCAGGCGCAGGTCGTGCGCGACGTCGATAAGCGTCGCCGCGTCGAGGGCGACAGCGGGGTCGGCCAGGGCGCGCAGGGTCGCATCGAGCGGGTCGATCCGCAGCGCGGCCGTGAGGATGCTGTCGGCCTCGACTGCTCTGCCCCGTCGGCGCAGCAGGATGGCGCGCAGCGCGGGGCGGCGGGCATCGGCGGCGACCACCCCGTCGAGGGTGTCGAGCACACGCAGGGCGTCGCGGTCGCGTCCGCGTGCGGCGAGTGAACGGGCCAGCGGGAGTCCGGATGCGGCCGCCCAGGCGCCGTCCCACCCCGCCATGCCGAAGGCTCGCTCGGCGGCGATAGTCTCGCCGAGGCGGCTGAGCACGAGGCCGTACAGGTGATAGGCCGCGGCATCCTGCGGGTTGGCGTTGCGACGGGTGAGGCGCGCCAACGCCCGCTCGACCCGCTCCCGCGCTTCGCCGTAGCGCCCGGCGCGGTAGTCGAGGTCGGCGAGCGCGAGGTTCGTGCGCACGTCACCGGGGTCGGTCGCGAGCGCGGCGTGCCAGTAGTCCAGGGCGGAACGGGTCGGATGCCGGTACTGGTGCAGGTGCAGGCCGGTGAGGTACAGCTCGTCGACGGTATCGATCTGCGCAGGCAGCGGCGGTTCCTCGGCGACCCAGGGCTCGTCGCCTGCCACCTCCGTCGGCGCCCACGCGACGAGCACGTGGCCGTCACGATCGCATACCTCCACCGCCAGCGGGTCGTCCGCGAGTACGGCGGCGGCCACCCGCGCGGGGACACCTGGCATGAGGTCGGCGGTGCGCTCGGCGACGACGACGCCGCCCACACGAATGCGCAGCCGCGCCGCCGGCTGCGGGGACGTGACGGCGACGTGGGCGGTGACCGCGTCTCCCTCGCGGTGCACGTGCATTGCGGCATCCGTCGTCGCCTGGTGTGCCGGGCCGATCGCGGGGATCGGGTACCAGTACTGCGTGAACGTCTTCGTCTCCCCCGGCAGCAGCCAGCTGAAGTCGGGCTGGTTGTCGGTGTACACCCCCGCCATGAGCTCGACGTAGGGGCCGTCGCCGTCGGTGAGCTGGTCGTCCCAGGCGTGCCCGAACGGGGCATCCCCCCAGGTCCACTGCTTCTTGCCCGGGGAGATCCGCCGCTCGGCCCAGTGCACGAAGCCGGCACCGGCGGCATGGTCGTAGCCGCCGAAGAAGTCGTCGTGCGAGTCGACGATCATGTACGAGGTGGGCACGGGGATGTTGCGGTACCAGTCGATGCGGTCGGCGCCAGGGCGCTCGGCGGCGCGGGCGGGGTAGTCGACGCCGTAGTAGGGGCGGTCGGCGGCCGGGAATGCGGTCAGGGCGCGGCGGGCGTGGTCGGCGACGAAGCGCACATCTTCGGGGAAGAACGACTGGTAGTCATCGTTCACGCGGACAGCGACGTTCGCCCACCACAGGAACGTCTGCCGCTCGTCGGTGCGGTTGTGCAGGCGCACCACGAGCTCGATGACGGAGCTGTCGGGCCTCAGGCGCACCCCGTGCTGGGCGGACATGCGGGCGAACGGGTCGTGGTCACCGCACCACACCGTGACCGATCCGTCGTCGCCGTGCTCGATCTGGGTGTCGACGGGGAGGGCGGTGGCGGGGCGGTGGTGCTGTGGCCAGTTGAACTCGACGCCGCCGCTGATCCAGGGCCCGGCGAGGCCGACCAGGGCGGGTTTGATGACGTTGTTGCGGTAGAAGAAGTCATAGCCGGTGGTCTTGTCGTAGCCGATGTGGATGCGGCCGCCGAGTTCGGGCATGACCATCACCCGCAGGTAGGCGTTCTCGAGGTGGATAGCCTGCCAGTCGCGGACGATCGGTTCATCGGCGATGGACTCGATGAACGGCAGCGGGTACACCGCGCCGCTCGATCCCTGATAGACGCGGCGGTCGAGGTACATCGGGTACGGGCTGGGTGCGCCGGTCTCGTAGGTGCGGATCGACACAGGCTCCGACCACGCGACCGCGCCGCCGGCATCCAGCACGGCCTGCAGGTCGGCGGGGGCGTCCGGCAGCACGATCTTCTCGGGAGTCTGCATGGTTCTCACCGTAGGCACGCAATCCCCTCACGGGTATGGTGTGAACGAGGGAGTTCATGGACGATTCGATGCTGCATGGTGCGTCGCACTATCGCGCGGACGGGTTCCCCGGGCAACGCTTGTGTGTCGTTCCGCAACCCCAGGTGCGCGCCGCCCTGGACGATCCGATCACCCGTCGACTGACCGTGACGGATGCCGGCTACTTTCCGCACGCGGCCGGTCACCGACGTGTGCGGGCGCGAGGGGTCGACGAGACGATCGTGCTGCTGTGCACCGCCGGCGAGGGCGCCGTGCTGCTCGACGGGGTCTGGCACACGGTGAGCCGAGCGCAGTGCGCGGTGATTCCCGCCGGGGCGCCGCACGAGTACCGGGCGTCGACCGATGACCCGTGGACGATCTGGTGGGTGCATCTGCGCGGCAGCGACGTCGCCGAGCTCACCGGCCCCGTACTGGGCACGTCACGCCCCGTGACGCGGATGCAGTCCCTGGATCGGGCGATCGCCCTGTTCGACGAGATCGTCGGGCTGCTCGAGCACCGACTGTCGCCGGCGGCGTTGGTGGCGGCATCCGGTCTCGGCTGGCAGCTGCTCACTCGGATCGCGGTCGACAGCAGCTTGCCTGCCGAGGGCTCGGCGCTCGAGCGCGCGATGCGGTACCTCGAGGATCGGATCGACGGCACGATCTCCGTGGGCGAGTTGGCGGGCCTGGTCGGGGTGTCGGGTTCGCACCTGAGCGCGCTGTTCCGGCGGGCGACAGGTGGGGGCCCGGCGGCGTTCCACACCTCGGTGAAGATGACGCGGGCGCGCGCGCTGCTCGACACGACGGATGCCTCGATCGCCGAGGTGGCGACGGCTGTCGGCTACGCCGACCCCTTGTACTTCTCGCGCCACTTCCGTCGCCTGCATGGCGTGAGTCCGTCGGGCTATCGCGCGAAGGCGAAAGGATGACCCGGGTGCGGACTGCCGCCGCAGCCGTCGCCGTGCTGTTGCTGGGGCTGATCAGTGGATGCACCGCAGGGCCGGCATCCGCTCCGCCGTCGGCGACGCCCCTCACGCTGCCACCGGCGGGCGCCGTGCCGGACTATCAGCTGGGTGGCGCCTACGATCCGGCGCCCGGCGTCGGCATCGTCGCGCGCGACCGCACCGATCCGCCTGCCGCGGGGGTGTACTCGATCTGCTATCTGAACGGCTTCCAGACGCAGCCCGGCGAGGCGGATGACTGGCCGGAAGAGGTGCTGCTGCACCGTGGCGGCGAGCGCGTGATCGACCCGGACTGGCCCGACGAGGTGCTGCTCGACACGTCAACTGCCGCCGCGCGCGAGCAGATCGTGACGATGCTGGCACCGTGGATCGCCGGCTGCGCCGCCGACGGTTACGCGGCGGTCGAGTTCGACAACCTCGACTCCTACACGCGGTCCGGCGGCGCGCTGAGCCGCGACGACAATCTGGCGTTGGCCACGCTGCTCGTCCAGACCGCGCACGCGCAGGGGCTTGCGTCCGCACAGAAGAACGCCGCCGAAGATGCGGCCCTGTTGCGCGAGCAGGCCGGTTTCGACTTCGTCGTCGCGGAGGAGTGCGCGGCGTATGGCGAGTGCGCCGCGTACACGGAGGTGTATGGCGACCTGGTGATCGACATCGAGTACACCGACAATCTGCCGCGGCCGTTCGCGGAGATGTGCGACGACCCCGACTCCCCGGCGTCCCTCGTGCTGCGCGACCGCGAACTCACGATGCGCGGCGACGATGCCTACGTGTTCGAGACCTGTGGCGGCTGAGGCGTCCCAGCGGATCCCTCACGCTCTCTCACCTGTTTGCTCAGCAGTCCACCGAATCGGCATAGCCGGACGCCATGCACTGGGAGCATGCCTCAGATCATTCGCGCTCGTGCCCTCGCCGCCGCCGGCGCCGCCACCACCCTCGCCCTGCTGCTGACCTCGTGCACCGCGACGGCCACGGCCGATGACGGTGCGTCCGCGGCATCCGGTCTGTGGGACTCGGGGAGCGTGCACGAGATCACGATCGACTTCGACCAGGATGCGTACGACGCGATGGTTCAGACGTATCTGGATTCAGAGACCAAGGAGTGGATCTCGGCGACGGTGACGATCGACGGCGTGACCTACGAGAACGCCGGGTTGAAGCTGAAGGGCAACTCGTCGCTGCGGGCGCTGTCGACGGATGCCGATGCCGAACTCTCCGCCGAGAACCCCGAGGATCTGCCCTGGGTCATCCGCCTCGACAAGTTCGTCGAGGGGCAGAACCACGAGGGCACCACCGAACTGGTCGTGCGGGGGAACAGCACCGAGACGGCCCTGAACGAGGCGCTCGCGCTGGAGCTGTTGGATGCGGCGGGGCTGGCCAGCGAGCAGGCGATCGCGGTGCGGTTCTCGGCTGACGGCTCGGATGAGACGCTGCGGCTGGTGATCGAGAACCCGAACGACGCCTGGATGCAGGCAGAGCTCGGCGACGGCCTGCTCTACAAGGCCGAGGCCGGCGGCGACTACAGCTACCGCGGCGACGAGGCCACCGCCTACACCGACGGGTTCGACCAGGAGGGCGGCGAGAGCGACCTGACCCCGCTGATCGACTTCTTGCAGTGGGTGAACGAGTCGAGCGATGACGAGTTCGCGGCCGGGCTCGCCGATCGGCTCGATGTGGACGCGTTCGCCACCTATCTCGCCTTTCAGGATCTCGTGCAGAACACCGACGACATCGACGGCCCCGGCAACAACTCGTACCTGTACTACGACCCGGCCACCGAGCGGATGACGGTCGTGAACTGGGACCTCAACCTCGCCTTCGGCGCGTCGCCGGGTGGCGGCGGCCCTGGCGGGGCCGGTGGCTTCGGGGGTGGCGACGGGGCACCGCCGGCGGGTGATGGTGGGATGCCCGGTGCGCCGGGCGCCCAGGAGGCTCCGACGGACAGCACGATGCCGACACGACCCACGGGCGGCGGCCCTGCTGGCCGGTCGAACATCCTCGTCGAGCGGTTCCTCGCGACGGACGAGTTCGCGGCCCTGTACGCCGAGGCGCAGGAGACGCTGCAGGAGGAGCTGGTCGACTCGGGGGTCGCCGCGGATGCCCTGCAGGAGTGGACCCAAGTGCTGATCGACGACGCCGCCGACCTGGTGACGGTCGATGTCATTCAGCAGGAGTCGGACGATCTCGCCGCGCAGCTGAAGGGCTGAACTCACAGCCTCCCGACGGTCTCGATGTCTTCGAGGAAGTCGGCCGTGACCTCGGCTGACACGGTGGCGCGCGTGCCGGCGATGGCGGCGGTGTAGTCATCCATGAACGGGCCGGCCGGTTCGTCGGCACGGGAGTCGACCGCGTTCTCGAGGGCGGACTGGGAGGCCTTGCGGGCGGCGAACTCGATGTCGGCGGGCGAGAAGCCCTCGGTCATCTCGACGAGGGTGGGCACGTCGATGTCGACGGCCGCCTCGGGGATGTAGCGGCGCCAGATGGCATCGCGGGCCTGACGGTCGGGCAGGCCGATCGGGATGACGTAGTCGAAGCGGCCATGCCGCAGGAACGCGGCATCAAGGGAGCGGATGAAGTTCGTCGCGCAGATGAGCAGGCGCCCCGGCTGCTCGCGGAACGCGGGGATGATCTTCAACAGCTCGTTCGTAACCCCCTGCGTGGGCGAGGGCGGCTCGCCCTGGCGGTGCGAGGCGATCTCTTCGACCTCGTCGATGAAGACGACGGCATGCTCGAGGTCGGCGATCGTCGCGAAGGTCTCGCGCAGGGCGCCGGCGAGCCCGCCCGGGTGTGCGGCGAGCCGGGACGGGAAGACCTCGACGAACGACCACTCCAGCCGCGAGGCGATGGCTTTGGCGAAGGTGGTCTTGCCGGTGCCGGGAGGGCCGAACAGCACGATCGCGCGCGGAGGCACGACACCGAAGCGCTCGGCGAGCTCGGATTCGGCGAGCGGGAGCACGACGCGGCGTTCGAGCAGTCCCTTCTCGGTGTTCATGCCGCCGACGGCATCCCACAGTCCGCGCGGCAGCACGCGCCCGCCGAGCTCGGCGAGGAGCTTGAGCTCTTCACGCTGCACGGGGATGTGGCGTTCGAAGTAGTGCAGGTCCTGCTGGAGAGCGAAGCCCTGTCGCTCGAAGGCGCCGGTGCGGGTCTCGGCGGCGGGCATGAGCGCCGAGAGCTTGGAGATGCCGTGTGGTGCCATGCGCGCTTCGAGCGCGGCGAGCAGAGACGAGCCGATGCCGGCGCCGCGCATGGGTGCGGCGGTGGCGAGGAAGACGACCCACCCTTGGGCGTGGGCGGCGCGTCCGACGGCGGCGCCGACGACCTGCTCGCCCACGACGGCGACGACGGCATGGTCCTTCGCGAGCGAGGTGAGCACCTCGGAGAGGCTGTAGACGGGTTCGGATCCCTCGGCGGTGACCTGCTCCCACAGGCGCAGGATGCTGTCGATGTCGTCGGCGTGGTAGTCCCGGATGCGCCAGCGTGCCATGGGTCGGTCCTCTCGGTGGACGGGTGACCTCAGAGTAGCCGGATCGTGATTCCCATCCGATCGCGGATGTGTTCCGAAGACATCCTGAGCGGCATCCTGCCGCGCACTGAGAGAAGGAGGACGCCATGCGTACATCCCCGAACCGTCTGGTCGCCGTGATCTTCGGCGCCGTCTACCTCGTCGTCGGTCTGCTCGGCTTCGCCGTGACCGGAGGCGTGTCGTTCCTCGCCACCGAGGGCGGACTGCTGCTGGGCATCTTCATGGTGAACCCGGCACACAACGTCGCGCACCTGTTGATCGGTGCGGCGCTGCTCGTCTCGGGTCTCGCGTCGGTGCGCGCGGCCAAGGGCGCCAACACGGTGGTCGGAGCCGCGTACCTGTTGCTGGGCATCGTCGGCTTCTTCCTGGTGGGGACCGCGGCGAACGTGCTCGCGCTGAACACCTTCGACCACTTCCTGCACCTGGCGAGCGCTCTGGTGCTGCTCGCGGTTGGCCTGAGTGCCGACCGGTCGGCGGAACGCCCGGTGCGGGCCTGAGCCGATGGCGCTTCTGACGCGAACGTGGCCGGCCCTCGCCAGTTGGGGCAGCGGCCTGCTGCACCTGTCGCTGGGGGCGTCGGTCTTGCTCGCGGCGGAGGAGACCGGGGGCGTCGCGGCGGCGGTCGCGGTGGGACTGCTGCTGTGCGGAGCGGCGGAGTTGCTCTGGGGAGCGCTGGGGCTGCGCGCGGGGCGTCCGGTGGCGCCTCGCGCCGGCGCGGTCGGGGCTCTCGCCTCGATCGGGGTGAGCGGCGGGGCGTTGGCCCTGGGGGCCTCGCCGCTCGCCGTGGCCGCCGCTGTGCTGCTCACGCTCGTCGCCGCCGCCGCGGCAGCCCGCAGCGAAAGGCAGGATGCGACCCGCGCCACGGACCAGCACGCCACCCGTGCCACAGGCCCGGATGCGACCCGCTCCGCAAGGCAGCACGCGACCCGCACCACGGAAGACGATGCCGCATCCTCCCGCCCGTGGGTGGCGGCGGTGGGCGTCGTGACGGGAGCGGCACTGATCGCGGCGCTGGTGACACCGGCGCTGTCGACCGTGTACGTGCCCGGGGCGGATGCACCGACGCTGCAGTCCACGATCGGCCCGCACGCCGGGCACTGATCAGGAGCTCAGACGAACATGACCCGCGCGGTCGGCCGATCGGTGTAGGTGCGCCCGAGCGGGCTGCGCCAGTGCAGAACACCGCCCTCCCCCTGTGTCGCCGTCCACCGATGCGCATCGGGGATATCGGGGTGCTTGAGCACATGGTGCGCCCGACACAGGTGGGCGAGGTTCTCGATCGCGGTGGGTCCTCCGCGGGCATGGTCGTGCTGATGGTCGATGTCGCAGCGCCATACCGGGGCGAGGCATCCGACGAAGCGGCAGTGTTCGTCGCGGGCGCGTAGCCGGCGTCTCATCTGCTCGGTGGGACTGTACGTGTCGGTAGCGGTGATCTGACCGGCCGGATCGAGGAACAGGCGGGTCCACCCGCCGCTGCGGGCGGCGATGTCTCGAGCGATGTCGGGGTGGAGTGCCCCGTGTCCGTCGAGCTGCGCCAGCCGGTCATCCGCACCGGCGAGCGTGGTGGCGGCGATCGTCACCTGCACGCGGGCGGCGATGCCGTCGAGCCCGTCGCCGTGCGCGGTGGGATCGGAGGTGAGCAGAAGGTCCGAGAGCAGATCTGCCCGCAGCTGGTCCATGGTGCGCGCGTCGTGCTCCTGCGCTCCGAACGGGTCGGTCGTGAACGTGTTGCCGAGGCTGAAGATCGCGTCGCCGAGAAACGCATAGTCGGCGTCGAACGGCACCGGAAAAGCCTCGGGCGGCAGGTCATACCCCGCGGGCGTGCCGAAGGAGTCGGCCGACTCGTCGGGAATCATCTCGGGCGGCAGGTCGCGCAGCCACTCGAGATCGTCATCATCGCGCATCCATGGCGAGCGCGCCGGTGTCGTGCTCTGCCGGCTTCGGGAGTCGGTGACGGTGCGCGCCAACTGCGTGAGCCGGTCGTGGATCGCCACGGCCAGATACTCCGGCAGCACGGCGGTCAGCAGCGCCAGGCCGTCGCCGACCGGACGGACCGACACGGCACGCTCATCCATCGCCTGCCGATGCCGCTCGCTCACGCTGCACTCGGCCAGGACCGACGCCACCTGTCGGGCATGCACGCGGGTGCGCGCCGGGGTCTCGTGGGCGGCGACGATGAGCACGGCCTCGGCATAGTCCTGCAGGGTGGATGCGGGCACCATGGCCGTCGCCACCGCTTCGCGGATCACATCTGCAGACCGCACGATCTCACGCACGTGAGCCGCGGAAATCTCACCGGCCGCGAACGCCTCGGCGACCGGTGGCAGATCGTGCACGTGCAGCGCGTCGGCGAAGGCGTACTCCATCGAGCCCTTCGACACCCGTCCGGCAGCAGAGTATTCGGCGATCATCGAACGGCGTATGGCATCGCGATGCACCGGAGCGTCAGCGATGTCGTCTTCTGCGAGCTCCCACCGCTCGCAGAGCAGTCGCGCTGCTTCGGCTTCCAGAGCGGCGATGCGCTGTCGCGTCTGCACCCAGGTATCGAGCAGCGCTTCACGCTTCTCGATACCGAAGGGGTCGACCTCGTCCATAGCTCTAGTTTAGAACAAAGTTACGACAAAGACAAGACTTTTCCTCGTCTTTTTGTTCTAATAGAAGAATGCCCACCGCAAGAACACCAAGAGCCACCTATGGGCTTCCTGTGGCATCCGCTTTCTTAGAGCTGTCTCAGAAACGCGGGCGAACCATGGGGCCATGGCCATCATCGACGCACCCCCGGCCCCCGCCCCCACCGGGTACCGCCCCGCCGCGCCACGGTCGCGCACCGCCCTCTGGAACGCCGGCGCGACCGCGGTGATCTGGCTCAGCAGCCTGTTCGTCGCCGCCCTCTGGGTCGCCGGCGGCGGCATCACCGACCTGCTCGCCGGTAACGCCGAGTCGCTCACCACGCTCGGCCGCCTGACCGGCCTCGTCGCGTCCAACCTGCTGCTCTACCAAGTGCTGCTCATGGCGCGCGTACCGCTGTTCGAGCGCGGCTTCGGCCGCGACGCGATCACGCGGATGCACCGTTTCGTGGGCTTCTGGTCGTTCTGGCTCATGCTCGCCCACATCGCCCTGCTCGTCGCCGGGTATGCGGCATCCGCCGGCATCAACCCGCTCGTGCAGCTGTGGGACTTCATCTGGAATTACCCCGGCATGCTGCTCGCGACAGCGGCAACCCTGCTGCTCATCCTCGTCGTGGTGACCTCGATCCGCCGCGCCCGCCGCCGCCTGCGCTACGAGTCGTGGCACCTGCTGCACCTGTACGCCTACCTCGGGGTCGGCCTCGCCCTGCCTCACCAGCTGTGGACCGGCGCGGACTTCCTCTCCTCCCCCGCCGCGACCCTGTATTGGTGGAGCGCATGGGCAGCCGCCGCGGCAGCCGTCATCGTGTTCCGCATCGTCACGCCCCTGTGGCGATCCTGGCGACACGGCATCCGCGTCACCGGCGTCGTCGCCGACGGTGCACGGGGCGTGACCGTGCGCATGACCGGGCGAGCCCTGCACCGCCTCCACGCGCGACCGGGCCAGTTCTTCGTGTGGCGCTTCCTTGATGGGGCCGGCTGGACCCGCGGGCATCCGTTCTCGCTCTCGGCCGCGCCGACCGCGAACGGCCTGACGATCTCGGCACGCTTCGCCGGTGACGGCACCGAGCGCCTCGCCCGGCTCCGCCCCGGCACCCGGGTGCTCGTCGAAGGCCCGTACGGGCACCTCACCGGCGGCGCCCGCACCGGAAGCAAACTGCTGATGATCGGCGCTGGCGCCGGGGTCGCCCCGCTCATGTCGATCCTCGAGGGCGAACCATGGGCCGCCGGCGATGCGATCCTCATCACCCGCGATACGACCGCGGCCGATGGGCTCCGGCAGGCCGAGATCGCCGACCTCGTCCGCACCCGGGGCCTCAGCCACATCGCCCTCCCCGGCCCGCGGGCGACGGGCGGCTCCCCCTGGATCCCTGCCAGCCATCAGGCCTGGACGGGTGCCGATGTCATCCGCCACCTCACCGGTGGCGTCGCCCCCTTCGATGCGTATGTGTGCGGCCCGATCCCCTGGATGGATGCCGTCGTCGCCGACCTCCGCGCGGCCGGCTTTCCGCCCGCGCGCATCCACACCGAAGCCTTCACCGTCTGAATCGCCGGAGCACAATCATGAAGAGAATCGTCTACGCCCTCCTCGCCACCGTGAGCGGCCTGGTGCTGATGTTCAGTTACCGCACCTCGCTCGAGGTGGTCACGCCGACGACTGAGCCGGCCGCCGCGTCGACCACGACGAGCGGAGCCGACAGCACCGACTCCACCACAACCGACCCCGCCCCGGAGGCCGGCCAGGAGACCACGCCCGAGACCACCACGCAGACCACCTCCTCGGGCCTGCAGGACGGCACGTTCACCGGCAGCGCCGTGAACACCCGCTACGGCCCGGTTCAGGTGCAGCTGACGGTCTCGGGCGGCCAGATCTCCGATGTGCAGGTCGTGGAGTACCCGAACAGCAACCGTCGCGACCAGGAGATCAACCAGCGCGCGATCCCGCAACTGGTCAGCGAGACGCTGCAGTCGCAGAGCGCGCAGGTCGACATGGTCTCCGGCGCGACCTATACCAGCACCGGATACGCCGGCTCGCTGCAGAGCGCACTCGACCAGGCGCAGAGCTGATGGATCGCGCCCTGCTCGGCCACGCGGAGCCGCCCCGGCACGTGTGGGTGGAGGAGATCATGGGGATGCCGATCAGCGTGCACCTGCGCTCGCGTGGCGCACGGCCCGCGCCCTCTGCCGAAGCGGCCGTGCGCGCGTGCTTCGATGAACTGCACGAGATCGATCGGCTCTTCTCGCCGTACCGCGACGACTCCGAGATCACCCGGATGCAGCGCGGCGAACTCACCCTCGACGACGCCGACCCGCGCGTGCGCGAGGTGGCGGATGCCTGCCACCTCGCCGAGCAGGAGACCCGCGGGCTGTTCACCGCCCACTGGCGCGGCGTGTTCGATCCGACCGGATACGTGAAGGGCTGGGCGGTGGAGCAGGCCGCCCGGCGCCACCTCGCCCCACTGGTGCAACGCGAGCCGGCTGTCGGCATCAACGCGGGCGGAGACATGCAGCTGTTCACGGCGGCGGACACCGACTGGCGCTGGAACGTGGGCATCACCGATCCGCATTCCCCCGAGACCCTGCTGGCGACCCTGCAGGTGGCGAACGGCGCGGTCGCGACGTCGGGCACTGCCGAACGCGGCGAGCACATCATCGACCCGCGCAGCGGACGCCCCGCCACGTCGGTGGCCAGCGCGACAGTCGTCGCCGACAGCTTGGCGCACGCCGACGTGTGGGCGACGGCAGCGGTCGTCGCCGGATTCGATGACCGCGGATGGGTGGCGGATGCCGACACCCGGACCGGACTGCTCGTGGCATCCGACGGCCGCACCGCACGCTGGCTCGACGGAGTGCCCATCGAGGTCACCGGCGTGAGCCGGGTCTGAGTCAGCCCGCGAGCGGCAGGCGCAGCAGGAAGGTCGTGCCGGCCGGAGACGTGGACTCCACGCTCACGTCGCCGCCCGCGCGCACCGCGACGTCGCGCACCAGCGAAAGCCCCAGCCCGAACCCGCGCCGGCGCCCGCTTTCGCCCGAACGGGCGAATCGTTCGAACACCCGGTCGGCCGCGATGCCGGTGATGCCGGCACCCTCGTCGCGCACCCGGATCTCGGCCCTGTCGCCGGCACGTCGCGCCGTGACCGCGACCGTCGACCCGGACGGGGCGTGCTGCACGGCGTTGTCGGCGAGTGCGAGGATGACGCGTACCAGCGTGGTGGGCGCCACGCGGACCCGCAGATCGTCCGGCGCCTCGACGGCGAGCGTCACCCCCGCCTCGTCGGCCAGTGTGCGCAGCGCCGCGGATACGGCCTGTGCGGCATCCGCCACCGCGGCGGGTCGCCCGTCGGGTGACGCGCCCTCTTCCGCTGAGAGCAGCAGATCGCTGAGCACATTGCTCATCAGCGCGGCGTCGCGCCGCAGCTCTGCGACGGTGTCATCGATCGGCTCTCCACGCTGATGCCGGCGCTGCAGCACCTGGATGCGGCTGCTGAGGGTGGTCAGCGGCGTGCGCAGCTCGTGACTCGCGTCGGCGACGAAGTGCCGCTGCCGGCGCAGCGCCTCGCCCAGCGGGGTCACGGCGCGACGGGCGGCGAGCCAGGCGACGAGGCCCAGCAGCGCGACCCCGACAAGACCCAGCAGGATGACTGCCGGCAGCACCCGGTCGACATCGACCACGAGGTGGTCGAGCGGTCGCCGCTCCCCGCCGAAGGGCTCCCGTTCCTCCCCCTCGGCCCGCGAGGTGAGCAGGATGAGCGCCACGAGGATGCCGACGCCGGCGGCGATGATGAGTGCCGACGCGATGCCGACCGTGAAGCCGATGGATGCCGCGGTGCGCCGCACCCGGCGCGCGTCGATGTCGCTCATGCGGGGCTCCCCGCCCGGTAGCCGCGGGCGCGGACGGTCTCGATGATGTCGGGTTCAGACTTGCGCCGCACGTAGTGCACGTAGGTGTCGACGGAACTCTTGGTGTCGCCCGGCGCGAAGACGGCGGCGAGGATCTCATCCCGGCTGAAGACGTGGTCGGGGCTGTCGGTGAGCAGCTCGAGCAGGGCGCTCTCCGTGGCCGTCAGAGCGATGCGGAAGCCGCTGGGGTCGTAGAGAGCCTGCGACTGTGGCGCGAACATCCACTCCCCGAGCCGCCGCCGCTCGGCATCCGCACGGAACGCGCGGCGCAGCGCACGCAGCCGGGCGAGCAGTTCGTCGTAGTCGAAGGGCTTGACGAGGTAGTCGTTGGCGCCGCCGTCGAGGCCGGAGACCCTGTCGTCGACCGTGCCGAGGGCGGTGAGCATGAGGATCGGGGTGGTGATGTGCGCGGTGCGGACGGCGCGGATGAACGCGACGCCGTCCATGCCCGGCAGGCGCCGGTCGACGACCATCACGTCGTAGCGGCGCCGCAGCGCCAGCGCGAGGCCCTGTTCGCCGTCTGTGGCGTGATCGACCTCGTACGCGTCCGAGAGCACCTCGATCGTCATCGCGGCGATGTCGGGGTCGTCTTCGACGTACAGCAGCGACCCGCGCGTGAGCGCCGCGGTGTCGGATGTCATGGGGCGCTCCCTCCGAGCGGGTGGACTCAGGATACGACCTGGAGCCACCCGCCCCGCGATCTCACGCCTCGGTGGCCGCAGCCTCCAGCTCCTCGGCCAGTCGGCGCGCGCCCCGCACCGCGGCGGGATGGCGCTCATCGGCGATGCTGCCCACACGGTGCCGCCGGCACAGGCCCAGCACTTCTCGTGGTGGATGACGAGCATGCTGCACCTCGCCCCCGGCACCCCCGACTTCGACCGCCTGCGCCAACTGGGCGAGTTGCGCTCGGTGGTCGAGTCCGAGGCGGGACGCACCTACCTCGCCGAGGCGTATACCGGCTGGCCGCTGGAGGTCTGAGGAGCCGTCCGTGCGCGCCGCGCCTCAGCACCGGGGGATCTCTCGTCCGCGCTTATAGGTGGCGAGCACGGCGATGTCCCGGATGGCGTCGACGTCGACGGTGAGCGGGTCGGCGTCGAGCACGACGAGATCGGCGAGCTTGCCGACCTCGATCGAGCCACGGTCGTCCTCGCACCCGTGCTCGTGGGCCGCGTCGATCGTCAGGGCGCGCAGCGCCTCGGCGGGCGTGATCCGCTCATCTTCGCCGAGCACGACCCCGCCGCTCGATCGGCGCGCCACCGAAGACCACAGCAGTAGGAGCGGGTTCAGCGGGGTGACCGGATAGTCGGAGTGATTGGTGGGGCGCAGCCCACGGTCGATCGCGCCGCGCATCGGTGAGATGCCGAAGGCACGATCGCGACCGAGGTTGCGGATGTGCGTATCGCCGAACAGATAGGTGTGCACGGTGAACATCGACGGCGCGAATCCTGCCTCGACATAGCTGTCGAGCTGCTCCGGACGCATAACCTGCGAGTGGATCGGGATGGTGGGTGCCGACGGCGCCGCCCCTGCAGCTACGGCCGCGCGATGGGCCTCGAGCAGGGAGTCGATCGCGGCGTCGCCGTTGACATGAGCGAAGACCTGGATGCCGTTGCGGTAGGCGAGGTCGACGAGCGCGTTGGCGTGGGGCTGGTCGATCACGGTGATCCCGTGCCAGTGGTCCTGGCCGCCGGGGCCGCCGGTGAGATACTCCTCGGTCACGTGCGCGGTGCGCCCCTGCGGTGATCCGTCGAGGATGAGCTTGACGCCCTGCACGGTGTGCCCGTGTGACGTCGTGCCGATGACGTTCGCCGCGAGCGCCTCGTGCAGTTCCGTGAAGACGACGAGCGATCGCACGTCCACGGGCAGGCCCCGGCCTTCGGCGATGCTCCGGATCTGACGAATCTGCGCCATCGAGGCCGCACCGTCTTGCACGGTCGTGATCCCCCAGCGGGCGTACTCGGCCAGCATGGCCAGCAGTGCGTCGTCGTCGTATTGCTGCAGCGGCGCGGCGACCGGCATCCATGCCGTCTCCCAGAGCACCCCGTTGGGTCGGCGGCTCCCGGCGTATCGCGCGATGGTGCCGCCTCGGGATCCGCGACGCCCTCGATGTAGCCATGGTCGTCGAGCACGCGGGTGTTCACGACCCCACCGTGGGTGGAGATATGCGCGACGATCACGCGGTGATCGGGGAATGCGCGGTCGAGGATGTCAGCGGTGAGCGCGCCTGCGTCTTCCATCTCTTCGGGGTAGTAGCCCCAGCCGACGATGTACGAGCCCGACGCTGGCCGGTTGCGCTCCTGCGCGGCGCGCAAGGCGTCGAGGATGTCGTCCACGGTGCGGATCGCGCCGGTGGGCGGGGGCTGAAGTGCGGCGTGCGCGATGAAGGGCGCCCCCATCGAGACGTGACTGTGCGCGTCGACGAAGCCGGGGACGAGCGTGCGTCCGGCGAGATCGACAAGCCGGGTCTCGGGCCCGGCCGACGCGCGGAACTCGGCGTCGCTTCCGACCGCACTGATGAGCCCATCCGTGATCGCGACAGCCTCGGCGGCCGTGTCCCTCGGATCGACCGTGCGGACGACGCCGCTGTGCAGAATGAGGTCGGGAGCGGCCATGAGAGCCTCCTTGCTCGACTCCCGCGACGTTATCACGCCCCCTCGACGGAGGCCGCTGCCTCGGCCTCCAGGTCCGCCTTGAGCGTCTGCAGGGCACGCGCCAGGTACCGGCGGAGCATCGGCGCCACGATCGCGGCGGCGGCTGCTCGCGCGATCAGGTTGTGGCACACGAGCGAGTACGTCCAGACGATCGACGTCCCGCCGGCCGCACCCTCGCCGAACTCCCAGGCCCCGTCGATGCGCGAGAGCAAGAACCGGTTCACGCCGGTGAAGCCGCTGATGCTGTAGGTGAACGACCGCGGCGCCTCGACGGTCGTCAGGCGCTCCTCGGCTCGTGAGCCGTCGGTGAAGTACACGGTGCGCGAGAGGCCGGGCGTGGTCCAGCGGGCCCGTTCATCGGTTCGCTCGACGCCGGGCAACAGCCAGTACGGGCGGAAGATGCGCGACAGCTCCACGGGAACGATGTGCTCGAAGCACGCCTCCGCCGGCGCGGCGATGTCGACGCGGGCCACGACGTCGAGACGGATGCCTTTTGCCGGGACGGCTGGGGGCTCGGATGTCATGGGGTCAGTCTGCCCGGCACGAGGGCGTCGCGCGACGCCGATCGCACGCACCACCGCTGCACCGCGGCAACCCCGAAATGAGGAAAACCCCTGACGACGCCGGTGTTGTAGCCCTTATGACGCCACATCGCGATGACGCCGGGGTCGTTGCTTGCATTGCGGACGTGACTGCCGATGGGGTGCTTGCCTCGCTCGTTGCAGCTGGCGGGGTCGTGCGTGTCGCTCTTAGGAGCGAGGCACTGCGCCGCGGTCGGGTTATCGAGCGGCGCATGGTAGAACGCTCGAACTCGGGCCGGGCGGTACCGGGCCGCTCTCCGATCCTCGGCATCAGTGCGTCGCCCCCGCCCAGAGCGACGTAAGCACCGCCGCGATGTCAATCGCGAGGGCGACGCCGAAGGCCACACGCCAGCGTCGCGGAATCGGCCGGTTGGCGAGAGCTCGTGCATGGTCATGCTGCCACCGCCCCATCGGCTCTGCTCGCGTGAGTCGGGTCGAAGAGTGCTCGCAGAAGCCACTCGACCTCCGGGTCGGGGGTGGGCTCAGCGGTCCAGTGGGTGGTCGTTGTCGGCTGTCGCATCGCGCCTCCGCCCGTGACGGGCGTTGAAAACGACGAACGCCCGTAGATCCGTTGCTCACCGCACCTGCTGACACGCGGTGTGCAACCCGGATTCCATGGGCGTGGGTGGCGACTGTCGGTGGTTACTCACCGACGTTCCAGAGCAAGGTGTCTTCTAGCCAGCCCGGGAGGAGCTTTTCTGTTGTGTGCGGGGGCAACAGAACCACACCGCACTCGGCGGCACCAGCCGGGAGCCTCCTGCATGACTGGGCGTCAAAGATGATGAGCGCGTGTCGCGCCTGGTTGACTCCCCGCCGGGTGGTTCGCGTCAACTGTTGCGTGCAGGGCGAGACCCCGGTTCCGGCCGAGGTCTCGTCGCACCGCGGGTCCGGCGACGGGCGCGCCACCCTGCTCGCATCGCGGCGGTGAACGCCCCGTTGGATACCGAATCTCGCCATGCGCACCGCGTGATGGCTGCAAGGACATCCTGAGTGCCGTCCTTCCCGCTCCAGCACCGGGAAGTCGGCGTACACGGGTCGATCGATCTAATAACACCCGCATATTAGCTTTCTTAGTTCGCAAGCTATGCAAAGCCCGATCAACACCTTTTCACCATTCAGAACAGCCCATTTGCGCGGCTCATGGCTCTTGCAAACCGACTTGATGCGATCAGGATCGATGAACATGAGTTAACCGCTAGTTTGATGGATCACGCCGTGGTCCTCCGAAGTGCCTGTTTTCACTGCGATACAGAGGGTAGTGATGAGCCACTGCTCGGTGCACCGAAAGATGTACGAGAAAACTTTTTGCTACATCGATGGTATCGACGTATAGATACGTGGTACTGTTCCCTCAACCGAAGGCCCAGGAGGGAACCATGAGCACCAACAACGCCGATCTGGAAATCAACGCGATGGGCGCTATCTCAGCCGCCCTCTCGCCCCTCGAGGCCGACCAGCAGGCCCGTGTGTTGCGCTGGGCCGCTGATCGATTCGCGGTGCGTGATATCAAGACCGGTGTCTCTTCGACTCCTGTCTTCGAGGATATTGCGGTCGCGGCCCCGTCGGAAGTGTCAAGCCGTGCCTATAACTCGATCGACGAACTGTTCGAGTCCGGTGTGGCAAAGACCAATACCCAGAAGGCGCTGCTTGCCGCGTACTGGTTCCAGGTCGTACAGGGTGGCGGCACCTTCCAGTCGTTCACTCTGAACGCCGCGCTCAAGAACATGGGTCAGGGCATCCCGAACATCACCGACGCCCTGGGGTCCGCCGAGGCGCAGAAACCGGCGCTGGTGATGCAGACCGGTAAGACCGGCAAGGCTCGCCAGGCCCGCAAGACCTACAAGCTCACCACCGCCGGCGTGAAGGCCGTCGAGGCGATGCTGGCCAACGGCGATGTCGATTGACCCGAAGACCGCGTTCGCGGCCCTCCCGCCTACGCTCGCGCAGGACTTGCTCGACGCCTACGCGGAGATCGTGACCAACTACGCCGAGCACCGGTGGGAGCCCGCAGAGCTCAACGGGGGGAAGCTCTGCGAGGCGGTCTACTCGATCGTCGAGGGCCACTTGTCGGGCACCTACCCTGCCCGCGCTAGCAAGCCTCGGAACATGCCCGCGGCATGTCTCGCCCTCGAGAAGAGCTACACCAAGGCTCCGCGGTCACCCCGGATCCAGATTCCGCGGATGATCATCGCGCTCTACGAGATCCGCAACAATCGCGGAGTCGGGCACGCGGGCGGCGACGTCAACCCGAATCAGATGGATGCCACCGCGGTCCTGTACATGAGCAAGTGGCTCATGGCTGAGCTGGTCCGCCTCATGCACGGACTGACCACCGATCAGGCCAGCGAGGTTGTCGAAGCGCTCGTAGAGCGCGAGGTCAGCCTGGTGTGGAAGTGGGGCGGGAAGCGTCGCGTCCTCCGCACAGGTCTGACCCTCAAGCAGCAGGTGCTACTTCTGCTCGCGGGCGTCACCGAGGCGACCGAGGCCGAGCTCGTCTCCTGGCTGGAGCACAAGCGGCCCAACGACCTGCGGAAGGCCGTGCTCCGTCCGATGCACAAGGACAAGCTTGTCGATTTCGACGAGTCGACCAAGGCCATCCGGCTCCTCCCGCCCGGAGTCGAGGCGGCAGAAAAGCTCATCCACTCCCTCTCGAAGTCATAACCCGAACCAGCAAGTGGAGGATCCAAAAATGGACGACACCGAGTTCGATACGCGGCTGGACCGCGTGAAGCGGGCATCTGACGTGGTCAACGCCCTGCCTAAGCAGCTGCAGGCCAGCGCCTTTCAGTACCTGATCGGTGCCGTGGAAGTCACTACTGCCGCCGCGCCGTTGAAGAGCGCGCCACCTGCGGAGGAGACCTCGACGGACGGCCCGCCCGAGGACGTCACTGCGGTTGCTAACGGCAACGGCAACGGCACTCCGCGTAAGTCACGCCGTGGCGCACCCAAATCCAACAAGGCTGCTCCCCAGGACCGGGATATCAACCTCTTCCCTGATGGGAAGACATCATTTGCTGACTTCGCTGTCGAGAAGTCTCCGCGGACCATGGATGAGAAGTACGCGGTCGCCGTCTACTGGATCCTGCGCGTGGCGGAGCTCCCGACTGCCACGGTTGCTCAGGTTGTCTCGTGCTTCATCGCGGCAGATTGGAGCCTTCCCAGCCAGGTCGCGAACGCTGCATCGCAGTCTCGCAAGGCGGGTTACCTGAGTAGTGCGAAGGCCGAAGACCTCCAGCTGACCTCGATCGGGATCAACCTCGTGAACAAGCAGCTGCCTCGTCCGGTGACCAAGTAGGACGCGAGCGGGCGACCGGTCTCGCGATCTAGTAGGGCCATTCCACCACGAGGGTGTCGCGCGGATGCCCGTTGATCGATCCGCCGAGGTCCCTCTCGAGCCCCGGTGGCCTGTCCCACCGAGCGGTGGAACGTCAGGAATGCCTGCACGAAGGGTGCGGGGTTGATGGTGATCCATGGGTGGGCTTTGTCCTGGTTGACCCGTCAGCCGTTGCTGGCGGGAGCTTTCGGGCGCGACAAAACCGTGCTCGACCTAGCGGCACAAGGCACCACGTCGAGAGAGTGCATCACGCAGCGCTTCCCGCGTCGATCCGCCACTCGAAAGGCGGCAGGAGCGAGTAGCTCCGCTCACGGGGGCGATGGTTACGGATGCATACCGGGCCGTAAGCCTGGAGGCATTGATGGAGAGATTGAGGCAGCAGGACCCCGACGACCCTCAACCGTTGTATCGTGATCGTCGCCGACTCACGAACTTCAAGCCGCCTCACACGGCACATCGCGAGTCGACTCCGCAGGTTAGGGACTGGTGCCCGACGGTCATGGAGCCGGACGACGGAGACGTATATTTCGTCGCGGTGACACAAAAGTCGCGCACTTGGTTCCGAGATCGCTCTGACTACCGGTCGCAAAGGTACGCGCTCGCGGTTTCGCTGTTCGATGAAGCTCGAACAGAATCAGACCTGACGGTCGCAGTTACGCAGACAGATTCTGTACAGGCCCGATCGCGGGCGCGCCTCTAGCGACTTAGCGCGCAATCGTGATCGAGTTCACCGTCGACCCCGGCCGCGACTACCAGAGCAAGAACCCATGACCCGCCCCGTCAACGATGACCCGACTCACCGCACCCACGCCACACGTCAACGACCCAGACAACAAAAAAGTCCTGAGCCGCGACAAGTTCGTAAACTATGTCGCGACTCAGGACAAATGGCGGTGACGGTGGGATTTGAACCCACGGTAGGGGGTTACCCTACACAACTTTTCGAGAGTTGCACCTTCGGCCGCTCGGACACGTCACCGCGGACAAGCTTACGACACCCGACGCCTCCGCGCGAATCGAGCGCCGAGACCCCGCGTTCCCACCCAGACCCCGCGCTGCGGGCGCCCACAGCGCGGGGTCTCGACGCCAAGTGGGGGTCTCGGCGGAGGAGGTGAGGCGGGGGCGGGATTTTGCACGGCCCGGCCGGAAGGGTGGCTGGTTAGGATGGCCTAAGGACGGATGCTGCGGAAGGAGACCTCATGGCCTTCATCACCTCACCGGCTCTCGCCGAGACGGGATACGTGGTGCTCGACGACCACCCCCAGTCGGCCGACCCGATCGAATGGCCCGAGCTGGACTACATCGGCTGGCGCTCCTCGGGTATCACCCGGTTCGCGCCGCTGGCCAGCTACGCCGGCGAGATCGAATGCAACGGCTTCTGGAACCACACCCCTCCGCGAACCGACAAGGACGGCGTGTGGATCGGCTCGCAGATCGCGAAGGCGCCTGTGCTCGTCGCCCGCGCTCAGGAGCCGGGGGCGAACGTCGGCCGCTGCCGCGTGATCGAACTGCAGCCCAACACCTACGCCGACGCGATCTACAACCTGCACCAGGACGACAACAACCGCCTGAACGAAGACGGCACCGGGTGGGTGGTCCGCGCCTGGATGAACCTCACCGACGACGCCGACTCCCTGCTCATCCTGCGCAGCGACCGCTTCGACCCGGCCACCGAGATCCGCCTGCCGCTGCACGCCGGATCCCGCATCATCGTCGACACCCAGCGCTTCTGGCATGCGGTGTGGCACCGCGGCACCGCCCCGCGCTACTCGCTCATCGTGTCGTGGACCTCCGGGCCCGAACTCGACGCCTACCTCGCTGAGAACGGGGCGAACGCGCATCCGGCATCCGTCGACCTGCCCGCAGCCCTCATCGCCGAAGGCCAGGCCGAGCTGCACCGCCGCATCGAAGAGCGCCGCCGCGCCTTCGAGGCGCACGGGATCATCATGGAGCCCACCCCACCGCTGAACTGAAAGCGCCCCTAGATCAGTCGCGCGGCTCGACCTCGGCGAGCGCCCTCTCGATCGCGACCCGCGTGCCGGGCGGGATGTCGAAGCCGACCGGCTCCATCCTCGCCCGCTCCTCTTCCGTTGCCGGGCGGGGTGCCTCCCTGCGCAGCACATCCCACACGCGCGGGTTCGAGTTGGATCCCAAGATGAAGTAGCGCTCGAACGGCGCCACCTCGCCCGTGTGGATGCGATTCGTCAGAATCCACCTCTTGCCGAGGTACGGCTCCTCATGCGCTTTCATCCGCCGGAACTCCGCCGTGCTGATGCGCAGGTTCGGGATTGCGAGCGGTACATCCTCGATGTCGGCGGGCGGCTCGGCAGTGCGAGTGACCAGGCGGTGTATCGCCGTCAGGTACATCTGCCCGTTGTCGACCTCGGTGAAGTACCCGTGCGCGAACATGCCGTTCGTGAGGGGCACGCTGAAGTACTGGCCCTGCTGAAACCTGCGTCTGGATGCAGCCATCGTCGTCCCCCCTGGCGCCTTCCGGCAGACTACTCGGCGACCTGATCCCGGCCAAGAGTGGCCACCGTCACCGCGTGCGCCCGCCCTCGAGGTGCACAACCCGGTCGACCGTGCCCACGGGCGGATCGACGTGCGAGATGAGCAGCACCGCCTGCTCCCCCGCCGCGCCCAGCAGGTCGGCGAGCAGGGCATCGGATGCTTCGGCATCGACCCCCGCGGTCGGCTCATCGAGCACCAGCACCGGGAATCCGCGCAACAGCGCCCGCGCAAGGGAGAGGCGCTGCGCCTGCCCTCCGGAGACCAACGCTCCCCGATCGCCGACGCGGGCATCCAGCCCACCACGCGCCCGCGCCCACTCCCCCAGTCCGACCCGGTCGAGCACGGCCAGCAGGTCGGCATCGGTGGCGGTGTCGCGCGCGAACAGCAGGTTCTGGCGGATGTCCTCATCGAAGAGCTGTGGACTCTGCTCGCACAGCCCGACGGTGCGCCGCAGCGCCGGGCCGGACAGCGCCGCGGCATCCGCGCCACCGACCGTGTACTCGCCCTCGGCACGGAGGAACCCGACCAGTGCGGCCGCGAGCGTGCTCTTGCCGGCGCCGCTCGGGCCCGATACGAGCACACGCTCACCGGGCGCGAGATCAAGATCGACGCCGCGCAGCGCATCGTCGCCGCCCGGCCAGGCGGCCCGCACGCCCCGCAACCGCAGTGCGGCGGATGCCGGTGGCGTGTCGTCCCCCGCGTCGGATCGGAGCTCGTCCGGCATCCGTTCCGGGAGCACCCCGGCGATGCGCTCGGCGCTCGCGCGGACGCTGCGCCAGGATGCCGCCGCCAGCGGCACCGCGCCGAATACCTCGAACACGACCATGGGCAGCAGCACGGCGACGGCCAGCCACGGGGCGTCGATGCCTCCGGTGGCGAGCGCGGGCGCGGCGGCAGCCAGCACGGCCACGGAGGCGATCCCCGCCACCGCTGAGACGACGCCGGCCGCGACAGCCTGTGACACCGAGGCGCGCGAGACCGCCGCGCGCACGGCCGCATCCGCTGCCCGCACCCGCTCCCGCGCCGCCGCCTCAGCGCCGTAGGCGACGAGCACGTCCACGCTGCCGAAGTAGTCGACGACGGATGCCGACAACTCGGAGCGACGGCTCGAGACGACCGTTTCCGCCCGGGATCCGAATACCCAGCCGGCGCCGATCGAGACGACGGCGGCGACGAGCAGGCAGACAGCAAGCGCGACCGCTCCTGCCGGCGAGAAGACGGCGGTGAAAGCGACGGCGCCGACGGCCACCAGACCGGCGACGGCGAGCGGCTGCACCACCCGCAGCGGCAGGTTCTGCAGGTTCTCGACATCGTCGACGAGGGCGGACAGCACTTGGCCGCGGTCGGTGCGGCCGAGACCGGCAGGAGACAGCGGGATCAGCCGGCGCACCATGCTCGCCCGGGTGACCGCGAGCTGGCGGAGGGCGGCATCGTGACCGGCGAGCCGCTCCAGATAGCGGGTGACGGCACGGCCGACGGCGAAGAAGCGTACCCCGACCACGGCGATCGACAGCGGCACGAGCGAGTCGACGATCGAGGCGCTGACGATCAACCACCCGCTGACGGCGAGCAGGCTCACGGCAGCCGCAGCCGAGAGCACTCCCCAGATGAGCCCGGGCAGGAAGCGCCGCAGCGACGGCTGGGCGAGGCGCAGGATGTCGCGGGCCTGGGCAGGCGGCGGGGGCGCTGAGCCCGGTTCGGTCGCTGAGCCAGATTGGGGCGCTGAGCCTGTCGAAGCGTCGGCCCCTTCGACGGGCTCAGGGACCCACGTGGGCGAAGGCCGTTCGACAGGCTCAGGGGCCGGCGCCTCCTGGGTCGCTGAGCTTGTCGAAGCGTCCCCGTCCCCACGGAGCGTCACGACCTCGTCGGCGATGGCCCGCGCCGAGCGACGGTGCGAGATGAGCAGCACGGTCGCACCGGCATCCGCGATCCCGCGCAGCGATGCCCACAGGCGCGCCTCGGTCTCGGGGTCGAGGGCGCTCGAGGGTTCATCCAGCAACAGCACCCGACGCGGATCGGCCGCGTGCCGGTACAGCGCGCGGGCCACGGCGACCCGCTGCTGCTGGCCGCCCGACAGTCCCGCGCCCTGCACGCCGAGCTCCTGCGCGGCATCCAGATCGTCCGCGCAGGCGGCATCCAGCGCGTCCCGCACCGCGACGGCCGACAGCTCCGAACCCAGCGCGACGTTCGCGCCGATCGTGCCCTGCAGCAGCCCCGGCGTCTGCCCGGCCCACGCCAGCCAGTCGGCCGGGTCGAGTTCGCGCACATCGGCCTCGCCCAGCCGCGCCTCGCCGGTGAACGCCTCGGCGCCGCGCAGCGCGGCGAACAGGCTCGACTTGCCGACGCCGCTGGGCCCTTCGATGAGCGTGATCGTACCCGGATCAGCGGTGAGGGTGACCGGCGGCAGGTCGCGCACCCGCAGGTCCCGCACCCGCAGCGCCGATGCCGCGCGCACCGACGGCGCGGATCCCGCGTGGGGTACGCCGTCCGCCGAAGACCCCGCAGCCGCGGCCTCGTCGAGCACCGCGAACACGTCCTCGGTCGCGGCGACGCCCTCGGCGGCCGCGTGGAACTGCACACCCACCTGCCGAATCGGCAGGAAGACCTCGGGCGCGAGCAGCAGCACGAACAACCCGACCTCGAGCGGAAGCTCCCCCGCCAGCAGCCGGAAGCCCACGGCCACGGCGATCAGCGCCACGGCCAGCGACGACAACAGCTCCATCGCGAACCCCGACAGGAACGAGAACCGCAGCACCTTCATCGTCTCGCGCCGATACTCGTCAGCGGTCACCTCGATGCGCGCGGCCGCGCGCCACTCCCGACCGAACAGACGCAGCGTCGAGAGCCCCTGCACGGTGTCGGCGAACCGGGCGGCCAACTGCTGCAGCGTCTTCCACTGGCGTCGCTGCACCGTGCGTGTGGCGATGCCGATGAGGATCAGGAAGATCGGGATGAGCGGCAGCGTGATCGTCGCCGTCAGGCCACTCGGCCAATCCTGCCACCAGATGACGAGCAGCAGCACGGGGGTCGCGATGACCGTGAGCACCAGCTGCGGGATGTACCGGGCGAAGTAGGCATCCAGCGCGTCCAGGCCGTGCCCGGCGGTGACGGCGAGCTCCGCCTGGTTGCGTCTGGCCAGCCACCCCGGCCCGAGCGTGCCGACCGCGGCGATCAGTGCGGCGCGCAATTCGGCGCCGGTCTTCGCGGCGGCGCGAGACCCGGCGGCATCCGAGGCAGCGATGAGGATGCCGCGCAGCAGCGCCGCCACGACGAGCAGCACCATCGAGCGTGTGACATCCCGCCCGGCGATCACGCCGGTGAGCGTGTCGGTGAGCAGCCACGCGAACGCGATGGTCACCGCCGTCTGCGCGATGCCGATCAGCGCGGATGCGACGAGGAACCCCCTCGCCGCACCCGCGTACCGCAGCAGCCTCGGATCGACCGGTTTCACGCGTGCGCCGGCGCCGCCTCGATCGAGGTGCGGGTGACGCGCTTGCGGAACACCCAGTACGTCCACGCCTGGTAGGCGAGCACGAGGGGCATCGCGACCAGCGCGGTCCACGACATGATCTGCAGCGTGTACGGCGTGCTCGAGGCGTTCGCGATCGTCAGGCTGTTCGCGTCAGCCGTGGTCGACGGCAGCACGTACGGGAACAGCGCCGCGAACAGCATCACCACGGCGAAGAGGATCGCCAGGATGCCGCTGAAGAACGCCCACCCGTCGAGCCCGCGCACCGAGAACACGAAGAGGTTGATGAGGAACACCGCGGCGACCGCACCGCACGCGATCACCAGCCACAGCAGCGGCGCCTCGCGGCCGGCGGCGAGCACGATCGTCCAGACGACGGTGCCCGCGGCAGCGATGATGGCGGGGATGGCGGCCTTGCGCACCAGCGTGCGAGCATCCTCGTGCACCTGGCCGTCGGTCTTCAGCGCGACGAACGCGACGCCATGCACGAAGAACAGCAGCAGGGTGGTCACGCCCACGAGCAGGCCGTACGGGTTCAGCAGCGTGAACAGGTTGCCGGTGAAGATGTGGTTCTCATCCAGCGGCACGCCCTGCACGATGTTGCCGAAGGCGACACCCCACAGCAGCGCCGGCACGGCGGAGCCGATGACGATCATGTTGTCGAACCCGCGCTTCCACTTCGCGCTGTCGCGCTGGTGCCGGTACTCGAACGAGACACCACGCAGGATGAGCGCGAGCAGGATGATCAGCAGCGGCAGGTAGAACCCGCTGAACAGCGTCGCGTACCACTCCGGGAACGACGCGAACAGGCAGGCGCCGGCGACGATCAGCCAGGTCTCGTTGAGATCCCACACCGGGCCGATCGTGTTGATGACCTGGCGGCGCGAGACGTCGTTCTTGCCGAGGAACGGCAGCGACATGCCGACACCGAAGTCGAACCCGTCGAGCACGAAGTAGCCGACGAAGAAGAAGGTGATGATCCAGAACCAGAGGTAGGCGAGGTCCATGTCCGTTCCTTCCGATCAGTAGACGACCGACGACACGGGGGTCGCCTCGTCGTGGGTCTCGGACGTGTCGGGGCCCTTCTGGGCGGCCTTGATGATGAGTCGGATCTCGACCACCGCGAGGGCGGCGTAGATCGCGGTGAAGGCGATGAGCGAGGTGAGCACCTCTCCCCCGGAGACACCGGGAGAGACGCCGTCCTGCGTGGTCATGAGGCTGAACACGATCCAGGGTTGGCGGCCCATCTCGGTGAAGACCCAGCCGACGATGTTGGCGCCGAGCGCGAGCGGGTACGACCAGATCGCGATCTTCCACATCCACTTGGCGGGCGGGTTCTTCGCCCCCTTGCGGGTCACCCACAGGCCGACGACGGCGATGAAGGCGTGCAGCAGGCCGAGCCCGATCATCCAGCGGAAGGCCCAGTAGGTCACCCACAGCACCGGGGCGAAGTCGGTCAGGCCGGTGTCGGCGTACTTCACCGCGTACTCAGCGTTGAGGTCGTTGATGCCGTGCACGCACCCGTCGAGGGTGTGGTTGGAGAGCACCGACAGCAGGTAGGGCACGCGGATGCTGAACAGGTCGGTCTTGCCGTCCGGCGTACCGAGCGTGAAGAGGCTGAACGCCGCATCCTTACCGCACACCGTGTTGTAGGTCGCCTCCGCGGCGGCCATCTTCATCGGCTGGGTGGCGTACATCGCCAGGCCCAGCTGGTCACCGGTGATGACCACGCCGGCGGTGGCGACGAGGATCGCCCACAGACCGAACTTCAGCGAGATGCGCATGGTCTCGGTGTGCTGGCCCCGCGCGAGATGCCACGCCGAGACGGAGATCACGACACCTGACGCGAACATCAGCGCGCCGAAGATCGTGTGTGGGAACGCCGCAAGAGCGACGGGATTGGTCAGCAGCGCCCAGAAGTCGACCAGCTCGGCGCGATTGGTGGCGGCGTTGTACTCGTAGCCGACCGGGTTCTGCATGAACGCGTTGGCGGCGATGATGAAGTAGGCCGACAGGATGCTGCCGATCGAGACGCACCAGATGGTGGCCAGGTGCAGCTTCTGCGGCAGCTTGTCCCACCCGAAGATCCACAGCCCGATGAAGGTGGCCTCGAAGAAGAACGCCAGCAGGCCCTCGAACGCGAGCGGGGCACCGAACACGTCACCGACGAAGCGGGAGTAGTCCGACCAGTTCATGCCGAACTGGAACTCCTGCACGATGCCGGTGACCACGCCCATGGCGAAGTTGATGAGCAGGATCTTGCCGAACAGACGCGTGAGGTGCAGGTACTGCACCTTGCCCGTGCGCACCCAGGCGGTCTGGAAGATCGCCGAGATCAGCGCCATGCCGATCGTGAGGGGCACGAACAGGTAGTGGTAGACCGTGGTCAGTCCGAACTGCCAGCGTGCGAGCGCCAGCGGATCAAGCCATTCCATGCGCGACTCCTCGTTCTCGATCCTGTGTGTCAGGTTACGGGCGTCGGTGCCCACGCGGCCACCGGTGTGGCCGTGAAAAAAGTCAGGCGGCCGGGGCGGCCAGGCGCAGCTGCACGGTGCAGTCCTCGGTGCGGGATGCCGCGAGCACGCATTCGGCGACGAGCGGGCCGCCGGCCTGCGTGAGCACACCCTGCATGAGGCCGAGGTGCACCTGGCAGAGCGTGGGGCGATGCTCGGGGCGGGATGCCGCGTGCGGGCACGGGCTCAGCTCGAGGGTGAGTGCCTGCTCGTCGAGCACGGGCTCGAAGCCGCTCTCCTCGAGGTGCTCGACGAGAGCGTCGAGCTGGTAGGTTGCCTCACGTCCGAGGTCGGAGTCGTCTTCGTCGAGCATCCGCCGCATGAGGTCGCCGCGGCGCGCGGCCTCGGCGACTTTGTCGCGCGCGACAGGGCTGGAGGCGCCCGGCGCGCCGGTGGCGGCGCTGTACAGCGTGCGCGGACGGCCACGGGTGGTGCGCCGCTCTGTGGCAGCGATGACGTAGCCACCCTCGATCAGGCGCTGCAGGTGCTCGCGGACGGTGTTCGCGTGCAGCCCGGTGGCATCGCAGAGCTCCCCGATCGTGCGGTCGGATCGGGTCTGCACCAGGTGCAGGATCCGCACCCGGGAGTAGCTCGAGATCGGCCCATAGACGAGCCCGCCGCCTGCCATAGCTCCATTATTCACGGTCGCCCGCTCGGGCGCGTACGGGTGGGCCGTGAATAATCGACGTCCGCCCCGAACCTCGGTGTCGGATGCCGCGGATAACCTGGGTTCCATGGCAACCCGTCGCCCCGCTCCCCCTGCTTTCGTCTGCACCGAATGTGGGTGGACGACCGCGAAATGGGTGGGCCGGTGCGGTGAGTGCCAGCAGTGGGGAACCGTGCAGGAGCAGGTGGCGCAGACCGGCATCGTGCGGCAGGTGACGGCGCTCGCGCCCACCGCTGAGCGTGCGGCGAGGCCGATCACGGCTATCAGCACCACCGAGGCTCCGCGGCGCACCAGTGGCGTCGGCGAGTTCGATCGGGTGCTCGGCGGCGGCATCGTGCCCGGCGCCGCCATCCTGCTCAGCGGAGAGCCCGGTGTCGGCAAGTCGACGCTGCTGCTCGAGGTCGCAGCCCAAGCGGCGCGGTCGGGTCGGCGCGTGCTCTATGCGAGCGCCGAGGAGTCGCCCGCCCAGGTGCGCCTGCGCGCCGAACGCACCGGAGCCCTGCACGACGAACTGTTCCTGGCCAGCGAGACCGACCTCGCCACGATTCTCGGGCACATCGACGAGGTGCGCCCCGAACTGGTGATCGTCGACTCGGTGCAGACCGTGGCCTCGGGACTCATCGACGGCGCGGCGGGTCAGCCGAGTCAGGTGCGTGAGGTCGCCGCGACGCTCATCCGGGTGGCGAAGGAACGCAATCTGCCCGTCATCCTCGTCGGGCACGTCACCAAAGACGGTCAGGTCGCAGGGCCCCGCGTGCTGGAGCACCTCGTCGACGTGGTGTGCCATTTCGAGGGCGACAGGCAGACGGCGCTGCGGTTCGTGCGCGCGCTGAAGAACCGGTTCGGTCCGACTGACGAAGTCGGATGCTTCGAGATGACCGGTGCCGGCATCGCCGAGGTACCCGACCCGAGCGGCCTGTTCCTGTCGCAGGGCGCGGCCGAGCCTGGCACCTGTGTGGCGATCGCGCTGGAGGGCCGGCGCGCCCTGCCGGTCGAGGTGCAGGCGCTGACGATCGACTCGAGTGCACCGAATCCGCGCCGAGTGGTGCACGGGCTCGACTCCTCACGCGTGGCGATGGTGCTGGCGATCCTGGAGCGACGCGCGGGCATCTCGACCTCGAAGCTCGACGTGTACGTGTCGACCGTCGGCGGGGTGCGATTCACCGAACCGGCGGCCGACCTCGCGATCGCCGTGGCGGTGGCCGGGTCGATGCAGCACTTCTCGGTGCCGCGCACCGTGGCAGCCGTCGGCGAGCTGTCGCTCGCGGGCGAGATCCGCCCGGTGGTGCAGGCCGCGCAGCGGCGCAGCGAGGCGGCACGCCTGGGGTACCAGCAGGTGGTCGACGATCGCTCGAAGACCCTGCGCGCCGCGCTGGGTGATGTGCGCTCACGCTCCACGCAGCGCCGCCGCGAAGACGAAATTCCGGCCTTCTGAGCCACCCTGGGCGCCCTTCGTCTCGTCGCTGCGCTCCTCGCGCAGGAACCGCGCGGCGTGTCGAAGGGCGGTCCCTGAGCCTGTCGAAGGGCGGTCCCTGAGCCTGTCGAAGGGCGGTCCCTGAGCCTGTCGAAGGGCGGTCCCTGAGCCTGTCGAAGGGCGGTCCCTGAGCCTGTCGAAGGGTCAGGCCTCGAGGGCCTTGAGCAGTTCGTGCGGAGAGGCCTGCATCGGATGCGGGCCGGCAATGTCGAGGAACACCGTGGTGATCTCGTCGAAATGGGTGGTGAGGAACGTCTTCAGCCACTGCGGCGAGTAGATCGCCACACCCGGCGGGAGGTTCGCCGGTTTGTTCGCCGCGTCGCTGAACAGCAGCAGGGCGACATCGCCCGTGTTCGGATCGCGGTAGGTCCAGACTTCACCGCTGTCGAGGGGGTTGTCGCGCGCCCCAGGCTTGATCAGCGGAACCACGGTATTGCCGTGCCGCAAGGCGAGTGCGACGCCTGCGACATCCTGCTTCTCGAGAGCCTGCGCGAGTGCTTCGGAGCGGAACTCCTCCGGTGCCGGCTTGCCCTTTCCGCGGGCCTTCTTCTTCGCCATGTCTCCAGCTTAGGAGGAGAGCAAAAAGATGGGGCCCTCTCGAATCCACCATTGGGGACTGGGGAACTCGAGAGGGCCCGCAGGCTCTCATGCGGTGCTTGTCGAAGCGCTGGGGACGCTGGAGTCGACACCACTGGGGATGGCTTGCACCGCGTTAGCGGAGAACCGCATTCAATGGTATCCCAAAATACTGGCGACTGTCTTGGATTTATAGTCTCTGCATCAGTTATGTCGGAAGTGCGCAGAAACGAGCATGAATGTTCGTGAAAGTCGCTCTGGTGAGCATGCGTCGCATGCACCATGGCGCAGTGACGAGGCGCTCAGTAGAGCATGATCTGGCGCGACTGCTCGCTCTCGAAACCGCCGATTGACACCGTGACGTGATACGAGGCGCCGCCCCCCGGAGCGCGCGGACGATTCTCCTGCTCGCACGTGTCGGTCGACGACCGCGTGCGATCCCAGGTGACCGGCTGCACGCTGGTCACCGACTGCCCCGCGGTGAGCGTGACGACCATGTCGCTCGGCTCCTGCTGGCAGTCCGTCGAGCGCCACCACACGTCGTCGCCGCTCGCGACGATGAACTTCTGCGTGCTGGATCCCACGTTGATGGTGCAGTCGTTCTTCGAGGTGTTGGTCAGCTCGATCGACAGCTGCGGCAGGGCGCCGGACGCATAGCTTTCTGCGTCCGTCAGTGCCCGCACCTGCACATCCGTCGCCGCGCAGGCGGCGATCGTCGGCGTCTCTTGCGGCTCGGGCGATGCCGTCTCCTGCGCCGAGGGCGAGGGCTGGGATTCCTCGCTGGCGCTGGCGCTGGGTGTCGGGGTTGGGCCGGGGGCCGCGTTCCACGGTTGTGCCACGGCCAGCCAGATGCCGCCCCCGATCAGGCCGAGCACGAGCAGCACGACGAGCAGCAGCGCCAGACGCCGACGGCGATAGACGGCAGCGGAATGTCGGGGCATATCTCCAGGCTAGATCAGGTGCTTGAGCATCCTGGTGTTGCCGAGGGTGTTGGGCTTGACGTGGGCGAGGTCGAGGAACTCCTCGACACCCGCGTCGCCGCTGCGCAGCAGCTGCGAGTAGACGTCGGCGTCGACCACCTGTTCACCGATGGGCGCGAAGCCGCGGTGGGTGAAGAAGTCGACCTCGAAGGTCAGGCAGAACAGGCGGCTGAGGCCCAGATCCCGGGCCCGGCGCTCCAGGGATTCGACGAGCCGGCGGCCCACACCGTGATGCAGCCAGTCCTCGCGGACCAGCAGCGTGCGCACCTCACCGAGGTCTTCCCACATGACGTGCAGAGCGCCGCATCCGATCATCTCTCCGTCTGCCTCGGCGACGACGAACTCCTGCACCGCGCCGTAGAGCACGGCGAGATCCTTGCCGAGCAGCACGCGTCGGCTCACCATCGGCTCCAGCAGACGGTGGATGCCGAGGATGTCGGCGCTGCGCGCCGGCCGGACGATGTAGTCGCTCACGTCATCCAGATTAGATGTGCGCCGCTATGCTGAGCGCGTGAATCCCACGCCCGCGCGTCGGCCCGATCGCGTCGGTGGCCTCGACGCCCTGCGCGGCCTCGCCGCCCTCGCCGTGTTCGTGTGCCACATCGCCGCCTATTGGGGCGAGCTCGAACTTCCGGAACGGTTTGTGAAGTTCACGCAGATCGGCGCCCACGGCGTCGACGTCTTCGTGGTCTTGTCCGGCTTCGTGCTCATGATCCCCTTCACGAAGCCGGGTCGCACCGTCGACGTCGCCCAGTTCTACGGTCGCCGGATGTGGCGCATCCTTCCCGCCTACTAGGTCGCCCTGGCGATCGCCGCCATCCTGGCGACGGGCCCGCTCGCGCCGCTCGTCGTCGGCCCGCGCGCGTCCGCCTGGGACGTGATCGTGCATGCTTTCGGGCTCCAGACCGTCTTCGTCCCGACACTGAGTTCGATCAACGGATCGCTGTGGAGCGTGTCGCTGGAGATCACCCTGTACTTGGTGTTCCCGCTCCTGCTCGTCGCCATCTACCGGTTCGGCGGCATCGTCGTGACGCTGCTGGCCGCCGCGCTGTGCGTGACGCTGAGCTTGACCGGCGCGTCCTTCGGCGGGCTGCTCGATGGATTCCCGTCAGACCCGCACACCCTGCCGATGCGCCTCGTGCAGTTCGTGATCGGCATGGCATTGGCCACTGTCCTGGCGCGCGCCGACCTGGGACGACTCCGTCAGTCACGTCAGCACCGCACCATCGCCTGGGTATCAGCCGCCGTCGTCGGCCTTCTCGCCGTCCTCGCGACGACCTTCGAAGCTCCCTCGGGCGTAGACCTGTCGATGTGGGGGCTCAGCGGGGCGACCCTGGTCTGGGTGTTCGTGCTGTTCCGCCCCGGGCGTTTCCTGGGTGCTCTCGAGAAACTCGGCCAGCGCGCATACAGCTTCTATCTGATCCACCAGCCCATCGTGCTGCTCTCCGGAGCGGTGGCCGTTCTGCTCCCGGGGCCGGGGCTGGTCGTCCTCGCGTATGCGGGCCTGGTCTGTCTGCTGCTCACCTGCGTTGCCGCGGAGATTCTGTACCGCTTCGTCGAGCGGCCAAGCCACCAGGCTGCGCAGCGGCGCTACCCGACGATCTACCGCTCCGTCGGCGACCCCACCGCCGAGAAGCGCTGACACGCAGAAGGGGCGGATGCCGCAGCATCCGCCCCTTCTCTGTGTCTGATCAGACCGTGTCGCCCGCGACGAGGTCGGGGGTGGCCGAGATGCCACCGCTGGTGTCGACCCCGACGGAGACCTTCTCGCCCCGCGGCGCGTGCTCGAAGGCGAACTTGCCGTCGACGACGTCAACCTTCACGTGGTCGCCGCTGTTGAGCTGGCCGTGCAGGATGCGCTCGGAGAGCTGATCCTCGATCTCACGCTGCATGGCGCGGCGCAGGGGCCGGGCACCGAGGGTGGGATCGAAGCCGATCTCGATGAGCTTGTCCTTCGCGGCATCCGTCAGCTCCACCGTCATGTCGCGGTCGAGCAGGCGGTCGCCCAGCTGCTTGGTGAACAGGCCGACGATCTGGCGCAGTTCCTCCTTGTTCAGCTGCGGGAAGACGATGATGTCGTCGACACGGTTGAGGAACTCGGGCTTGAAGTGGCGCTTGAGCTCTTCGTCGACCTTGCCCTTCATCCGCTCGTACGTGGTCTGCGAGTTGCCTTCGACCTGGAAGCCGACCGGACCACCGGCGATCGCCGACGAACCGAGGTTGGTCGTCATGATGATCACGGTGTTCTTGAAGTCGACGATCCGGCCCTGACCGTCGGTGAGACGGCCTTCTTCGAGGATCTGCAGCAGCGAGTTGAAGATGTCGGGGTGGGCCTTCTCGATCTCGTCGAAGAGCACGACCGAGAACGGCTTGCGGCGCACCTTCTCGGTGAGCTGGCCACCCTCTTCGAAGCCGACGAACCCGGGAGGGGCACCGAACAGCCGCGAGACGGTGTGCTTCTCGCCGAACTCGCTCATGTCGAGCGAGATGAGAGCGGCCTCGTCATCGAAGAGGAACTCCGCGAGCGCCTTGGCGAGCTCGGTCTTTCCGACGCCGGTCGGGCCGGCGAAGATGAACGAGCCCGAGGGACGCTTCGGGTCCTTGAGGCCGGCACGCTGACGACGGATCGTGCGGGAGAGCGCCGCGATGGCCTCTTCCTGACCGACGACGCGCTGGTGCAGCGCCTTCTCCATGAAGACCAGCCGCGAGGACTCCTCTTCGGTGAGCTTGAAGACGGGGATGCCGGTGGCCTGGGCCAGCACCTCGGCGATCAGGCCCTCGTCGACGACGGCACGGGTGCCGACATCGCCGGAGCGCCACTGCTTCTCGAGACGCAGACGCTCACCGAGCAGTTCCTTCTCCTGGTCGCGCAGCGACGCGGCCTTCTCGAAGTCCTGCTCTTCGCTCGCAGCCTCCTTCTCCTCGCGCACCTTCGCGATGCGCTCGTCGAACTCGCGCAGCTCGGGCGGGCTGGAGAGGATGCTCAGACGCAGACGCGCACCGGCCTCATCGATCAGGTCGATGGCCTTGTCCGGCAGGAACCGGTCAGAGACGTAGCGGTCGGCGAGGTTCGCCGCGGCGACGATCGCGCCATCGGTGATCTGCACCTTGTGGTGCGCCTCGTAGCGGTCGCGCAGACCCTTGAGGATGTTGATCGCGTGCGGCAGGCTCGGCTCGTTCACCTGAATCGGCTGGAACCGGCGCTCGAGAGCGGCATCCTTCTCGAAGTACTTGCGGTACTCGTCGAGGGTGGTCGCACCGACCGTCTGCAGCTCACCACGCGCGAGCAGCGGCTTGAGGATGCTGGCGGCGTCGATCGCGCCCTCGGCGGCACCGGCACCCACGAGGGTGTGGATCTCGTCGATGAAGACGATGATGTCGCCGCGCGTGCGGATCTCCTTGGTGACCTTCTTCAGACGCTCTTCGAAGTCACCGCGGTAGCGGGAACCGGCGATGAGCGAGCCGAGGTCGAGCGAGTAGAGCTGCTTGTCCTTGAGCGTCTCGGGCACATCGCCCTTGACGATCGCCTGGGCAAGGCCCTCGACGACGGCGGTCTTGCCGACGCCGGGCTCACCGATGAGGACGGGGTTGTTCTTGGAGCGACGCGAGAGGATCTGCATGACCCGCTCGATCTCCTTCTCACGGCCGATCACCGGGTCGAGCTTGTTGTCGCGCGCGGCCTGGGTGAGGTTACGGCCGAACTGGTCGAGCACCTGCGAACCGCCCTGCGCGGACTGCTGGTTCTCGTGCGTCTGCGCGCCGACCGCGGCCGGCTCACGGCCGGGAGCGCCCGAGAGCAGCTGGATGACCTGCTGGCGCACCTTGTTCAGGTCGGCGCCGAGCTTGACGAGCACCTGGGCGGCGACACCCTCGCCCTCACGGATGAGGCCGAGCAGGATGTGCTCGGTGCCGATGTAGTTGTGGCCGAGCTGCAGCGCTTCGCGCAGGCTCAGCTCGAGGACCTTCTTGGCGCGCGGGGTGAACGGGATGTGCCCCGTCGGCTGCTGCTGCCCCTGACCGATGATGTCCTGCACCTGCTCGCGCACGGCGTCGAGCGAGATGCCGAGGCTCTCGAGGGCCTTGGCCGCGACACCCTCGCCCTCGTGGATGAGGCCGAGCAGGATGTGCTCGGTGCCGATGTAGTTGTGGTTGAGCATCTTCGCCTCTTCTTGGGCGAGGACGACGACACGACGGGCTCGGTCGGTGAATCTCTCGAACATGCTGTGACTCCTTTTCGCACGCGGCGAAGCGGCTGTGCGCCTTGTACATCGAGAGTAACCACCGGGCGAAGCAGGAATGCCCGTGTTCGCCGTCGGCATAGAGGGGTCTTGACGGATTTATCGACAGTCGTTATGTTAACGAAAAGCGATAACAACGATTATCGATATGGAGGTCGGGACATGAGCGGTGAGACACGAACATTGAGCAGAGCGGATGCTCTTGCCATGGGCGCCTTCGTCGTCGCGGGGGTGGCGATCGCCGCCTGGACCGCGTGGAACGCAGGGGCGCGGATCGTCGAACTCGTCCGGGGCACGGACGTTGGGGTGGTGGTGGATTTCATGGGCACGCCCGTACAGGCAGCCGCTTCGGGTTCCGCTGTCCCCGTCGCGCTGGACAGCGGAACGGTCACCGTGCCGCAGCTGAACTCGGGCGCGATCGCCTACGGCGTCATGGGGCAGGTCGCCTTCGTCGTCACGGTCATCACGATCGTCTTCTGCCTGGTCGCGCTCAGCCGCCAGTTGCAGCGCGGTCGCGTGTTCGGCCGCCGCAACACGGCACTCGTGATGACCGCCGGTATCACGGGGCTCGTCGGCTTCACGGCATCCGACTTCTTCGGGAGCATGCTCGCGAACTCGGCCATGTTCCAGCTGGTGGACGACCCTGTCGAGATCGCGCTGCTGACCGTCGACCCCTTCACCTTCGTGCTCGCGGCGTTCGCGATTGCCATCGTCGGCAGCGTGTTCACAGTCGGGGCACGACTGCAGCGCGAAACGGAAGGATTGATCTGATGGGAACGTTCAACCTCGCCCTCACCGCCCTGGTGGTGGCGCTCGTGGCGATCGCTATCTGGCTTCTCGCGAAGCGCCTGAGTGAGGGCAACCAGCGGGCCTTCGATCTGCTGCGCTTGCTCGCATGGATCATCACCGTGCTCCTGCTCGTCGTCGGGGCAGTGGGCCTGGCCCTCAACCTGGCGAGCCCGTCGGTCACGATGGACGTGCCGTACAGCAATGTCTGGCCGATGCCGATGCCCGGTGTCACCATCGAATCCTCTGGTGCGAGCATCGAGGGGTCGACGACGGCGGTGGCACAGCTGACACTGTCTGGGCTGTCACCGGCTCCGCGCATCCTGTGGGCGATCGGGCAGTTGCTCTCCGTACTGCTGCCGGCCTCGGTGGCCTTCCTCGTCGCTCGTGCGGCGGGACAAATGAAGGCCGGCGCGCCGTTCGCTCCGGTGCTGGTGCGCACCATCCAGATCTGTGCTGTCGTCATCCTTGGAGCCGGTGTCCTCGGCCCGCTGCTCACCGACGTCGCCGGATCCATGGCCTCGAACGAGGCCCTGGTGTTCGGCGCCTCGATGACCGGATACCCGGACACGTGGACGGTGCAGGACGCACTGCCTCAGCCGGCCGTCCTCGTCACCCTCGACCTGTGGCCCATCGGTGTCGCCGTGGCGCTGTTCGTGCTGAGCGCCGCCTTCCGCTACGGCGCCCGGCTGCAGAAGGAGACGGAGGGCCTGGTATGAGCCCCGCAGCGAGCGACGACGAGTTCACCGGCATCCACTGCCGGCTCGACGAACTGCTCGCCGCGCGAGACATGACCCTCACCCAGCTCAGCGAGGCTGTCGGAGTGAGCATCGTGAACCTCTCGGTGCTCAAGAACGACCGAGCCCGCGCCATCCGCTATTCCACCCTGCGCGCGATCTGCGATGCGCTCGACTGCGAGGTGGGCGACCTGCTCGTGCTCGCACCTCGAGACTGATGGGTATTTGTCCCCATGCGCGGAACCCTAGCGATTGCCTGTGAGCCCGTAGCCTGGGGGCATGAACATCGACCGGAACCTGCGTTCACGTACCTCCCGCCTCCTCCTCGCGCTGCCCGTCGCGGCACTCGCCTTCTCCCTCGCCGCCTGCTCTGGAACCGTTGAGCGTCCCACGGCGGAAGAGGTCTCCACCGGCCTGAAGAAAGTCCTCGAAGAGCAGGGCGCCGGCGATGCCGTCACCGACGAGATCGCACTGTGCCTCTCAGAAGCGCTCGTCGACTCCAAGGTCTCCAACGAGACGCTCAAGGCCATCGCTGATGGCGACAGCGAAGCACGCACCAACAATGAGGACTACAACCTCGTGCTGACCACCATGCAGGAAGCCGGCACGGACTGCATCACGCAGTGACCTGTCTCACCCCGGCGCTTCTCGCCGGCTACCGCGAACCCGTACGCTGATCGCATGAACGTCGACCGGAACCTGCGTACACGCACCTCTCGCCTCCTCCTCGCGCTGCCCGTCGTGGCTGTCGCGCTGTCCCTCGCCGCCTGCTCGGCCCCCGTCGAGCGCCCGTCCTCCGACAAGGTCGCCGACGGCATCCAGCAGATCTTCGAAGACGGCGGCCTCGGCGACTCGTTCACCGAAGCGCAGATCACCTGCATCGCCGACATGCTCGTCGACTCCGACGTGTCCGACCAGGACCTCGCCAACATCGCCGACGGCAAGGACGTACAGACGAGCGCGGAGGCCGCGAAGCTCGTCGAGGAAGAGATGACCGTCGCCGCTCAGGAGTGCTTGACGGCGGAGTGACCCGAGGGTTTCGTGAAGGATGACGGATGCTGCGGCATCCGTCATCCTTCGTCATTCCCGCCCAAGGAATGAGGCAGGACTCCTAGCGTTGAGAAGGTAGGGCCGAAACTTCGAGCCCGCCGATGCACCCCCGAGCAAGGAGTCCCATGAGTACGACAGCGCGCGCCCAGAAGGCGCCAGACACCCGAGGTCCGGTCCGCAGACTGCTGACCTCCTTCGGCTTCCAGATCATCGCAGCACTCGTCCTCGGCATCGCCGTGGGCCTGCTCGCGCGGGGTCAGGGCGCGACCGCCGACAGCCCCACGGGTCTGTCGGCCACCCTCGACACCATCGGCAGCTCCTACGTCACGCTGCTGCGCGCCGCCGTCGTGCCGCTCATCTTCACCGCGATCATCGCCAGCATCTCGAACCTGCGTCGCGTGCAGAACGCCGCGCGCCTGGCCGGACAGACGCTGCTGTGGTTCGCGATCACCGCGTTCATCGCCGTCACGATCGGCATCGTGCTCGGCCTGGTCATCCAGCCGGGCGCGCGCGCCGGCGAGGGCCTCGAGACCGGTGAGCCGTACACCGTCGGCACCTGGTGGAACTTCCTCCTCGGGCTCATCCCGCAGAACTTCCTCGGCCTGGGTGTGAACACCCAGCTCGACCTCGAAGCCGGAACCGCGGCCTCCAGCGTCAGCTTCAACATCCTGCAGGTCATCGTCGTCGCCACCGTCGTCGGCATCGCCGCGCTGAAGGCCGGCAAGAAGGCCGAACCGTTCCTCGTGTTCACCGAGTCGCTGCTCAAGGTCATCCAGCGGGTGCTCTGGTGGATCATCCGCATCGCCCCGATCGGCACCTTCGGCCTCATCGGCGCCGCCGTCGTCAAGTACGGCTGGGAGAAGCTCGCCTCGCTCGCCTGGTTCGCCATCGCCGTCTACATCGGCCTCGCGCTCGTGCTGTTCGTCGTCTACCCGATCCTCGTGCGCAGCAACGGCCTGTCGATCAAACAGTACTTCTCGGGCGTGTGGCCGGCCGTCCAGCTCGCCTTCGTCAGCCGCTCGTCGATCGGCACGCTGCCACTGACCGAGCGAGTCACCGAGCGCAACCTCGGCGTGCCGCGGTCATACGCCTCGTTCGCGGTGCCGTTCGGCGCCACGACGAAGATGGACGGCTGCGCGGCGATCTATCCGGCGATCGCCGCGATCTTCGTCGCCCAGTTCTTCGACATCGAGCTCAGCATCATCCAGTACCTGCTGATCGTGCTCGTCTCAGTGGTCGGCTCTGCCGCCACCGCGGGCACCACGGGCGCTGTCGTCATGCTCACCCTCACGCTGTCGACCCTGGGCCTGCCGCTGGAAGGTGTCGGTCTGCTGCTCGCGATCGACCCGATCCTCGACATGGGCCGCACCGCGGTCAACGTCGCCGGCCAGGCGCTCGTGCCCACGATCGTCGCCAAGCGCGAGGGCATCCTCGACGAGGAGCTCTACAACGCACCGCGCCAGGGGCTGCCGTTCGCCGAGGACGACGTCGACGACGACAAGACGGATGCCACCCCGGATGCCGTCTCGGATGCCGCCTCGGATGCCGCGGAGTCGGACACCGCTGAGGCCGCGCCCACCCGCTGAGGCCTGACGAGAAAGCCGCCTGCCGAACCCGGCAGGCGGCTTTCTCGCGTCCAGAGGCCGTCGAGCGACTACGGCGAAGAGGGGGTGGGGCGCAGGGCGCCCTTCGCGTCGAGGGTCAGCTCTTCGGCATCCATCTCGTCGATGAGCTCACGCATCACCTCTTCGTTGAGCTTTCCGGCATCCCGCTCCTCGAGCACGATCCGACGGCGCACCGCCAGCCACCCGCGCGACATCGTCGAGAACTCGTCATAGGTGGGGCGCATGTCCTCGCGGCGCGAGCCCTCGGCATCCGTCTCGACGCGCACCAGGCGCTGCGCGAACGCATCGAACGCCGGCAGGCGATCCTCGCCGCGCTCGGCCGCCCAGGCCACGCGCTTCTTGCGCAGATAGGCCTTGCCCACCTCGCGGGTGCGGGAGCGCACCTCGGCGATCTCGCGCTGATCCTCCTGCGCCTCGGAGGCATCGACCACGCCCAGCGCACGGATCAGAGCCGGCAGCGTGAGGCCCTGCAGCAGCAGAGTGCCGACGGTCACGACAAACGCGACCACGACGATCGCGTGTGCGGATGCGGAGCTCAATCCGGCCAGATCGGATGCCGCCACCGCGATCGCGATCGTCACCACGCCCCGCATGCCCGCCCAGGAGATCACCGCGTTGTCGCGCCACGACAGGTGGGTCTTGCTGTGTTCGGCTTGCAGCTCCTCACGCGTGAGCGGCGGCCGGAACCGGCCGGGACGCTCGGTGGAGCGTTGCTGCCACTGCTCGAGCCGCCCGCTCGCCTCGGCGCGCTCCCAGCGGCGCAGCGCGGCACGCTGCCACATCTTGCCCCAGGACGACGCCGGGAAGACGAACATCGGCCGCACCACCAGCACCGTGACGAGCACGCCCACCGAGAGCAGCAGCACAGTGCCGGCCTCTCCCTCGCCGAGCTCCGTGAGCACACGAGGCAGCTGCAGGCCGATGTAGGCGAAGACGAACGCCTCGAGCAGGAAGTCCATCGACTGCCACAGCGGCTTCTCCTGCTGGCGGGTGGTGTAGCTCGTCTGCGGGGAGTTGTACCCGACGAACAGACCCATCGCGACGACCGCGAGTACCCCCGACCCCAGCAGATGCTCGGCGATCGCGTACGCGCCGAAGGGAGCCAGCAGGCCGAAGGTGCCATTGACGACCGGATCCGGCAGGCGCATGCGCAGCTGGTGCAGGCCGATCCCGAAGACAAGACCCACGGCCACCCCGACGACGACCGCGACGATGAACTGCCAGATGCCGTCCCACACGCTGAGCGTCGCGCCGGCGAGGATCGCCGCGAACACCCGGTAGAGCGTCAGCGAGGTGGCGTCGTTGATCAGGCTCTCACCGGAGAGCACGTTCATCACACGGCGGGGAAGCCCGAGTTTGCGTCCGATGGCGGCGGCCGAGACAGCATCCGGCGGGGCGACGATCGCGCCGAGCAGCAGAGCCCCCGGCAGGGTCAGCGAGGGCATGATCAGGTAGGCGATGAGCCCCACGGCCACCGCGGTGACCAGCACCAGCCCGATGCCGAGGCGGCGGATCTGCGGCAGCGCCTTCGTGAAACTCACGAACGAGACGTCGAGGGCCGCCGAGTACAGCAACGGCGGCAGCACGACGGCGAGCAGCACGTGGCCGTCGATCTCGAGTTCGGGCACGAACGGCAAGAAGGATGCGGCGAGCGCGACGACCGTGACCAGCAGGGGCGACGGCCACCCTCTCCAGCGGGCGATAGCCGCCACGGCGACCGCACCGACGAGCACGTAGAAGATCTCGGCATCCATGCCGAAATCGTACGGGGTGCGGAAGAGCCGGAATGGAGCCGTGAGGCCGGCGGTTGACCTTGGTGATGACTATGCCGCAGCTCTCCGTTCTTGACCTCGTCCCCGTGCGCAGCGGGCAGACCAGCGCGCAGGCGGTGGCCGCCTCGCTCGCGCTCGCGCAGCACGCGGATGCCCTCGGGTACACCCGTTACTGGTTCGCCGAACACCACAACATGCCGGCCGTGGCATCCACCACTCCCCCGGTGCTCATCGCGGCCGCAGCCGCGCGCACGCAGCGCATCCGGGTGGGATCGGGCGGCGTGATGCTGCCCAACCATGCGCCACTGATCGTGGCCGAGCAGTTCGCCGCTCTCGAGGCGATCGCCCCCGGGCGGATCGACCTCGGCCTCGGGCGCGCGCCCGGCAGCGATCCGGTGATCACCCAGCTGCTGCGCGCCTCAGGCACCGCGGGCGATGTGGACCGCTTCCCCTCGCACGTGCAGGACATCGCGCTCATGCTGCAGCCCGACGGCGCGACGGTGCAGTTCACGTCGGGTGGCGAGTACGGGGTGCGGGCGACGCCGGCGGCATCCGGCGCTCCGCAGATCTGGCTGCTCGGTTCGAGCGACTACTCCGCACAGCTGGCCGCCTCTCTGGGGCTGCCGTACGTGTTCGCGAACCACTTCTCCGGGCAGGGCCTGGAGCGTGCGCTCGACCTGTACCGCACCGGCTACCAGCCGAGTGAGGCGCACCCGGAGCCGGTGACGTTCCTGACGGTGAACGCGGTGGCCGCGCCGACGGCCGATGAGGCGGAGGCCCGCGCCCTGCCGCAGCTGCGCACGATGGCACGTCTGCGTCGCGGCCGGCCCCTGCGGGCGCTCGAAACCGTCGAAGAGGCGGTGGCCGGGCTGCGCGCCGACGCGGACGCCGAGGAGCAGCAGCTCATCGAGACCGTGCGCGGCAACTGGTTCATCGGGACGGGCGCGTCGGTGGCATCCGATCTGTCCGCCTTCGCCGCACGCTACGGCGTCGACGAGGTCATGATCTCCCCCGTCGCCGGCGCCTACGCCGACGAGCCCCTCGACGCACCCGCCGGCCCCCTGCAGACCCTGGAGCAGCTCGCGCGGTAGCCGCGCGTGGCGGCCGCGCGGTGCTGGCCGCGCGGCACGCGGTGAGCAGAAGTGCATCCAAATCGCGCGATCCAGCTGCATTTGCGCTCACCGCGCCGCTCATCGGGTGCACGGAGCGCCTGAAGCCTTCGTTCTCCACAAGAGGCGCGTTGCAGAAGTTGTGCACCGCTCCCGAGCACCCGCATCCGCGGGCACCCTGGTGACGATCACGATGGGTGGATGCGACACCGCATCGATCTGCCCGGGGCGCTGGGCACGGCGTTCTCTGTTCAGGATGCCGCGGCGCTCGGAATCGGCCGCGGGCGCCTCGACGCTCGGGACCTCGCCCGCCCGTTCCACGGAGTGCGTGCGCGGGCGACGCCTGACACCTTCGCGGCGCTCGCGCATAGCGCCGCGACGCGACTCGTGGCCGGACAGCGCTTCAGCGGGCTCACCGCGCTTCGGTGCTGGGGGCTCCCCTTGCACCGACCCTGGCGGTCGGACGAAGCACTCACGGTTGCATCCCCGACCGGCTCCGGCCAGTCGCGCGCGGCCGGCGTTCACGGCGTTCGGCTCGCGCGCGAGCGCGCGGTCACCTGGAGCGTGCACGGTCTGCCGGTTGTCGACCCGATCGCCGCATTGTTCAGCAGCGCCCGCTTTCTCGGTCCCCTCGAGATCGTGGTCATCATCGACGCGCTTCTGAGCCCGGCGGATAACTACCCCGGTCTGCACGAAGGGCGGCCGGTGTTCACTGCGACCGACATCGCCGACAGGCTCGCAGAGTGGGGAGCGTTCCCGGGTTGTCGCATGATCCGACGAGCCCTGCTGCAAGCGCGCGCTGGCGTTGAGTCGCCGAAAGAGACCGAAACCCGGATGCTGATCACGCGGGCTGGGTTGCCGGAGCCGGTCGTACAGTACGAAGTGCGCCTGGACGGACACCTGGTCGCGCGCACGGATCTCGCTTACCCCGAGTTGCGCATCGCCGTGGAGTACGAGGGAGACGGGCATCGCACGGACTCCCGTCAATGGCGCCTCGACATCCGTAGGCAACGCGAACTCGAGGATTGCGGGTGGATCGTCATCCGCCTGACGCAACACGACCTCGGTCCAGGAGCAGCGTCATTCCTGACTCGTCTGCGCCGCGCAATCTCCTCCCGCAGCAGCACTTCGCGCACCGAGTGAGCAGAAACGCATCCCCTACCGCGATCTCAGCCGCATTTGCGCTCACTGCGCGCGACGGCACGTGGCGCGGGCGGGTGCACGCGGCGTGCGCGGGTGCACGTGGCGTGGGCGGCGCGCGGGCGGGCCTTGATGCCGAGTGAGCAGAAAAGCATCCGCCATCGTGGATTCAGGCGCGTTTGCGCTCACCGCGCGCGGCGCACCTACGAAAGTGAACACCGCGCGCGAGGACCCGGCCCGGGGTCAGGCGTCGGGGGCGCCGGCGACGAGGGCGCGCAGCCAGTCGCGGGCCTCGACGAAGACCTCGTCGGCATAGCGCTCGGGGTAGTGCACGATCTTGCGGTCCGCACGAGGGTACGAACCCAGGAACACCACGCGCGGGCTGAACCGGCGGATGCCGAGCAGCGCGTCGGCCATGCGCTCGTCGTGGATGTGGCCGTCGGCATCCAGCACGAACCGGTACCGGCCCAGCTCATCGCCGATCGGCCGCGACTGGATGAGCGAAAGGTTGATACCGCGCGTCGAGAACTGCTCGAGCAGTTCGAGCAGGGCGCCCGGCTGGTCGACGGGCAGCTCGACGATGAGCGAGGTCTTGTCGGCACCCGTCGGTGCCGCCGGCGCCGTCGTACGCGTGACGAGCACGAACCGGGTGACGGCGTTGTCGTTGTCGCCGATCTGCTCGGCCAGCACCTCGACGTCATGGTGCGCGACGATGCCGGGGGCGGCGATCGCGGCCTCCGCGGGCAGGCTGCCATCGAGGATGCCGATGGCGGATGCCACATTGCTCGATGCCGGCACATGCGAATGCTGCGGCAGGTGCGCGCCCAACCATCCGTGGCACTGGGCATAGGCGACCGGATGCGCGGCGATCACCTGCACCTGATCGATCCGGGTGCCGGGCGCTGCGACCAGCACGAAGTTCACCTTGACGAGGTACTCGCCCACGATCCGCAGTCCGGGGAGCGTGGCGAGGGCGTCGAGAGTGGTCGACACACCACCCTCGATCGAGTTCTCGATGGCGATCATCGCCGCGTCGCTGCGGCCCTCGAGCACGTCGGCGAGCGCCTCACCGACGTTGTGCACCGGCCGCCATTCGTGACCGCGCGCCTCCGGCACCTGGTCGAGCGCTGCTTCGGTGAAGGTTCCTGCAGGGCCCAGATAGCTGTAGGTGCGGCGTTCGGTCACGCGTTTCACCTTAGCCCTCACACCTCGGCGCTGATTTTCCCATGTCACGTCGGATGCGATCCGGGGCGACAGCGTGCAGACTGTCTGCATGACCAGCCGTGCCGGCCTCCCCGCGGAGGAAAAAGACCTCATCGATGTCGACGAGTTGATCGCCGCCTACTACGACCGCCACCCTGATCCGGCCGAGCCGACGCAGCGCGTGGTGTTCGGCACGAGCGGCCACCGCGGTTCGTCGTTGTCGTCGAGCTTCAACGAGGACCACATCCTCGCGACCACGCAGGCCATCGTCGACTACCGCACGCAGCAGGGCATCCAGGGCCCGCTGTTCCTCGGCCGTGACACCCACGCCCTCTCTCTCCCCGCCGAGCGCAGCGCGATCGAGGTGCTGCTCGCGAACGGCATCGACGTGCGCGTCGACTCGCGCGATGCATGGGTTCCGACACCCGCGTTGAGTCACGCCATCCTCACCTACAACCGTGGCCGCGCCGCGAACGACCCCGGCCGCGCCGACGGCATCGTCGTCACTCCGTCGCACAACCCACCGCGCGACGGTGGCTTCAAGTACAACCCGCCGAACGGCGGCCCCGCCGACACGGATGCCACGGGCTGGATCGCCAACCGCGCCAACGAGCTCATCGCCGCAGGCCTGGAGGGCGTCAAGCGCGAACGCTTCGCCGACGTCGACTGGGATGCGATCCCGTCGTACGACTTCCGTGACGCCTATGTGCGCGATCTGCCGTCGATCATCGACATCGACGCGATCAAGAAGGCCGGCGTGCGCATCGGGGCCGACCCGCTGGGCGGCGCCTCGGTGGAGTACTGGCAGCTGATCGCCGAGATGCACGGCATCGATCTGACCGTGGTGAACCCCGAGGTCGACCCGACGTGGCGGTTCATGACGCTCGACTGGGACGAGAAGATCCGCATGGATCCGTCCTCGCCCAACGCGATGGCGTCGCTCGTCGCGAAGCGCGGCGACTACGACGTGCTCACCGGCAACGACGCGGATGCCGACCGGCACGGCATCGTCACCCCGGATGCCGGGCTGATGAACCCCAACCACTACCTGGCTGTCGCGATCGACTACCTGTTCTCGCACCGCGCCGAGTGGCCGCGGGATGCCGCGATCGGCAAGACCCTCGTGTCGTCGATGATCATCGACCGCGTGGCGGAGTCGCTGGGTCGTCGTCTGCTGGAGGTCCCCGTCGGCTTCAAGTGGTTCGTGCCCGGTCTGCTCGACGGCACGGTCGCGTTCGGTGGTGAGGAGTCGGCCGGTGCGTCGTTCCTGCGCCGCGACGGCAGCGTGTGGTCGACGGACAAGGACGGCATCCTGCTGTGCCTGCTGGCGGCGGAGATCATCGCCGTGACCGGCAAGAGCCCCTCGGAGCGGTACCGCGAGCTCGAAGAGGCCTTCGGCGCCTCGACCTACCAGCGCGTGGATGCACCGGCGACGCCGGAGCAGAAGGCGGCGCTGGGCAAGTTGGCTCCGGATGCCGTCAGCGCGACCACCCTCGCCGGTGAGGAGATCACCGCGAAGCTGTCGCACGCACCGGGCAACGGCGCGCCGATCGGCGGGCTCAAGGTGCAGACCGAGCACGCCTGGTTCGCGGCCCGCCCCTCCGGCACGGAGGACGTGTACAAGCTGTACGCCGAGAGCCTGCGTGGCCCCGAGCACCTCGCACAGGTGCAGGAGGAGGCCCGCGCCGTCGTCTCGGCAGCGCTGGGCAGCTGAGTCCTACGGCGCTGAGCCTGTCGAAGGGCGGTCCCTGAGCCTGTCGAAGGGGGGTTCCTGAGCCTGTCGAAGGGCGGGGGGACGCTTCGACAAGCTCAGCGGCCCATCAACGCTGAGCGACCCATCCGGACCGGACGCTTCGACAGGCTCAGCGACCCATCCAGGCTGAGCGACCCATCCAGGCTCAGCGAGCGAAGGCGCCGGCAAGCTGGGCGCCGGCGCGGCGCAGCCAGCGGGCGGGGTCGTCGAGTGCGGCTTGGGATGAACCGGCGAGCTCGGTGAGTGAGGCGGATGCGGCGAACAGCGCGGTATCCGCCTCTTCTGTGATGCGGCCGGCGGCAATCAGGGCAGGGATGCCGGCCCCGCTCGCCAGGCCCGCGATGAACGAGGGCACCTTGCCGTCGCCGGACTGCCCGTCGTAGGAGCCCTCGCCGGTGATCACGACGTCGGCGGCGGCGATCGCGTCGCCGAGGCCGATGAGCGCCGCGACCTCCTCCGCGCCGGGAGCGAGCACCCCGCCCCAGGCCAAGAGAGCCCCACCCGTGCCGCCGGCCGCACCCGCGCCGGGTGTCGCGCCGTCCAGGGCGAGCAGGTCAGCCAGGCGCGCAAGCGCGGCATCCACCTGCGCGATGTCGGCAGCGCCGACCAATCCCTTCTGCGGCCCGAACACCGCCGCAGCGCCGCGCGGGCCGGTGAGCGGATTCGTGACATCCGTCAGCACGCGCACCTCGGGCACCGCCCGCAGACCCGACAGGTCGACCGCGGCGAGCGCGCCGAGCCCTCGGGCGCCACGCGTGACCGGCTGTCCGTCGGCATCCACGAACCGGGCACCGAGCGCGCTCAGCATGCCGGTGCCACCGTCCGTCGAGGCGCTCGATCCGATGCCCAGCACGAGCCGAGAAACCCCGTAGTCGAGCGCGGCCGCTATCGCCTGGCCGAACCCGGTGGTGTCGGCATCCCACGGCCGCAGCTCGTCGAGCAACTCGATACCGCTCGTCGATGCCAGGTCGATCACGCCGGTGCCGCCTGGCACCGCGTCGGATGCCGGCAGAAGCAGCCACTCCGTCTCGATCGCCGCCCCTGCGGGGCCGTCCACGGTCACCGGCATCCGTAACGCCCCCGGCACGGCGGCATCGAACGCGGCGACAGTGCCCTCGCCGCCATCGGCCATCGGCCGGTGCACGAAATCGGCACCAGGGTCGACGCTGGCCCACCCCTCAGCGAGGGCGGCGGCGGCATCCGCAGCGGTGATCGTACCCTTGAAGCTGTCAGGCGCCAGCACGACCCGGGTCATGTGCGATCGGGGGTGCTCGCGCGCACGATCACCTCGAGCGGCGCATCGGCCTGCTCCCATTCGCTGTCGACGGTGGCGCGGAAGGCCTGGTACCCGAGCTCGCTGAGCGGCACGCGCACAGTCGTCAGCTGAGGGGTCACATCACGACTCACGGGCACATCGTCGAAGCCGGCCACGGCGATGTCGGCACCCACCGAACGCCCGGCGTCATGGATGGCAGAGACCGCGCCGATCGCGACGACATCGCTGAGCGCGAAGACGAGCGTGCCCTGCTCGACACCGTCATCGAGAGCCTGCTGCATCGATGCGGCGCCGTCCTCGCGAGCGAAGCCGCTGCGGTACACCCGCACGACCTCTCCCCCACCGCCGGTGAACCCGGCGGTGAACCCGGCGAGTCGATCATCAGAGGTGCGCACCCCATCGGCCGCGGCGAGCGCGATCGCGCGCCGGTATCCCCGCGCCGCCATCTCGGCGCCGAGCCGTTCGGCACCGCCGCGGTTGTCGATGCGGATGCTGCGATCCGCCCCATCCCCGAAGGCGACAGTGCGCCCGCCGAGCCTGGCGAAGGCCGACAGCTCATCGCTGGTGGTCTCGGCGTTGTCGTCGCGGGAAGCGGCGAGGATGACACCCCGCGGCCGCTGACCGCGCAGCGCGCGAAGGATGCGCGTCTCTCGGGTGGGGTCGCGGTCGGTGATCGCAATCGTGACGACAAGTCCCTGCTCGTCCGCCCCGCGGGCGACCCCGGCAGCGATGAGACCGAAGTAGGGGTCGGCGATGTCGGCGACGAGCAACGCGATCACCGGCGAGGTGCCGCGCGCCGTGGCCTGCGCCGAGACGTTGGCGGTGTAGCCGAGTTCTTCGGCCGCCCGCTCCACCCGCTCACGGAACGACTCCGCGACCTTCCGCTCCGAACCGTTCAGCACCCGCGAGGCGGTCGCGAGGGAGACTCCGGCCTTTGCGGCCACATCATGCAGGGTGGGCGCGGCGCCCCCGTTGCCGCGAGCCGATCGGCGTGCCTCAGCAGTCATGCCCCGAGCCTACTGGCGGCGTCGATCCAGCCCCGCAGAGTGGCCGCCTCGGCGGCCAAGAGATCGGGATCGTCACCGGGCACGAATTCGATGAGTGCGTCCCGCGGTGGCCGCTCGGCGGTCTGTGCGGCAGCGAACAGCCGCTCCCACAACGAGGCTCTCTCGGCGAGACGCTGCCGCTCGGTGGCCGGCCGCCATGAGAACACGTGCACGGCGCTGACGCGGTCGACGATCAGGGCGAAGTCGACGAGCGCCGCACCGTCGGCAGCACCGACGCGTGGTTGCCAATACGCTGTGATGCTCGGGTCGCCGATCGCCTCGAGGAGCCGCAGGGTGCCGGATGCCGAATCTGTGAGCGTGCCGCCGTGGAACTCCAGCGCCAGGGTGAGCCCACGCGCGCGCGCCGCCGATGCGGCATCCGCCAATCGCTCGGCGGTACCCGCCCAGTCCGCGTCCGTCGCTTCATCCGCACCGCGCGTGCCCGCCCAGACCCGGATGCGGTCGGCACCGAGTGCCTCGGCGCTGTCGAGCACCGCGGTAATGCTCTCTCGCTCGGTGGCCCGGAAGTACGAGCCGTACGAGGCGACGACGAGTCCGGCATCCGTGGTGAGCGCGGCGACCTGCGCGGCCCTGGAGGTATCGCCGGCCGGGACGTGCACATCGGCTCCCCACTCGATGGTTTCGAGTCCGGCGGCGGCCGTGAGCGGCACGATCTGCTCGGGCGCCAGCTGCCGGTAGGTCACCGAGCACAGGCCGGGCCTGATGCGGGGCGCGGTCATGGGAGGCTCCTCTCCCGGCCTCGAACCGAAGCCGTCGTGTGGGTCAGGGTAGCGGGTGCGCCGTCACAAATGCGGCGAGATCGCCGCCCCGAATGTCTCGGCGGTGCGGCGCACGACGTGAGCGGGGTCGTCGGCCCAGATCTCAGCGTTGAAGATCTCCACCTCGATGTCACGGTCGTACCCGGTGTCGATCACGGCACGGGTGAGGGAGGCGAAGTCGATCACACCGTCTCCCGTGTAGTGCCGCGAGAGCAGCACATCTTCGGCGAGGGGGGTCTTCCAGTCGCACACCTGGTAGGTCGCGATGCGCCCGTCGCGGCCGGCGCGGGCGATCTGGTCGAGCACCTGCGGATCCCACCAGATGTGGAACGTGTCGACCGCGGCACCGACCACGTCGGCGTCGAAGTCGGCGGCGATGTCAAGCGCCTGGCCGAGCGTCGAGACCACGGCCCGGTCCGAGGCGTACATCGGATGCAGCGGCTCGATCGCCAGGGTGACGCCGGCCGCCTTCGCCTCGGGAGCCAGGATTCCGATGGCATCCCGCACGCGCTCGCGGGCGCCGATCAGGTCACGCGACCCCTCCGGCAGGCCGCCTGCGACGAGCACGAGGACGGCCGTCGACCCCGCGGCGCCGGATGCGGCGAGGGTCGCGGTCTCTTCGATGGCGCGACGGTTCTCGTCGAGGGCGGCCATGCGCGCGGCCCCGTCGGGAAGGGTGAAGAACCCGCCCCGGCAGTGCGTGGTGAACCGCAGACCGGAATCGGCGAGCATCCGGGCGGCGGTGTCGAGGCCGACCTCGTTCACGGGTTCGCGCCACAGGCCGATCGCCTGGATGCCCGCCTCGGCGGTCACCCGGAGGGCCGTGGCGAGATCAGCGTGCTTGATGGTGGCCTGGTTGATCGACAGGCGAGGGTCGGCGCTCATGCGTCCACTCCGTTCAGGCGGAGCATCCCGTGCCAGCGCTCGCGCGCCAGCTCGGGGTTCTCGAGGGCGAGCGAGACGTTGGCCAGCTCGACGATCCGGCTCAGGTGCGGCAGGCTGCGCGCGGAGTGCAGGCCGCCGACCATCTGGAAGGCCGGCTGGTGACCGTTCAGCCACGACAGGAACGCAACACCCGTCTTGTAGTAGAACGTCGGTGCGGCGAAGACCTGACGGCTGAGTTCTTCGGTCGGGCCGAGGATCTCGAGGTAGCGGGCCGGGTCGCCGGCATCCAGTGCCTGGATCGCGGCGGATGCTACCGGGGTGATCGCAGCGAACGCGCCGAGCAGGGCGTCGGAGTAGGTGTGGGCCGGGCCCTTCGACAGGCTCAGGGACCCATCACCCATCTGGGACCCATCTGCGTCCGGTCCCTGAGCGAGCGAAGCGAGACGAAGGGCGTCACCGCCGATGAGGCCGACGTAGTTGAAGTCGTCGCCGGTGAACATGCGCACGCCCTCCGGCAGACGCTCGCGCACCCAGATCTCGCTGTCGGCGTTGAGCAGACTCATCTTCACGCCGGCGACCTTGTCGGGGTTCTCACCGATGATCTCGAGCAGCACCTGTGCAGCGCTCTGCCAGTCGTCGGCGCCGAAGTAGCCGGCAAGTTCGGGGTCGAAGGCGGTGCCCAGCCAGTGCAGCACGACCGGCACGGTCGCCGACGAGAGCACCTCACGGTAGACGCGGCGGTAGTCCTCGGCGGATGCCGCAACCCGGGCGAGGTGGCGGGAGGCCATCAGCACCGGCCCCGCCCCCTGCTCCTCGGTGAAGTGCAGCTGACTCTTGTACGCGTCGATGACCTGGTCCAGCGAGATGTGCGTCTCGGCGACGTGATCGGTGTTGACGCCCACCACGACCGACCCACCCTCTTCGCGGGCGACCTCGGCGCTGCGCGCGATGAGCTCGCGGGTGGCCCCAGCATCCAGTCCCATGTTCCGCTGGGCGGTGTCCATGGCGTCCGCGACGCCCAGGCCCCACGAGTACACGTTGCGGCGGAAGGCGAGGGTGGCATCCCAGTCGATGTCTGCGGGCTGGCCAGGGGTGTTGTCGGCGTACGCCTTGGGCACCACGTGCGCGGCCGCGTAGGCGACGCGACTGCGCAGTGGCGATGCCGGGCGCGTGTACGCGCCGCCCTCATTCAGGCTGGTCTCGGTGACGGCGCCGTCGGCGCCGAGCAGTCGAAGAGTGCTCATCGGGTCAGTCCAGGCTCAGCGGGGCGATGGCGATCTTGCGGCCCTCGGCACTCGAGGCGAGCCCCGCCTCGGCGAACTGCACCCCGCGGGCGCCGGCGAGCAGATCGAAGGGGTAGTCGGTACCGAGCACGTAGCTGGTGAGGTACTCCTCCCACTGCTGGCGGAAGCCGTTGAGGAACACGTCGTTCGTGGGTACCTGCTGCCAGTCGGCGTCGTAGTCGTGGCTGTCTTCGAGGTCAGGGTTCCACACCGGCTTCGGCGTGGCGTTGCGGGGCTGGATCTTCGCTCCGAACAGTCCGACGACAGCCGAGCCGTGCGTGCCGTCGACCTGGAACTCGACGAGCTCGTCCCTGTTGACGCGTACCGTCCACGAGGAGTTGATCTCGGCGATGATGTCGCCCTCGAGCTCGAAGATGCCGTACGCGGCATCCTCGGCGGTGGCGGTGTAGTGCTCGCCCTTCTCATCCCAGCGGTCGGCGATGTGCACCGCAGCCTGGGCGTAGACGCTCTTGACCTCGCCGAAGAGGTTCTCGAGCACGTAGTTCCAGTGCGGGAACATGTCGCTGATGATGCCGCCGCCGTCTTCGGTGCGGTAGTTCCAGCTGGGCCGCTGCGCGGGCTGCCAGTCACCCTCGAACACCCAGTAGCCGAACTCGCCGCGCACCGAGAGGATGCGACCGAAGAAGCCCGAGTCGATCAGTCGCTTGAGCTTCTGCAGGCCCGGCAGGTACAGCTTGTCGTGCACGACCCCGGTCTTCACCCCGGCTTCCTTCGCGAGGCGGGCGAGCTCCAGCGCCTCGTCGAGCGATTCGGCGGTGGGCTTCTCGGTGTAGATGGCCTTGCCCGCAGCGATCGCCTTGCGGATCGCGGCGGCGCGAGCCTTGGTGACGAGGAAGTCGGCGTAGATCTCCCACTGCGGGTCGGCGAGCGCGGCGTCGAGGTCGGTGGTGTAGTCGGCGATGCCGTGCAGGGCGGCGAGCTCGGCGAGCTTCTGCTCGTTGCGGCCGACGAGCAGCGGCTTGACGGTGATCTTCGTTCCGTCGGGCAGCTCGATGCCGCCCTGGTCGCGGATCGCGAGGATCGAGCGCACCAGGTGCTGGCGGTAGCCCATGCGTCCGGAGACGCCGTTCATGATGATGCCGATCTCGCGGGTCGTCGACTGTGTCATGGGTGGTCCGTTTCTGTGTCGGATTGAATATGGGTAAGCGCTTTCCGATATGAAAGCAGGTTCCGTGCGGATACGCAAGCGCCGACCGTCTGCCCACCACGCCGGCCACGCAGTAGCATCGGCAGAAAAGTGAAGGCGGCCCGTGAAACTCCCGACCCTGCAGGCGCTCGTCCCTCCCTCGATGCGGGGGTATCGCCGGGCATATCTGTGGCCCGACATCGTCGCGGGCTTGACGCTCGCCGCCGTCGCCATCCCCGAGGTGATGGGCTACACCTCGATCGCCCGCACGCCCCTGGCGACGGGCCTGTACACGATCCTGCTGCCGCTGGCCCTGTTCGCCCTGCTCGGCGCATCACGCACGCTCGTCGTCGGCGGCGACTCCGCGACGGCGGCCGTGCTCGCCGCCGGGCTCATCGTGCTCGGCACGTCCGTGAGCGGTGGTCCCGGCTCAGAGAGGTGGGTGGCCCTGTGTGCCCTGACGGCCCTGATCACGGGGCTCTTCCTCGCCGTCGCCCGCATCCTGCGCCTGGGCATGCTCGGCGACTTCCTCTCGGGCCCCGCCCTCATCGGGCTGTTCACCGGCATCGGCATCCAGGTCGCCTCGGGGCAGATCCCCGCGCTGCTGGGCGTCAAGGCGACGGGCAGCACGTGGCTCGAGCAGCAGTGGGGTTGGATGACCGCGCTGCCGACGCTGTCCTGGAGCACACTCGCCTTCGGTGGGGCGACGATCGCCATCATCCTTGTGGGCAAGCTGTTCGCACCCCGGCTGCCCGGCTCACTCATCGCCGTGGTCGGACTGCTCATCGTCTCCATCGTCAGCGGCGCCGCCTCGCACGGCGTCGCCGTCATCGGCACCGTGACCGGCGGGTTGCCCTCGTTGAGCTTTCCGGGCGGAGTGACCTGGGCGGATGCCATCACCGTCACCCCCGTCGCCTTCTCGTGCACTCTGCTGGTGATCGCGCAGAGCGCCGCCACCGCCCGCAAGGTCGCCATGGCCGCCGGCGAGCGTGCCGACGTGAACCGCGACCTCGTCGGGCTGTCGGCGGCGAACATCGCCGCCGCCTTCAGCGGCACCTTCGTCGTGAACGGCTCACCGACCAAGACGCAGATCCTCGAGCAGGCCCGGGGGCGCACCCAGGTGGCCAACCTCGTCGTGGTCGGGGTCACCGCCCTGGTGCTCACCTTCGCCACCGGGGTCCTCGCCGATCTGCCGCATGCGGTGCTCGCCGGCGTCGTCTTAATGATCGGCGTGAGCCTCATCGACATCCGAGGCCTGCGCACGCTTGCCCGCCGCACGCGGTGGGAGTTCACGGTCGCGATCGCCACCATGCTCGCCGCGTTCCTGGTGAGCATCACCGCGGCCATCATCGCGGCGGTGGCCCTCTCCTTGCTCGATGTGATCGTGCGGCAGTACCGCACCCCCGGCGACGTGCTCGTGCCGAAGCAGGGCGGCGGCTACACATACGACCCGGCGCATCCGGGCGTGCAGTCCGAGCCCGGCCTGATCGTCTTCCGCTACGGCGGCGACCTCTTCTTCGCCAACGCGAACGCGTTCATCGACAAGGTCGAGGATGTCGTATCGGCCGCGAAAGATCCGGTGCGCTGGCTCATCCTCGACACCTCGAGCATCTCGCACGTCGACTACTCGGCCAGCGCCAACGTCGTCGACCTGCTGCACTACCTCGATCAGCGCGGCATCCATGTCGCCTTCGCCCGCCCCGCGCCGACGATGATGGCCACCCTGCGCCACTACGGGCTCACCGGGCCGCTCAAGGATGTGCAGGTGTTCGCCGATCTCGACACCGCCATCGCGGCGTTCCGCGCGGCGCCCCTTCCGACCACGTCACCCACCACTGAGCAGAACGGGAAACCCTGACATGACCAGTCGCAAAGTCGACCTCACCTCCGTTCCCAACTTCCGCGATCTGGGCACGCTCCCCGTCGCGGGCGGCACCTTCCGCACCGGCGTCGTGTATCGATCCACAGATCTGGCCGGCCTCTCCGACGCCGACCTGCCGCGCTACCTCGAGCTCGGCGTGCAGACGGTGTTCGATCTGCGCACCGCCGCCGAGCGCGCCCAGGCCCCCGATCGCCTCACCTCGGGCGAGAAGGACGTCGCGCTCGACGTGCTGGCCGACAGCGTGAACGACGCAGCCGCCAGCATCACCACACTCCTCGACGACCCCTCGCGGGCCGAGAAGCTGCTTGCCAACGGCCGCTCCGTCAAACTGATGATCGACTCGTACCGCAACATCATCACGCTCCCGTCGGCACTCACCTCGTACCAGGCGTTCTTCAACGACCTGGCTGATCCGGCGCGTGAGGGTGCGGCCCTGTTCCACTGCACCACGGGCAAGGACCGCACCGGCTGGGCAGCCGCGTCGCTGCTCAGCCTGCTCGGCGCCGACCACGCGACGATCTACGCCGACTACCTCGAGACGAACACCGACCTCGCGCCGGCGACCGAGCCGGTGCTGGAGCAGGCCGAAGCGAAGGGCATCAGCCGCAGCGCCCTGGAACCGGTACTGGGCGTGCGCCGCGAGTACCTCGACACGGCCTTCCAGCAGGTCGACGACACGTTCGGGTCGATGGATGCGTACTTCCACGACGGGCTCGGACTCACCGACGAGCTCGAAGGCGCCCTGCGTGCGCGTTTCGTCGTCGCCGCGTCGAGCTGATCGTCAATCGGGCGGGTAAACGCATTCCGGCCTAGACTGGCGTCATTGCCCACGAAGGTGGCACCCACCTCGAGATCGCAATGGAGCCCAGGATGCCGACCACCCGCCCCCGCGCCTGCGCGGTGATGGCCGCCGACTCCTTCGCGGCGCTGTTCGACGATGCACGCACGGCCCGCTTCGCCGCTCTCGCCGAGATCACCGGCGCCGTGCTCGTCGACGATGTGACCGACCCCGGCCACGCCGCGCACCTCGCCGAGGCCGAGGTCGTCATCACGTCATGGGGGGCCCCGCCCTTCGATGCGGCGCTGCTGGAGCGGATGCCGCAGCTGCGCGCGATCTTCCACGCCGCGGGCAGCGTTCGACACCATGTCGACGAGGCGGTCTGGGATCGGGGCATCCTGGTGACCTCGGCGGCGGATGCCAACGCCGTGCCGGTCGCGGAGTACACGCTCGCCGCGATCATCCTCTCCGGCAAACGCGCCTTCGCCCATGTGCACACCGACGTGCGCGACGACGAATCGGGGAACGTACTGGCCCCCGAGCGGACGATCGGCAATGTCGACCGCACGGTCGGCATCGTCGGATTCTCGCGCATCGGTCGTCGCGTGGTCGAGCTGCTGCGACCCCTCGACGGCCTGCGCGTGCTCGTCGCCGACCCCTATGCCGACGCCGGCGCCGTCGCCGCGGCCGGCGCGACATTGGTCACGCTCGATGAGCTGCTGCCGCAGCTCGACGTGCTCTCGCTGCACGCCCCCGATCTGCCGTCGACCCGCCACATGATCGGCACCGCCCAATTGGCCGCCCTCCCCGACGGCGCGACGGTCATCAACACCGCCCGCGGCGCACTGCTCGACCATGATGCGCTGCTGGCCGAGTGCCGCGCCGGGCGCCTGGACGCCGTACTGGATGTCACCGAACCGGAGCCGCTGCCGGCGGCATCCGCGCTGCGGCACCTCCCCAACGTCACCATCACTCCGCATCTGGCCGGGTCGCTGGGCACCGAACTGCGCCGCCTCGCCGACGCGGCCCTTGACGAGCTGGTCGCCTACGTTGCCGGACGGCCGCCGCGGCATCCGGTCACCCGCGCCGATATGGAGACAACGGCCTGATCTCCCGCGGCGTCAAGCGCGGGGCGCGGTGACGCTGTCCCGTGTGATGAGCGCGGTCGGCAGCCGCAGATCCGACGGCGCAGCATCCTGCTCGATCTGCGCGATCAACTGCGTCACCGCCTGCTCGCCGAGAGCCCCGAAGTCCTGCCGCACGGTCGTGAGGGCCGGCCGGTACTGCGCGGCATCCGCGACGTCGTCGAAACCCACGACCGAGACGTCGCCCGGCACGGCCCGGCCGTGATCGGCCAGGGCGTGCAGCACGCCCAGGGCCATCTGGTCATTCGCGACGAAGACGGCAGTCGCATCGGCCGGCAGCGACGCCGCCAATGCGCCCCCCGACTGCGACGACCAGTCACCACGCAGCGGCGTGGATGCCCGGATGCCGGCCGCCTCGAGCTCTTCGCGCCAGCCGCGTTCCCGCTCGGCGGCCGCGTAGGAGCCGGCGGGTCCTGCCACGTGGTGCACCGCGCGGTGCCCCTGGTCGAGCAGGTGCCGCACGGCGGCGCGGGCGCCCGCGGCGTGGTCGATGGCGATCACGCCGAAACGGGGATCGGGCGGTGAATCCACGATCACGAGCCGCAGCCCCGCCACGTCGGCGTGCTGTCCGACGAGGGCGGTCGCCTCGTTGAGCACGATCGCGCCGTCGACCCCCTGATCGTGCAGGCGCTCGAACGCCTCGGCGATGGCACCGTCTGCGCCGAGCGTGACCACCGTCAGGGCGTAGCCGCGGGCGGAAGCCGCTTCGGCCACCGCCTGCAGCATCCGTGAGTTCCCGACGGTGGCGAGGGTGGTCGCGACCAGGCCGATCGTGCGCGATCGTCCGGTGCGCAGGGCGCGGGCGGCGCGGTTGGGGCGGTAGCCGAGCTCCGCCATGGCCTGCTCGACGCGCGCACGGGTATCGGGGTCGACGTGGGGGCTGTCGTTCGCGACGCGAGAGACGGTCTGTCCCGAGACGCCGGCGCGGGCGGCGACCATGGCCATCGAGACTCGTGCCTGCCGTGGCATCCGCTCCCCCTTTGCCGTGTTCTGCTCTTTCAGCGCTGCGCTTGTTGACGTTACCACGGCACAGGGGTTACCGTGTTTACGTGAACACGAACGAGATTTCGGAGCTCCGCGTCGACGAACTTGGCGCCGGCGTTGTCAAGCGCAGCACGCACCTGGCCGATGGCCGCGAGCTGTTCTACTACGACGATCCGGGCACCACCCTCGGTGCAGACCGCCGCGTGGATGCCCGTGATCTCGACCCGCGCCCCGCCACCGCCGCCATGCGCCAGGACGTGCTCACCGGCGACTGGATCACCTTCGCCACGCAGCGCCAGAACCGGGTGATGCTGCCCAGCGCCGACGCCGACCCGCTTGCGCCGCAGTCGCCGACGAACCCCTCCGAGGTGCCGTCGCTGTACGACGTCGCCGTGTTCGAGAACCGCTCCCCCGCATTCGGCCCGGCTCTGGCCGAAGCGGTCGGCACCGCGCCCGAGGCCGCCGACGCCCCGCGCGGGCTTGACGACCTCGCCCACCTCGGGCTGGGCCGCACCCGCACCAGCATCGGCCGCTGCGAGGTCGTCTGCTTCAGCCCCGATCACGCCGGCTCGTTCGGCACCCAGTCGGTCACTCGCGCCCGCACGGTGATCGAGGCATGGGCCGACCGCACCGCCGCACTGTCGGCGCTGCCGGGCATCCAGCAGGTGTTCCCGTTTGAGAACCGCGGCGAGGCGATCGGCGTGACCCTGCCGCATCCGCACGGCCAGATCTACTCCTACCCGTACATCACCCCGCGCACGACGCGGCTGCTCGACAGTATCGACCGCACCGCCCCTGACCTCATGGCGCGCGTGCTGGAGTTCGAGCAGCAGTCCGAGCGCGTCGTGCTGCAGGGGGAGCACTGGACCGCGTTCGTGCCCTTCGCCGCACGGTGGCCGGTCGAGGTGCAGCTCATGCCGCACCGGCACGTGCCCGACTTCGCCAGCCTCACAGCCGAGGAGCGCGATGAGCTCGCTCCGCTGTACCTGCGGCTGCTGCGCGGGGTGGATGCCCTGTACGACACCCCCACGCCCTACATCGCCGCCTGGCATCAGGCGCCCGTGCACGTCGGGCGCGACACCGTGCGGATGCGCCTTGAGCTCACCAGCCCCCGGCGTGCCGCCGACAAGGTGAAGTTCCTCGCCGGATCCGAGGCGGCGATGTCGGCCTGGACCGCCGAGATCCTGCCCGAGGTCGCCGCCGAGCGCCTCCGCGCCGCCGTGGCATCCATCACCGTCTGATCCCCCGCCGCACCGCCCCACCAGCCAGCCCTTCCCGCCCCGCCACCCTTCCCCACCCTTCCCTTGTCCCACTTTCTGCCGTCCGTGTCCCACTTTCTGCAGACCATGTCCCAAAAACTGCTGTCAAACCGGCGTTATAACAGCAGAAATTGGGACATGCCCCGGTGGGTCACCAGCACCAGCACCAGCACCAGCACCAGCACCAGCACCAGCACCAGCACCAGCACCAGCACCAGCACCAGCCAGGAGACACCATGACTGCTTCGGATGCCGCGATGACCGCGCCGGATGCCGCGCGCGACCTGTTCATCGCCCTCACCAGCCACGCCCCCACCGGCGTCTGGTCGGCTCCCGGACGGGTCAACCTCATCGGTGAGCACACCGACTACAACGACGGATTCGTGCTGCCGTTCGCGATCCAGCACCGCACCTATGCGGCGGCGAGCCTGCGCGATGACGACCGCATCCGCGTCGCGTCGACCTTCGCAGCCGACCCCGTCCAGGTGTCTGTCGCCGACCTCGACACGCTCTTCCCCGGCGCGGGCGCCCCGACCGTGCCGGAGTGGTCGGCGTACGTCCTCGGCGTCGCGTGGGCGCTGCGCGCGCTCACGCCGGATGCCCCAGGGCGCGGCTTCGATCTCGCTATCGCCTCCGACGTGCCGGTCGGCGCCGGGCTGTCGTCTTCCGCCGCGATCGAAGGGGCGACGGCATCCGCCCTCAACGACCTCTGGGCGCTTGACCTCGACCCCGTGACCCTTGCCCGCGCCGGGCGCCGGGCCGAGAACGAGGCCGTCGGCGCCCCCACCGGGATCATGGACCAGATGGCATCCATGCTCGGCCAGCCCGATGCCGCGACGTTCCTCGACTGCCGCACCCTCGATGCCGTATCGATCCCGACCGGATTCGCGCCCGCCGGTCTCGAGGTGCTCGTGATGGACACCAAGGTCAGCCACTCGCACTCCACCGGCGGCTACCGCGAACGGCGTGAGGCGTGCGAACGCGGGGCGGCGCTCATGGGCGTCCCGGCGCTGCGCGACCTCGGGGTCGGCGACCTGCCGCGCGCCGCCGAGCTGATGGACGACGTGACCTTCCGCCGGGTGCGCCACGTGGTCACCGAGGATCAGCGCGTGCTCGACACGGTGCGGATGCTGCGCGAGCAGGGTCCGCGGGCGATCGGCGACCTGCTGATCGCCTCGCACGCCTCGATGCGCGACGACTTCGAGATCTCCGTGCCCGAGCTCGACCTCGCCGTCGACACCGCTCTTGCCACAGGGGCTGTGGGGGCGCGGATGACCGGCGGCGGTTTCGGCGGGGCGGCGATCGCGCTCGTCGACCGCGACCGGGTGGCGGCCGTGTCGGATGCCGTGCGGCACGCGTTCGCCGACGCCGGATTCGGCGCCCCGCACCTGTTCACGGTGACCCCCTCCGAGGGTCCACGACGCGACGCGTGACACAATGAACACCGCGTGCCCGGACGGGTCGCGCGACTGAGGAGGAACATGTCCTGGCTTGTCACCGGCGGCGCCGGCTACATCGGATCGCACGTCGTTCGGGCTCTTTCGGCGGCCGGCATGACCCCGGTCGTGCTCGATGATCTCTCCAGCGGGCATCCCTCCTTCGTGCCCGAAGACGTCGCTCTCGTGGAAGGCAGCATCCTCGACCGCGAGCTCGTCGAGCGCACACTGCGCGACTACGCCGTGGAGGGCGTCATCCATGTCGCCGGCTTCAAGTACGCCGGTGTCTCGGTCGAGCGCCCGCTGCACACCTACGAGCAGAACGTCGAGGGCACCCGCGTCATCCTCGAGGCGATGCAGGCGGCCGCGGTGACGAACATCGTCTTCTCGTCGAGCGCCGCCGTGTTCGGCACCCCCGACGTCGACCTCGTCGTCGAGGACACCGCCAAGCGCCCCGCGAGCCCCTACGGCGAGTCGAAGCTCATCGGAGAATGGCTCCTGCGTGATCAGGGCATCGCGACGGCAGGCACCGACATCGCCCTGCGCCACACCTCGCTGCGCTACTTCAACGTGGTCGGCTCCGCCGATCTGACGGTCTACGACGTCAGCCCGCACAACCTCTTCCCGATCGTGTTCGAGGCGCTCCTCGCAGGCAACACCCCGCGTATCTTCGGCGACGATTACAACACCCCCGACGGCACCAATGTGCGCGACTACGTGCACGTCGGCGACATCGCGGCGGCACACGTCGTCGCCGCCCAGCGACTGGCCGCCGGCGAACCGATCGAACCGGCCTACAACCTCGGTTCGGGTGACGGGCTGAGCGTGAAGCAGATCATGGATGCCATGGTGCGCGTCACCGGCATCGAGTTCACCCCGACCGTGGCGCCGCGCCGCCCCGGTGACCCCGACCGCATCGTCGCCACCGGCGAGCTGGCCGCGCGCGACCTCGACTGGCAGATGCGGTACACGGTCGACGAGATGGTCGAGAGCGGCTGGAACGCCCGCCGCAACGCGGGCTGAGCGGATGCCGGTCCGCCGCGCCACGGCAGAGGATGCACACGGCCTCGCGGTCGTGCACGTGCTCGGCTGGCAGCGCGCCTACCGCGGACTGCTGCCGCAGCACGTGCTCGATGACCTCTCGATCCCCGATCGCGAGGCCGGCTGGGTGACGATTCTCGGCGACCCGGAGCGGCAGGCACGCACGCTGGTCGTCGAGCGTGACGGCGTGATCGCTGGGTGGGCGGGCTATGGCGCCGCGCGGGATGCCGATGGCCCGGCGAGCGGCGAGCTGTGGGGGATCTACGCCCACCCCCAGTACTGGTCCACAGGCGTCGGGCACGAATTGCTGGTCGCCGTGGAAGACGCGCTGCGCGCCGAGGGGCACGATGCCGCCTACCTCTGGGTGCTCGAGGGCAATGAGCGCGCCGCGTCGTTCTATGAGCGACACGGATGGCTCGACGATGGTGGCACCCGCATCGAGGAGCGGCCAGGCCTCTCGCTGCGCGAGCGCCGGCAGGTGAAAGCGCTCCGGGCCTGAGCGCCCTTCGTCTCGCTGCGCTCGCTCAGGGACCGGGGGAACGCTGCGCTCGCTCAGGGACCGGGGGAACGCTGCGCTCGCTCAGGGACCGGGGGAACGCTGCGCTCGCTCAGGGATCGGGCAGGATGCGGATTCAAAAGCAATCTTGGGCTATTTCTGCGGATTCGGTTGCATGAGCTGCTTTCGGATGCCAAGATCATCACATGAGCGAGAAGCCCAAGGCCCCCGTGCTGGATGACGTGTCGAAGCGGATCATCGAACTGCTGCAGCAGGACGGTCGCCGGCCGTATGCCGACATCGGCCGCACGGTGGGCCTGAGCGAAGCGGCCGTGCGCCAGCGCGTGCAGCGGCTCACCGACGCGGGTGTCGTGCAGATCGTCGCGGTCACCGACCCCCGCCAGCTCGGCTTCTCGCGGATGGCGATGATCGGCATCCGCGTCAAGGGTGACCCCCGCGAGGTGGCCGAGGCTGTCAAGGCCTTCGACGAGATCGCCTACGTGGTCGTCACCCTCGGCTCGTTCGACGTGCTCGCCGAGGCGATCTGCGAGACCGACGAAGACCTGCTCGAACTCGTCTCGACGCGGGTGCGCGCGATCCCCGGCGTCGCCGAGACCGAGTGCTTCCTCTACGCGGGCCTGCACAAGGACTTCTACAACTGGGGCACGCGCTGACCTAGCCGCGCCTTTCGCCGCACCCCCCTCCCCTCATCACATCGGAGTGACCCCCATGGGAACGACCGTCTTCGAACGGCTCCAGCCCGCAGCATCCCTCATCAACGACGCGCTGCGCGACTCCGTGCAGGGTGCCTTCTGGCTCGACGACATCGAACGCCCGATCTACCCGGCACTCACCGGCAGCATCCGCACCGACCTCGTGATCGTCGGCGGCGGCTACGCCGGACTGTGGACGGCCGTGCGAGCCAAGGAGCGCGACCCGCAGCGGCGGGTGGTGCTGCTCGAGGCCGCCCGCATCGGCTGGGCGGCATCCGGTCGCAACGGCGGCTTCTGCGAGGCGAGCCTCACGCACGGTCATGACAACGGCGCCAGCCGCTGGCCCGACGAGATCGAGCGGCTGGAGGAGCTCGGTCTCGAGAACCTCGACGGCATCCAGGACGCCGTCGAGCGCTACGGCATGGATGTCGACTGGGAACGCACCGGGCAGCTCGCCCTCGCACTCGAGCCGCACCAGGTGCCGTGGATGCGCGAGGGCGAGGGCGAGTTCCTCGATCAGGATGCCGTGCGCGCCGAGGTGCACTCCCCGACCTATCTCGCCGGCAACTGGTCGCGGGACACCTGCGCGATCATCCACCCCGCCAAACTCGCCGTGGAGCTCGCCCGCGTCGCCACCGAGCTGGGCGTCGAGATCTACGAGCACAGCCGGGTGATCGGTGTGAGCGGTACAGGCGCCCAGACGGTGACGCTCGCCGGCGGGGCATCGGTGACCGCCGAGCAGGTGGCGCTGGCGACCAACGTGTTCCCCTCGCTGCTCAAGCGCAACCGGCTGATGACGGTGCCGGTGTACGACTACGCCCTGATGACCGAGCCGCTCACGAGCGAGCAGTATGACGCGATCGGCTGGAAGAACCGGCAGGGGCTCGCAGACAGCGCCAACCAGTTCCACTACTACCGGCTCAGCGCGGACAACCGCATCCTGTTCGGCGGATACGACGCCGTATACCACTACGGCGGCAAGGTGCGCGCCAAGTACGAGGAGCGCCCAGAGACCTTCCGCACCCTGGCCTCGCACTTCTTCACCACGTTCCCGCAGCTCGAGGACGTGCGCTTCAGCCACCGCTGGGCCGGCGCGATCGATACCTGCAGTCGGTTCTGCGCCTTCTTCGGCGTGGCCCGCGGCGGCCGGGTCGCCTACGCCACCGGCTTCACGGGTTTGGGCGTGGGTGCGACCCGCTTCGCGGCCGACGTCATGCTCGACAAGCTCGCCGGGGTCGAGACCGAGCGCACGCAGCTGAAGATGGTGCGGACACGCCCCGTGCCCTTCCCGCCCGAGCCGGCGGCATCCGTCGGCGTCAACCTCACCCGCGCGTCACTCGACCGCGCCGACCACAACGAGGGCAAGCGCAACCTCCTGCTGAAGACGCTCGACGCCCTCGGGATGGGATTCGACTCATGACCGATCTCGACCCCGGCACCGTGGTCTCCGCGCTCACGGTGCCGGTGCCGCTCGATGCCGTACCGGCCGCGCAGATCGTCTCCGGCGCCCCGCGCACCGGTTCGCTCGACCTCGATGAGGATCTCGGCATCGGCGTGTGGGAGATGACCCCCGGCGCGATGCGCGACACCGAGATCGACGAGGTCTTCGTCGTGCTGACCGGGGAGGCGACCGTCGAGTTCATCGAGCCGGCACTGCCTGGCATCGAGCTGCGACCGGGCTCGCTGGTGTCACTCACCTCGGGAATGCGCACGATCTGGACGGTGCGCGAGACGCTGCGCAAGATCTACCTGGTGTGACCGGCGCGCGCTCGCGGCGCATTCGTGCTTTCTCAGAGCAGATCGGCGCCCAGCGCCTGCGAGGCGTAAGCGAGCACGGCCTCCCGGCACGCCTGGCGGTCGAGATCGAGACCCACAAGCGGATACAGGTCGTACGCGTCTTCCAGGGCGACGATGTTGCGGGCGATCTCACCCGCGGTCCGGGAGGGCGTGAACACGCCCAGGCCCACGCCGAGTTCGATCGTCGTGCGGTACAGCAACACCTGGCGCTCGACGATCGAACGCATGAGCGGACCGTACTGCGGCTTCTCGCGCACAAGTCCGATGCTCTCGTAGACCATGCGCAGGTCGTCGGAGACGACGTCGGGGATGCCGGCGGTGATCAGTGACCGCATCCGGTCGGCCGGGTCGGGCAGCGTCTGGGCGATGCGATCGCGCCGGTCGTAGAACTCCTCGAGCACGCCCTCCACGCAGGTATAGACCAGCTCGTCGAAGGTGGGGAAGTAGTAGAGCACGCTCCCCGCGCTGACGTCTGCCTCGGCCGCGACCGCGCGCACGTTGGTCTGCGCGAGGCCGCGCTGGGCCGCCACCTTTCGGGTGGCGGCCACGAGCGCGGCTCGGCGGTGCGGATGACGGGGTGACGGCGTCACGGGCGGGGCGCCTCCTCGGCCACGATCGGGATGGACTGCGTCAGTTCGGAGTACGCGCCGGGGTCACGGCGCCGCAGCATCAGGCCCACAACGATACCGGCGATGAACAGCACCGGTGTCGGCAGCAGCAGCCAGAAGTTGATCGGCCCCGGCATACCCGAGACGATCTCGAAGTTGAGCACGACCAGCACGAACGCCACTACCAGCCCGAGCGCTCCGAGCGCCGGGGCGATGATCACGCGCCACACGCTGTGCCCGTGCCGGTCGCGCGAGAAGAACGCGACAGCCGAGATCGCGGCGACGGCCTGGGCGAAGATGACGCCCGCGACGCCGACGGCGTACGTCCAGATCGCCAAGTGCAGGTACGGGTCGGCACCGGTGACGGCGGCGATGAGGATCGCGACGCCGGCGATGGCCACCATCACGGCGCTGGCCACCCAGGGGGCGCCGGTGCGCTCTCCCGTGCGGCCGAGCGCGGCCGGCAGCAGACGCTCGCGGCCGAGAGCGAACAGGTAGCGGCTGGTGGCGTTGTGGAAGGCGAGCACGCAGGCGAAGAAGCTGGTGACGATGAGGATCTGAATGACCACAGCAGCCCAGGCGCCGAGGTAGTTCTCGCCGGCGATGATGACCATGCCGGTGAACGCGTCAGACTGCGCCATCGCGATGACGCCCTCGACGCCGAAGGCGAGGGTGACGATCCAGAACGCGAAGGCGTAGAAGAGGCCGAGGAAGGCGACGGCGATGTAGGTGGCCCGCGGGATCGTCTTCTCGGGATCCTTCGCCTCTTCGGCGTAGATCGCGGTGCCCTCGAAGCCGAGGAAGGCGCCGAAGGCGATGACGATGAGCGCCGCCACGCCGGGTCCGCTGAAGACCGACTCGGGCGAGAACGGCACGGTGCTGGCGGGCTCGGGTCCACCGTTGATCAGCACGGCGATCGAGAGGATGACGAGGATGCCGACCTCGGCCGTGAGCAGCACGGCGAGCACCCGCGCGCCGACGTCGATCTTGCGGGAGCCCAAGACAGCGATCAGCACGAGCGCGGCAAGCGACCACACCCACCACGGGATGTCGATGCCGAGCAGGCTCGCGGCCGTCATCTGCGCGAAGAAGCCGATGAAGCCGTAGAACGAGACGCCGAGCACGGCGTAGGCGAGCACCGTGACGAAAGCGATACCAATGCCGGCCGGCTTGCCCAGCCCTCGCCCGACGTAGGCGTAGAAGGCGCCCGCGTTACGCACGTGGGTCGACATCGCCGTGAAGCCGAAGGAGAACAGGATGAGCACGCCGGCGGCGAAGAGCATGGCACCGGGCGCGCCGATGCCGCCCAGGCGGAACGCCGCAGGTGCGGCGCTCACGACGACGGTCAGCGGAGCCGCCGCCGACATGACGAAGAACACGATGTCCCAGACCCCCAGCCTTCCGACCGCGAGACTGCCGGTGGGCGTGGGGTCGACTTCGGGTGTCGACGTGGTCATGGATCCTCCTTGATCGCTGCCTGACTTTGAACACTCATTCAAAGTCCTTGAACACTTCCGCGTCAAGAGTGCTATGTTGCGAACACGTAAACCCTGACGTGTGTTCAGAGTGGAGGACACGATGACGACGACGCGCGCCCGAGACCTCGGCATCCCCCTGGAGGGGACGCCGGGTCAGTGGAATGCCCTCACCGACGTACCCGGCGTCGAGATCGGCTACACGACGCTCATTGAAGGCGAACCCGGCGCCGAGAGCGTTGCGCGCACTGGCGTCACGGCGATCCTCCCGCGGGGGCGAGCAGGTGCCGGTACGCCGGTCGCGGCCGGCACCTACTCGCTCAACGGCAACGGCGAGCTCACCGGGCGCACCTGGATCGACGAGGCAGGCATGTTCTCGACGCCCATCGCGATCACCAACTCCCACAGCGTCGGCGCCGTGCACCGCGGGGTCGACCTGTGGATGCACGAGCACCACCCGGAGGCCTCCGTGCAGTGGATGCTGCCGGTCGTCGGCGAGACGTGGGACGGCTACCTCAACCAGATCAACGGCGACCATGTCACCAGCGAGCATGCCCGCGCGGCCCTCGATGCCGCGGCATCCGGCCCTGTCGCCGAGGGCAACGTCGGCGGCGGCACCGGCATGAACTGCTACAGCTTCAAGGGCGGTTCGGGCACCGCGTCGCGCGTCGTCGCCTACGGCGACCGCGACTACACCGTGGGGGTGTTCCTGCAGGCGAACTTCGGCTCCCGGGCAGAGTTCACCGTGCTCGGTCACCACCTCGGACCCGCTTCGTCCGCACCCGCTCCGATCGAGGACGCGGCGTGGTTCGTGCGCGAGGGCGAGGCGGCCCGGCGCTCCGTTCCCGGCGCCGGCAGCGTGATCGTCATCGTGGGCACCGATGCCCCGCTGCTGCCCGGTCAGTGCGAGGCGCTCGCCCGTCGGGTGCCGCTCGGGCTTGCCCGCACCGGCACCACCGGCGGTCATTTCTCGGGCGACATCTTCCTGGCGTTCTCGACCGCGAACGAAGGGTCGCTGGTGTCGAGCATGGCCGACCAGCGCGACCTCGACTCCCTGGCGTTCATCCCCTGGGGCCGCATCGACGCGTTCTACACTGCCGTGGTCCAGGCTGTGGAAGAGGCCATCCTCAATGCCCTGGTCGCCGCAGAGGACCTCGCCGGTCGCGACGACCACATCAGCTACGCGCTCCCCCACGACGAGGTGCGCGCCGCGTTCTCCTGAACGCACACCCAGCCCCGCGTGCCACCCCCATTCGCACGCGGACCCGGCGCGCGGTGTGCAGAAACGTCGCGGAATCGGCCCTGCGAGCGGCGTTACTGCACACCGCGCGAAAACATGTGCGCCCCGAGCCGACTCAGCGCGCGGCGGCGAGCAGGGCCAGGTGCAGGCCCGCGAGCGTCTCACCATCGTCGAGATCAGCACCCAGCAGGTCGGAGATCAGCGCGATCCGCTGGTAGAAGACCGACCGCGACAGGTGCGAGGCCGCGGCCGCGGCCGTGCGATTGCCCGGATGCGCCACGACAGCGCGCAACACCCGCACGAGGTCGCCGCCGGTGGCGTCATCGTGACGGATCAGCGGGGCCAGCATCCGCTCGCTGTGTTCCTGCAGGCGGTGGTCGGCGCCGAGCTCGGTGACCAACCGGGTGAGGGGGCGGTCATCGACCCGGCGCAGCTCGCCCGGTTGCAGGCGTGCGGCGAGCAGCCGGGCGGCCCGCACGCTCGCCAACAGTTCCGGCACGTTCGCGGCGGGCGCTCCCACGGCGAGCCCGGCGGGCAGGACGGATGCCACGCGCGCCAGCGCCGCCGTCGGCACAGGTTCCGCCGACGAGAGCACGAACACTCCCGCACCGTCGTGCACCGCTCCACGGGCGTGAAGCCCGTCGATCTCGTTGCACACGGCCAACGCTGCGGCGACAGCTGCGGCATCCGCCCGCTCTGCCACCCACACGCCGAGCACCCGACCCCGCAGCGGCAGCCCCGCAGACTCCAGGCGTGCCGCGACGTCGTCGACGCCAGTGTGCTGACCGCCGGCGACGGCGGAGACGAGCTCCCTCGCCGCCAGAGCAGTCCAGGCGCCGGGCCCGTCGGCCAGGCGGGAGAACGCCAGCGCGGTCGCGGCCAGCTGCAGTACGGTCATGGTGCCGGCCGGGTGTGCGGGCGCGTCGAGGGTCGCCAGCGTGCCCCACCGCTCGCCGCGGGCCTCGACGGGTACAGCTGTCAGCCCGACCCCTGCGCGCGAGCGCGCCGCCCAGCCGGCGAGGAGTTCGGCGACCGAGAGGTCACGGGTGTCGGCGGCGACGACCTCGCGATCCAGCGCCTCGAGTACGACGGGCGCGCCGAGTACGCGGGCGGTCTCGTGCACCACGGTGTCGGCCGGGGCGCCACGCAGGCTGAGCCCGGTGAACAATTCATGCAGGCGCTGCCGCTCCTGCAGCGCCTCCAGCTGGCCGGCGATGATACGCCGGTGCACGGCCTCGGTCAGTGCGACGAACTTCACCTCCCGGTGCAGCACGATCAGCGCCAGCCCTCGCTCACGGCAGGCCGCGACGAACGCCGGCGGCATCACCGAGAAGCGGTTGCCGAGCTCGACCACCACACCGGCAACGCCGACGTCGGCGAGACTATCCGCGAGAGCCCGCAGCGCGGCGGAATCCCCCGACCAGGCCGCGGCCGTCGACAGGAGCAGTTCGCCGCCGTCGAGCAGAGGCGCGACGCGATCACTGTCCGAGACGTGCACCCAGCGCACGGGCGCCTGCAGCGCGGCGCCCCCGACGAGCACCTCCGGGTCGCCCAGGCGCACGGCCCGCTCGGCCAGCACCTCACCCACACTCGGCAGCGCCGCACCCTCCGGACGATCTGTCCGAAAGGTCGTCAAGTCCTGACGGTCTGCGCTCATGCATCCATCCTCTCCTTTGAAAGCATGGGGATCAAGCCGCCAGGACCACCCCGGTCACTCTGTGCGGCACGCATCCACCCCCACCTCGATGAGGAGCCTTCCGTGACCACGATCCGTCACTTCATCGGCGGCGCAGACGCCGGCGAGACCACGCGCACCCTGCCCGTCTACAACCCCGCCACCGGCGAGGCGCACCGTGAGGTCGCCGCGGCGTCGACGGCCGAGGTCGAGCAGGCGATCGCCGTGGCGAAGGCGGCACTGCCCGCATGGCGCGCCTCGAGCCTGATCAAGCGCGCCGACGTGTTCTTCCGTCTGCGCCAGATCCTCGCCGAGCGCACCGACGAGCTGGCAGCGATCGTCACCAGCGAGCACGGCAAGGTGCTCTCGGATGCCGCCGGCGAGGTCTCGCGCGGCATCGAGAACGTCGAATTCGCCGCCGGTCTCGTGCACCTGCTCAAGGGTGAGCGCGCCGAGCAGGTCTCGCGCGGTGTCGACGTGCACTCGGTCAAGCAGCCCGTGGGCGTGGTCGCCGCCATCACCCCGTTCAACTTCCCCGTCATGGTGCCGCTGTGGATGATCGCCTCGGCGATCGCGTGCGGCAACACCGTCGTGCTCAAGCCCAGCGAGAAGGACCCGTCGGCGGCGATCTGGCTGGCCAAGGCCTTCCAGGAGGCGGGCCTGCCCGATGGCGTGCTCAACGTCGTCAACGGCGACAAGGAGGCCGTCGACGCACTGCTCGAGTCGCCCGACATCGCCGCGGTGAGCTTCGTCGGCTCCACCCCGATCGCGCAGTCGATCTACCAGCGCGCCTCGGCCGCCGGCAAGCGCGTGCAGGCGCTGGGTGGCGCCAAGAACCACATGGTCGTCATGCCGGATGCCGACATCGACGGCGCTGCGGCGGCCGCGGTCTCGGCCGCGTACGGCTCCGCCGGCGAGCGCTGCATGGCCGTGTCGGTGCTCGTGGCGGTCGGCGACATCGCGGATGACCTCGTCGAGGGCATCCGCTCCCGCATCGCCGACCTGCGCATCGGCGACGGCACCGACCCCGCCAGCGAGATGGGTCCGCTGATCACCCGTGAACACCGCGACCGCGTCGAGTCGTACGTGACCGGTGCGGCGGCCGAGGGCGCCACCGTGGTCGTCGACGGCACGCAGAAGGCCTTCGAGGGTGACGGGTTCTTCACCGGCGTCAGCCTGCTCGACAACGTGCGCCCCGGCATGAAGGTCTACGAGGACGAGATCTTCGGACCGGTGCTCGCCGTCGTGCGCGTCGACAGCTACGCCGAGGCCGTGGAACTCGTCAACGCCCACACTTTCGGCAACGGCACGGCGATCTTCACCCGCGATGGCGGCACCGCCCGTCAGTACGAGTTCGACGTCGAGGTCGGCATGGTCGGCATCAACGTGCCGATCCCCGTGCCGGTGGGCGCGTTCTCGTTCGGCGGTTGGAAGAAGTCGCTGTTCGGCGACTCGCACATCTACGGCCCCGAGTCGATCCACTTCTACACGCGCTCGAAGGTCGTCACCACCCGCTGGCCCGACCACACGCCCGCCCAGGTCGACCTCGGCTTCCCGAGCAACCACTGACCCGCGAAGGAGCACACGTCATGACCGAGTACACCGACCGCCAGGGCCACACGCACGCGCTACCGGATGCCGCAGCCGAGGCGCAGGTGCGCGCCGACGATCGCGCGCATGTGTTCCACTCGTGGAGCGCCCAGGGCCTGATCGACCCGCTGCCTGTCGCCGCCGGCGAGGGTTCGACGTTCTGGGACTACGAGGGCAACGCCTACCTCGACTTCTCCAGCCAGCTGGTGAACCTGAACCTCGGGCATCAGCATCCTGATCTCGTCGCGTCGATCCAGCAGCAGGCGGGTCGCCTCGCGACCATCCAGCCGGCGATCGCGAGCGATGTGCGCGGCGAGCTCGCCCGGCTGATCGCCGAGGTCGCGCCCGACGGCTTCGAGAAGGTGTTCTTCACCAACGGCGGCGCCGAGGCGAACGAGTATGCCGTCCGCATGGCCCGGCAGGTGACCGGCCGCCGCAAGGTGCTGTCGATGTACCGCAGCTACCACGGCTCGACGTCGACGGCGATCTCGCTGACCGGCGACCCGCGCCGGTGGGCGAACGACCCCAGCGACATCGGCGCGGTGCGGTTCTTCGGCCCCTACCTGTACCGTTCGCCGTTCCACTCCGAGACCCTGGAGCAGGAGAGCGAGCGGGCACTGGCCCACCTGGAGCAGACGATCCTGCTCGAGGGCCCGTCGACGATCGCCGCGATCATCATCGAGACGGTCGTCGGCACCAACGGCGTGCTCGTGCCGCCGCCCGGCTATCTGCAGGGCGTGCGCGAGCTGTGCGACCGGTTCGGCATCCTGTACATCGCCGACGAGGTCATGGTCGGCTTCGGCCGCCTGGGCGAGTGGTTCGGCATCGACGCGTTCGGCGCCCGCCCCGACCTCATCACCTTCGCGAAGGGTGTGAACTCGGGGTACGTGCCCCTGGGCGGCGTGGTCATCTCCGACCGCGTGGCGGAGTTCTTCGACCGCACGGCGTTCCCCGGCGGGCTCACCTACTCAGGGCACCCGCTGGCCTGCGCCGCCGGTGTGGCGACCTTCGAGGTGTTCCGTCGCGACGGCATCCTGGAGCGCGTGCGCGACCTGGGTGAGCGGATCGTCGAGCCGACCCTGCGCGGCTGGGTGGAATCGCACCCGAGCGTCGGCGAGGTGCGCGGGCGCGGGCTGTTCTGGGCCGTGGAGCTCGTGCGCGACAAGGAGACCCGCGAGCCGCTGGTGCCGTTCAACGCGGCCGGAGCGGATGCTGCGCCGATGGGCGCCTTCGCGGCCGCAGCCAAGAAGGCGGGCGTCTGGCCGTTCGTGCACTTCAACCGCACGCACATCGCCCCGCCGCTGGTGATCAGCGAGGACGACCTGGTGCGCGGCCTGTCGGTGATCGACGAGGCCCTCACCGTCGCCGACGCCTACACCACCTCCTGACCCCACCCCGCACCACCTCCCCGCACCGCCCCGCACCACCTCCGCCGAGACCCCGTCCTGTCGCCCACACCCCGTGCTGTGGGCGCCCGTAGGGCGGGGTCTCGACGCGTACCCGGGGTCTCGGCGAGGGTCGGAGTCACGCGGAGTTCAGAAACGCCATGAGGGCGCGGGCGATACTGGGGAGGTGGAAGAGGATGCTGTCGTGCGCACGGTCGAGGGGCCGGTGCGCGGCATCCGACGGGCGGGGGACATCGCGTTTCTCGGCATCCCGTACGCAGCCTCACCGACCGGCAAGCGGCGGTTCCTTCCCCCGCAGCCGCTGACGCCGTGGACCGAGGTCCGCGATGCGACGACCTACGGCCCCACCCCGCAGCGGCGCGAGGAGGATGACGCGATCATCCCCGAGCGCAGCGTGCAGGGCGCCGAGACCCTGAACCTCAACATCTTCACCCCCGCGCTGCAGGGCGCCCGGCCCGTGCTCGTCTGGATCCATGGCGGTGGCTTCTCGTCGGGTTCACCGGTGAGCGAGTGGTACGACGGCTCCACGTTCACGCGTGACGGCGTGGTGCTGGTCACCATCTCGTACCGGCTCGGATTCGACGGGTTCGGCGTCATCGACGGCGCACCCGACAACCGCGGGGTGCGCGACTGGCTCGCTGCCCTCGAGTGGGTGCAGCGCAACATCGCCGCCTTCGGAGGCGATCCGGGACGGGTCACGATCGGCGGCCATTCCGCGGGCGGCGGGGCCGTGCTCACACTGCTCGGGATGCCGCAGGCCCAGCATCTGTTCCGCGCCGGGATGTCGTTCAGCGGGGCGTTGGGTGATCTGCCGCGCGAACTGGCCGAGCGGCGCAGCATCCGCCTCGCCGAACTCGTCGGCGTCGAGCCAACCCTGGCGGGGTTCCGCTCGGTCCGCGAGCGCGCCCTCACCCGCCGCCAGTACGAGGCATCACTGCTCGGCCGGCGCGGGCTCGGCGAGGCGACGGCCGCGATCGAAGACGGACTCCCCTGGGCGCCGGTGATCGACGGTGATCTGCTCGCGCGCCCCACCGTCGATGCTCTCGCCGCCGGTGTCGGCGCCGACAAGCCGCTGCTTCTCGGCGCCACGGATGACGAGTTCACCATGGCGCTCGACTCCGCCCCGCGCATCCTGCGGTATGTGCCCGCGCGGATCGCCCTGCGAGCGCTGGAGCGCACCACCGCGTTGCGCCGCCTCTGGTTCCGCAGCAACCGCGCCCGCAGGGGAACCGTCGCGGTCCTCGGGCGCTACGTCGCCGACCGGGTGTTCCGGGCGCTCGTCGTGCGCGTCGCCGAGGCCAGGCGGGATGCCACGACCTGGGTCTATCGCTTCGCCTGGCCGTCGCCGGTGACCGGCTGGGCGCACCACTGCCTCGACGTGCCGTTCTGGTTCGACCGTCTGGACGCCGAACAGGTCACTCCCATCGCCGGCGAGCATCCGCCACAGCACCTCGCCGATGACCTGCACGCCGCCGCCGTCGCGTTCGTGACCTCAGGCGACCCGGGGTGGCCCGCCTGGCGGACCGACCCCGGGATCACCCGCGTCTTCGGCGCCGAACCTGCCCTCTCCCGCACCGCCTACGACGACGCCCTCCCCCTCGTCTGACCCATTCCGCACCGCGTGAGGAGTCAGTCCGCGAGCGAGAGCTCGTGCTTGGAGAGACGGCGGAAGGGCGGGCCAGGTCAGCGCTGGTTGACCGTGATCTGAATGAGGTTGCGCCCGCGAATTGCGTAGAAGTTGTCGTGCTCATCGACGGCCGAGCGCGGGATGCCGTACCACTCCCCATTCAGGGTGGTGAGGTCAGTGCGCGCGAAGGTCTTCGGGTCGAACCGGAAGAACGCGGCACTGGAGGTGCCGTACACCGCCCCGCGGTTCACGAGCAACGTGCCGTAGTTCGGCACGACGTCGCGATGCCGGGAACGGTGGATCACGGCGCGGGTGCGCAGATCGACCACAACCAGTTCGCCGCGGTAGCCCATGACATACAGGTGGTGCCCCCGCACCGCGAGCCCCGTGACGCCGGCGGTGTCTTCCAGGGGGTCGATGCGCCACAGTTCGCTGTGTGTGACGGGGTTCCACGCGACCACGACCCCGCGACCTCCGGTGACGTCCCCGCCGAGGTAGGCGACGCCTTCGTGCGTGGCGACCGAGCGCACCATCTGACGTGCGTCGATCGGGTTGATCGCCGAGGTGAGTACGTCGGCCACGGGGTCGTAGGCGAGCAGGCTGCCACCGCCGAGGGTGTCGCTCTGCACGCCGAGCAGCAGCAGCTGATTCACGTCATCCCACACCACCTGATGCGGGCGGTTCTGCGCGGTGGGGAACTTCTCGACGATCTTCGGCCACTGGCCATCCACCGCGGGGTCGTGCCGCACGATGCCGACGTTGCTGTATTGGCCGAAGTAGGCCACGCCGTTCACGATGTCGATGTCCTTCGCCTCGGAGCCGGCGAACAGGCGGGTCGTGGTGCCCGTGGCCAGTTCGCGCCGCGAGACCGCGTTGGTGCCTCCGACGTAGACCACACCGCCGCTCGCCGCGACTGACATCGCCAACTGCGCGTCGGCTGGCGCCCCTGCCGCGATCACGTCATGCACCACATGGGCGCCGGTGCCGAGGTCGATTTCGACGGCAAGGCCAAAGGCCGAGACGGTCCAGATCTTGCCATCACGCACGAATAGACCCCACAGCTCGCCCAGGTCAACCCCCTGCGGGGTCAGATTCCGTACGGCGCCCGTGCTGCGGTCAAGCTCATTGATGCCGCCGAGCAGCGTGTACACCTTGCCGTCGGCGTGGGTGAGGTTCTTCGCCGAGCCACCCTTGCCGAGGCGGGCGAGCGTGTACTGGGTCGGGTCGTTGCGGTCGATGAACGCGATCGCGGCACCCTGTGGGGTGATGCCAGTGGCGCAGACGGTGGTCTCGTCGAGGATGATGAGGTCGCGCACCTCGATCCCGGCGGCGAACTCGGGCGGCAGGATCGAGCGGACAGCCCCTGTCGCGCGATCCATCACCCACAGACCCGCCTTACTGCTGGTGGGCAGGGCGTTGAGCACGCTGCCGGTGCCGATGTAGACCTCGTTCTCGCTGGCGGCGAGCGCGCGGATCATGGTGGCCTTCGGGTCGGGGATAGCGGCAACGTCGAGCACACCGGTTGTGGTGTTGTAGCGCCGTAGGCGTGGACGCAGATCGCTGCTCATCTCTCGTCCACCGAAGAAGAGCACGCCGTCGGGAGCGACTGCGAGCGCATACGGGTCGAGCGCGGGGATGTCGTGCAGATCCTGCTTGGGAGCGCCGGGCTGGCTGAGGTCGAGGCGGATGAGGCCGGGCCCTGGCGCGGTGTTGTACTGGCGGATCGCCGCGTACAGGTAGCGCCCCTCGGCGTCGGGCACGAGGAGCTGGGTGCTGATGCCAGGGCCGTTCGTGACGCTCGTGACCGTGCCCGTGGGGATGTGGTACCCGACGATCCGGAATGGCGCGATGTTGCGCGAGGCGATGTAGACGGTGTCCCCTACGCGCGTGGCGGCGGCATGCGAGAAGGCCGTGACGGCGGGGCCGAGGTCGGTCACCGTGACGGCGGGGTTGCTGCCGGGGCCCGCGAAGGCGGGGGTGACGGCACATGCGGCGAGCGTGAGGCCGCCGATGGCTCCGAACTGGAGCAGCTGCCGGCGCGAGAGCGGGGAGGTCGCGAGAGGGGGCATGGGGATTCCTCTTCGTTGAGGGGCTGTCGGACGATCACAAGCTAGTGATCACCGCCATCCGATCTCCACAAAACGCACAGAACCTCACACGTCCGCACGCCCCGCCGAGACCCCGCCTCAGCGTCGAGACCCCGGGCTGCAGACACCCAAAGGGCGGGGTGTCGGCGACAGCACGGGGTCTCGGCGAAAGGGGAAAGATCGCGCTCGCGGGTCAGCGGCTGGCGGGCGCCAGCAGCGGGATCTCGTAGCGGTGCGGGGTGCCGAAGCGGTGCGCGGTCACCGACACGGCCTGCTCGCGCAGGAAGGTCACCTGCTCCACGCGGCCGGCGGCGACCACCGGGTTGGCGTAGATCGCCAGGCTCGGCGAGCCGTTCACGGCGAGGGCCGTGGCGGCAGCATCCGCACCGATCAATCGCACGCGACCGGCGGAACCGGCGAGGCGACGCGCATGAGCGCCCCATGCATCGGCATCCTCGGTGACGACGGTGACGTCGTGCGCACCGAGCCAGGTGACCACCGGCGCGGGCAGCGCGGCGGCAGCGCTGACGGTCAGGCGCGAGCCGGTACGGATGCCGGCGGCGACGACCCGGATGAGCTCCGCCACCCGCTCGCCTTCGAACCGCACCGTGACCGGAACGGCCTGGTAGCGCAGAGCGTTCTGCTCGGTGACGAGGCCGGTCGCGTCGCGCACGACACCGAACTCATCGGCCCAGGCGTCGATGTCGGTGGCGAGGGCGCCGCGCAGCCACGCGGCATCCGCACCGTCGACGAGCGCCGCAGCCGACTGGCCCAGCTCGTCCAGCGCGGTGGCGGTGTTGACCGGCGCATCCGTCCACTCCGACAGACCAACGAGGTAGTTCGGGCCACCGGCCTTGGAGCCGGCACCGACGGCCGCCTTCTTCCAGCCGCCGAACGGCTGACGCTGCACGATGGCGCCGGTGGTTCCGCGGTTGACGTACACGTTGCCGGCCTCGATGCGGGCGAGCCACTGCTGGATCTCGTCCTCGTCGAGGGAGTGCAGGCCGCTGGTGAGGCCGTACTCGATGGTGTTGACGATGTCGATGGCCTCATCGAGCGTGTCGGCGGTCATGATGCCCAGCACCGGACCGAAGTACTCGACCAGGTGGAACTCGCTGCCGGGCTTGACGCCGTCGCGGATGCCGGGGCGCCACAGCTGCCCGTCGGCGTCGAGCTTCTCGGGCTCGAGCAGCCACGACTGACCCGGGTGCAGTTCGGTGAGCGCGCCGAGCAGCTTGCCTTCGGCCGGTCCGATCAGCGGGCCGATGCGGGTGGAGCCGTCACTCGGCTCACCCACCTCGTAGGCGCGTACGGCGTCGACGAGCTGGCGGCGGAAGCGCTCCGAGGTCGCGGCAGAGCCGACGAGCACGACGAGGGATGCTGCCGAGCATTTCTGACCTGCGTGGCCGAAGGCCGAGTACGCGACATCCTTCGCGGCAAGGTCGAGGTCGGCCGCCGGGGTGACGATGATGGCGTTCTTGCCGCTGGTCTCGGCGAGCAGGGGCAGGTCGGGGCGGAAGCCGCGGAACAGCTCGGCGGTCTCGAAACCACCGGTGAGGATGACGCGGCCGACGGCCGGGTCGCTCACGAGCTGGGTGCCGAGGTCGCGGCCGTCGAGCTGCACGTACTGCAGCACCTCGCGCGGCACGCCGGCCTCCCACAGCGCCTCGACCATGACGGCACCCGAACGGCGCGCCTGACGGGCGGGCTTGATGATGACAGGCGATCCGGTGGCGAGCGCCGAGAGCACGGAGCCGGCGGGAATGGCGACCGGGAAGTTCCACGGCGGGGTGACGACGGTCAGCCCGACCGGCTGCATGGTGGCACCGTCGACGGCGGCGAGGGCACGGGCCGACTCGGCGTAGTAGTGCGCGAAGTCGATCGCCTCGGAGACCTCGGGGTCACCCTGCTCGATGACCTTGCCGGCCTCAGAGCCCATCACCTCGAGCAGCTCGGCGCGACGCGCCTCGAGGATGTCACCAGCGCGGTGCAGGATCTCGGCACGCCCCTCGGCGCCCAGCGCACGCCACGCCTCACCGGCGGCGACCGCGGTCGCGATGCGCTCGTCGACCTGCGCGGCACTGCTGAGCGTGTTCGCCGCGACGGTGTCATTGCCGAGCGTGGAGTCCTTCATGCGGGCGCGGATGGCATCGCCCCAGGCGCGGTTGGCCGCGAGCGAGGGGTCGGTGTCGGGGGTGTTCACGAAGCCATCGCGCAGCGCCGGGGCCGCAGGGGCGGTGCGGTCCTGCACGCGGTTGGAGGCGGGAACCTCGGCCGGCATCGTCGCGACGGATGCCAGGAAGCGCTGCTTCTCACGCTCGAACAGCTGCGGGTCGGTGTCGAGGTCGAAGACCGCCGACATGAAGTTCTCGTGCGAGGCGCCCTCTTCCAGGCGGCGGATGAGGTACGCGATCGCGACGTCGAACTCGGCCGGGTGCACGACCGGCGTGTAGAGCAGCAGCGAGCCGACGGTGCGCTTGACGACCTCGGCCTGGGCGGATGCCATGCCGAGCAGCATCTCGAATTCGATCCCCTCGGTCACGCCGCGCTTCTCGGCGAGCAGCCAGGCGAGGGCGATGTCGAAGAGGTTGTGGCCGGCGACGCCGATGCGCACGTTACCGATGTGCTCCGGGCGCAGCGAGTAGTCGAGCACGGCCTTGTACGACGAGTCGGACTCCTGCTTGGTCGACCAGGTCGCCAGCGGCCAGCCGTGCGTCTCGGCATCCACCGTCTCCATCGGCAGGTTGGCGCCCTTGACGACGCGCACCTTGATCGGGGCGCCACCGGCGGCAACGCGGGCGGCTGCCCACTCCTGCAGGCGCACCATGGCCGAGAGGGCGTCGGGCAGGTAGGCCTGCAGCACGATGCCGGCCTCGAGGTTCTGGAACTCGGGACGGTCGAGGATGCTGGTGAAGACCGCGATCGTCAGGTCGAGGTCCTTGTACTCCTCCATGTCGAGGTTGATGAACTTCTTGCCGCGCGCGGCGATCGTGTACAGCGGCACAAGGGCATCGGCGGCGTGCGCGACGGCCTCATCGAAGGCCCACGGGCTGTGCGGGGCGACGGTGGAAGACACCTTGATCGAGACGTAGTCGACGTCGTCGCGCTGCAGTAGACGACGGGTGCCTTCGAGGCGGCGCGCGGCCTCGTCCTTGCCGAGGATGGCCTCACCGAGCAGGTTGATGTTCAGGCGCACGTTCTCGGCCTGCGTGATGCGCCCGATGGCCGAACCCAGCTGCGCGTCACGGGCGTCGACGATGAGGTGGCGCACCATGCTGCGCAGCACGCGCCGGCTGATCGGCACCACGATGCCCGGCATGATCGGAGCCATCGCGCCGCCCAGGGCGATCGCACCGCGGAGCGGGGCGGGGAGGAACTTCGGGGTGAGCGGCACGATCTCGCGCAGCTTCTGCGCGGCGACCTTGGTGTCTTCGGGGCGCACCACGCCGTCGACGAAGCCGACGGTGAAGGCGAGACCGTTCGGGTCGCGCAGCACGCCGGCGAGTCGCTCGGCGGCCTTGTCGACCGGAATCTCGCGGCTTTCGATCAGCCACTGACGCACGAGGGCGACGGCGTCATCGGCGAGTTCGGCCAGTTCTGCGGGGGAGGTGAGGGGGGCGGCAGCGGTGCTCATCCTCTCAGTGTGCGCCTGTTAACCGTGCAAGAAAAGCGATCGTTGATGAACGATAATGTTCAGCATCATCGATGCTTTGGAAGGATGCCGATGTTCGAACTCCGCCGGCTGCGTCTGCTGCACGAGCTGGCCCTGCGCGGCACGATCGCCGAGGTCGCAGCATCCCTCTCGTACAGCCCCTCGACGGTGTCCCAGCAGCTCGCGCTGCTCGAGCGCGAGGCGGGTGTTCCGCTGCTCGAGCCCGACGGCCGACGCGTGCGACTCACCCCGCAGGGGCGGATGCTTGCCGCCCATGCGGCCCGCGCGCTGGAGCTCGATGAGGCTGCCCGCGCTGCGCTCTCGGCGCACAGCGGTCTGGAGACCGTGCGGATGGCTGCCATGCCGACCGCCGCGGAGACCATCGTGCCCACGGCCCTGACGATGCTCGCCGAGCGCGTGCCGCAGTTGCGAGTCGAGCTTTCCGAACTGCCCCCGGAGGAGAGCCTGTTCGAACTCTCCGCGCGGCGCTTCGACCTCGTGATCGCTGAGCAGTACCCCGGCCACACCCGCGAGCTGCGCGCGGGGGTCGTGCACGAACTGCTCGGCGAAGACCCGATCCGCATCGTCATGCCTCCCGATGAAGACCCCGCACCCCTGTCGGCGCTGCGCGACCGCGCCTGGGTCATGGAGCCCTCAGGCACCGCAGCGCGCCTGTGGGCCGTGCAGCAGTGCCGGGCCGCCGGGTTCGAACCGGATGTGCGCTATGAGGCATCCGATCTCACCGCGCACATCCGCCTGATCGCAGCCGGGCGCGCAGTGGGGATGCTGCCCGACCTCATCTGGGGCGATGCGCCCAGTGGCATGACCCTCGCCGAGCTGCCCGGCTCTCCCGTGCGCGAGGTGTTCACGGCCGTGCGCGAGTCGGCCGAGGCCGATGAGGCCGTCGATCTCGTGCGCTCTGCCCTCGCCGAAGCCTTCGCGGCGCACCGCCGCGTGGCCCCGTAGCACCGCGCCTGCGAAGCTGCGGGTCAGCGCGTGCGGATCTCGGCGTGCGGCATCCGCTCGCGCATCACCCGGATCGCCTCGGGGTTGTCGTCGACGAGCACCACGTCGCGCCCCAGAGCGGATGCCACAGCACCGGTGGTGCCGGAGCCGGCGAAGAGGTCGAGCACTCGGTCGCCGGGGCGGCTCGACGCGCGCACGATGCGGCGCAGGATGCCCTCGGGCTTCTGCGTCGGATAGCCGGTCTTCTCGCGCCCCGTCGTCGGCACGATGGTGTGCCACCAGACGTCGGTGGGCAGCTTGCCGCGCGCGGCCTTCTCGGCCGTGACGAGTCCCGGCGCCATATACGGCTCGCGATCGACGTCGTCGGCGTTGAACACGTGCGCACCAGGATTCTTCACGTACACGAGGATCGTGTCGTGCTTGGTGGGCCAGCGGCTGCGCGACTTCGCGCCGTAGTCGTAGGCCCAGATCAGCTCATTGAGAAAGCAGTCCCGCCCGAACACCGCATCGAGCATGACCTTGGCGTAGTGCGCCTCACGGTAGTCCAGGTGCAGGTACAGCGTGCCGTCATCGGCGAGCAGCCGCCAGGCCTCCTCGAGCCGCGGCATGAGGAAGTCGCCGTAGTCGTCGAAGCGGTCGTCGTAGGTGCGCAGCATGCCACGCACCCGCTCGTACTGGTGGCCGTGGAAGCCGTGCCGAACTTCCCCCTCAGCCGGCTGTTCGGCAGCATCGCTGCGCCGCGCGGTGACCACCTGGCGCCCCTGCGTGCGGCCCGTGTTGAACGGCGGGTCGAGATAGATGAGGGTGAAGGATGCCGACGGCAACTCGGCCGCGACGTCGAGGTTGTCGCCCTGGATGATCTCGACGTGGCCGGGCCCTTCGACAGGCTCAGGGACCGAAGGCGCCGGCTCAGGGACCGAAGCGTTATCGGTCACGGAACCCTGTGCAGCCACGCCTCAGTGGAGAACTTCGACTCCACGAGGGCCTCGGCGTCGGCGTACTCGTCGGCCGTGATCGCCCCATCCTCGGCATCCGTGAGGGCACGGAAGGTGGCGATGAACTGGTCGATGATCTCCGACCGGGCCATGCCGGTCTGGGTGCGCAGCGGGTCGACGCGCTTGGCGGCCGAGGTGGTGCCCTTGTCGCTGAGCTTCTCGCGTCCGATGCGCAGCACCTCGGTCATCACCTGCCCGTCGATGTCGTACGAGATCGTGGCATGGTGCAGCACCCCACCGTTGGCGAGGCGTTTCTGTGCCGCGCCGCCGATCTTGCCGGTGGGGCTGGCGATGTCGTTGAGGGGCTGATACGTGGCATCCACCCCGACCGCGCGCAGCGCCTGCAGCACCCAGTCATCGAGGAACGCATACGAGTCGGCGAAGGTCATGCCCGCCACGAGCGAGGCCGGCACGTACAGCGAGTAGGTGATGATCTGGCCGGCGGCCATCATCATCGCGCCGCCGCCCGAGATGCGACGCACGACATCGAATCCGTGCGTCGCGGCCCCCTCCGGGTCGACCTCGTTGCGATACGACTGGAACGAGCCGATCACCACGGCCGACTGGTCCCACTCCCAGATGCGCAGGGTGGGACGGCGCCGCCCCTCGCCGACACGGGCGGTGAGCACCTCGTCGAGGGCGAGGTTCATGCGCGGCGAGACAGCCTTCTCGTGCACGATCTCCCAGTCGAAATCGCGCCACCCCGGGGCGGTCACGAGGGCGCGGCGCACGGCGGTGCCGACGGCATCCGGCGAGAAGCCGAGCAGCTGCGCCCCCTCGGGCAGTGCTGCGCGCACCGCGGCGGAGATGCCCGAGGCGTCGGTCTCGACGGGCAGACCCTCGATCGCCGCGTTGATGGCCTCGAGCGCCGTGTCGGGCTCGAGGAAGAAGTCGCCCGCGAGGCGGAAGTTGCGGATCAGACCGTTCTCGACCTCGAGGTCGACGACGACGAGCTTGCCACCTGGAACCTTGTATTCACCGTGCACCCCTCCAGCTTAGGCGGGCACCCGCACCGCGGCTCTGGTGCGTTCAGCCTCGAGGGATGTGCGTGTCGAGCCAGGCCAGCAGGTCGGCGCGCACCTCGTCCTGCTGCAGCTCGTGGAAGATCTCGTGTCTCGCATCCGGGTAGACCAGCGTGGTGACATCGGTGAAGCCCGAGCGGTGCTTGTACGCATCGGCGAGCTTGTGCACGCTGCGCGGCCCACCGACCGGGTCGTCCCGACCGACCATGAGCAGCATCGGGATGTCGACACCGAGATCCTTGCGGGGGCGACCGTACAGCCGGGCGGCCTCGATCGGCCCGAACAGCCGCAGCAGCGGCGTCTCGGTGGTGAGGGGATCGTCGTGGAACTGCTGCCAGACCTCCGGGTCGCGGGACAGCCACTCCAGCCCGTCGGCATCCGGCCCCCTCCACCGCGCGTTCAGCGGGGCGGAGTTCAACGTCGTCGGGGTGCGCAGCGCCGAGCCGGAGAGCACGACCGCGTCCCAGGCATCCGGGTGGTCGTTGACGAGCATCTGCGCGAGGAACGAGCCCCACGAGTGCCCGAGCAGCACGAGCGGCAGATCGGGGTGCTCGGCCCGGATGATGCCGGTGAGCTGCCAGATCGCTGCCTCGGCCGCACGCAGACCGCCCTTGCCGAGGCGCCCGAGCTTCGCCGGCCCGCCGTGCTGACGGATGCCGGTACGCCCGTGCCCGCGGTGATCGTCGGCGTAGACGTGGAAGCCGGCGCCGGTGAGGGCGCTGATCAGCGCGCCGTAGCGGCCGGCGTGCTCGCCGACCCCATGCAGCAGCTGCACCACCCCGCGCGCGGGGCCATCGGCCTCGTACGCGTCGTAGACGATGTCGACGCCATCGGCGTCGGTGAACTCGGCGGTGCGGACCATGCCCGAGAGTCTACGGGTGAGGCCCTCAGAGCCCGAGCGCTCGTGCCACGGCAACCGCGGCGTCTCGGTCAGTGACCTCGTACCCGCCGCCACCGTCGGCTGCCGACCCCATCTGCACGCCAGTGCCCGCCGCGATGACGCGCTTGGCCGAGAAGTGCAGGGCGTCGACACCGGACGCCGCGATGGTGGCAGCGTTGCCGGCATCCACCCCGCTGCCGGCCATGACCTCGATGTGCCCGCGGGCCTCGGCGACGAGGGCGCGCAGCACGTCGAGCCCGTCAATGGCGCGCGACGCCGCCCCCGAGGACAGCACGCGCCGAAAGCCGAGGTCGATCGCGAGGCGGAGCGCGGCGACAGGGTCGGGGGTCACGTCGATGGCGCGGTGCAGGGTGGCGGGCGCACCGCCGGTGGCGTCGATGAGCAGGGCGAGCGCGTCGCGATCGAGGATGCCGCTGCGGGCCTGTGCTCCGATGACGACGCCGTGCGCACCGGCATCCAGCGCGTGGCGGATGTCGCGCGCGGTGAGCTCGAGTTCTTCGCGGTCGTAGTGGAAGTCGCCGCCGCGCGGACGCACGAGCACGTGCACCTCGGGGCCGCCTGGCCCGGCCGCCGCGAGCACCTGCCCCACGGTGGCGGCCGACGGCGTGAGCCCGCCCAGCGCCAGCGCCTGGCAGAGCTCGACCCTGGCAGCGCCGATCTCGCGCGCGATGCGCGCTCCGGCGGAGTCCTGGACGGCGAGCTCGAGGGCGAGGGGCATGACCCCATTCTTCCCGGTCTGGCTTCCCCATCTGGCGTCGCACGAGAAAGTTAGTTAGGCTATCTAAGCAATGACTGACGACACACCTCCCCTGCTGCAGACAGCGGCCGAGGTGCGGATGGCCGTCTTCCGCCTGACCAGGCGCCTGCGCGGCATCCGCGCCGCCGAGTCCATCAGCGACGCACAACTCGGCGCGCTCGCCGCGCTTGCCCTGCACGGCCGATACACGCTGTCGGCCCTGGCCGAGCACGAGCGGGTCACCGCGCCCACGATGAGCACGATCGTCGCGGGGCTCGTCGATCTCGGCTACGTCACCCGCATCCCCGACGAGCACGACCGCCGTCGCGTGCAGGTCGAGATCACCGAGGCCGGCGTAGCCATCGTCGACGAGACCGTGCGACGACGGGATGCCCGCCTCGCCGACCTGCTCGACGGCCTCGACCTCGACCAGAACCAGCTCGACGCGCTGCGCGAAGCCGCCGCCGTACTGCGAAGGCTGGCCGAACGATGAGCGCCATGTTCCGCTCGTTCGCGTCGTTCAACTACCGCACGTGGTTCGCCGGCGCCGTCATCTCGAACATCGGTGGCTGGATGCAGGCGACCGCCCAGGACTGGGTGGTGCTGACCGAGCTGACCGACAACGACGCCACCGCGATGGGCATCACCATGGCCCTGCAGTTCGGCCCTCCCCTGCTGCTGGTGAGCCTCACCGGCTGGGTCGCCGACCGCTTCGACCGACGCAAGGTGCTGCTGACGACCCAGACGACCCTCATGGTGCTCGCCCTCGGTGTCGCCGCCCTGCTGCTGACCGGGGTGATGACCCTGCCGCTGATGTTCTGCTTCGCCGCCGCCTTCGGCGTCACGAACGCCTTCGACGCCCCCGCCCGGCAGGCGTTCGTCTCCGACATGGTGAGCCTCGAGGACACCTCGAACGCCGTGGCGCTCAACTCGGCATCCTTCAACATGGCGCGTCTGATCGGGCCCGCCGTGGGCGGTCTGCTCATCGTCGCCCTCGGCAGCGGTTGGGTGTTCGTCGCCAACGCCGTGACGTTCCTCGCCATGATCATCGCGCTGCTGCTGATCCGCACCGATCAGCTCGTGCCGCGGGTGAAGAACCGCGCCTCCGGTGGCCTCGCGCGGGGGTTCCGCTATGTGGCGGGGCGCCCCGATCTCATCGTCGTGTTCGTGATGGTCTTCCTCATCGGCGCGTTCGGCATGAACTTCCCGATCTTCGCCTCGACGATGGCGCTGGAATTCGACCGCGGGGCCGACGGCTACGGCGTGCTCAGCTCGGTGCTGGCGATCGGCTCGCTCACCGGCGCGCTGCTGGCCGCTCGCCGCGACCGCGCCCGCGTGCGCGTGCTGGTGATCGCCGCCGGCGTGTTCGGCGTGGCATCCCTGCTCTCCGCGGCCATGCCGACCTACTGGGCCTATGCCGCCGTGCTCGTGCTCGTGGGGTTCAGCACCGTGACGATGCTGACGACTGCGAACGGCTACGTGCAGACCACCACCACGCCCGCCCTGCGCGGCCGCGTGCTGGCGCTCTACATGGCGGTCGTGATGGGTTCCACGCCGATCGGCGCGCCGATCGCCGGCTGGGTGGTCGACGCGTTCGGTCCGCGCGCCGCGATCGTCGTCGGCGGCGTCGCCGGTCTGCTCGCGTTCACGATCGGTGTCGGGTGGATGCTGTGGTCGGGCCGACTGCACCGCCGTGAGGATGCCCGGTTCCTGCTCACCCTCGATGAGACCAGGCCATTGTCTGTGGTCAAGGCCATGCAGCCGCGCGCTTTCGATGACCGGGCGACGGCCGCGACGACGCCGATCCGGCTGCCGCGCGAGGACTGACCCGGTGCGCAGGTCGTCACGGTCGCTCATGCTCGCCCTCGGCGCGCTGTCGGCGTTCGGACCGATCTCGCTGGATGTGTACCTGCCCTCGCTGCCGCAGCTCGCCGACGAGCTGGGAGCGTCCGAGTCGCTCGCGCAGTTCACGATGAGCGCCTGCATGATCGGCCTCGCGCTCGGCCAGCTCGTGTGGGGACCGGTGAGCGACCGTTACGGCCGCCGGGTGCCGCTGATCCTCGCCGTGTCGGGGTTCACTGCGCTCTCGGTGGCGTGCGCCTTCGCACCCACGATCGAGGTGCTCATCGCCGTGCGGTTCGTGCAGGGCCTGTGCGGCGCGGCGGGGATGGTCATCGCCCGCGCCATCGTGCACGATGTGTTCTCCGGCGCGGGGGCGATCGCCGCGTACTCGACTCTCGCCGCGGTGATGGGTGTCGCCCCCGTGCTTGCACCGTTGGTCGGTGGCGCGGTGGCGACACTCGCCGGCTGGCGTGGCGTGTTCATCGCGCTCGCGCTGATCGGCATCCTGCTCGTCGCCCTCTCGGACTTCGCCGTGCCCGAGACGCTCGCTCCGGCGCAGCGCACGAGCGGCGGTGTCGTCAACGACGTGCGCGGGGTCACCATCGCCCTGCGCAACGGCACGTTCATGCTCACGGCAGCGACCCTCGCAGTGGCCTCGCTCGCACTGTTCGGCTACCTGCAGATGTCGCCGTTCGTACTGCAGGAGCAGTACGGACTCGACACGCAGGGCTTCGCCGTCGTCTTCGCGGTGAACGCCGTCGGCATCATGCTCGCCGCGCAGCTGAACCGCAGACTCGCCGGACGGATGCCGGTCGCCCGCGCGGTGCAGTGGTCGCTGACGATCGGGATCGCGGCCGCGACCGCCCTGGTGCTGGCCGCCGTGTTCGGCTCGTCGCTGCCCTGGCTGCTGGCGCCGCTGTTCCTTGCGATCTCGATGCACGGGGTGAACAACCCCGGCCTCACGGCGCTCGCGCTCGGCCGCATCCAGCGGGGGGCCGGCTCGGCGTCGGCGGTGCTGGGCACCCTGCCTCTGCTGCTGGGGGCGATCGTGCCGCCGTTGCTCTCAGGCCTCGGCGTCTCAGCGGTACTGCTGGGCGCGACGATGCTCGGCGCCTTCGTCGGCGCGCTCGCGCTGCTGCTCCTCACGCGCGCCCTGCCCCACCGCTGACCTCTCAGGCGCCGAGCACGTGTCGGAGCTGTTCGACGGCCCAGTCCAGCTCGGTCGCGCGGATCACGAGCGGCGGGGCGATACGGATCGTCTGACCGTGGGTGTCCTTCACGAGCACGCCACGCTCGAGCAGCGCCTCGGCGATCTCGCGGCCGGTGCCCTTGGCGAGGTCGATGTCGACGCCGGCCCACAGGCCGGCGATGCGCACGGCGGTGACACCCTGGCCGATCAGCGGTTCGAGCGCGGCCGCGAGGTGCGCTCCGAGCTCTCGGGCACGCTCCTGGTAGTGGCCGGTGGCCAGCGTCTCGACGACGCGGTGTCCGACGGCGGCCGCGAGCGGGTTGCCGCCGAAGGTCGACCCGTGCTCGCCCGGGCGGATGACACCGAGCACATCGGCGTTGCCGACGACGGCAGACACGGGCAGGATGCCGCCACCGAGCGCCTTGCCCAGCAGGTACAGGTCGGGCACGACGCCCTCACGGTCGCATGCGAAGGTCTCGCCGACGCGGCCGAGCCCCGACTGGATCTCGTCGGCGATGAACAGCACATTGTTCTCGTCGCAGATCTCGCGGATGCGGCGCAGGTAGCCCTCGGGCGGGATGATCACGCCACCCTCACCCTGAATCGGCTCGATCAGCACGGCCGCGGTGTCGGGCGTGATGGCCGCGGCGATGGCATCCGCGTCGCCGTAGGGCACCGCGTCGAAACCCGGTGTGTACGGGCCGAAGTCTGCGCGCGCCTCTTCGTCATCGCTGAAGCTGATGATCGTGGTGGTGCGCCCGTGGAAGTTGCCGGCGGCGACGATGATGCGGGCACGCCCCTCGGGGATGCCCTTGACGCGGTAGCCCCAGGCGCGGGCGACCTTGATGCCGGTCTCGACGGCCTCGGCGCCGGTGTTCATCGGCAGCACCATGTCTTTGCCGGCAAGCGCGGCGAGCGCCGCGGCGAACGGTTCGAGCTGGTCGCTCATGAACGCCCGGCTGGTGAGGGTGACCCGGCCGAGCTGCTCGGTGAGCGCGGCGACCAGCTCGGGATTGCGGTGCCCGAAGTTCACTGCCGAGTAGGCGGCGAGCAGGTCGAGGTACTTCTTGCCGTCGACGTCGGTCACCCACGCCCCGTCGCCGGTGGCGATCGTGACGGGCAGCGGCTTGTAGTTGCGCGCGACGTGCGGTTCGGTCGTGGTGGTTTCGGAGTCAAGCATCAGGAGTACCTCTCGATCCAGCGCCGGTCGTAGAACCGGTTCGCCCATTCATTGTTGAGTAGTTCAGACGTGCGCCCAGCTCGACGTACAGAGGCAGCAGCTCATCGTCGACGTCATGCTGCCCCGTGACCGGACGAGCACCGAGCTGGAAGAGAACGACGCCGTCGCCCGCGCGCCACGTGATGCGCGGGTCGAGCCCGTCCGTGACCGCCTCGATCCCACCGAGACGCGACAGGAACGGCTCGCCCACGAGCGTCAGCCAGTTGATGCCGAGCAGCCAGTGCTCCGGGAGGTCGTCCGCATCGCCGCCGCGCCACGTGCGGTCGGCCGGCCGATACAGGTCCAGCACGGGGTAACGCTTCGCAATCGGCTCGAGGAGCCAGCTGCCGGCACCCAGCGACCCGAAGGAGTCGGTGAAACCCAAGCCGTAGCCCGCGATCGCCGTGCTGACGGGCAGCGCGAGGAGTGCGTCCTTCAGGCCCTCGAGATCGAAGTCCGGCGCGTGGAAGTCGTCCAGGGGAATAGTCACATCCAGGTTGATCGCGTCCTCCACGTGCAGGAAGAACTTCGTCGACGCGACGCCAGAGCGCTGCTCTGCCTGGGGGCTCGGCTGGTAGTCGAACCCGATGAATCGCCATTCCGTGATCTCGTCGCGCGGCATCGCCCCGGCGAGCACGGCATCCTGCAGAGCGCGGAAGGGTTCCCAGTCCTCATCGCGGATGCGGGTCCGGCGCCGGGGATGGCGACCGGCGGTCTCGATCATGACCAGCCGGTCGGCGTCTCGGCGAAGATAGGGCTCGAAGACCGAGAAGAGCTTCTCGTACTGCGCGCGGTATTCGAACGGATGCCCCTGCTGCCAGTGCGACTGGAGCGTCAGCCGGAACGCCGGCGCTGCGAACTCGTCGAGACGGAACACGTTCTGGCAGGACTGTCGATCCTGTGCGGAGAACAGCGGATCGTCATACCAGTTCGTCATGGCCCGCTGCTACGCGCCGCGAAGTTCGAGCGTGCAGCACTTGATGCCGCCGCCGCCGAGCAGCAGCTCGGAGAGGTCGACCATGATCGGGTTGTAACCGCGCTCGCGCAGCTGCTTCTCGAAGCCGACCGCGCGCGGCGAGATGATGACGTTGTAGCCGTCGCTGGCCGAGTTCAGGCCGAACACGGCCCCGTCCTCGTCCGAGACGAGGATCGCGTCGGGGAAGCGCTCCTCGAGGATGGCACGGCTGGCGTCGTCGAAGGCGCCGGGCAGGTAGGCGATGTTGGCACACTCGGGGCCGCCGTTCTCCACACCCTGCACGGGGTCGAGCACCGCGATGGCGGTGTCGAGGTGGTAGAAGCGCGGGTCGATGAGGTTCAGCGAGACGACCTCACGGCCGAAGACCTCGCCCACCTCACGGTGACTGTCGCCGGTGGAGCGGAAGCCGGTGCCGGCGAGGATCACGTCGCCGACGAGCAGGAAGTCGCCCTCGCCTTCGTTGACCTCTTCAGGCATGACGGTGTCGAAGCCGTTGGCACGGAACCAGTCGGCGAACGCGGGAGCCTCACCCTGACGCTCCACGAAGCGGAACTCGGGCACGTAGGCGCGTCCGCCGATGACGAAGCCGCCGTTGGCGGTGTAGACCATGTCGGGGTAGCCGGCGAGCGGCTCGATGAGTTCGACCTCGTGGCCCAGCTCGAGGTACAGGTCGTGGAGCTTCTGCCACTGCGCAACAGCCTTGGCGGTGTCGGTGGGCTTGGCCGGCTCCATCCACGGGTTGATCGTGTAGCTGACCGTGAAGTGCTCGGGACGGCACATCAGGTAGCGGCGGTGGTGCGCGGTGCGGGCGGGCGCGGGCGTCGCGATGGTCTCAGGCGTCGACAAGGGATGCTCCTCGATGAAGGTGCGGCGGACGCTGTCCAGGGGCCCGGCGGTCCTTCGACTCGGAGCCCCCGCGGGAGCCGGCCGAGGAAGATGCGCTCGAGCACGCCGCATCCATTCTGACACCCGGATGCTGAACGTCGCCAGCACCCGGTATCCGCCCGCCGTCTTCCCCGCCCCTCCCCCGCGCGACGCCGAGACCCCGGGTTATCGCCCAGACCCCGGGATATGGACGTCTGCAACTGGGGGTCTGGACGCTACCTCGGGGTCTCGGCGGAGGTAGCGGGCGTCCGGCGTCGGGTGTCGGGTGTCAGATGACCGCCGCGCTCCAGTCGTCCGGGTTGCCGAAGCGGTGCGCGGTGATCGTGATCGACTGCTCGTGCACGAAAGGCAGCAGCTCGATCCGCCCGGCCGAGGTCACCTCGCCGTCGTAGACCGCCAGGTCGGGGTCGCCCCCGGTCGCCCTGGCCAGGTCGCCATGCAGAGTGGCGACCTGCTCACGTCCGCCGACCAGGCGCACCCGCCGAACGTCGGCGAGCGCACGGGCGGCCGGGTCCACAGACTCGGATGCCCCGGCATCGACCTCCGTGGCATCCGCTCGCGCGGCCATCCGCTCGATCCATTCCCCATCGCTCTCGACCGCGACCAGGGCCCCGGCATCGCCGAGCTCCCGCCGCACCGCCGCCGGCAGGCCGGCCGGCACGGACAGCACGAATCCGGCGCCGGCGCGCAGCGCGGCGATCACGACCCGCAACAGCTCCTGCAGCGGAGCATCCGCCGTCGCCCGGATCACCACGGACTGCGGGCGGTACCGGAACAGGTTGCGCTCCACACCGAGCCGCGACACGTCACGCACCTGACCGAACTCGCGATCCCAGGCCACGGCGTCGGCGAGTGCCGACTGACGCAGCCATTCGAAGGCGTCGAAGTCCAGCGACGGCTGCGCCGCCTCGATGAGACCCGAGATGCGGCTGTCGAGACCGCGCAAGTGCAGCGTGCTCGACGACTTGCCGCGCGGGCGCGACTGCCAGGTGCCGAGCCCGATGAGGTAGTTCGGCCCTCCGGCCTTGGTGCCAGGCCCGACCGATGATCGCTTCCAGCCACCGAACGGCTGGCGCTGCACGATCGCGCCGGTGATGCCGCGGTTCACGTAGAGGTTGCCCGCCTGCACGCGGTCGAGCCACAGCGCCAGGTCGTCGGGGTCTTGCGTGTGCAGGCCGGCCGTCAGACCATAGGCGACCTGGTTCTGCAACTCGATCGCGCGCGCCAGGGTCGGCGCATGCATGATGCCGAGCATGGGTCCGAAGAACTCTTCCAGGTGCGTGCGCGACCCGGGCTGCACACCGACTCGGATGCCCGGAGTCCATAGCCGCCCCGTGTCGTCGCCCGCGACGGGGGCCGGTGTGACCAGCCACTGCTCGTCGCCCTCGAGTTCGCGCAGCGCCCAGGCGAGCTTGCCCTGCGGCTTCTCGATCACCGGGCCGATCTCGGCCCGGGGGTCGTGCGGCCAGGCCACGTGCAGCGAACGCGTGGCATCCACCACCTGTCGCGCGAAGCGCTTGGACCGCCCCACCGGGCCGACGAGGATCGCGAGGGATGCCGCAGAGCACTTCTGACCCGCGTGCCCGAAGGCGCTGCGCACGAGATCAGTGACCGCGAGGTCGAGGTCGGCGGTCGGGGTGACGATGATGGCGTTCTTGCCGCTGGTCTCGGCCAGCAGCGGCAGATCCGGCCGCCAGGAGCGGAACAGCGCCGCCGTGTCCCAGGAGCCGGTGAGGATCACCCTGTCCACATCGGGATGGGTGATCAGTTGCCGACCGAGTTCGCCTTCCTCGATGTCGACGAGCGCGAGCACATCGCGGGGCACACCCGCCTGCCACAGCGCCTCGGCGATCACCGCCGCACAGCGGCGGGCTTGAGGTGCGGGCTTGAAGACGACCCCGGAGCCGGCGGCGAGCGCGGCGAGCACGCCTCCGGCCGGGATCGCCAGCGGGAAGTTCCACGGCGGGGCGATGACGGTGACACCGGCGGGGGTGAAGGTCGCGCCCGAGATCGCATCGAGTTCGCGGGCGGTCGCGGCGTAGTAGCGGGCGAAGTCGACGGCCTCGCTGACTTCGATGTCGGCCTCGGAGAAGACCTTTCCGGTCTCGATCGCGGCGACCTCGATGAGTTCGCCGCGGCGCGACTCCAGGGCCGCCGCGGCGCGGAGCAGCACCTCGGCGCGCTCGGCGGCGGGGCGCGCACCCCAGACGGATGCTGCCGTGCGCACACGCGTCACGACCTTGTCCAGCTGCGCCTCTTCGGTGACCGCCGCTTCGCGCAGGGCCGCCAGGCCCAGGGTCGAGCTTTCGGCGTCCGTGATCCGCGCGAACACCTCGCGCGCCCAGTCGCGGTTCGCCGGGAGCGAGGGGTCGCTGTCGGGGGCGTTCTCGAATCCGGGGGCACCGACCGGATCGGCACCGGCGGACGAGCCGCGAGTCAGCTGCGGTGCGGCCAGTTCCTGACGGGAGTAGACAGCGGTCTCGACGAGCCCGCCACCCTCGGCGTCGTCGGCACCGGCTGCGATGTCGAGCACGACCTGGGTGAGACCGTCCTCGTCGGCGACGGGCGCGGCAACCGGACGAACGGATTCGTGCAGGTCAGCAGTGCGGTCCTGCGTGCGCCGAGGCCCGGTGCGCAACGAGCAGTCGGTGCTGCGCACGAGCGCCCTGCGGAATCGCTGTTCCTCTCGGGTGAACAATGCCGGGTCGTCGGCCAGGTGAAACGCCGCCGAGAGGAAGTTCTCCGACGACGCGTTCTCCTCCAGCCGCCGCACGAGGTAACTGATGGCGACATCGAACTCGTCAGGGCGCACAACGGGCACGTAGAGCAGAACCTCGCCGACCTCGGCAGCGACGGCTTGCACCTGCCCCTGCGCCATGCCGAGCAGCATCTCGAACTCGATGCTCGGGGTCCCTGAGCCTGCGCCTCCCTGGGCCCCTGAGCCTGTCGAAGGGCGCACCCCGCGCTCACCGGCGAGCAGCCAGGCGTAGGCGATGTCGAACAGGTTGTGTCCGGCGACGCCGATCCGCACGGCCTCGATATTGCGCGGCTGCAGGGCCTCGTCCAGGCAGCGCAGGTAGTTGGCGTCGGTGTCGAGCTTCGTGGAGTAAGGAGCCTGCGGCCAGCCGTGCATGACGGCATCCACCTTCTCCATCGCGAGGTTCGCGCCCTTGACCAGGCGCACCTTGATCGGCGCGCCGCCGTACTCGACGCGCTCGCGCGCCCACGCGGTGAGCTCCTGCAGCGCGGGTAGCGCGTCGGGCAGGTAGGTCTGCAACACGATGCCGGCCTCGAGGTTCTTCAGTCGCGGATCCTCGAGGATGCGCGTGAACACCGCGATCGTCAGGTCGAGGTCCTTGTACTCCTCCATGTCGAGGTTGATGAACGTCTGCCGGGCCCCTGAGCCGGCACTCCCCTGGGCCCCTGAGCCGGCACTCCCCTGGGCCCCTGAGCTTGTCGAAGGGCCCGCGGCCGTCAGGTACAGCGGCAGCAGGCGCTCGACCGTGGCATCCACCACTTCGTCGAAACCCCACAGGTTGATGCGGCTGGTGACGGCCGAGACCTTCACCGAGACGTAGTCGACGTCGTCGCGTCGGATGAGGTCGTGGATGCCGTCGAGCCGGCGCTTCGCCTCGGCTTCGCCAAGGACGGCTTCGCCGAGCAGGTTGAGGTTCAGGCGTGCGCCTGTGGCACGGATGCGCTCGATCGCGGCGCCGAGCTTCTCGGGTCGTGCGTCGACGATCAGGTGATCGACCATCTCGCGCAGCACCCGCCGCGCGATCGGCACAGTCGGGGCGGGGAGCACGGGCGCAACGACGCCACCCACACGCACCACGCCACGCAAGTACCAGGGCAGGAAGTCCGGGGCGAGCGGGGCGACGCGCTGCAGATTGGATGCTGCCGCACTCAGGCTCTCCGGTCGCATCACGCCGTCGACGAAACCGAGCGTGAACGGCAGGCCCTTGGGGTCGCGCAGTACTCCCGACAGGCGCTCCGCGGCGGGGTCGACCTCGGCGGCGGCGGCCTCGTTCACCCAACGTCGGGCCAGCTCCACGGCGGCGTCGGCGAGGGAGGACCCGGTGGCGGCGGGCGGGTGCTCTGACATGGCATCCAGCCTAGGCATCCGGCCCCGCCGACGGGTGACCCTCGCCGCAGTCGCGCCCTATGCTGATGGCGTGTCCGCACCGCAGCCTCGTCGAAGCGGCGCTCTGCGTGCACTGAACTGGGCACGCCGCACGTTCGAACTGATCCCCACGCCGTGGCTGATCACGGCCAGCGGGGCAGTGCTCCTGGGTACGACGGCGGCGTTCGGCGGACTGGATGCCGTCGCTGAGCCGCCCCTGCCCGAGCTCGCGATCGGCGATGAATACAGCGGCGCGGACTTCACCTTCACCGTGCGCGCGATCGAACTGCGGGCTGACAACGGCACCACCTTCGTCTTCCCCGATGAGGAGAACGGCGAGCAGGTGCTCGCGGTGGTCGTCGAGGTTGTGAACGACTTCCCCGTTGCGCGCGCACTGAGCACGACGAGCAGACTCTCATCTACAGTCGACGGCATCGCTGTCGAAGGGCTCGATGCAAAGCCCGTCGTCACGCGCGTCGACGGCTCTGCGGCATCCATGCTGCAGCCGGATGTGCCAGCCGAACTGGTGCTGGCCTGGGTCGTTCCGCGGGGCGCGTACGAGGAGGGCGACACGGTGACCCTCAGCCTGCCCGACGCCACCCACTATGTGGGGACCAGCGTGGTCAGCGGCGACTACTGGTGGGATGTCACCGTCGGCGCCACCGTCACCGGCACGATCGTCGAGATCCCCGCACCGGAGGAGCTGCCGTGAGCGCGCGCGACACCGTGCTGCCGTGGGCTCTCACCGCGGTGCTGCTGGCCGGTGCGTGGGGGCTGAACGCGATCACCCTCGATGACGACGCCGCGTTCTCCGACCTCGTCACGCCGGGAACGATCGGCGAACCGGTGACCGCCGACAATCTCGAGATCGTCGTCACCGACGTGCACGCGGCGAGATCGGTGACGGATGCCCGCGGCTGGTCGGCCGAGGGCACCTGGGTCGTCGTCGACCTCGACGTCGCCGCCGTCGATACGCAGGATGGCGCGTCGATCCGGCTGGCCGAGCTGGTGATCGGCGGTCGCACGTTCACGGCCAGCGAGCGGCCGACCAGCGCGCTCCAGGCGATACCGGTCGTGACCGGCGTGCCGCGCTCGGGCAGCCTGGCGTTTGAGCTGCCCCCTGATGCGCTCACCGGCTCCGCGACGCTGCGGCTGGGCCAGACGACCTTCAACGCGCTGCGCCCCGTCGCGGAGATGACCATCGACCTCGACGGACTCGCCGTCGAGCAGCAGGTGCAGCTGGATGAGAACAGGTGGACGCGGTGATGACGATTCCCGAACCGCCGCGCGGCTGGTGGCACCGCAACCGCCTCGCGCTGCTCGTCGTGGCCGTGCTGCTCCCGGTGGTCGGCCTCGGCATCCCCCGCGTCGAGTGGCAGATCGGCTACAGCATGGCTGCCGAACAGACTCCCGTCGAGGTCGCCGACAAGGGCACGCTCGATCTCCACGACGCCACCTGGGGGCCGATCCGCAGTGGCGAGATCGACGATCTGACAGGTCTCGACATGCCGCCGGACACCCGGCTTCTCGCCGCGGCCATCCCCGTCGACCCCGCCGACGGCAGCAAGGTGTACTGCAATTCGCCGCGCCTGGTACAGCAGAGCACCGGACGAGAGTGGAAGCCGGTGCGCTCCGAGATCGGCATCCCCTACGTCGCAGAGGAGCGCGATCTCTGCGACAGCACGACCACCGAGCCGTATCAGATGGTGGTCGCGTTCGTCGTTCCCGACGACGTCTCGGGTCCGTTCTGGGTCGACGTGACCTCTGCCGAAGAGACGTTCGTCAGGTTCTCTATCGATCCCTGACCGGCGATCGTCTGCGCCTCGGCCATGGCGTCCACCTGCCCGGGGAGCAACCCGGCCGCGTCGGCCACCGCGCGCACCTCCGCCTCCTCGGCACTCATGCCTTCGGCATCCGCCGCGGCAGCCTGCCGCCGACGCAACCGGCCCAGCGTCGCATCGTAGGCGCCCGCGATCACGGCGATCCGGAGCGGTTCGATGACCAGCATCGGCGCAAGGGTGATCACACCGTAGGAGATCGCCCAGAACATCGGCTCCTGCGGGCCGATCAGCCGCGTGATGCCCCACCGCAGGTACGACTCCAACGCAGCGACGGCCACGAAGACCAGGGCGTAACTGGCTACGAGCACCGGTCCCGCCCGCCACATCAGCAGCAGCGCGCGGCCGATCGGCCGAAAACGAGAGCTGAGCTGGCCCCCGAGGTCCTTCAGTCGACGCATCAGGGGGTTCGGCACCACGGCGGCATGCTCGCGCAGACGGGTGAGCACCTGCAGTTCCACCTGCAGCTTCTCCGCCACGATGGCCTGCCCGTAGACGACGCCACCGATGGTCAGCCAGGCGAGCGGCGCTAGCAGGATGGGTCCGGCCTCGCCGATCACCCACCCGAGGGCATCCCACAGCCAGCGCAGCGGCGCGACGGCATCCAGGATGTTCTCGCGGACCTGTTCGAGGAAGTGCGTGCCCGCCCTCGTGTCCACCCAGCCCTGCACGCGATCGGTGATGTCGCCGATGACCATCACAGAGAAGAACACCCAGACGATCTCGAAATACGACGCGACCGGCGCCAACCAGCCGGCGAGGTTCTTCGACCATTTGGTCCATGCCCAGCGCGCCGCGAAGGAGGTGACGATGATCAGCGCCGTCCAGACGGTGAGGGGCACGTTGAGCACGCTGTCGACGTTGCTCACCTGCTCACCGTCGGCGAGCCAGACGATGTTGCTGCGCTCGCGCAGGGCGCGGGCGGAGTACGCGTTCACGTCTTCGCGCAGCAGACCTTGCGCCCAGTAGACGGCGACGAAGGGCAGGATGCCCGCCATCAGGGCGCTGGTGAAGCTGCGGCGCCGGTCGGCGGGCGAGTCCGGCAGCGGCGCGATCGCGCCCAGTTCGACAAGTCCATCGCGCAGCACGAGGAACATCGCCACCAGGCTGACCAGGCGCGCGAGGATCGCCAGCGGCAGGATCAGGAAGCCGACCGTTGCCGAGTAGGCGCCGACGAAACCGGCCAGCTGCAGAAACACGTAGTGCACGGCGACGCCGGCGAGATACCACGCCAACAGTGCCGGCCAGTGCCACCACAGGCTCCGGCCGGTCGACACCAGGATCGCCCGCACGCGCTCAGGGTACCGTGGCGGGCGCGCGGAGCATCACTCCCAGATGCTGGGAGCAGGGGCCTTTGTCGGCGGCAGCGCGGAGGCTCCTGCCCACTCGTGGATCCAGTCGTCGACGCCAGGGATGCCCTCGGGCCGGCCGACCGCGGCGAACAGCTCGTCGTGCGGCACGGTGCCCCCGGTGCGGCGCAGCATCCGCGCCCTCACGATCACGCGGGCGTACACCTCGCCGTCGATCACGACCCGGTGCTCCATGAAGAGGGCCTTATCGTCGTGCCCCGTGAAGCGAGATTCGATATCGAAGCGCTGCCACAGCTCCAGCGACTTGCGGAACGTGACCGTCTCGCTGGAGACGACGGCATACCAACCGTTCTTGTTCATCGCATCGAACAGTCCGGTGCGGATGAGCAGATCCCACCGGCCGAGGTCGAACAACGACAGGTAGCGGCCGTTGTTCATGTGCCGCAGGATGTCGATGTCGGTGGGCAGGGTGGTGAGCCGGATGCGCCCCACCTCGGTGGGCTCGAGGGTGTCTCCTCGGCGCACACGGCGTCGCGCCGACCAGATGGTGAGCAGGGTGCGCCAGATCACGTTCACGAGGACTGATAGTAGCCATCGACGATGGTTTGCCCAATTCGATTGGTGGTTCTCTACAGAAGCGTGGGTGGGTTACTGCTCGATTTCACCTGTTGCGCGAGCGCGCGTAGAGTCGCGGCATGAGCGCCGAAGCCCACCCCGACATCATCGTCCGTCCGGTCCGCGATGTGGATGCGGAGGCCCTGGGTCGTGTGCACGCGCAGACGTGGCACGAGACCTACGACCACCTGATCAGCAAGGCGGCGCTGGAGAAGATCTCCCCGCGGCGCATGGCGGAGCTGTGGACGCACTGGGCGTCGCAGGGCCCCGACTTCACGATGCGCGCAGCGCTGGTCGATGGCGAGATCGTCGGTTTCGCCGGCTCCGGCCCCGCCCGCGACAAGGATGCACCGGCATTCCGCGAGCTGTACTTCATCTACCTGCTCGACGCCTGGCACGGCACCGGCATCGGCCAGAAGCTGTTCGACGCCACCGTCGAGAAGGATCAGCCGCTGTACCTGTGGGTCGCCGAGGACAACCCCCGCGCTCACCGCTTCTACACGCGCAACGGCTTCGCCCTCGACGGCGCCAGCCACACCGAGCCGTTCCTGGGCGAGACCCTCACCGAAGTCCGCTTCGTGCGCTGACCCCGCCCTCGCCCTCCCCGGGCATGTCCCACTTTCTGCAGGGCATGTCCCACTTTTCGCAGACCGTGTCCCAATTTCTGCTGTCAAGACCTGCGCTTGACAGCAGAAATTGGGACACGGTTGTGCGTGGGGGGAATGCCGGGGCCGGTGGGGGTGGATGCCTCAGAAGGCGGATGCCGGTAGGTGCGGATGCCGGTAGGTGCGGATGCCGGTGCCAGTGGGGGCCGCGGAGTCAGCGGGCCCGGATGCCGGCGAGCTGCTGGGCGTTGGGGTAGACATCCTCGAAGTAGGTCAGCCAACCGGCATCCTCGTACTCGGTGAATCCGATGCCGGGGGCCCGCGCGCCGAGCCGGACGATCAGGCGATCGGTGAATGACGCCAGGCTGCTCTGCGAGGGCACATACAGCAGGATGTTCCGGTTGCCCTCGGTCGTCACCGTGGCCGCGTGCCGGTGCGGGAGTGTCTCGTCGGCGACCTCGAGCACCACACCCTCAATGCCCGTCAGCCGTTCGAGCTGCTCATCTGTGGGCAGCCCACTCTCGGTCTCGACCTCATACGGCACGTGCAGGGCGAAGCAGTACGGCAGTTTCTTGATCGGGGCGACATCATGCAGCGCCAGGTCGACGATGATCGCCGCGACGGAATCCTGTACCTCCGCCAGATAGACCCCGTAGTCGGGCTCCGCCGGCGGTTCGGGTTTCCTGCGTGAGAACAGTCCCATGCGCACGACCCTAACCGGGCAGCGCCATACACCTCACCCCGTCCACCGATATTCCGGCATCCTCTCCGCCCGCCCCTCTGTCTCGCCGCCGCCCGCCGCCCCGGCCGTCCGCCAGCCAGCCAGCCAGCCACAGCCCCGGCATGTCCCACTTTCTGCTGTTAAACCGGGTGGTTAGCTGCAGAAAGTGGGACATGGTCTGCAGAAGTTGGGACATGGTCTGCAGAAAGTGGGACATGCACAGGCCAGGCAGGCCAGGCAGGCGCGGCAGGCGGGGCAGGGATCAGAGGGCGCGGATGATGTCCTCCACACGCTGCTTGGCGTCGCCGAACAGCATCTGCGCGTTCTCGCGGAAGAACAGCGGATTCTGCACTCCCGCGTATCCGGCGGCCATCGACCGCTTGAACACGATGACGTTCTCCGCCTCCCAGGCCCGCACCACCGGCATCCCGGCGATGGGGCTGCCCGGATCCTCCGCCGCGGCCGGGTTGACCGTGTCATTGGCGCCGATCACAAGCACGACGGACGTGGATGCCAAATCATCGTTGATCTCGTCCATGCTGAGCACGATGTCGTAGGGCACCTTCGCCTCAGCCAGCAGCACGTTCATGTGGCCGGGCAGACGACCCGCGACCGGATGGATGCCGAAACGCACGTCCACCCCGCGCTCGGCCAGCTTCGACACGAGCTCGGCGACGGGGTACTGCGCCTGCGCGACGGCCATGCCGTAGCCGGGCACGATCACGACCGACTCGGCGTCACCGAGCAGCGAAGCGGCAGCATCCGCCGTGATCTCACGATGCTCACCCTGCTCCTCCTCGCCACCCGTCGAGGCGACGATGCCGAACCCGCCGGCGATCACCGACAGGAATGACCGGTTCATCGCCTTGCACATGATGTACGACAGGTACGCACCCGACGAGCCGACCAGCGCGCCCGTCACGATGAGCAGGTCGTTGTTCAGCAGGAAGCCGGCCGCGGCCGCCGCCCACCCCGAGTAGCTGTTGAGCATCGACACGACCACCGGCATGTCACCGCCGCCGATCGAGGCGACCAGGTGCCACCCCAGCGCGAACGCGAGCAGCGTCACCGCGACGAGCAGCCACAGCTGCTGGTCGATCACGAACCACACCGTCAGCACGACGAAAGCCACCAGTGCCAGTACGTTGAGGATGTTCTTGCCCGGCAGCACCAGAGGTCGCGACGAGATCTTCGCCGACAGCTTCAGGTACGCCACGATCGAGCCGGTGAAGGTCACCCCGCCGATGAAGATGCCGATGAACACCTCGGCGTTGTGGATGCCGACGAGCTGGGCGGGGATCGCCGGGTGGGCGAGGTAGCCGTTCCAGCCGACAAGGACTGCCGCGAGGCCGACGAAGCTGTGCAGCAGGGCGATGAGTTCGGGCATCCCGGTCATCTGCACGCGCCGGGCACGCCACAGACCGATCGCGGCACCCACGAGCACGGCGACCCCGAGCAGGATGAGTCCGGTCGTCGATCCGGCGCCGCCCCAGGCGTGCGCGATGGTCAGGGCGAGGGTCGCGCCAAGCGCGATGACCATGCCGGCGATGCCGTAGACGACACCCGCTCGCGCGGATTCGTGGCGGCTGAGCCCGGCGAGGCTGAGGATGAACAGCAGTGCGGCGACCGCGTACGCGGCCCCGGCGATGGCGTCGACGCTCACTTGTGGCCGCCCTTCGTGAACATGGCGAGCATTCGGCGGGTGACGGCGAAACCGCCGAAGATGTTGATGCTCGCCAGCAGCACCGCGACCGCGGCGAGCACCTGAACCACCGGGTTGTGGTCGGTGATCTGCAGCATCGCGCCGACGATGATGACGCCCGAGATGGCGTTGGTGACCGACATCAGCGGGGTGTGCAGGGCATGGTGCACCTTGCCGATGACGTAGAACCCGACGACCACCGACAGCATGAGCACCGTGAAGTGCTGCGGCAGCGGGGCCGGTGCAAACGCGTTGACGAGGAAGAGTGCCGCGATGCCCGCGACGATCAGCCCCACCTTGCGCCCGGTCGACATCCGGTGCGGTTCGGATGCCGCCACCGGCTCTGCCTTCACGGCGGCGGCGGGCGGCGCGGCCGAGACCTGCGCGGCGGGAGGCGGCCAGGTGACCTCTCCGTCACGGACAACGGTGACCGACCGTTGCACGATGTCATCGAAGTCGATCGTGAGCTCGCCGTCCTTGCCGGGGGTCAGCAGCGCGATGAGGTTGGCGACGTTGGTTCCGTATAGCTGCGAGGCCTGGGTGGGCAGGCGCGACGCGAGGTCGGTGTAGCCGAGAATGATCACGCCGTTCTCAGTGACCACGCGTTCACCGGCGACGGAGCCTTCGACGTTGCCGCCCTGCGCGGCCGCCATGTCGACGATCACGCTGCCCGGCTTCATCGTCGCGACGTCGGCAGCCGTGATGAGCCGGGGCGCGGCACGCCCCGGGATGAGCGCCGTGGTGATGATGATGTCGACCTCGGCCGCCTGCTCACTGTAGATCTCGGCGGCGCGGCGGTCGTAGTCGGCGCTGGTCGCCTTCGCGTAGCCGTCGGTCGATTTCTCAACCTCGACGTCAACGGGCAGGTACGTGCCGCCGATCGAGGAGACCTGGTCGGCGACCTCGGGGCGCGGGTCGGTGGCGCGCACGATCGCGCCGAGGCTGGATGCCGCGCCGATGGCGGCGAGACCTGCGACACCGGCTCCCGCGACGAGCACCTTCGCGGGGGGCACCTTTCCTGCTGCGGTCACCTGGCCTGTGAAGAAGCGTCCGAACTCATGGGCGGCTTCCACGACCGCGCGGTAGCCGGTGATGTTCGCCATCGAGCTGAGCACGTCCATCGACTGCGCCCGCGAGATGCGCGGCACGGCATCGAGGGCGATCGCGGTGATGCCGCGCTGGCCGAGCTTCTCGACGAGTTCCGGATGCAGAGCCGGCGCGAGCAGGGCGACGATGGTCGCTCCGTCGTGGAGTCGCGCGATTTCCGCATCCGTGGGGGCAGCGATCTTCACGACGATGTCGCTCGCCCACGCCTCCTCGGCGGGGACGATGCGCGCACCCGCCTCACGGTACTTCTCGTCGGGGAACGCCGCGCGGGCGCCGGCTCCGGATTCGACGACAACCTCGTAGCCGAGGGCTCGCAGAGTCTGCACGGTGGTCGGTGCGGCGGCGACACGCGCCTCGCCCGGCCCTTCCTGAACTATTCCGATCTGAGACACGGAAGTCCTTCCTTCCGACGGCGTCGTCGGCTTCGCTGGTCGCGCCGGGGGTGCACGACCGTAGGGCTCACCCTAGTGACCGCCAGCGAAAGATCCAGCCCAGATTATGATCTGTGACCGAGAAAGATCCGAGGTTCTTACGATCAACGGAAGTCGCGCCGCCGCTCAGCTGCGGCGGACGCCCTTCATCTGCTCGGCATCCGGATACAGGTCGTCAAGGTACGTGCGCCATTCGGCATCCGGATAGACGGCGTAGCCGAAGCCCTCAGCGACCGCAGGGCCGACCTGGGACGACAGCGCGTCGATGAACGGCGTGAGGCTGTCGGGCGACGGCACATAGAAGCAGAGCGTGCGCTTGCCGTTCGTAGTGACGTTGCCGACGAAGTGGTGCTCGAGTGTTGCACTCGCGACGTCCAGCGCCAGGCGCCCGCGCTCGGTGAGTTCGTCGAACTGCGCACTCGTCGGGAAGGCGTTCTCGGTCTCGACGTCGTACGGCAGGTGCAGACCGAAGAAGCAGGGCAACGCGCTGATCGGCGCCCGCGCGTGCACCGAAAGGTCGACCATGAGGGATGCCGGCCGCCCAGCGTCCGTGGTGACATACAGGCCGAATTGGGGCTCACCAGCGGCGCCCTCCGCGTTCTGCTGCGTGGGGCGCTTGCGCGAGAAGATGCCCATAACCCGACCCTAACGCGCCAGCGGATGCCTATGCGATGGGACTCCACGCGGCCAGCGCCACGTCGACGAGGTCGTCGAGTCGGGTCGCCCCGTCAACGGTGCGCGGCTCATGCAGGTGACGCGTGAGCTGCAGCTGCGCGAGGCCGTGCAGCAGGGCCCACAGCACCGTCGCGAGTTCGCATACCGGCTGCGCGGGCAGCAGGGAGGCGGACTGCGCGGCGTCCACGAGGTCGACCACGGCCGCAAAGCCCTCGTCGGCTGCCACGTCGATTGCGGGGTCGACCACGCCGAGTGGCGCGCTTCCGAAGACGAGCAGGTAGTGCTGCGGATGCTGCAGGGCGTAGTCGATGTACCCGCGGCACCCGGCACGCAGACGCTCGCGCGGCGTGGTTGCGGCGGCACCGGCGGTACGGATGGCTGCGCCGAGGTCAGTCAGAGTGCGCAGCGCGACAGCTTCGAGCAGCTCGGCCTTGCCATCGAAATGCCGATACGGGGCCGAGCGGGAGACGCCAGCGGCCGCCCCCACGGCACGGAGCGTGACCGCGTCAGGGCCTCCCGTTTCGAGCAGTCCATCGGCCGCAGCGAGAACCGCCGTGCGGGTGGGCTCCGGGTTGCGTGGCGACATGAGCACGAGTCTAGCGACGTGTGTTGACATTGTCATCTAACGGCGTATGCTGACGCTGTCAACAATCCGAACCGATCTACCGGGAGCATCGCATGGACCTGAATCTGACCGATCGTGTCGCCCTGATCACCGGCGGAGGAGGCGGCATCGGTACCGCTGTCGTCGCCCGCCTTGTCTCCGAGGGCGTGCGGGTCGTCGCCGCGACGCGCCGCGGCGCACCCATCACCGATGACGGTGTCCTCCACATCGCCGCCGACGTGTCGCACCCGCAGGGGTGCGCCGACGCAGTGGCCGCGACGATCGCCGCACACGGTCGCCTGGACATCGTCGTGAACAACGCGGGCGGCGGAGATCGCCTGACGCTCGATCCGTTCCCCGCCCTCGAGCCGGAGGACTGGGACGACGCGTTCGCGGTGAACTTCTTCGCGGCGGTACACACGACTCGGGCGGCGCTGCCCTGGCTGAGCGATCGCGCGGGCGTCGTGGTGAATGTGTCGTCGCTGGGCGCGCACCGCGTCGATGGCCCACCGCTCGCCTACAACGTAGCCAAGGCTGCGCTCACGGCGTTCGGGCAGGGTGTCGCGCCGGAACTCGCCGCACGCGGCATCCGCATCGTGACAGTGACACCGGGCCCGACTCGGAGCGCGATGTGGGATCGCTTCGCCGCCGCTTCCGGCGCTCCGGTCGAGGCCGTGCTCGCCGGCATCCCTGAGCGCATGGGCATGCTCACCGGGCGCATGATCGAGCCAGACGAGGTCGCCGACCTCGTCGCCTTCGCGGCGTCACCGCGCGCGGCATCCGTCGTCGGCGCCGATCTGGTGATCGACGGTGGCGCCCTGCGCGGAGCCTGAGCCCTGCTCGCCGGTGGTTGCTGCTGCCCGGCATCCGGCATCCGGCATCCGGCATCCGGCATCCGGCATCCGGCATCCGGCATCCGGCATCCGGCATCCGGCATCCGGCATCCGGCATCCGGCATCCGGCATCCGGCATCCGGCGCAGCATGTCCCAAAAGCTGCTGTAAAACAGCCCGGATAACCGCAGCTTTTGGGACATGCTCTGCGAAAAGTGGGACAAGCACAGCGAAGAGTGGGACATGCTGCCCCGCCCGGGTCTCAGCGGGCGGTGACCTGACCGAAGAGCTTCGCGATCGGGGCGATCACGAGCGGGCGGGCGGCCCACCAGCCGATCGCGATCACGACGAGGGATGCCACGAACACCCAGAACCCGGTCCAGCCGAGCACATCGGTCGAGGCATACATGTGGCCGAGGTTCGCGAGGAATCCGGTGAACACCACCAGGGCGACGTGCACGATGATGAACGCCACGAAGTAGAGCATCACCGGGAAGTGCACGGCCCGCGCCCACTCGATCGGGTACGCCTTCGACAGGCGCTCCGCCTTCTTCGGCCACAGCCCCGACATCCGGAAACCGGTGACGATCGCCAGCGGGGCGGCGAGGAAGACCGTCGCGAAGTACGCCAGCTGCTGCAGGCTGTTGTAGTTGTTCCAGCCGTTCTCGTGCGGCCAGTCCAGCGACACATACTGCAGGCCGGCCGAGATCGCGTTGGGGATGACCTCCCAGCTCGTCGGCACGATGCGCGCCCAGTGTCCGGTCGCGAACAGCAGCACGACGAAGATCACGCCGTTGATGATCCACAGCAGATCGAGCGCCTGGTGGAACCACAGCGTGAGGCTGATCTTGCCCTTGGCGTTGCCCTTCGGCGTCCAGAACGCCGTCGGACGCTTCTCGCTGCGCACGCGCAGACCGGAACGGATGATGAGGATCATCAGGAACATGTTGAAGAAGTGCTGCCAGCCGATCCAGGGCGCAAAGCCCGGCTCGACGTGCACGGCCGGCTCGTACTCGCCCGGGTAGGCCAGCAGGAAGTCCTGCAGTGCGGGCATGCTGAGCAGTGCGCGCACGAGGGCGACGACGGCGACCGCGATGACGCCCAGGCTCGCCGCGGCGAACAGACCGGCGATGCCCTGCACCCAGGTGGGGCGGGGGCGACCGGTCTGCTGGTCTCCGGCAGGCGGGTCGTGGCGCGGCGCGGTGCCGTTCCAGACCGTGCGGCGGAACGGCAGCGGCGTCGAGACGTCAGGACCCGGCCGCGAGACGACGGTCGTGCCGACGAGTTCCTCGGTGACCGCTCCCGCGGCATCCTCGACGACGATCGCGGCCGCGACCACCTCGGTCACCTCGGCCGGTGCGTTCGCCGATCCCGGAATGCCTTCGGCGGGGGCGGATGCGGCAGCCACGACCCCGGCCGGCGGCCACGGCTCGCCGCCATCGACGCGCGGGAGCCCGCGACGCAGCACGGCGCCGCCGCTGGCCAGTGCGGCGGGGACGGCGGATGCTGCCGGGGCGGAGACCTGGGCGGGTGCAGCGGCCGGAGCGGCCTCGACCGTCGCGGCAACAGCAGGCGCGGGCGCCTCGGCAGCGGCAGCGGCAGGACGGATGCTGTCGCTCGGCGGCCACGGGTCTCCCCCGGCCACCCGCGGCAGACCACGGCGCAACGACGACGCCGCCGCAGCGGCGGGCGCCGCGACCTGGGCCGGCGCGGCGGGCGTGGGCTGCGTGACGGATGCCGGCTCGGCCGGAGCCGTTGCTGCGGGGGCAACCGACTCACGAGCCGTGGTCGCCGGCGCGACAGCATCCGGGATGACCGCCTCGGCGACCTCGATCGTGACACCCTCGGGCCAGGGCTCGCCCCCGCGCACGCGCGGCAGGCCGCGGCGCACCGTGCGTGGTTCCCGAGCGTGGGGAGCGGCGGCCATCAGCGCTTACTTCTTCCGCGCGTCGAGCGCCTCGATGAGCTGCGGCACGACGGTGAACACGTCGCCGACGATGCCGAAGTCGGCGACGTCGAAGATCGGCGCGTCACCGTCCTTGTTGATCGCGACGATCGTCTTCGCCGTCTGCATACCGGCCCGGTGCTGGATTGCGCCCGAGATGCCGAGGGCGATGTACAGCTGCGGCGAGACGGAGACACCGGTCTGCCCGACCTGGTGGGCATAAGGGATGTAGCCGGCGTCGACCGCGGCACGGGAGGCGCCGACAGCGGCGCCGAGAGCATCGGCCAGCTGCTCGACGAGCGCGAACTGCTCCTTGGAGCCCAGCCCGCGGCCACCCGAGACGACGCGGGCGGCGCCGCGCAGCTCCGGCCGCGAAGAGGTCTTCTCGACCGCGGCGATCGCGCCGGCCGTCGCGGCGGCCGCACCCGATGCCGCGACCTCCAGAGCTTCGGTGACGAGCGGAGCCGCCTCGGCGCGGGCATCCACCGCACCCTGACGCACCGTGATGACCGGCGCACCGAAGGTGGGCGCCGAATCGGTGAGGTACGAACCGCCGTAGACGGAGTGGTGTGCGAGCACGCCCTCGTCGTCACGGCTGACGCCGATCGCGTCGACCGAGACGGCGAGCTTCTCCCGCACGGCCAGACGCCCGGCGACATCGCGGCCGACGATCGAGTTCGACACGAGCACGGCATCCGGTCGCACCTGGCGGTACGCGGCCTGCAGGGCGTCGACGAGGGGCACCGTCAGCGCACCGGCGTCGCCGGCGGCCGTCAGCACGACCTGAGCGCCGGCCGCGACAGCTGCCTCGGCAGCAGCATCCGACCCGCCCACGACCAGCGCAACAGGCGCGCCCACGGTCGAGGCGGCGCCGATCAGCGCGGCGGTCGACGAGGCGGCGTCGCCGGCGGGGTCGACGTCGACGAGCACGAGGATCGGGTTCTCGGGGTAGCCCATGTCACACCAGCCTGTTCTGCGCGAGGAACTCGACGAGCTGGGCGGCGGCATCGCCCTCGTCGGTGATCTTGACTCCGGCGGCCCGCGGCGGCTTCTCGGCCACCGTGGTCATCACCGTGTAGGCGGTGGTCGCCGGGTCGACGGTGACGCCGAGGTCGGCGAGGGTGAGCACCTCGAGGGGCTTCTTCTTCGCCGCCATGATGCCCTTGAAGTTGGGGAAGCGGGCCTCGGGGAGGGCCTCGGTGATGGAGATGACGGCGGGGAGCGACGCGGTGATGTCTTGCGTGCCGGCATCCGAGGTGCGCGTGCCGGTGATCTGGCCGTCGCCGATCTCGACGGCGCTGAGCGCAGTGGCCTGCGTGTAGCCCAGGTGCTCGGCGAGCATCGCCGGGATCATGCCGGCGGATCCGTCAGTGGAGAGGTTGCCGGTGATGACCAGGTCGGGCTCGCCCCGGCGGATGGCCGCGGCCAACACCTCGGCGGTGAGCCCCAGGTCGGCTCCGCGCAGCTGTTCGTCGGCGACGTGCACGGCGGAACCGGCACCGATCGCCAGGGCCTTGCGCACCGAGGCGGTCGATGACACCGGCGCCATCGACAGCACGACGACCTCAGTGCCGGCGTTCTTGTCGGCGTAGGACAGCGCCGTCTCGAGCGCCCGCTCGGTGATCTCATCGAGCACGACCTCGCCCGCACCGCGGTCGGCCAGGCCCGTCTGCAGATCGAGCTTGCGGTCACCGTAGGTGTCGGGGACTTCCTTCACCAGGACGTAGATCTTCATCGACATCTCCTCACGCCGTCTTGATTCTATCCAGGAGACGGTGAGACTGAGTCTCCGGTGCGCCGAACCTGCGATTCGCCGGGTTCGCGGGGTCGCTGGCGGTAGCGTAGACGCATGGCGTCGCCCCGTCCCCTGCCGATCGATCCGCTTGCCGAAGCCAAGCGGCAGTGGCTCGCGCACGGGTGGACGGATGCCGCGGACGGCATGGCGGTGGTCACCTCGGTGATGCGCGCCCAGCAGTTGCTGCTGGGACGAGTGGATGCCGCCCTGCGCCCGTTCGGCCTGTCGTTCGCGCGCTACGAGCTGCTGCGTCTGCTCGGTTTCAGCCGGTCAGGGCGGTTGCCACTGTCGAGTGTGGTGGCCCGCCTGCAGGTGCATGCGACGAGCGTGACCAGCACGGCTGAGCGGCTGGTGCGTGACGGGTATGTGATCCGCGAGCCGCATCCGCACGACGGCAGGGCCGCGATGCTCGTGCTCACGACGGCGGGCCGCACCCTGGTCGATCAGGCCACGGCGGCGCTGAACACCGAGGTGTTCACGGATCCGGGCATGAGTGCGGGGGATGCCGCCGAGCTCGTCGGCATCGTCGCGCGGATGCGCAAGAAGGCCGGCGATTTCGCCGATCCGCGGCCCCAGCCCGATCCGCTCTGATGCGCGGCTTGGGTCCCTGAGCCTGTCGAAGGGCCCTGGGTCCCTGAGCCCGTCGAAGGGCCCCTGGGTCCTGAGCCTGTCGAAGGGACCGCCGCGAGGATCGAGACCCGGGTAGTGCGCCGAAACCCGTGCTCACGACACCGGTCTCGACGCAGAACACCGGCTTCGAGACCGGATGCCGGTCTCGGCGCAGTAGTGTCAGCGCATGACTGAACTGCGCCTGCACACCACCCTCGAACCTATGGGCCCCGCCGGAGCGATCGTGCTGACCGATGAGCAGGTGCAAGCCCTGAGCACCGCGAAGGCCTTCCCTGTCGAGGTCGAGATCGGCGAGCGCACAGGACGGCTGCGCCTGGCACGCATGGGCGGCAAGAACCTCATCGGGTTCAGCAAGGCCGCCCGCGCCGAGATGGGCATCGAGCTCGGTGCGTCGTTCGACGTCGTCATCCGGCCGGATGCTGCCGAGCGGACGGTCGAGGTGCCCGAGGCGCTCTCGGCGGCGCTGGCCGCCGACTCCGACGCCCAGGCAGCGTTTGACGCGCTCTCGTACTCCCGACGCAAGGAGATCGCCCGCTCGATCGCGGAGGCGAAGCAGGATGCCACGCGCGAGCGTCGCCTGGCCAAGGCGCTGGAGGAGCTACGCGGCTGACCACCCTTCGACAGGCTCAGGGACCGCCCTTCGACAGGCTCAGGGACCGCCCTTCGACAGGCTCAGGGACCACCCTTCGACAAGCTCAGGGACCACCCTTCGACAAGCTCAGGGACCGCCCTTCGACACGCTCAGGGACCACCCTTCGACACGCTCAGGGACCACCCTTCGACAAGCTCAGGGACCACCCTTCGACAGGCTCAGGGACCGCCCTTCGACTCGGTCGCCTGCGGCGGCCTCGCTCAGGGACCACCGCCGGGTCAGTCTCCGTCGTAGACGTAGTGGTCGAAGCGGGCGGGCACCTGCATGCGCTGCCAGGCCAGTTCCTCGTCGCGGCGCGAGCGGTCACCGGGGAACGCCTTGGCCGTGTAGCGGGGCACCTGGCGGGCGTGTCCTGCCATGTGTGCGACGGCGGCCGCCTGGCCGCACACCCTGGCCGCGGCGATCGCCGACGGATCCTCCGCCGCGCGGGCCGCGGCATGGCAGGCGAATGCACGCTCGCGCACGTCACCGATGCCGAGCTCGCCGCGCATGAACGCCTGAGCAGCATCCAACGCCGCGCGCGGCCGCAGGTCATCCGGCCGCTCGGCGAGGAACAGCGGCAGGAGCCGCTCGGCGCACGCGACCGTCCATTCGACCAACTCCCGACGGTCTGCCTCCGGCAGAGTCAGGTCAGCATCGTCGGGCAGCACGTCGGTCATGGTGCTCATCGGTGCACGAAGTGGGGAGGGCGCTTCTCACGGAAAGCAGCCATCCCCTCCTTCTGGTCTGCGGTGTCGAACAGTTCGGCAAAGGCCACCTTCTCGGCGGCCAGTCCCTCGGCCAGAGGGGTCTCCATCGCGGCATCCAGCGTCGCCTTCGCGGCGTACACCGAGGGCAGCGACTTCGAGGCGATCGTCTCGGCGAGCGCGGTGGCCTCTGCGAGCAGGTCGGCGGCGGGCACGACGCGCGAGACCAGGCCGATGCGCTCCGCCTCGTCGGCACCGATGATGCGGCCAGAGAGCACCAGCTCGGCAGCCTTGTAGTAACCGACCGCGCGGATGAGACGCTGCGTTCCGCCCATCCCCGGAATCACCCCGAGGTTGATTTCGGGCTGGCCGAACTTCGCGCTGTCGGCGGAGAGGATGATGTCGCACATCATCGCCAGCTCGCATCCACCGCCCAGCGCATACCCGGCGACCGCAGCGATCACGGGCGTGCGCACGGCGGCGAATTCGCGCCACGCGCCGAAGTGGTCGGTGCTGAGCATCTCGGCGGAGGTCATGCCCTCCATCTCTTTGATGTCGGCTCCCGCGGCGAAGGCCTTCTCGGATCCGGTCACGACGATCGCGCCGACGCCCTCATCGACGTCGAAGGCGGATGCCGCAGCCGCGACCTCGTCTGCGACCTGGCCGTTCAAGGCGTTCAGCGCCTGCGGACGGTTCAGGGTGATCCACCCCACGCGCCCGCGCTGTTCGACGAGGATCGTCTCGTACTCCGTCATCGTTCCCCCTTCGGCCGCGACTATGCGACCTCTTCAGTATCTCAGCCCTCACCGACACCACTCCCCGTTTCTCCACACCCCACCCACCTCACCCACCGCCGGGTTTGGGGCGGATTCTCGCGTTCGGGGCGCACCAGCACCGCCCCAAGCGCAGGAATCCGCCCCAAACCCGGCAAGAGAGGAAGAGAGGAAGAGAGGAAGAGAGGAGGGAGGGAGGGTGGGGGCTAGACGGTGCCGGCGCGGATGTCGGCGATGATGCCCGAGAAGTCACGGGCGGCCCCGTCGCCGGCGGCGAACGCGGCGTACAACTCCTGCGCCAGGCGGCCCATCTTCGCGTCGGTGTCGGTCTGCTCGATCGCCTGCAGCGCGAGCCCGAGGTCCTTGGCCATCAGGGCCCCGGCGAAACCGGGCTGGTAGTCGCGATTGGCGGGACTCGTGGGCACAGGCCCCGGCACCGGACAGTTCGTCGTGATCGACCAGCACTGGCCGGATGCCTGCGACACGACGTCGAACAGGGCCTGATGCTCGAGCCCGAGGCGCTCCCCGAGCACGAAGGCCTCGGCGACAGCGATCTGCGACACCGCCAGCACCATGTTGTTGCACACCTTCGCGGCCTGACCGAGACCGGGCCCTCCGCAGTGCACGATGCGCTTGCCCATGGCTTCTAGCAGCGGCAGGGCGGCCTCGAAGTCAGCATCCGCACCCCCGACCATGAACGCGAGCGTGCCGTTCTCCGCCCCGACGACACCACCCGAGACGGGCGCGTCGATATTGCGATGGCCCGCCGCGATCGCCAGTTCGTGCGCGGTCCGCGCCTCATCGACGGCGATCGTCGACGACTCGATGAACAGCGTGCCCGGCGCCGCGGCGGCGAGCAGTTCATCCTGGTAGGCGGCGATGACGTGGCGTCCGGCCGGGAACATGGTGATCACGACCTCGGCCTCGCGGACGGCATCCGCTCCGCTCGCCGCGACCGGGATGCCCGCCGCCTGCGCGGCCGCAACAGCAGCCGGCACGAGGTCGAAGCCGTGCACCTCGTGCCCGGCGCGCACGAGGTTGCGGGCCATGGGCAGGCCCATGTGGCCGAGGCCGAGGAAGGCGATGCGGGTCATGATGCGCTCCGCATCGAGGCCGACCCGGCGGGTCGCAGCATCTCTCGTCCGACGATGAGTCGCATGATCTCGTTCGTCCCTTCCAGGATCTGGTGCACCCGCAGGTCGCGGACCACCTTCTCAATCCCGTAGTCCTGCAGGTACCCGTAGCCGCCGTGCAGCTGCAGCGCGCGGTTGGCGACATCAAAGCCGGCATCCGTGGCGAAGCGCTTGGCCATGGCGCAGCGCATCGTGGCATCCGGCGCCTTCTCGTCGACCGCCTGCGCCCCGTCGCGCACCATGAGGCGCGCAGCCTGCAGGTCGGTGCGCATGTCGGCGATCGTGAACAGGATCGACTGCTTCTCCGCGAGCGGCTCACCGAAGGCGACACGCTCGTGCACGTAGCGCACGGCCTGGTCGAGCGCCCACTGGGCACCGCCGATCGAGCATGCCGCGATGTTCAACCGGCCGCCGTTGAGCGCCGACATCGCGATGGCGAAGCCCTGGCCCTCCGAGCCGAGCATGGCGGATGCCGGCACCCGCACACCGTCGAGAATCACCTGACGGGTGGGCTGCGCATGCCAGCCCATCTTCTTCTCCGGCACGCCGAAGCTCAGCCCCGCCGCGTCGCCGGGAACGAGGAACGTCGAGACGCCCTTCGCTCCTCCGCCCACGCCGGTGCCGTCGACGCCGGTGCGCGCCATGACGACGTACACGCCCGCCTCGCCGGCTCCCGAGATGAACTGCTTCACGCCGGTGAGCACGTACTCGTCGCCGTCGCGCACCGCACTGGTCGCCAGTGCTGCGGCATCCGATCCTGCTCCCGGCTCGGTCAGGCAGTACCCGCCGAACGCGGCCATCATCGTCAGGTCGGGCAGCCACCGCTCGCGCTGAGCCTCGGTGCCGTAGGTGTCGATCATCCACGCGACCATGTTGTGGATGGAGATGTAGGCGGCGACCGCGGGATCGGCCTGCGCAAGCACCTCGAAGATCGCGACGGTGTCCACGCGGGACAGCCCGGTGCCGCCTTCGTCCTCGCGCACGTAGATGCCGCCGAGACCGAGCTCACCGGCTCGCTCCAGGGACTCGCGGGGGAAGAGGTGCTTCTCGTCGCGCTCGAGCGCGTACGGGGCCAGCTCGGCGTCGGCGAAGTCGCGGACCGCGCTGAGGATCGCCTCGCGCTCCTCGGCCGAGACGCTGGTGACGGGGGTGACGGGGGTGACTCTGGTCATCGGAGTTCTCGTTTTCCTTGTGGGAAGGGTCAGTGCATGGTGGGGATGACGAAGCTGGCACCCTCACTGGGTGCCTGAGCCTGCCGAAGGGTGCCTGAGGGCCAGCGGCTCGTCACGGTCTTCGTCTTCGTGTAGAAGCGGAACGCGTCGGCGCCGTGCTGGTTCAGGTCGCCGAAGCCGCTCTTCTTCCAGCCGCCGAACGTGTAGTACGCAATCGGCACGGGAATCGGCACGTTGACACCGACCATGCCAACCTGCACCCGGGTGATGAAGTCGCGGGCGGTGTCGCCGTCGCGGGTGAAGATCGCGACGCCGTTGCCGTACTCGTGATCGGATGCCATCGCCAGGGCCTCTTCGTAGTCGGCGGCGCGGGCGATCACGAGCACCGGACCGAAGATCTCCTCGCGGTAGATCGCCATGTCGGTGGTGACGTGGTCGAACAGGGTCGGGCCGAGGTAGAAGCCCTCTTCGTGGCCGGGCACGGTGAAGCCACGACCGTCCGCGAGCAGCACGGCGCCTTCGTCGACGCCCTGCTGGATATAGCCCTCGACGCGCTCGACCGCCGCGCGACTGACCAGTGGGCCGTAGTCGACGTCGTCGGCGAGCGACGGGCCGACCCGCAGCTGGGCCACCCGCTCACTGAGCTTGGCTGCGAGGGCATCCGCCGTCTCCTGCCCGACGGGCACGGCGACCGAGATCGCCATGCAGCGCTCGCCGGCCGAACCGTAGCCCGAGCCGATGAGCGCGTCGGCGACGCCGTCGAGGTCGGCGTCGGGCATGACGATCATATGGTTCTTCGCGCCGCCGAAGCACTGCGCGCGCTTGCCGTGCGCGGCCGCGGTCGAGTAGATGTACTCGGCGATGGGGGTGGATCCGACGAAGCCGACGGCGCGGATGCGGTCGTCGGTGAGCAGCGTGTCGACGGCCTCCTTATCGCCGTGCACGACGTTGAGCACGCCGGCCGGGAGCCCTGCCTCGATGAATAGCTCGGCCAGGCGCACCGGCACGGAGGGGTCTCGTTCGCTGGGCTTGAGCACCACGGCGTTGCCGGCGGCGAGCGCGGGCCCGGCCTTCCAGAGCGGGATCATGGCCGGGAAGTTGAACGGGGTGATCGCGGCGACGACGCCGAGCGGCTGCCGCAGCGAGTACACGTCGATGTCGGATCCGACGCCGGTGGAGAACTCGCCCTTGAGCAGGTGCGGTGCCCCGATGCAGAACTCGATGACCTCGATGCCGCGCTGGATGTCGCCCTTGGCGTCGTCGAAGGTCTTGCCGTGCTCGCGGGAGAGCAGACGTGCGAGGTCGTCCATGTCGCGGTGCACCAGGTCGACGAACCGCAGGAGCACACGCGCGCGCTTCTGCGGGTTGGTCGCCGCCCAGCCGGGCTGCGCCTCTTCGGCGACGTCGATGACGGCGCGCACCTCATCGGCTGTGGCGAGCGGCACGCGGGCCTGCACGGCTCCGGTGCTGGGGTCGAAGACATCCGCGAGTCGTCCGCCGGTGGGTTCCACCGGCGATCCGCCTACGAAATGGGGGACGATACGAGTCATTGTGTGACGCTCCTCTGTGCCTCCTTTGGCACAGTGACAAGGGTAATCGGGAATGCGACGATTTACTAGGGAGTCCTAGTAAATCGTCGTCGCGTTCCGATCAACAGTTTTCGGCATCCGTTCACCTGCTGGCCACCTGCGCCCCGTAGAACGGATGACGCGGGGAGACACGACCGGAAAACGGGCAGTCGTCAGGGGCCTCCGCAGGGTGCCGAGCCGGGCTCGCATCCCTCAGACCCCCGCCGAATCGGGTCGGCGGGGGTCTCTCTCTTCGCAGGGCGGATGCCGCTCAGAGCCGCTCGATGATGAGGGCGTTCGCCATGCCACCGCCCTCGCACATGGTCTGCAGGCCATAGCGGCCACCCGTCTCCTCGAGGTGCGTCAACAGGGTGCCGAGCAAGCGCGTGCCGGACGAGCCGAGCGCATGCCCCAGCGCGATCGCACCACCGCGCGGGTTGAGGCGTTCGGGATCGGCATCCAGGTCGTGCTGCCAGGCCAGCGGCACGGCGGCGAACGCTTCGTTGACCTCGTAGGCATCCATGTCGTCGATCGAGAGTCCGGCGCGAGAGAGGACCCGGCGTGTGGCGGGGATGGGGCCGGTGAGCATGAGCAGCGGATCGGAGCCGACGACGTCCATGGCCACGATGCGGGCACGCGGGGTGAGTCCGAGCGCCTCGGCGCGGGCGGCGCTCATGATCAGCGCCGCCGAGGCGCCATCGCTCAGCGGCGACGAGTTGCCGGGGGTGATCCGCCAGTCGAGTTCGGGAAAGCGCTCGGCGAGCGCGTCCGTGCGGAAGGATGCCGGCAGCCCGGCCAGCTTCTCGGCGGTGGTCCCCGCCCGCACGGTCTCATCGACCCGCGCCTCCGGCGCTTCGGCGACAGAAACGACCGTGCGGTCGAAGAAGCCGGCACCCCAGGCATCCGCCGCTCTCGCGTGCGACCGCGCGGCGTACGCGTCGAGGTCGTCGCGCGAGAGGTTCCAGCGCTGGGCGATGAGTTCGGCCGACACCCCCTGATTGACCAGGCCCTCCGGGTAGCGGGCGCGCATGCGCGGCGACATCGGTGAGGCGCCCGCCAGCGACGAGCCCAGCGGCACCCGACTCATCGACTCCACTCCCCCGGCGATCACGATGTCGTAGGCGCCGGCGGCGATGCCCTGCGCGGCAGCGTGCACGGCCTGCTGGCTCGAACCGCACTGCCGGTCGATGGTCGTGCCGGGCACGCCCTCGTCGAAGCCGGCCGCGAGAACGGCCTGGCGGGCGATGTTCATCGACTGCTCGCCGATCTGACTGACGCAGCCCCACAGCACATCCTCGATCTGCGTCGAGTCGAGGCCGTTGCGCTGCAGGATCTGCCGCAGCACGCCCGCTGCCAGGTCGACCGGATGCACCTCCGAGAGCATCCCGCCTGGTTTGCCCCGGCCGACGGGGGTGCGGATGACATCGACGATCACAGCTTCGTTGCTCATGCACCCGATTCTGCCCCGACCTGTCGCATCCGGGGCCCCTTCTGCTGATCTACACTCGTAGGCGGCCATCCGCCGCCCACCCCCCATCAGCTCAGACCCGAGCGCTGTATCGAGGACCCACCATGTCCGAATCCATCACCGTTTCCATTCGCCGCGAGGTCGACCCCGCGCGCATCGCCGAAGCCACCGCCTGGGTGCAGACCGGCGTGAACATGGCCCAGCGCCACCCCGGGTTCCTGGGGTCAGGGTGGGTGCGCGCCGGTGAGGACTCGAACGTCTGGCACATGCTCTACCGCTTCGCGAGCGAGGCCGACCTGGTCGCCTGGGAGCAGTCGCCGGAGCGCGAGTGGTGGCTGTCGATGGGTGAGGGCTTCGTGCGCAGCGAGCGCACCAAGCGGCGCAGCGGCATCGAGGGGTGGTTCGACGAGCCGACCACCGGCACGATCACCATCCCCAACCCCGACGGTGAGGGCACCACGAACGTCGCCGTCGTGCACACGCCGCCGCGCTGGAAGCAGGCCGTGTCGATCTGGCTCGGCTTCTTCCCGGTGAACCTCGCGTTCGCCTACGCCATCTCCCCCGTGCCCGGCTGGGATGCCGTGCCGCTGTGGCTGCGCACGCTCGGCACGACCGTGGTGCTCACGCCGATCATGACCTACTGGGTGCTGCCGTGGGTCACCCGAATGATCCGCCCCTGGCTCAACCGCTGAGACGTCGGGCGGTGCCGCCCGTCAGCCCTGCACGTGCCGCTCTTCGGGGCCGACATACGCCGACAGCGGGCGGATCAGCGCGTTCGCGCCGGCCTGCTCGATCACATGCGCCGTCCACCCGGTCACCCGGGCCGCCACGAACAGCGGCGTGAAGGTGAGGGTGTCGAAGCCGATGAGGTTGTAGGCCGGACCAGACGGGTAGTCGAGGTTCGGGTAGATGCCCTTGCGCGCGACGAACTCGCTCTCGAGCGCGTCGTACAGCGCGGCGACATCAGGCCGGTCGTAGTGGTCGACGAGAGTGTCGAGCGCGGCCTTCATGGTCGGCACACGCGAGTCGCCGCTCTTGTAGACGCGGTGACCGAAGCCCATGATCTTGCGCTTCTCGGCGAGTGCGGCATCCAGCCACGACACGACGTTCGACGCCTCACCGATCTCGTCGAAGATGTGCAGCACGGCCTCGTTCGCGCCACCGTGCAGTGGGCCCTTCAGCGCGCCGACCGCACCGACAACGGCCGAATACAGGTCACTGAGGGTCGAGGTGATCACACGGGCGGTGAACGTGGAGGCATTGAAGGAGTGCTCCGCGTACAGGATCATCGAGCGGTTGAACGCGTCGACAACGACGGCATCCGGCTCTTCGCCGAAGGTCATCCAGAGGAAGTTCGCCGAGTAGTCCAGGTCGTCGCGCGGGGCGATGAGCTCCTGACCGCGACGACGACGCTGCCCGTACGCGACGATCGCCGGAAGGGCGGCGAAGAGGCGGATGCTGCGCGTGAGGTTCTCCTCGGGGCTCGCGGTGTCGAGCACCGAAGAACCCGCCGCCGTGTCGCTCGCACCGATCACGCTGACGGCGGTGCGCACCTCGTCCATGGGGTGCGCGTCGAGCGGGATGAGGTCGATCGCGGCCTTGACGTTGTCGGCCAGGGCGCGGTGGGCGCGCTCGGTCTCGCGGAAGGATGCCAGCTGCGCGGCATCCGGCAGCTCACCGTTCCACAGCAGATAGGCGACGGCCTCGAACGGCTGGGTGGCCGCCAGCTCCTGCACGGGGTAACCGCGGTAGAGCAGCGAGTTCGTCTCGGGGTTCACCTTCGAGATCGCCGTCGTGTCGACGACGACCCCGGCCAGGCCCTTACGGATGTCGGGATCGGTCATACTCACTCCTTGTCAATCGTGAAGGTGAAGACGCCGGAGTCGAAGTGGTTGTACGACTCGTAGTCGATCAGATCGTAGAGGTCGGCGCGGTGCTGCATCTCGCCGAGCTTCGAGGTGAGGTGCCCCTCGTCGTTCAGAGTATCGAGTGCACGGCCCGCCGCGCCCATCGCGATGCGCAGCAGGGAGACCGGCCAGATCACCATCTTCACGCCCGCGTCGCACAGCTGGTCGACCGAGAAGAGGTCGCTCTTACCGAACTCGGTCATGTTCGCCAGGATCGGCACGTCCAGCGCGTTCGCGACCGCCTCGAACTCGGCCACGCTGGCCATCGCCTCGGGGAAGATCGCATCGGCACCCGCATCCACCAGCGCCTTGGCGCGATCGATCGCGGCATCCAAGCCCTCCACCGCCCGAATGTCGGTGCGCGCCATGAGGAGGAAGTTCGGGTCCCGCCGGGCGTCGGCGGCGGCGCGGATGCGCTTGATCGCGGTGTCCTCGTCGACGACGCTCTTGCCGTCGAGATGTCCGCAGCGCTTGGGGTTGACCTGGTCTTCGATGTGCAGACCGGCCAGGCCCGCGTCTTCGATCTCCTGCACGGTACGGGCGACGTTCATCGGCTCACCGAAGCCGGTGTCGGCGTCGACGATCGCCGGCAGGTCGGTCATCCGCGCGATCTGCTTGGCACGTCCGGCGACCTCGGTGAGCGTGGTCAGCCCGATGTCGGGCAGCCCGAGGTCGGCCGACAGCACGGCCCCCGAGATGTAGACGCCCTCGAAGCCCTTCTGTTCGATGAGCCGGGCGCTGAGCGGATTGAACGCACCGGGGAACCGCAGCAGCTCACCGCTGGCGAGCCGCTCGCGGAATAGCCGCCGCTTCTCGGCGGGGGTGACGGTGGAGTAGAGCATGGGCGGCTCCTCAGAACAGGCCTGGGCGGGCGGCGGCGTCGGTGGATGCCAGCACCCCGGGCGCCGCGATGATCGACAGCTCTTCGACCTCGGCGGCGGTGAGCTCGGGCAGGCGCTGGACGAGCGTGAGGAAGCGCTCGATCTCGGCGGGCTCGAGCACGGGTTCGGCCAGGATGCGGAACTTACGGATGTAGTCCTCGCGGGCGAAGGGCCGCGCACCGAGCGGGTGGGCGTCGGCGACCGCGATCTCGTCGGTGACGGTGGTGCCGTCGGCGAGGGTGATCTCCACCCGGCCGCCGAAGGCCTTCTCCGCCGGATCGGTGGAGTGGTAGCGACGGGTCCACTCCGCATCCTCCGCGGTGGTGACCTTGTGCCACAGCGCGACGGTGTCGGGGCGGGCGGCGCGCTCGGGCGCGTAGGAGTCGACGTGATGCCAGGCGCCGTCCTGCAGGGCGACGGTGAAGATGTACGGCACGGAGTGGTCGAGGGTCTCCCGCGACGCGGTGGGGTCGTACTTCTGGGGGTCGTTCGCGCCCGAACCGATCACGTTGTGGGTGTGGTGACTGGTGTGCAGCACGATCGAGACGATGTTCTCGGGGTCGCGCAGGGCCGGGTTCTCGGTGCCGAGGCGGCGGGCGAGGTCGATGATCGCCTGCGCCTGGTACTCGGCCGAGTGCTCCTTGGTGTAGGTGTCGAGGATGCCGCGCTTGGCCTCGCCGGCGGCGGGCAGCGGCACGTCGTACGAGGCATCCTTGCCGTCGAGCATCCACGCGATCACGCCGTCTTCACCTTCATAGATCGGCGAGGGCGAGGTCTGTCCGCGCATGGCGCGGTCGACGGCCTCGACCGCCATCTTGCCGGCGAACGCGGGGGCGTGCGCCTTCCACGTCGAGATCTCGCCCTTGCGGCTCTGCCGTGTGGCGGTGGTGGTGTGCAGCGCCTGGCCGACCGCCTGGTAGATGGTCTCGACGTCGAGGTCGAGCAGAGTGCCGATGCCGGCCGCGGCCGACGGGCCGAGGTGGGCGACGTGGTCGATCTTGTGCTTGTGCAGGCTGATCGCCTTGACCAGGTCGACCTGGATCTCGTATCCGGTGGCGATGCCGCGCACCAGCGCCTGGCCATCCTTGCCGGTGTGCTGGGCGACGGCGAGAATCGCAGGGATGTTGTCGCCGGGGTGCGAGTACTCGGCGGCGAGGAAGGTGTCGTGGTAGTCGAGTTCGCGCACGGCCACGCCGTTCGCCCAGGCCGCCCATTCGGGGCTGGTGCGCTCGTCGAGCGGGGCGCCGAAGACGGTCGCACCCTGTCCTCCGCGGGAGACGGGGTGGCTGAAGGCCTGCCCGCGGGCGGCGACGATGGGGGCGCGGGTGAGGGATGCCGCTGCGACCGACGCGTTGTCGATGATGCGGTTGATGATCATCTCCACGACCTCGGGCTCCACGGCCACGGGGTCGGCGGCGACCTCGGCGATCTTCCATGCGAGCTGCTCCTCGCGGGGCAGCGGCTCGGAGCTCGGGTAGACGCGGACGTGGTGGCTGACGGTCATGAGGAGTGTCCTTCGCTGTCGGTCGGGAGGTCGGTGAGGGAGTCGAGGATGCTGTCCAGCGCGTTATGCAGGTGCACATGGGTGGCGTGGGCGGCGAGGTCGGCGTCGCCGGATGCCAGGGCACGGGCGATCAGTCGGTGTTCGGCGGCGGATGCCGCGAGTCGCTCGGGCTTGTCGCGGGCCATGCGCCGCACACGCACGAGGTGCGTGCGCACGGTACGCAAGGCAGAGGCGATGTAGTCGTTGCCGACCGCGGCATCCAGTTCGGCGTCGAGCCGGGCGATGAGCGCGTAGTAGGCGTCACGGCCGGCAGCATCCTGCAGGTCGACGACGGCGAACTGGTCGGCGAGAGCGGCGAAGACGCTGCGGTCGCCGCGTGCGGCGGCCAGACGCGCGGACGTCTCTTCCAGCGCCCGGCGAATCTCGAACAACGCACGGATGTCGGCGGCGTCGAGGTCAGCGACCACGGTGACGCGGGGCGACTGCTGCACGACGAGGCCCTCGGCGGCGAGGCGGCGCAAGGCCTCACGCAGGGGGGTGCGGCTGATCCCGAGGCGCGCGGCCTGCTCTACCTCGGCGAGCACGAACCCGGCCGGAAGCGCGCCCGACTGTATGCCGTCGAGCAGTTCCGCGTACGCGCGATCACTTGCAGTGAGGCGTTCCGCGGCGATGCTCATGCCCTCAGTGTATACATAATCGACTCGGCGCTGCACCTCATCCGGCAGAATGACCCTTTAGGTATGCATTCAACCCGCCAGGCTCACGCTCCTTGCTGCGCGTGGGGATTCCAGGTGGACAGCTGTGCGGCGATGATCACGCCCCCGGCCGGCGTCCCCTGCGGGACGGGTTCGAAGACGAGACCTTCGTCGGCGAGATCAGCCAGCGTCACCGTCCGCAGCGACACGATGCGATCCTGATCGGCCTTGCTCAGCTGCGCCAGGACCTCTGACTGCAGCCGCTGGCCGATCGCATCCACTTCGGGCTGCATCTGCTCCGTCGCGATGTTGATCGCATTGTCGATCGCCACTCGCTCCTCCGGCTTCATCGCGCGCACGCTGAACACCACGACCACGCCCGCGACGGCGATCGCGGCGCCGGACAGCACGAACGGTGTGGCGGCGTTCGCCGGCCGCGAGAGCTGGAACGCGGTCGCGGCGAGCAGGGTGACGGCGACGGCGATCTGCATCCGGATCGCCGCCCAGTTCAACGGACGTGGCCCCGCGACGAGCAGAGCCAGGAGGTCTGCGGCCGCGGCCGTGATCACGAGAGCGATGAGGATGCCCACCGTCTGCGTGGGGTCGGTGCGAAATCCACTCGCGACGCCGGCCGCGAAAGCGCCCACCAAGACGGCGGCGAACAGCACGAACGTCAACCACCCGCCGTGCGGGCTCCGAGCGCCGTATCGCGCACGCATCCTCTGACGACAGGTGCGCCATGCCTGCGTCGCCGCATTCCCCGCATCCGTCCAGAGCGCGAGGCCGAGATCACGATGCCCGACCTCGGCGAAGACCACCCGTTCGACCTCCTTGGGGTCGACGTGTGCACGGTTCGGTGGAAGGGCAGAACGCACCCGCGCAGCCTGTGCTGCGTGCTCGTCCGTCACCGTGCATCCTCTTCGACGCCAAAGGTCGCGATGACCTGTTCGGCCAGCACCTGCACCACGGCCGCGGCCAGCGGCGGCAACGATGACAGCGTCGCCACCACGCACCGGCCATCGACCGACATGACGTACACGCTCGAGACCGTCTGCGGCAGGGCCACCTGATCGTCGCCGCCCGCGTCCTGCTCGTCAAGAATCGTGACCCGCCACCCGCGCACACCGTCGAGGTCGAAGGGCAACGCCTCGGCCGGCCACGGCGAGGCCACGAGCGACTCGGCCACCCCGACCGCGCCCGCCGCGGTCTCTGGCGCCGGGACACCATCGAGTGCGGCAATACCGAGCATGGCGTACAGCTCGGCCGGCGGGTCGCACAGCAGCAAGACCTGGCTGAGTTCTGTGTCGAGCCTGGCGCGCAGGGCAAGTGCGGATGCCCCGGCGACGGCCTCGCGCGCGGCCTCTGGAGCGGCCGCGATCTGCCGCTCGTACCAGGCGGCTGCGTCGCTGAGGCCCGGCACGACCTGCCACACCGCAGGGTTCGGCGCCATCACCAGCTCAGCCACGTCGCCACCTGACACTGGCCACGATCGCGTCGCACAGGAGCGCCATGGCTTGCTCGCCTTCGTCGGGCACAACCGCGTCGTCAACGCCGCGCAGGATCTGCGAGCGGAACATGAGCCCCACGGCCGGGTGTCCCGGAACCGGGAGCAGGTAGCCGGAGCCGGTGATCTGCACCTCGCCGCCCTCGATGGTCGCCTTCTCATCCATCGCCCACCGCAGGATCGTCCCACCCGCGTCGAGTGCGGCCGCGCCGCGATGCGCGATGAGTCCGGCCCCGAGATCCTGCAGCGACCCGCCGGCCGGCGCACGCAACCACGAGGCGACAAGGCTGACCGGGATGTAGTCCTCGGGCGCGACAGCGGCGGGCGCGAACATGCGCACCACGTCGGCGCGCGCCGCCTCGGCACGCGCCGTTGCCAGCATCTCCTCGATCCGGGAGCGCAGTACGGCACGTCGGTCGGCGGGAAGCTGATCCAGCGTCGCGTCGAGTTTCGGGCGCATGGTGCTGAACGAGGCATCCGTCGCCTCCCACCCAGCCGGCAGCAGCACGGCGAACGCAGGCATCCCTCCCGCCGCGTCGATGAGTTCGGCGCGCAATGACATGTCAGTCTCCCCGTGTGCCGGTGGCGGATGCCGTGAACGTCGAGCCTAACGGGCTACGCGAACTTCTCATTCGCGTCCTTGAGGATGCCGACGACATCGGTGTACACGTCGACCGTTCCGCCGAGCGCCTCCGCGAGGTTTGTCGGGTTCCCGGCGAGCGCGCGCCAGCCGTCGGCCCAGCCACCCACCCACTTGTTGCCCTGTGCGAGGAAGCTCGGTGTGTAGAGCATGCGCATGAGGTTCTGCGAGTTCAGGCCGTGCGCACCGTCGAAGATTCCCGGAACCTTGCCGCGCACGAAGTCATCAAGCTTGCCGCTGTACTGCGCGAAGTCGTCCCCGGCGATCCGGAACACCGCGGCGATCTTCGGGAACTTGCCGGGGTTGACGAAGGTGGCGAACTTCGCGAGCTTGCCGAAAGGGATGATGCCGACGGCGGCGAGCGCGACACTGCCCCAGTCGCCTCGACCCGCGCTGAGCTTCGCCAGCTCGCCCAGCAGGCTGAGCACGCCGGCGACGGCTGCGAGAACTCCGGCGAGCAGTGCCAGCGGGCCGGTGACGAAGAAGGCCACGACCAGCAGGGCGATGCCGACGTACATCAGCACCACGAGCATGCCCTCGACGAAGGGCATCGTGTTGTCCCAGAAGCCGTCCGAGACACCGTCCTCGTTCACTTTCTCGAGACCGTCGCATGCGCGGTCGTAGGCGTTCTCCCAGGTCTCTGCCGGGGCGTCATAGGCGCTCCAGTAGTACTCCCAGTTCTCGACGGCCGTGTCGAAGGCCGACTGCTCCGCCGCTGTCGTGGGCGCCGTGCCCGTCTGTTCGATGTCCTGACGCTCGTTGCGCTCCCATTCCTCCAGGTCGGAGGATGCTCCGCTGAGCGCCTGGGATGCCGAACGCACGTCTTCCCAGGTGCGCTCCGCGCCGCTGACCCGCCAGCCGGTGCTCGACTGCGCCGTGCTCAACGCGTGCCCATACGCGGCGAGCGCCTCGCCGCTGGGCAGGTAGCGATCAGCGGCCGTGGCGAGGTCGGCGTGCACTTCTTTCGCCTGATCGCGAATGGCTTCGAACGACTTTCCTTTGCCGACGGTTCCGTCCGCGAAGAGCTGCAGTGTGCGTGCCGCGCGCGCCATTTTCTCGCCGAGGCGCTCGATGTCGGCTGCGTGCCGGATGATCGCGTCGGGATTCCCAGCGATCTCGCGCACCTCGCGCCCGCCCGGAGTGTTCGGCATCGTCTCGCGGGAGTACAGATACGAGTTCTCGGTCATTGCTTCGGCTCCAGGCTGCGGGCAAGCTCCAGGTCGGCTTCCTGCCACCCCTCGCGCGCATCGTCGATGCGCTTCTTCATCTCTTCGAGGTCCTGCCGCAGCGTCTCGCGCTTGTCATCCCACGCTGACTCGAACTCATCTGCTGCCCTGCTCAGCCGGGAATCTCCCATCGGGCGGTCGATCGCATCGACCAGTCCGCCGGTGCGCGAGCCCGCCCCCGCCTCGTCGAACTCCGCGATGATGACGCGCAGAGACTCGCTCAGCTCGCTCATCGATTGCAGCGGGATGTCTACCCCATCCGTCATGCGCGATCCCCTCCTTCGGCCCTGCCGGTCAGCCTAGACGCCAGCCGAAAAGCCGGCGATGGGGAGAAAGACCCACCCCTTGCATTCTCAGTACTCAGCGTTACTATGTACTGGTAGTCATTGTCACTGAGTACTGAGGGGGTCCGTATGGGCAGACAGATGACCGAGATGCTCAAAGGCACGCTCGAGGGCATCGTGCTGGCACTGCTGGTGGGCGCGCCGGCCTACGGCTACGAGATCACCGCGCAGCTGCGTGAGCGCGGCTTCACCGAGATCGCGGAGGGCACCGTGTACGCCCTGCTCGTACGGATCGAGCAGAAGGGCCTCGTCGACGTCGAGAAGGTGCCGAGTGAGAAGGGGCCGCCGCGCAAGGTGTACTCACTGAACGCCCAGGGCCGGGTCGAGCTCGCCGAGTTCTGGAAGACCTGGGGCTTCCTCGCCGACCGCATCGGCGAACTGCACACCACAGACACCACCACCGAAGGAGAGAACTGACATGGCCGCCAAGTGGATCGAGGCCCTCACCGGCTCACTCGAGCAGAAGAAGCAGTACCGCGAGGCGAAGGCGCGCCTGGACGCGCTGCCCGAGCCGTACCTCACCGCCGCCAAGGCCGTCACCCGCTACCTCACGTACTACGGCGGGGTGACCGACGGCGAGACGACCGTGCATATGTTCGTCGACATCACCGACCTGTGGGAGCGCGCGGCCGTGGACGGCACCCCGATCGCCGGGATCGTGGGCGATGACCCGGTGGAGTTCGCCGAGACGTTCGCGCAGGCTTACGGCGGAAGCCGCTGGATCGACAAGGAGCGCGCCCGCCTCATCCAGGCCGTGGATGAGGCGACATCGAAGGAGCGACGATGAGCGGCATCCGTCTCCGCGGCATCGAGAAGCCCTTCCGCGATCTGCCCGCGCTGCGCGGCGTCGACCCAGGCACTGACCGCCGCTAGCCGATGCGAGCCGCGGGCACCGGTTCCACCACCGGATCCGCTGCCTGTGCGGGTTCGCCCAGCTTGACCAGCACGACGCCGGCCAGCACGAGCACTCCTCCGATCGCCTGCACGGCGTTCGGCAGCTGCCCGAGCAGCAGCCAGCCGAACAGCAGCGCGGCGACGACTTCCGCGAGTGCGACGAACGACGCCAGGCGGGAGCCCAGCATCCGCGTCGAAGCGATGCCGAGTGTGTAGGCGACGGCCGTGGCGATGACGCCCATCGCGAGCACGGGCACGAACCACGGCACGGTGCCGAAACGGTAGGCGACGTCGGCGGTCGTCCACGCCATCGGAAGGATGCCGGTGAGCCCGGCGACGGTGAAGCCCAGAGCCCCGAGCAGGAGGCCGAGGCCGGCAAGAGCGATCGGCGGCAGGCCGGTGTCGCTCCGGCCGGAGAGCACGAAGTAGGTGGCGGCGCCGATCATGGCGCCGAGCGCCCAGAGGATGCCCCCGAGGTCGACCCGGGCACCGGTGAGGATGTCGAGCATGAGCACGAGTCCGACGAAGGCGATGGCCGCGCCGAGGATGCTGCGCCCGGTCGGCTTCTCGCCCCGGCGCATCCACAACCACAGCACCACGGCGACCGGGGCCGTGTACTCGATGAGCAGCGCCAGGCCGACGTCCATCACCGCGACCGCCTGGAAGTAGAACAGCTGGGTGGCAGCCACGGCGAGCAGCCCGTAGACGGCGATCATGCCGAGGTTGCGGCGTACGAGACCCCACCGGCCGCGGAGCGCGATCAACGTCGGGACGAGCAGCACGAGTGCGGCGACCCAGACGCGGGCGGTGACGGCGGCGCCGGGCGTCCACCCTGCGTCGATGAGTCCGCGAGCCCAGGCGCCTGACATGCCGAACGAGAACGCGGCGGCGAGCGCGACGAGCAGCCCGGCACCGACCCGCGAATGCGGCCTGTCATGAGTCATAGCATCCATTACCGATGACACTAAGGCGCGGCAATGTAAGATGTCAACATGATCTTCACCAGTGACACGGAGGAGGCACTGACCTCGTCAGTCGCGCTCGCGAACACCGCCGAGGATCCCGACTCCCTCGCCACCCGCGCAGATCTCGATGCCTTCCTCCTGGCGCACCCCTATAGCGGGCGCCTCGACCGCGACGATGCCGAGCTCACGGCGCTGCGCGCTCTGCGGCCACGCCTGCGAGCAATGCTGCTCGCGCCGCGCGATGAGATGGCAACGCATGTCAACAGTGCGCTGGCCGACAGTGAGATCCAGCCCCGACTGGCGCGCCACGACGGCCTGGACTGGCACCTGCACGCGGTGACGGATGACCGCCCGCTCGCCGAGAGGATCCTCATCGAGACCGCGATGGCGCTTGTCGACGTGATCCGCATCGACGAGGGCAGCCGCCTCAGCGTGTGCGCCGACGCCGACTGCGAGGCGATCGCCCTCGACCTCTCCCGCAACCGCTCCAAGCGCTACTGCTCCACCACATGTGCGAACCGCAACGCCGTGGCCGCGTATCGGGCGCGTCGCGCGCAGGCCTGATCGCCGCGTCGCGCGCGTACCTGATGGCTCAGCGTCCCTGACGCCCTTCCCCTGTCCAGTATTCCGATATGCAGGAATTCTGGTTACACTTCGACTCGGGATACGGAGATCTGCCTCCGTGCTTGCGTGACCGGTATGGGAGCCGCACGCAGAGTCCGCGTCGTCATGCGCAGATCGATGTGTGTGCGCGCGAAAAATGGGAGGTCAGACATGAAGAAGTCAACCAAGGGCGCCATCGCCGCAGCCGCGGCCGCAGTCCTGCTGCTCGGCGGCGGCACCACGCTCGCCTACTGGACCGCGAGCGTCGACATCGCCGGCGGCACCATCACCGCGGGTGAACTCAAGCTGACCCCCGGCACCTGCACCGACTGGACCTACGCCGGTGGCACCGCCAACTCTGGCACGGTGACCAACTGGGTTCCCGGCGACGTGGTCACGAAGTCCTGCGACTACACCATCGTCGCCAAGGGCGACAACCTCGCCGCCAAGCTCACCGCGCCCGCCACCCTGACCCTCAATGGCACGGCACCGGCCACGGGCCAGGCGACCGTGGACACCACGTACACGGTCGGTACCGCGGCCATCGTGGACGGCGAGCTCGTCACCGACGGCGACGACGGCAAGAAGCTGACGGCGACGTTCACGGTCACCTTCCCGTACGGGGATGCGACGGCGATCAACGCCAACGCGACGCAGTCGTGGGCCGCGACCCTGAACAACCTCAACGTCACCCTGACGCAGCAGAACCCCAACCCGTGATCTGACGGGGTCTGATGCGCGCGGTCCTGACCTTCGTCGGTCGAACCCTGGCGTGGCTCGTGATCCTGGGGGCGGTCGCCGTCCTGCTGGTCGCCGTCGTGGTGCCCCGCGTGGCTGGCGCCACCCCCTACACGGTGCTCACCGGTTCGATGGCTCCGGCGTACCCGCCGGGGACGCTGGTGGTGGTCCGCCCTGTCGATCCGGGCGATCTGCAGATCGGTGACGTCGTCACCGTGCAGCTCGAGTCGGGCAAGGACACGGTCGTCACCCACCGCATCTCGGCGATCTCCTACGAGCTCGACGGCGATGTGGTGTTCGAGACCAAGGGCGACGCGAACGCCACCCCCGACGCAGAACTGCGCCTTCCGGTGCAGATCCGTGGCGAGGTCTGGTACGCGGTGCCGTACCTCGGCTATGTCTCGACCGCGCTCACGGGCGGACAGCGCCAATGGATCGTGACCGCGATCGCCGTGGGACTCATCGGGTACGCCGCATGGATGTTCTTCTCCGCCTGGCGCGGACGCCGCTCCGCACAGCCCGACGACGACGCGTCGCCCAGCGAACGTCAGAGTGAGCTGTCACCCCCGCGTTCACCCTGACGCACACCTCGATCGACATCGGAGGGAGGGAACTCATGTGTCGACGCCTGGTGGCCGCACTCGCCGTGATGCTGAGTGCCCTCACCCTGGTCTTCGCCGGCGCCACCGGCGCGAGCGCGGCCGACGGCATCTCCGTCAGCCGCGACGGACGCACCTGGGCATCCACACTGCCGAGCCCGCTCTTCGATGACTCGGTGCGCTGGGTGCCCGGCGACACCCGCGTCGCGCAGTTCTTCGTGCGCAACGACTCCGGAATGCCCTCCGAGATGCAGGTCGACTTCGTCAGCACGCGCATCGACGAACTCGTTCGGATCGGCGACCTTGAGGTATCGGCGCGAGTGGACGGCGGCCCGTGGGGCAGCGTCGACGCCGCGCAGACCGAGGAGCTCGCGGATGCCACGGTCGCCGCGGGCGGGGTCCGACCGGTCGAGGTGCGGGTGACGCTGCCGAGCGACTCCCCCAATCTCACCCAGATCCTGGATCTGGCGTTCGAGGTGCGCGTGACGCTCTCGCAGCAGGCGGGCGGGCTCATCCCGACTGGCGGCGACATCCGCCTCGCACTCCTCGTGGTCGCCGCAACCGTAGCCGCGACCGGCGCCATCCTGCTCGGCCTTGCGCGCCGCCGCGACCGCAGAACCCGCGAGGCACCCCATGGCTGAGCACGTCAGGCCCGCCCGGCGACGCCGGTCAGGGCGCACGCGGATGTGGCTCAGCCTGGGTCTTGCACTGGGCCTCGGCAGCGTCGGCACGATGGCGCTGTGGTCGACGACCGTGACGGCGGTGCCCGGCACCGTGACCGCCGGTCAGCTCGATGTGCTGGTGAACGGCGCCCTTTCCGGACAGGGCAACCGCGACGGCACGACGACGATGACGTGGAGCGTGACCAACCTGCTGCCCGGCGAAAGCCAGGCCTACGCCCTGCCCGTCTCCAACGGCGGGGTGAGTACCATCCCGCTGGATGTGCGCCTGAGCGCCTACACGTCCGGCGCGCTGGGCCCGGCGCTGCGCGTGCAGGTGTACCGCAGCGGCACCCCCACGAACACGGGCGGCTCGGCATCGACGCCGCTGGCCTCGCACTACCGCACCGGAACCTGCACCGGAACCGCAGCCGGTTCCGCCCAGGCCGTCGGAACGAGCGCGGCGACGGCGACCGTGGTCGATGCGACCAAGGTGCCGTTGACCGTCGGCGCGTCCACGACGTACTGCGTGATCGTGTCGGTGGATTCCGCGGCGACGACGTACAACACCGCCGCCTACCGCGACGCCAAGGCGACGCTGTCAATCATCGTCCGCGGCACGCAGAGGGGGGCGCCGTGATCCGCATCCCCGCCCTCCTGCGTTCGACCGTGCTCACCCTGGGCGCCATCCTCGGCACGCTCTGCATCCTCTGGACCGCAGCCCTCGTGCTGCTGGGCGTCACACCGCTCGTCCTGCTGAGCGGATCGATGGCCCCGGCCCTGAACCCCGGCGACGTCGCCTTCGCGCGCACCGTGCCGGCCTCAGAGGTCACCACCGGCGACGTGGTCAGCGTCGTCTCCGCGTCGGGTGTGCGGATCACCCATCGCGTCATCGACTCCGCGCCGGCGCGCTCCCCCTTGGGCGCCGGCGCGGTCCTTCACCTCCAGGGCGATGCCAACGACTCGCCCGACCCCGAGGCCTACACCGTGTCGAGCGTGCACGAGGTCGTCGCATCAGTGCCGCGACTCGGATATCTCCTGCACGCGGCGGGGTCACCGTGGGGCATCGCCGCGGGGCTTGCGCTGCTGCTCGCCTGCGTCGCGCTGGGGTGGCGAGCACCGGAGCGACACGCGGATGCCCGGCACGACGCGGCACCCCGCGCCGCCGACACCTCGCCCACTCGCCGCATCGCCGCAGGCCGCACGGCGGCGCGGCGGATGGCCGCTCTCCTCGCCCTCACCCTCGTGCCGCTCTTCGCGCTCGGCTCGACCGCTGCCCCACAGAACACGCTCGCGTACTTCTCCGACTCCCCCACGGCCAACAGCGTCGCCAGCGGCATCGACGCGGCGCCGTGGTTCACCTGCGCGCAGGCGATGGCGGTGTCAGCCACGACCACATCGCCATTCGCCTATTACCCGTTCACCGATGCCGTCGGCTCGACGCAGGCAGACGACGCGACCGGGGGCACGGATGCGGTGATGGGAGCGGCCGCCGCGAACTACACCTTCGGCGGGGCCCAGCCCTGCCGGCGCGACGGTGACACCGGAGTGCGGTTCGACGGGGCCGCTGGCTACGCGGCGGGCCCGAACGTCGCCGGCTACGCGTGGAATGTCTTCACTGTCTCGCTGTGGTTCCGCAATGACGCGACGGCCACGCCCAACCAGCGGGGGCTGATCGGGATGAGTAACCTGCCGACCGGGCTCGGCGGATTGAACGACCGCAAGATGTGGCTGGACTCCCAGGGGCGCGTGAAGTTCGGCGTGTTCACCACATCCCAGCAGACCATCACGTCACCGAACCGCTACGACGACGCGAAGTGGCATATGGCAACCGCGTCGCTGTCGACGGCAGGCATGAAGCTGTACGTCGACGGCGAGCTGGTGGTGTTCTTCGCGGGCGCCTCGGCGGGCTACCCGTACGGCACAGAACCGATGTACTGGACCGTGGGCAGCGTGAACGGCTGGGGCAGCGGCGGCGGGTACTGGAAGGGCAATATCAGCAAGGCCGGCATCTGGAAGCGCGCGCTCACCGATCAGGAGATCCGCGACATGTATCGCTCCGCGCTACCACTGAACTGACCACCCGGTCCCGCTCTTACGATCGCTCGCGCGCCTGCTTGCGCCAGGCCAGCGGCGGCAGGCCGAATCGTCGGCGGAAGGCCCGCGAGAACGCAGGTTCCGAGGTGTAGCCGACCGCGGTGGCAACCCGGCCGACCGGTGTCGCGGTCGATTCCAGCATCCGCGCCGCGCTCGCCATGCGCCGCTCAGTGAGGTACGCGGCGGGCGTCTGCCCGACGACCTCGGTGAATCGGTGCGCGAACGTCGACGGCGCTTGCCTGGTCAGCTCGGCGAGCTCGGCCACCGACCACGGGTACTCCAGGTTGCGGTGCATCGCCGAGAGCGCAGGGGCGAGGCGTTCATCCAGTACCGTCGCCAACCAGCCCGGCTCGACCTGATCGGATGCCGCCCACTGACGTAGCGCATGGACGAGGACGAGGTCGAGGATGCGGGAGGTCATGATCCACGACCCGGGGCGCCCGTTACCGATCTCGGCGAGGAGCAGGTCGAGACTGAGCTGCTGCCACTCGTTACCCTCCGCCGCGGCGGGAAGGTGCACGAGCGGCGGCAGCGCAGCGAGCAACGGCGCCGCGGTGTCATCCTCGACGTGGAAGGTGCCTGTCAGCCAGCTCGTGTGCCCTCCATGCTCGGCGGTCCCGTCATCCGGCGAGAGGGCGCGCGGCGGCTCTGCGGCATCCGGAGTGGCGATGCTGTGCGCGCTCTCCCGGCCGAGTAGCACGACGTCGGCGGGCTCGAGCCGGATCGGCTGCGCGGGCCCGTCGAGGTGCACGAGCAGTGGCGCGCTCACGGCGAAGTGCACGCGCGGCACCCCGGCCGGAAACGCGATGTGGAAGGGCGCAGGCGGGCCATACACGCGTGCCTGATCGCCACGAAGCCGCGCGTGCAGCAGGGCCTCGGACAGCACATCCATCTCTGCCCGCGGAGACGGTGAGTTTTGCAGGATCGGCATGTTTTTGTCGCCTTCGAGTCATGGTTTTTATCCCATCCGAATCCGTCGAATCGAGAGGAAACACATGGCAGACAAGCCCGCAATCGTTCTGGTCCACGGTTTCTGGGGTGGAGCAGCCCACTGGGCAGGCGTCATCCTCGAACTGCAGCGCCGCGGCTACACCGACATCCACGCGGTGGAGAACCCCCTGACGTCGCTCCAGAACGACGCCGCGCGCACGCAGCAGATGGTCAAGCAGATCGACGGCCCCGTGCTGCTCGTCGGTCACTCGTACGGTGGCGAGGTCATCACCGAGGCCGGCGACCTGCCCAACGTGGTCGGCCTGGTCTACGTCGCAGCTTTCGCCCCTGATGCCGGTGAGAGCGCCGGTCAGATCAGCCAGGAGCACCCGCCGGCAGCGTTCTCGAACATCGCCCCGGACTCCGACGGCTACCTGTGGATCGCGCAGGACAAGTTCAAGGAGAGCTTCGCGCAGGACCTGTCCGACGAGGACGCGTTCGCGATGGCGGTCACCCAGAAGGCGCCCGTCGGGTCGACCTTCGGCGACACCGTCAGCGCACCGGCGTGGAAGGTCAAGCCGGTCTGGTACCAGGTCTCCACGCAGGACCGCATGATCGACCCCGACAACGAGCGTCGCATGGCCGCGCGGATGAACCCGCGCAAGACCATCGAGCTCGACGCCAGCCACGCCTCGCTGGCCTCCCAGCCGGCGGCGATCGTCGACCTGATCGACACCGCCGTGGCCGACCTCGCGGCGGAGTGATCTGAAGCGATCTGAGGAGAGGGGGCCGTGGCGCATCAGCGTCACGGCCCCCTTTTTCGTGCCCCCAGAGACGTCGTAGGCGATCGCGTCAGCCCCCGACGACCCCCTCGAACAGTCCGATGTGGTTGCCGTCCGGATCGACGATCACGGCCCAGGCGCTTGTCTCGGTGATCGGCGCCTTGGCCCTCGCGACCGACCCGCCGGCGGCCTCGGCCGCCACGATGGTGTCATCGATGGAGTCGACTTCGACATAGGAGCGCGGCTGTTCGAAGCCGTCGTCGCGCGGAGCCAGGCCACCGCCCGAGATGTTGTTCGGGGCCTGCCACATCGGGTAGCCCTCGAAGCCGGGCATCTCGGCGATGTTCCACCCGAACAGCCCCGAGTAGAACGCCGTTGCCCTGGCCATGTCGCTGACCGGGATGTCGATATGCGTGATGTCGCCGTGTGCCATGTCGTAGATCCTCTCCGCGGCCCGCTGCGAGGGCCCTCGCGGACAGTCTGCGCCCTGGCTCCGACACAGACAAGACCTCGCGCCTGCCGCCCGGAAAATCATGTCGTGGCGCCTCCGGGGTCGAGCCGCTACACTACTTGTCATTACAGGTTCTCGGCGCCGCCGAGATGTGCACCGTCGCCCGCTGAGGAGCCCCGATGACCGCGTTCCACACCCCGCCGATCTCGCCCATGGCGATCGCCTTCGACGCCGAGCGGCTCACGCTCTCACCCGAGGGCCCGACGCTCACCCGTCGCATGTCCGACCTCGAGGGTCTCTTCCGCGACAGCGACGCCTGGGCGGCGGAATCCGCAGGCGAGAACCCTGTCGTGTACACGGTGACGAGCTCCCCCGTTCCCGAGATCGACCGCGAGCTGCCCCAGTCGATCACGACGATCATGCCGGGCGACACGTCAGGCGAGCTGTGGATGACCAAGGGCCACCAGCACCCCAACCACCAGGGCGAGATCTACCTGGCCCTGCAGGGCACCGGCGGACTGCTCATGTTCGACGGCGAGCGCACCGAGTGGATCGACATGCAGCCGGGCACCATCGGGTACATCCCGCCGGGCTGGGCACACCGTTCGGTGAACACCGGCGACGAGCCTTACTCCTTCCTCGCCGTGTACCCCGGCGGCGCCGGCCACGACTACGGCTGGGTGCTCGAGCACGGCATGGGATCGCGCGCTTACCGCACGGCCGGTGGCGTCGAGCTGCGCCCCTACTCCGAGTGAGCGTCGCATGATCATCGCGCACGATCTCGGCACCACAGGCAACAAGGCCTCGCTGCACCATGACGACGGACGGCTGGTCGCGGCCGTCACGGTCCCCTACCCCGCGCACTTCGCCGCGGGCGGCATCGCCGAGCAGAACCCGCAGGACTGGTGGAATGCCGTGGTGCAGGCCACCCGCGACCTCATGGCCCGCACCGCGACCGAACCGTCGGCCGTGGCAGGGCTGGTCGTCAGCGGACAGATGATGGGGGCCGTCCTTCTCGATGCCGACGGCGAGCCCGCTCGTCCGGCGATCATCTGGGCCGACACCCGCGCCGGTGAGCAGCAGCGCCGCCTGGAGGCAGCGCTCGGCGCCGAACACGCCTACCGGGTACTCGGACATCGCCTCAACCCCACCTACTCGGTGGAGAAGATCATGTGGGTGCGCGACAACGAGCCCGAGATCTGGGACCGTGTGCGTCGCGTCTGCGTGGCGAAGGACTTCATCGTGCTGCGCCTCACCGGGCGCCTCGCGACCGACCGCTCGGATGCGTCCGGCACGAACGCGTACGACCAGCAGCGCGGCACGTGGTCCGAAGAGGTGCTCGAGGCGGCGGGGCTCGACCCCGCCCTGTTCCCCGAGATCCTTGAGTCGACGGCCGTCGCGGGCACGCTCACGGCCGATGCCGCCGCCGCCCTGGGCCTGCAGGCCGGGGTGCGAGTGGTCATGGGCGGCGGGGACGGCCCGCTCGCCGCAGTCGGCTCGGGGATCGTCGCCCCCGAGGACGGCGCGTATGTGTCTCTGGGTACCTCGTCGTGGATCTCGTTCGCCGCGGATGCCCCGCTGCTCGACCCGGCGATGAGCACCTTCACGTTCGACAACGTCGTGCCCGGCTCCTACGTGCCGACCGCCACCATGCAGGCCGGCGGCGCCTCGGTGCAGTGGATCTCCGAGGCGCTCTCTCCGGATCCTGCGCGCCCCGAGACCGCGCGGCTCACCGCCGAGGCTGCCGGAGATCTCGACACCGAAGACCTGTACTTCCTGCCCTATCTGCTCGGCGAGCGCTCCCCGCTGTGGGATCCGGATGCCCGCGGCGCGTTCGTCGGCATCGGCCGGCACCACACGCGTGCGCACCTGACGCGCGCGGTGCTCGAGGGCGTCGCCTTCAACCTGCTCACCTGCATCCATGCCTTCCGCGATGCCGGCGCGACGATCGACCGGATCGACGCGGTCGGCGGTGGCGCGCAGAGCGATGCCTGGCTGAGCATCCTCGCCGATGTCTGGGGTGTGCCGGTGCGCCGGCGCACCATCGTCGAAGAGGCGAACAGCCTGGGTGCCGCTGTGACCGGAGCGGTCGGGCTGGGCCTGGCCGAGTTCGGTGCGGCGCGCGCGCTCAGTGAGGTGACCGCCGAGTTCACACCGGATGCCGCACGCCACGCCGTCTACGCCGAGCGGCACGGCCGCTTCACCGACGCGTACACGGCGCTCGCACCCTGGTTCGCGGGCCGGCCGCGCTGATGGGCGTCATCCTCGTCACCAGCCGATCGTTCTCAGACGGCGATCTCGATCTGCTCGCCCGCGCGCAGATCGCGGGGCACCGCATCCTGCGCGGCCCTGCACACCACGAGCTGCAGGAGATGCGACCGCTGCTGCACGGCGCCGACGCGTGGATCGCCGGCACCGGACCTGTCACGGCCGAGCACCTTGCCGCCGCTCCCCGCCTCAAGGTCATCGCCCGCTACGGCGTCGGCACCGAGGCTGTCGATCTGGAGGCAGCCGCGCAGCGCGGCATCCCAGTCACGAACACTCCCGGAGCCAACGCCGATGCGGTCGCCGACCACGCGGTGGGCCTGATGCTCGCCGCACTGCGGTTCATCCCCGACGGCGACCGGCGCGTGCGCGACGGTGACTGGGGCGTGCGGCGCGGCCGCGAGCTGGGTGCCGCGACCGTCGGCATCGTCGGCTTCGGACGCATCGGTCAGGGCGTCGCGCGGCGCCTCGGCGGCTTCGGGTCGCGCGTGCTCGCCGCCGACCCGTTCCTGCCCGAGGAGGCCGTGCGGGCCGCTGGCGCGGAGCCCGTCACCCTGGACGACCTGTTCACCAGGGCCGATGTGATCACCCTGCACGCTCCCGGCGGTCAGCGTCTCGTCGACGCCGCGCGCCTGGCGACGATGCGCCCCGGCACGGTGCTGGTGAACACCGCCAGGCCCGACCTCGTCGATGAGACCGCCCTTGCCCATGCCCTGCGCGACGGCATCCTTGCCGCCTACGCTGCGGACACTCTCGACGGCGACACCGCGGCGAGCGCCAGCCCGCTGCTGGCCGACGACCTCGCCGACCGGGTGACGGTGACCCCTCACCTGGGGGCGCAGACCACGCAGGCCGTCGACAACATGGGGCGGATGGCGCTCGACAATGCCATCGCCGTCCTCGCGGGCAACCCGCCCGTGCATCCCGTCACCCGCTGAGCCGCACGACCCAGGAGAGAACATGACCACCGCCGACTACATGGGCTTCGTGGGAGTGACGACCGCGTCATCCTCGATCATGAAGGTCTTCCCGCTGTGGGCAGACATCCTCGGGCTGCCCACCCGCACCCTCATCGGCCACGACCTGCCGATGGATGCCACCCCGGCGCAGTACCGGGCGATGGTCGAGCAGATCCGCGACGATCCGCACCACCGAGGCGCGCTGGTGACCACCCACAAGATGAACGTGTACGCCGCGGCATCCGATCTGTTCGACGAGCTCGACCCGTTCGCGGTCTCGTGCGCCGAGATCTCGTCGATCTCGCAGCGCGGCGACCGGCTCATCGGGCGCGCGAAGGACCCGCTCACCGTCGACCTCGCGCTGAACGACTTCCTGCCGGCCGACCATTTCGCCGACACCGGGGCCGAGGTGGTCATCCTCGGCGCTGGAGGGTCGGGCACGGCCCTCAGCTGGGCGCTCGCGGAGCGGGCGGATGCCCCGTCGCGGATCACGGTCACGGCACGCAAGGATGCCGATCTCGACACGCTGCGGGAGGTGCACCGTCAGCACGGCACGCCGGAGGGGCTGATCCGCTACGTGCGCACGGACTCTCCGGCCGAGGCGGATGCCCTGGTGGCCGCGGCACGGGCGGGCTCGCTCATCGTCAATGCCACGGGGCTCGGCAAGGACCGTCCCGGCTCGCCGTTGACCGACGAGGTGGTGTTCCCCGAGCGTGCGTACGTGTGGGAGTTCAACTACCGCGGTTCGCTGGAGTTCCTGCACCAGGCCGAGGCACAGCAGGCGTCGCGTGAGCTGACGGTGGTCGACGGGTGGCGCTACTTCATCCACGGCTGGTCGCAGGTCGTCGCCGACGTGTTCGAGCTGGAGCTGACGCCCGAGATCGTCGAGCAGCTCGCGGCGGCCGTGGAGTCGGTGCGCTGATGGATGCCGGGGTGGTGCGCACGGTACGTGGTGACGTCGCCCCGGGTTCGCTCGGGCGGGTGAACTACCACGAGCATCTGTTCCAGGTCACCCCACTGTTGCCCGGCGATGAGCTCGACGACGAGGCAGCATCCGGCCGCGAGGCGGGACTGCTGCGTGAGAGCGGGTTCGACGCCATGGTCGACGCGACCCCGTTCGGTCTCGGCCGCGATCCGGAGGGTGTGGCGCGGATCAGCGCGAGCACGGGACTCGCGGTGGTCGCGACGACGGGGCGGCACCGCGAGGCGCACTACGCCACCGATCATCCGACTCGCGCGAGTGATGCCGAGGCGCTCGCCGCACTGTTCACCACCGAGATCTCCGAGGGCATGGCGCGCTCGGATGCGGATCCCACCCGGCCGCGCGCACTCGGGCCCGATGGGCTGCCTGTGCGGGCGGGGATGCTCAAGGGTGGCGCCGATTACTGGCACATCAGCACGTTCGAGCGCACCACCCTCGAGGCGCTCGCCGCCGCGCATCGCGCCACCGGCGCGCCGATCATGGTGCACCTGGAGTTCTGCACGGCCGCCCATGAGGTGCTCGATCTGCTCGCCGCCGAGGGCGTCGCCGCGGAGCGGGTGGTGCTCGCGCACGCGGATCGGGATCCGGATGCCGGGTTGCATGCTTCCCTCGCCGGGCGGGGCGCGTACCTCGGGTACGACGGCTTCGCCCGGCCGCGCACCCGATCGGATGCCGAGCTGCTGGCCCTCACCGTGGCTGCGGTGGAGGCGGGAGCCGGCGAGCGGATCGTGCTCGGCGGTGATGTGGCCCGGCGCACGCGGTATGCGGCGTACGGCGGGATGCCCGGACTCGCGTATCTGGGAGAGCGGTACCTGCCGCGTGTGCGCGAGGCGCTGGGCGATGCGACCGTCGATGGGATGCTCGTCGCGAACCCCGCCCGTCTGCTGACTCTGGGCGTCTGAGCGCTCGGTCCCTTCTCGCTTTCCCGCCGCCGATTCGATCTGAGGAGCACACCATGACCGCACCGACCATCCTGCATGCCACGTTCACCGCGATCCCCGGCCAGGGTGACCGGGTGGCCGCGCTGCTCGCCGAGTTCGCCGAGGGGGTGCGCGCCGAGCCGGGCAATGTCGTCTTCGACGCCACCCGCCTGGTGGATGACCCCGACCGGTTCTTCGTCTACGAGGTGTACCGCGACGAGGAGGCCTTCCAGGCGCACCTGGCAGCCCCCGCCGGTGTGCCGTTCAACGCGGCACTGCAGGAGCTCATCGTCGAGCCTCACTCGCAGCTCACGTTCCTCCGCCGCATCTGACCGGTGGCGCGCTGCGCCACATCTGCGTGGCGGCGCCCTGCGCCACATCTGAGTGGTGGCGCCCTGCGCCATATCGGACTGGCGGCGCCCGCTGTAGCCGACGGCCGGGCGCTGAGCTATGCGTGGCAGCCCGGCCGGCGCCCCCAGCACCCATGTCCCAGCGCCCCCATGTCCCAATTTCTGCTGCTAAACCGACCGGTTAGCAGCAGTTATTGGGACATGCTCTGCGAAACTGGGACACGGCCTGCGGAATGTGGGACATCGCCGCCGGAAGCGCCTGTCAGCACCCCGCATCCGGCAGCCAGCACCCAGTCCCCGGCATCCGGCAGCCAGAACCCAGCACCCAGTCCGCGGCATCCGGCATCCGGCATCCGGCATCCAGCACCCGGCATCCGGCATCCGGCATCCGGCATCCGGCATCCAGCACCCGGCCTCGGGCATCCACCGCCGGTCATGCATCCGCCGGCACCCATCCCGGCACCCACCTCCGCGCCGCCGACCCATGTCCCAATTTCTGCTGTTAAACCGACCGGTTAGCAGCAGTTTTTGGGACATGCTCTGCGAAAACTGGGACATGCTCTGCGAAAAGTGGGACATGGATGCCCGGATGCCGGACGCCCGGACGCACAGCACAAAGAAAGGGACCCCCCACCCGAAGGTGAGGGGTCCCTGTCGATCAGCGGGTCATTCGTAGAGGACCGCGGCGATCTCCGGGTCGTCGATGTTGGTCTTGTCGTACCAGTACGAACCGGTGTCGTAGAACTCGTCGACCGACTCGCCCATGGCGGCGTCGTAGGCGGCCTGCACGACCTGCGCGCCGATGCCGATCGGGTCCTGGGTGATGGCGCCAGCCATGGTGCCGTCCTTGATCGCGTTGATCTGCGCTGCGCCCGAGTCGAAGCCGATGATGGTCAGCTTGCCCTTCTCGAGGCCGAGCTCGTTCACCGCGTTCACGACGCCGATGGCCGAACCCTCGTTGGTGCCGTAGATGCCCTTGAGGTCAGGGTGCGCGGCGATCATGGCCTTGGCGATGTCAGCCGACTTCAGGTGGTCGCCGTCACCGTACTGGATGTCGACGATCTTGATGTCGGGGTAGTCGGCCTCGATCTTCTCGACGAAGCCGTCACGACGCTCGACACCGGTGGAGTTGATCTGCGAGTGACCGACGATGCCGATCTCGCCCTCGCCGCCGATGAGCTCTGCCATGTGCTCGGCGGCCAGCGCGCCGGCGACCTTGCTGTCGGTGGCGGCCAGGCTCAGGCCGACCTCACCGTTGCAGGGGGCGTCGAAGTACACCACGGGGATGTCCTTGGCCTTGGCCTGCTCGAGCGGGGCGACACAGGCCTCGGGGTCGAGGGCTGCGTAGGCGATCGCGTCGGGGTCCTTGTCGATCGCGGTCTGCAGCATCTGCAGCTGTGCGTCGACCTCGGTCTCGGCGGCGGGGCCCTCGAAGGTGATCTCGACGCCGAGCTCGGCGGCGCGCTCCTCGGCACCCTGCTTGACGGCCTGCCAGAACTGGTGCTGGAAGCCCTTCGAGATCATGGCGATGTACATCTTGTCGCCGCTGCCCGAGTCACCGCTGCCGGAGTCGCCGGTGTCACCGGTGTTGCTCGAGCAGCCGGCGATGACGAGTGCCGCCGAGGCGACGAGTGCCGCGAATGCGGTCTTCTTGCCGAACTTCATGGAAACTCCATTGTTTTCTCTGTGTGCCGACGGGGCCGTCGACGTGGACATTCCTGGTGTGTGCTGTGCCGATGCGGACTGCTCCGCGGGGTCGGCCGTCGCGGGTCGACGGCGGCCGATCGGGTGGCGGTGGGCACGGGTCTGCCCGCCACCCGTGGTCTCACGTGTGCTGGCGGTTGCGCAGCGAGTCGAAGAAGACGGCGATGAGGATGACGATGCCGACCACGACGTTCTGCCACTCGGTCTGGATCGACATGATGCGCAGACCGTTGATGAGCACGCTCATGATCAGCGCACCGATCACGGTGCCGAGGATCGAGCCACGGCCACCGAGCAGCGAGGTGCCGCCGATGATCACGGCCGCGATGGCCTGCAGCTCGTAACCGACACCCAGCTGCGGCTGAGCCGAGTCGAGGCGGGAGGCGATCACGACGCCGGCGATGCCGGTGAAGGCGCCCGCGAGCATGTAGATGAGCACCTTCCAGCGGCGGGTGTTCACACCCGAGAGGCGGGTGGCCTCCTCGTTCGATCCGATCGCGAAGGTGTACCGGCCGAGGATCGTGCGGTTCAGGATCAGGTAGGCGATGACGGCCAGCACGATCGTGATCAGCACCGCGTTGGGCAGGCCGGGGATCAGCGTGCCGAGTGCGATCTGCTTGAAGTCCGGAGCGGACGACGAGAAGTAGATCGGCGCGACGCCCGAGATCACGAGGGCCAGGCCCTGGGCGACCATCATCATGCCCAGCGTGGCGATGAACGGCGGCAGTTTGAGGAATGCCACGTTCACACCGTTGATGAAGCCCATCAGCACACCGGTCGCGATGCCGCCCAGCACGCCGAGCCAGACCGGCAACCCCATCTTGGTGATGAAGATGCCTGTCATCACCGCCGCCAGCGTCATGCCGGTACCGATCGAGAGGTCGATGCCGCCGGTGATGATCACGAACGTCGTGCCGAGGGCGAGGATGCCGATGACCGCGGTCGAGAGCAGGATGCCGGAGATGTTGCTCCAGGTGAAGAAGTTGTTCCCGAAGATCGAGAAGAACGCCACCAGGATGACCAGGGTGCCGAACGCCAGCGACTGCTGGAGCTGGCGGCGGAGGAACCCGCCGACGTCGCGCTTGTCGGTGTTCTCGTTGACGGCCTGCTGGATGACGGTCGTCGTCGATCCGCTCGGTCCGTTCTGCGATGGCGTGCTCATCAGTCTTCCTCTCCGTGTGCGGCGAGCTGCATGATCTTCTCCTGGCTGGCTTCCTCGTTGCGCAGCGTTCCGGTGATCCGGCCGTTCGCGAACACGGCGATGCGGTTCGCGACGCGGAGGATCTCGGGCAGCTCCGACGAGATGACGATGATGGACTTGCCGGATGCCGCGAGCTGCTGCATCAGGCGGTAGATCTCTTCCTTGGCTCCGACGTCGATGCCACGGGTGGGCTCGTCGAAGATGAGGATGTCGCAGTCGCGCATCAGCCACCGGGCGATGACGACTTTCTGCTGGTTTCCTCCGGAGAGGAGCTTGACGATCTGGTTGACCGAGGGCGTCTTCACGCGCAGCTGCTGCACGTAGTCCTTGGTCTGGTTCTTGGCCTTGCGGTCACCCATCCAGCCGACCGCGTTGGCGTAGTTGCTGAGCGACGCCAGCACCGTGTTGAAGGTGACGTCCTGCTCGAGCATGAGCCCGAGGAGCTTGCGGTCCTCCGACAGGTAGCCGATGCCGCGGCGCACGGCGTCTTCGGGCTGGCGGATGCGACTGGGCTGGCCGGCGACGGTGATGGTGCCGCCGTCGCGGTGGTCGGCTCCGATGATCGCGCGGGCGGTCTCGGTGCGACCGGCCCCCATGAGCCCGGCGAAGCCGAGGATCTCACCCTGGTGCAGCTGGAAGGTCACGTCGCGCAGCAGCGCCTTGGTCGACAGCCCCTGCACATCGAGCACGACGGGGTCGGCGGCGTGTTCGCGGGCCGTGGGGCGGGCACCCTCGTCGATCGCCCGGCCGACCATCATCTCGATGATCTTGGGGATGCTGATCTCGTCGCGCTCGAGCGAGCCGATGTACGAGCCGTCGCGCAGCACGGTGACCCGGTCGGCGAGACGCTTGAGCTCGTCCATGCGGTGCGAGATGTAGACGATGCCGGTGCCGTTGGCCTTGAGCTGCTCGATGAGGCGGAACAGCGTCTCGACCTCACTGTCGGTGAGCGCCGAGGTGGGCTCGTCCATGATGAGCACCTTGGCGTTGAACGACAGCGCCTTGGCGATCTCGACCATCTGCTGCTCGGCGACGGTGAGCTCGCCGACGCTCTGGCGTGGGTCGAGTGCGATGCCCAGACGCGAGAGAAGCTCGGATGTCTGGCGGTTCAGGCGCCGCTCCGACAAGAACGGTCCGACCCGCGGTTCGCGGCCGACGTAGATGTTCTGAGCGACCGTGAGGTCGGGCATCATGTTCAGTTCTTGATGGATGATCGTGATGCCCAGCTGCTGCGCCTGCAGGGGGCTGGTCAGCTCGACCGGCTGCCCCTCGAAGTAGATGGTGCCCTCGTCCCTGGTGTAGATGCCGGAGAGGATCTTCATCAGTGTGGACTTGCCGGCACCGTTCTCGCCGACGAGCACGAGCACTTCACCCGAGCGCACCTCGAGGTGGACGTCCTTGAGCGCCTGCACGCCGGGGAACCCCTTGCTGATGCCCTCCACCCGAAGAATGGGTTCGCTCATGTTCACACCTGCTCCCTTGAAAGTCGTGTTGCGGATGCCGAATTTCCGACACCCGACATAAACATCGGATCAATTGTGCATCTGACCTGAGTCCGATGCAAGTTGTAACTAAATGTATCTAACGAGGGTCCGGAACGGAAGACCTGTAATAACAACTCGATCACATCCTCGCCGTGCCGTCAGTGCAGCCGAATCGAGTCGACGGCGACGAGCTTGTCCCGGATGAACGCGTTGGCGTGCGCGCCGAGTTCGTCGCCATCCGTCCAGAGGTTGCGCCAGATGCCGAGCATCCGGCTCAGGTCGGGAGCGACGACCGCCGACGAGAACGACTCGAACACGATCGGCCCGTCATAGCCGACCCGCCCGAGCGCCTTGAAGAAGGTGTCGAAGTCGACCGATCCCGTCCCCAGATATCCGCGATGGCTCTCACCGATGTGCACGTAGCGCAGCTGCGGTGCGGCGTCGAGCACCGGGGCGAACATGTCGGACTCCTCGATGTTCATGTGATACGTGTCCAGATGCACGCCGAGGTTGGGCCGATCCACCTCGGCGAGGTAGGCGATGGCCTGCTTCGCCGTGTTCAGCACGTTCGTCTCGTAGCGGTTGACGACCTCGAGCGCGACCTGCACCCCACGATCGGCCGCATGATCCGCGACCCGGCCGATCGCCGTCATGCTGCGACGCACCCCTTCGGCGGTGACCGGCTCCATGTACTTCTTCATGGCGCTGTAGATCACTCCGCAGAAGTGCGTTCCGCCCATGTCGGCCAGCACGTCGACGGCGCGGATCAGCAGCGCCTCGCCGGCGGCGACGACGTCGGGGTTATCGCTGGTGACGTCGGTGGCCTCGGAAAGCCCCAGGGATGCGCTGACGGCGAGGTCCCACTCGGCCAGTGCCGAGGTCGCGGCGGCGGTGTCGAAGGCGTAGGGATCCATCAGCGGGAACTCGATCAGATCGAAGCCCGCCGCCTTCGTGCGCTCGGCGGAACGGCGGATGCCGTCGGCATCGAACGTGCCCGTCCAGACGAGTCCGTGACAACCGATGTTCATGGGGAGCTCCTTCGCTCGTCAGCCGCAACACCAGGGGTTTGGCACGTTGCAAGTTTCGGGTGGCGCTTACAGTACTCCGCGCCGCAGACCCAGGCAAGAGGCCACGGATTGCCGCGCCTGCAACGTTATAAAACGGTGGATAACGTTATGAAGCGGACTATCCTGAACACGAAGGCCGCCGCCCACGGCCCTCAGCGAAGGAGCACCGTGCCCGCCAGCGTGAAAGACGTCGCCGCTGCCGCCGGCGTCTCGGCATCGACGGTGTCGAACTACCTGAACCACCCCGAGGTGCTCAGCGCACGCAGCACGGAGCGGGTACGGGCGGCGATCGAACGACTGGGCTATGTGCCCAACGAGTCGGCCCGGCAGTTGCGAGCAGGCGCGGGCAAGGCGATCGCGCTGATCCTCCTGGACGCCTGGCTGCCGTACTTCAGCGAGCTCTCCCGCGGCGTCGAGGACGTCACCCGCGAGGACGGCTGGTCGCTGTTCTTCAGCAACAGCGGGCGTGACGCCCAGCAGGAACAGCGCAACATCGACATGTTCGAGGCGCACCGCGCCCGCGGCATCATCATCTACCCCCTGGGCGAGGTGACCCCGCGGCTCGAGCAGCTCAATCGCCGCGGCATCCGATCGGTGATCGTCGGGCCGGCGCACGGTGCACCGTCGATCGGCTCGGTTCCCTTCGACGATCACGGCGGCGGGATGCTCGCAGGCAGACACCTGCTCGAGACGGGGCGGCGCCGCATCGTGTTCATCGGCGATCCGGCGGCCGCGCAGACCGCCGACCGTCTGGCCGGCCTGCGCGCGGCGACAGCCGGCACAGATGCCGAGGTGAGTGTGATCGAAGAGTCGGGCTTCACCATGACGACCGGGCTGCGGGCGGCGGAGCGCCTGTTGCAGGCGCCGCAGCGGCCAGATGCGGTGTTCGCCGCGAACGACATGGTCGCCATCGGCGTGCAGACGGCACTGCTCCGCGCCGGCATCTCCGTTCCCGACGACGTCGCGATCGTCGGGTTCGACGACGTGGTCGAGGCGCCTCAGGCCCTCGTGCCGCTCACCACCATCCGTCAGCCCGCGTACGAGATCGGTCGCACCGCGGCATCCACTCTGCTGCACCGACTCGAGCACCCTTCCGAACCGTTCCCGGCAGCCGCGCCCCCGTTCGCCGCCGAGCTCGTCGTGCGCGCCTCCACGGGCCGGGCCTGATCGGCTTGACCGGGCACAGCGGAGCCGTTCAGTCCGCGATGAGGTCGGCGTCGGCAAGGTCGCTCCACAGCGCCTCGGGAATGGGGAGCGCGGCGTACGCGGCGTTCTGTCGCAGCTGATCCGGCCGACTGCCCCCGACGACCACCGACTGCACCACCGATGCTCGCAGAGGGAACTGGATGGCAGCGGCGGGAAGCGGGACATCGTGGGCACGGCAGATCTCGGCGATGCGCACGAGCCGTTGCCACAGCGGCTCGGGCAGCGACCCGTACTCGTAGCGGCCGTCACGGCGCGGCTCGCTCTGGGCCAGCAGCCCGGAGTTGAACACGGATGCCGCGACCACGCCGGTGCCCCGCTCGGCGCAGGCGGGCAGCACCTGCTCGGCGGCCGGCTGCTCGAGCAGGGTGTACCTGCCGGCGACCATGATCGTGTCGAGGTCCGCGCTCCGCACGGCGCGGGCCAGAGCCTCGGTCACCATCGACCCGACACCGATCGCACCGACGATCCCCTCGGCGCGCACCTGCTCCAGCGCCGGAAGCGCTTCGGCGATCGCGAGCTCGAGATCGTGGCGCTCCGGGTCGTGCAGGTAGAGCAGGTCGATGTGCTCCAGCCCGAGGCGCTCCTGCGACTCGGCGATGCTGGCACGGATGCCCTCCTCGGAGAAGTCCCAGACGCGGCGCAGGTCATCGGGCACATGGAAGTCGTTGGCCGTGTCCAGGCCGCCGGCACTGTCAGGGTTGGGCCGCAGCAGACGGCCGGCCTTGGTCGAGACGACAAAGGCGTGGCGCGGCTTGGTCTGCAGAAAAGCCCCCAGCCGACGCTCCGACAACCCCAGCCCGTAGTGCGGGGCGGTGTCGAAGTAGCGGATGCCGGCATCCCACGCCGCCTCCAGTACTGCCCAGGCCTCTTCATCGCTGAGGGGGCGGAACAGGTTGCCGACGTTCGCGGCGCCGTAGCCCAGCGCGGGCAGCGGCTCAGGCCTCGACATGCCGACCCGTCCAGGTGTACGCCACGATGCTGTCGGCCTTCATCTCCATGCCGGTGCCGGGGGTGGCCGGCGGGAAGTAGGCGCCGTCGTGCACATCGGTGGGAGTGACGAAATGCTCGTGCAGGTGATCGACGTACTCGATCATGCGGCCCTCCCGCGCACCGCTGACGGCGACGAAGTCGAACATCGAGAGGTGCTGCACGGCTTCACAGAGCCCGACGCCGCCCGCGTGCGGGCACACCGGCACGCCGAACTTCGCGGCCAGCAGCAGATTGGCGATGTTCTCGTTCACCCCCGCCACGCGCACGGCGTCGATCTGCATCACGCTGATCGCCTCGGCCTGGAGTAGCTGCTTGAAGATCATCCGGTTCTGGGCATGCTCGCCTGTGGCGACACGGATCGGCGCGACGCCGCGGGCGATCTCGGCGTGACCGAGGATGTCGTCGGGGCTGGTGGGCTCTTCGATCCAGGCGGGGTGAAACTCGGCGAGGGCGTTGACCCAGTCGATCGCTTCGGCGACCTCCCAGCGCTGGTTGGCATCGATCGCGATCGGGAAGTCAGGTCCGCACACCTCGCGGGCCTTGCGGAACCGGCGGATGTCGTCCTCGAGATCAGCACCGACCTTGAGCTTGATCTGGCCGAATCCGTCAGCCATCGCCTCGCGCGCGAGGCGCTCGAGCTTCTCGTCCGAGTAGCCGAGCCAGCCCGGGCTCGTGGTGTAGGCCGGGTAGCCGGTCGCGAGCAGCTGCGCCTCGCGCTCTGTCCGCCCCGCCTCGGCCGCCCGCAGGATCTCGAGCGCGTCCTCACGGGTGAGGGCGTTGGTGAGGTAGCGGAAGTCGACGAGGTCGACGATCTGCTCGGGGGTCATCCGTGACAGCAGCTGCCACAGCGGCATCCCGGCGCGTTTGGCCTTGATGTCCCACAGCGCGTTGATCACCGCGCCGATGGCCATGTGCATGACGCCCTTCTCGGGGCCGAGCCAGCGCAGCTGCGAGTCGCCGATGAGCTCACGGAAGGTTCCACCCATGTCGTCGAGCAGGGGTTCGAGCTCCCGACCGACGAGGTGCCCGGCGAGCGCGTCGATGCCGGCGACCTGCACGTCGTTGCCCCGGCCGATCGTGAAGACGAACGAGTGCCCGGCGATCTCGTCGTCGGCATCCGTGCGCACGATGACGTACGAGGCCGAGTAGTCGGGGTCGGGGTTCATCGCGTCCGAACCGTCCAGGCTCAGCGAAGTGGGGAAGCGGATGTCGCTGGTCTCCAGCGCGACGATACGACTCAACGGATGCTCCTTCAGGTCGAGAATCTCAGGTCCCGAACCACTTGGAGTGTAAACATCGGATGTCTATACTGTCAACGACGACTGCCGGTCGGCAGCATCCGTCGCCTGACCAGGAGGAGCACCATGAAGTTCGCGCGTCTCGGCGAGTCCGGACAAGAGATTCCCGTCGTCATCACCGCGGAGGGCACCTACGACCTGCGCCCGGTGACCTCCGATGTCAACGGCGATTTCCTCGCCTCCGACCCTGTCGGCCGCACCCGGGCCGCGCTCGACGCCGGCACGCTCCCCGCCCTCCCCGGCGCCGACGACCTGCGCATCGGCGCCCCGATCGCCCGGCCGAGCGCCGTGATCTGCATCGGCCAGAACTACGCCGCGCACGCCCGGGAGTCGGGCGCCGAGCCGCCGGCCGTGCCGATCATCTTCCTGAAGACCCCGAACACGGTGGTCGGGCCGAACGACACCGTCACCATCCCCCGCGGCAGCGAGAAGACCGACTGGGAGGTCGAGCTCGGTGTCGTCATCGGCACCCGCACCGCCTACCTCGACTCAGCAGAGGAGGCTGCCGCGCACATCGCCGGCTACGTGGTCGCGAACGACGTCTCCGAGCGCGCTTTCCAGATGGAGGTCTCGGGCGGGCAGTGGTCGAAGGGCAAGATCGCCGCCGGCTTCAACCCGACCGGCCCCTGGCTGGTGACGCCCGACGAGGTGGACGTCGATGACCTGCGCCTGCGCAGCTGGGTCAACGATGAGCCCCGCCAGGACTCGAACACCTCCGACATGATCTTCGACGTCCACGCGATCGTGCACCACCTGTCGCAGTACGTCACGCTCGAGCCGGGCGATCTCATCCTCACCGGCACACCGCAGGGCGTCGCCTTCGGCGGCAAGTTCCCGTATCTGCGAGCCGGCGACGTCGTCGACGTCGAGATCGCAGGACTCGGCCACCAGCGACAGGAGTTCGTGGCGTGGGAGGCACAGCGGTGAGCGGGCAGCTGCAGGGTCTCGTCGCCATCGTCACCGGTGGCGCCTCCGGTATCGGCGCCGCGATCGCGCACCGCCTGTACGAGGAGGGCGCGCAGATCGCCGTGCTCGATCGCGACGTGTCCGGTGCCGACGAGCGCCACACGGCATTCACGGCGGATGTCTCCGACCGCGCCAGCGTCGATGCCGCCGTCGCCGCCGTCGGCGAGCGCTTCGGGCGCATCGACATCGTGATCAACAACGCCGGCGTCGGCGCGCAGGGCGACGTCACCGCGAACGACGATGACGAATGGGCCCGTGTGCTCTCGATCAACGTCACCGGGATTGCCAGGGTCACCGCGGCAGCTCTGCCGTGGCTGCGCCGCTCGCCGTCGGCAGCGGTGTGCAACACGGCATCCATCGCCTCCACCACCGGTCTGCCGCAGCGCGCCCTGTACTCGGCGTCGAAGGGCGCCGTCTCGGCCCTCACGCGCGCGATGGCGGCCGATCACCTCCGTGAGGGCATCCGCGTCAACGCCGTCAACCCCGGCACCGCCGACACCCCCTGGGTGGGGCGCCTGCTGGATTCGGCGGCCGACCCTGCGGCAGAGCGCGCGGCCCTCGAAGCTCGCCAGCCGCACGGCCGCCTGGTCTCGGCCGACGAGGTCGCCGGAGCAGTCGCCTATCTGGTGAGCCCCGCCTCGGGGTCGACGACGGGCACCTTCATCGAGGTCGACGGCGGCATGGCCGCGCTGCGCCTGCGCCCGGAGTAAGCCGCGAGGGCCGCGCGGCCCTCAGCGCACGCGCTCGTGCGGGGCATCCAGCAGCGGCTGCACCGGCCGCCCCGGCACGAGCGCGTCGCCGTCGACGAATCCCTCCGGCCGGCCGCGCAGGTCGTCGATGAGCAGCGCACGGCACGCGGCGAGCGCCTCGGCGGTCGCCGCGTCGCCCGCGCGGTTGCGCAACTCCTCGGGATCGGACTCGAGGTCGAAGAGCTGCTCGTGCCCCGAGGCCGACAACCACACGTACTTCCAGCGCCCGGTGCGGATCCACTGCATCGACTGACCGAGGATGACGTGCTCGCCGTGCAGGTGGGCGCCGGCCTCGGGGGCCGCGCGTCCGGTGCCGGTCCGTTCGACGACACCGGGCGGCGGGGGCGGCGCCGTCCATGACGCCGGAGCGCGGCGTTCGACCGAGGCGGCGAGGTCGCGTCCGTCGAGGGCGGCATCGGCCTCGATGCCCACGCAGCCCAGCAGCGTGGGCATGATGTCGCGCAGTTCGACGATCTCGTCGTTGCACTGGCCCGGCGCGATCGTCGGACCGGTCAGGATCATCGGCACCCGCGCCGATCCCTCGTACGGGTAGCCCTTGCGCCACATGTCGTGGTCGCCGAGCATGTCGCCGTGGTCGGAGGTGAATAGCACGTACGTGTCGTTGGCCACGCCGAACTCGGCGAGCATGTCGAGGAACCGGCTGATCTGCGCGTCGATGTGGCTGATGTGTCCGTAGTAGCCGGCGCGCGCCCGGTGCGTGGTGCGCTCGTCGTACCGCGCCACGGTGGCGTCCGGCAGCGCGTCGTTGCGCAGGTGCGCGAACTCCCCCACCCAGTCGCCCACCGGCGGCTCCTGCGTCGGAGCGTCAAGGTACTGCTCGAATGCCCACGCCGGAGGATCGTAGGGCGCGTGCGGGCGGTGGAAGGACAGATAGAGGAAGAACGGTCGGGTGGGGTCACGCCGGTACAGCCAGCTCTCGGCCTCGGTGACCACCCAGTTGGTCGGGTGCAGGCGCTCCGGCTTGTCCCAGGGCCTGGCGACCACCGAATTGCAGTTGATGCCGTTCTCGACGTAGTCGTCGACCGCGCTCGTGCCGGCCTGCTCGCGCAGCCAGGTGAGGTAGTCGTCGTAGAACCGGGGGTCGCGCCCGCGACGCCGGCTGTGGTGCAGGTAGCCGTCGTGCAGTACGACGTCGTCGAAGCCGAGCCGCGCCCGCTCGGGCGAGTAGTGCATCTTGCCGATCGCCTGGGTCTGGTAGCCGTGCGCGCCCAGGGTGCGGGGCAGAGTCTCGTCGATGTCGAAGTCGATGCCGTCGACATAGCCGACCCGGCGGTGGTGTTCCTGCGCGAGGCCGGTGAGCAGCGCCATCCGTGCCGGCACGCAGGTCGGCGTCGCCGAGTAGGCGTTGCGGAAGCGCACGCCGCGCGCAGCGAGTGCGTCGAGGTACGGCGTGCGCACGACCGGATGCCCGTCGGCCGAGAGGCAGTCGCCGCGCCATTGGTCGACGCAGATCAGCACGATGTTGGGACCGGGGGTGTCGCCGTGCGGGGTCATCTGCATGCTTCCTTCGATTCAGTGGATGCCGTAGGCGGTGCGTGCGTTCGACCAGAACAGCGCGTCGATGTCGAGCCCGCGGCCCTGCGCCCAGTCCATCACGGTGTGCAGCCAGCGCGCACGCTCACCCGCCTGGTAGCCGTCCGGCCCGATCGCCGAGACCGGCCAGTCACTCCCCCACAGCAGCCGCTCGGGACCGAAGGCCTCGGCCGCGGCATCCAGGAACGGCACGAGCTGCACCGCGTTCCACGCTCCCTGCGCCTCGGCAGGGAGCCCGGAGAGTTTGCACGAGACCTGCGGGTGCACGGCGAGGTCGTTCAGGTCGGAGCGCCAGCGGGGGCTGGGCGATTGCGGCTGTTCGGCCGTGCCGACGGCGGGTTTGCCGAGGTGGTCGAGCACGATGCGCAGGTCGGGGACGGCGGATGCCAGGGCCGTGACATCCGACAACTGATGCGCGCGGACGCACGCGTCGAAGGTGAAGCCCCGGGCGGCAACGGCCCGCGCGCCCTCGTGGAACGCCTCCGTGCGGGCGAAGCCGTCCGGCTCGGCCTGCAGCAGGTGGCGCACCCCGACCACGAGCGGCAGGTCGGCGAGCGCCGCGAGGTGCGCCTCGGTGGCCGCCCCCTCATCAAGGCGCGCCCCGGCCACGATGCCGACGACGCCGGCCGTCGCGGCGAGTGAGCCGACCCAGCGCACCTCGTCGAGCTGCTGCGCGGGCACCGGGTCGGCCTGAACGAAGATCGCGGCTCGCTCGGCGACGCCGTCCAGGCCGGCCAGGGACAGCTCGGCCGCACCGTAGCGGGCGTCGAGGGCTCCGTCGAGCCAGGTGTAGCTGAGGGTCTTCGGGTCCCAGAGGTGCAGGTGGGAGTCGAGAACGCGCATGACCCCATCCTGCCTCAGACATCCGATCACTGGATAGGATGTGCCCATGGCTGTCACCGATGAGGCGATCCAGAAGATCAAGGCGATGATCGTGTCGGGCGAGCTGGCGCCCGGTGACAGACTGCCGCCGGAGAAGGAGCTGGCCGAGCGGCTGGGCCTCTCTCGCAACTCGATGCGCGAGGCGGTCAAGGCCCTCGAGGTGATCCGCGTGCTGGATGTGCGCCGCGGCGACGGCACCTACGTCACGAGCCTCGAGCCGCGCCTGCTGCTGGAGGCGATCAGCTTCGTCGTCGACATGCACGACGATGACTCGCTGCTCGAACTGTTCGCCGTGCGGCGGATGCTGGAATCGCAGGCGACGGGCCTGGCGGCGGGAAATGCCAGCGCCGAGCAGGCCCAGGTGCTCATCGACGAGGTGGCCTCGGTCGAGCCGGGCGTCTCGATCGACGACCTCGTCGCGCACGACATGCGCTTCCACCGCGAGATCGTGCAGCTCACCGGCAACGCCTATCTGGCGAGCCTCATCGAGAGCCTGAACAGCCACACCATCCGCGCCCGGGTGTGGCGTGGCCTCACCGAACAGAATGCGATCGACCGCACCCTCTCCGAGCACCGGGCCATCGCTGAGGCGATCGCCGCGCACGACTCCGCACTGGCGACGTCGCTCGCGACCGCGCATGTCGCGGGCGTCGAGCGCTGGCTGCGGCACGCCGCGACGGCGTGACCGCGCGCGGGGTCAGGCGCCCAGGCGCACCATCGCCGCGTCGAACTCGGCCGCCGAGCTGTCACTGACCGGGTGGAAGAGCATCTGCTCGATCACGTCGGGCGCGGCGGTGAAGTAGGGCACACCGGCCTCACGCAGCGCGACGATGTCGTCAGCGCTGCGCAGGCTCGCGGCCAGCACGTTGGTGTCACTGTCGACGCACACCGCCTGCATGCGGGTGATCAGTGTGTCGCCGTCGAGTCCGGCATCGCGCAGCCGGCCGAGATAGGGGGCGATGTACTGCGCGCCGATGCTCGCTGCGGCCAGCGCCTGCGCGACGGAGTAGACCGCCGTCACCAGCACGGTGGCGCCGTCGCGCACGAGAGCGGATGCCGCCGCGAAGCCCTCGGCGGTGGCGGGCACCTTCACGGCGACCCGGTCGCCCAGCGTCCGGATGGTCTCGGCGTTGCGCAGGAAGGATGCCGCATCTCCGCCCCAGGTCTGGAAGAACACCTCCTGCGCGCCCTCCGCCACCCAGCGGGCGTAGAGCTCGGGGATCTCGGCCGCCGTCCGGCCGCCGCGTTCGAGGATCGTGGGATTGGTCGTCACACCGCGCACCACACCGGATGCCAGCAGCGCTCCGACCCGCTCGACGTCGGCGCTGTCCACGTACAACCGGGGCGCGGTCATGCGCTCTCCTCTCCTGAACCTGTCGTTACAGGATTCCTGCGGATAATGTAATGACAGCAGCCCGCCGAAGTCAAAGACGATCGGAGCACCATGACCACCGCTGAGTCCGCCGATCGATCCGGCGTCGTCATCGTCGGCAGTGTCACCGCCGACGTGACGACCTTCTCCCAGCGCCTGCCCGCCCGCGGCGAGACCATCCTCGGCGACCAGTTCACGCTGCTGCTGGGCGGCAAGGGCGCCAACCAGGCCGTGGCATCCGGACTCGCCGGCGCCGGCACGAGCTTCGTCGGCTGCGTGGGCGACGACCTCTTCCGCGACATGATCGTCACCGGCCTCACCGACGCCGGGGTCGACCTCACGCACTTGCGCACCGTTCCCGGCCCGACCGGTATCGCCCACATCCGCGTGGATGCCTCAGCGCAGAACGATATCGTCATGGTGCCGCTGGCCAACGCCCACCTGAGCACCGAGCAGATCGACGCCGCCCTGGCGGCGCTGGCCCCGACCACCTCGGTGCTGCTCACCCAGCTCGAGACCCCGGCAGCACTCACCCGCCACATCGCCACCCGCGGACGCGAGTACGGCATGACCGTCGTGCTCGATCCGGCGCCAGCCGCCCCGTTGGAGCCCGAGGTGTGGCGCACGATCGACATCGTCACCCCGAACGAGACCGAGGCCTCGCTGCTCACCGGCATCGAGGTCACCGATGTCGCCTCGGCCGAACGGGCAGGACAGTGGCTGCGTGACCAGGGCGTGGGCGCCGCCGTGATCACGCTCGCGGAGCGAGGCTCGGTCGTCATCACCGACGAGGGCACGACCGTCGTCCCGCCGATCCCCGTCGAGGCCGTCGACACCACCGCCGCCGGCGACGCCTACGCCGGCTACCTGGGCGCCGCGCTCGCGGCCGGACTCGACCTTGCCGCCGCTACGCGCCTGGCCAGCGCGGCCGGGGCGATCACGGTCACCCGCCAGGGTGCCTCCCCCAGCCTGCCGCGCCGCGACGAGGTCGATGCCCTCCTGGCATCCGCCTCCTGACCGATCGGAGATCCGATGCGCAAGACGAACACGACCATCAATCCCGCCCTCTCCCGCGTGATCAGCGAGACCGGGCACACCGACCTGCTCGTCGTGACGGATGCCGGGCTGCCGATCCCGCCGGGTTCCGAGCGCATCGATCTCGCCTACCGGCCCGGCGCGCCCGCCTTCTTCGACGTGCTCGACACCGTGCTGGCAGAGCTCGTCGTCGAGGGGGCGACGGTCTCGGCCGAGGTCGCCGAGCACAGCCCGCACGTGCTCGCCGCGCTGCGCGAGCGTCTGCCGGGCATCGAGATCGAGCTGGTGCCGCACGTCGAGTTCAAGGAGCGCACCCACGGGGCACGTGCCTTCGTGCGCTCGAGCGAGTTCACCCCGTACGCGAACGTGATCCTGCAGGCGGGAGTGGCGTACTGACATGGCCGACACCGTGACCACCAACGACACCGTATCCACCGACGACACCGCGCGCAGCATCGACCGCCGCTCCGCGGCACCCATGTACGACCAGCTGCGCCGGCTCATCATCGACACGATCGAGAACGACGGCCTGCAGCCGGGCGATCCGCTGCCCGGCGAGCACCGCCTGTGCGAGCAGTACGGCATCTCCCGCACCGTCGTGCGGCAGGCGCTGGCCCAGCTCGAGCACGAGGGGCTCGTGGAACGCGTGAAGGGCAAGGGCACTTTCGTCGCCCGCCCCCGCACCAGCGAGTCACTCGTGCACACCCTCATCGGCCTCTACGACGACGTCGAGCGCCGCGGCGGGCACGTGCACTCCGACGTGCTGCGCCATGCCGTCGAGGCGGCGAGCGATGAGGTCGCCCAGGCGCTCGAGGTGGAGCCCGGCTCGCCCGTCGTCGCGCTGGAGCGTCTGCGCCTCGTCGACGACGAGCCGTGGTCGCTGTCGACGACGTGGATGCCGGAAACGATCGGTGCCGTGACGCTCGACGCCGACCTCAGCGAGGCGTCGCTGTACCGCCTGCTCGCCGCGAACGGCGTCCGCGCCGCCAACGGTGTGCGCTCCGCCGAGGCCACGGTCGCCACGCACGACCAGGCCCAGCTGCTGGGGGTGAGCGCGGGATCGGCGCTGCTGCGGCTGCGCAGTGTGAGCCGCGACGCCGACGGGCGGCCCATCGAGTTCTTCATCGCCCACCACCGGGGCGACCGGTCGCGGTTCGAGTTCCAGCTGCGCGAGGAGCAATCGCAGGCCTCGCTGTTGCACGTCGACGAGCACGGCGATGTGACCTCGGCCGGCACGGCATCCGTCTGAGCTTCTCGCACCACGCCGCTACGCTCGAGAGCATGACCTCCTGGACCAGCACCGCCATCGCCCTGCTGGAGGCCGACGCCAACCGCAGCGCCGACACGCATCTGCATGTGTTCCCGCTGCCGGGCGAGTGGGGCATCGACCTGTATCTCAAGGATGAGTCGGTGCACCCGACCGGGTCGCTCAAGCACCGCCTGGCGCGCTCGCTGATCCTGTACGGCCTGGTGAACGGGCTGATCCATGAGGGCACGGCGCTCGTGGAGTCTTCAAGCGGGTCGACGGCCGTGTCGGAGGCGTACTTCGCCCGCATGCTGGGGCTGCCGTTCGTGACCGTGGTGCCGCGCTCGACCAGCCAGGAGAAGATCGACCTCATCGAGTTCTACGGCGGGCGCTGCCACTTCGTCGACTCTCCCTCCGAGATGGCACCCGAGGCGGCGCGCCTCGCCTCTGAGTGCGGTGGCCACTACCTCGACCAGTTCACCTACGCCGAGCGCGCCACCGACTGGCGCGGCAACAACAACATCGCCGACAGCGTGTTCAGTCAGCTCGCGCAGGAGCGGCATCCGATCCCCACCTGGATCGTCGTGGGGGCCGGCACCGGAGGCACCAGTGCCACGTTCGGGCGTTATGTGCGCTACCGCCGGCACGACACCCGGGTGGCCGTGGTCGACCCCGAGGGGTCGGCGTTCCACGGTGGGTGGTCGAACGGTGACCCCACCTTCGCGACGGGGATCGGCTCGCGGATCGAGGGCATCGGCCGCCCGCAGGTGGAGCCGTCGTTCGTGCCCGGCGTGATCGACGAGATGATCGCGGTGCCCGACGCTGCCTCGATCGCCGCGATGCGGCTGTTGAAGGACCGCACGCTGCACTGGGCGGGCGGTTCGACGGGCACGAACCTGTTCGGGGCGTTCGAGCTGATCGCCCGCATGCGGGATGCCGGCGAGACCGGCAGCGTGGTGACGCTGATCTGCGACAGCGGCCGCCGCTACCTCGACACGTACTACTCCGACGACTGGGTGACCGCGCAGGGCTGGGATCTCGCACCGCATCGGGCGCGCATGGAGCGGTTCCTCGGCGGAGGCGCCTGGAACTGACGGCGCGGATGCCGCACGGCACGCGGTCACCGGGCTACTCTGGCCGCATGACCACGCTCATCCTCACCGTCGCCGGAGCCGATCGGCCCGGGCTCGTCGCCGCCGTCGCCGATGTCGTGGACGCCCACGGCGGTAACTGGGAGAACAGTCAGCTCTCCGAGCTCGCCGGCACGTTCGCCGGTGTGATCGAGGTCTCGGTGCTGCCCGACCGGGTCGAGGAGCTGCAGGCGGCGCTCGGCGGTCTCGATGGCCTGCTCACGGTGGCCGTGTACACCGGTACCGGTGAGACGCCGGCCACCGGGGAGAGCTGGGTGACGCTGTCGGTGCTCGGCAACGATCGCGCCGGCATCGTGCGCGACATTTCGCGCGTGCTGAGCACGCATGCGCTGAGCATAGAGAGCATGAGCACCGAGACGCGTGATGCGGCGATGGCCGGCGGGCGGCTGTTCGAGTCGACGGTGACCGCGGCTGTTCCGGCATCCACCGATCTGGAGGCGCTGCGCGCCGACCTCGAGTTGCTCGCCACGGAGATCCAGGTCGACATCACCCTCGACTGACCCGCCCTGCGCGCCCCCGCCCCTGAGCGACCCCGCCCCTGCGCGCCCCCTGCGCGGTCGCTCGCCCCCTTGTCCCACTTTCCGCGCCCCGTGTCCCACTTACTGCAGAGCATGTCCCAATTTCTGCTGTGAACCGGTCGGTTTAACAGCAGAAATTGGGACACGCTTCGGGGTGCGCCGGGCGCAGGGCCGGATGCCGGTGGAGCCCGATGCCGGTAGAGCCGGATGCCGGTAGCGCCGGATGCCGGTAGGGCCGGCCCCAGGCGGGGCCGGTCCCCAGGCAGGGCGAGCTCAGAACAGGCAGGGCCGGCCCAGGCAGGGCCAGCCCCAGGCAGGGCCGGTCCCCAGGCAGGGCGAGCTCAGAACAGGCAGAGCCGGCCCCCAGGCAGGGCGTGCTCAGACCAGGCGGGTCTTCGGCGAGACGGTGTAGGTGTCTTCGGGGTCGGTGTTCGGCACCGAGCCGAGCGCGACGTCGATCGCATCCATCGTCTCGGGGTCGAGCACGACACCCGACGCCTTCACGGTGTCGGCGAGCTGCTCGGGGCGCGAGGCGCCCACCAGCGCAGCGGCCACGTTCGGGTTCTGCAGCACCCACGCGATCGCGAGCTGGGGCATCGTCAGCCCGGCATCCGCGGCGATCGGCTTCAGCCGCTGCACGGCAGTGAGGATGTCGTCGCGCAGCAGCCGCTTGATGAAGTCGGCCCCCGAGTGCGGATCGGTCGCACGCGAGCCCTCCGGCACGGGCTGGCCGGGCAGGTACTTGCCGCTGAGCACACCCTGCGCCATCGGCGACCAGACGATCTGCGAGATGCCGAGCTCTTCCGAGGTCGGCACGACCTTCTCTTCGATGACCCGCCACAGCATGGAGTACTGGGGCTGGTTCGAGATCAGCTGGAAGCCCAGCTCCTTCGAGAGGGCATGACCGGCGCGCAGCTGCTCTGCCGTCCACTCCGAGACACCGATGTACAGCGCCTTGCCCTGCCGGACGATATCGGCGAAGGCCTGCATGGTCTCTTCCAGCGGCGTCTCGTAGTCGTAGCGGTGCGCCTGGTAGAGGTCGACGTAGTCGGTACCGAGGCGCTCGAGCGAGCCGTTGATCGACTCCATGATGTGCTTGCGCGAGAGTCCGGTGTCGTTCGGGCCCTTCGGGCCGGTCGGGAAGTAGACCTTCGTGAAGATCTCCAGCCCCGCGCGGCGCTGACCGGCCAGGGCCTTGCCGAGCACGACCTCGGCGGCCGTGTTGGCGTACGTGTCTGCCGTGTCGAACGTGGTGATTCCGGCATCCAATGCGGCATGCACGGTCTTCACCGCGGCGTCGTCACCGACCTGCGAGGCGTGCGTCACCCAGTTGCCGTAGGTGATCTCCGAGACCTTGAGACCGCTGTTGCCGAGATAGCGATAGTTGACCATCCCTCAACGCTACTGCCCGCTGCAGACGCGCAGGCCGAACGGCGACGCTCAGACCGAGACGGTCTCGCGCACGTCCGCACGCGTGATCGGCACCGTCGGCGTGCTTTCTTCGGCCGTGGCGTCGCGCACCGGCTCCGCTGGCGCCGCCGGCGCTGTCACGAACGGGGCAGAGGATGCCCCCGCACTGGTCTCCGCGACGATCGCCGCACGGTCGCGATAGCCCTCGGCGGTGATCTTGTCGAGGTCGACCTGCTTGCGGATCGCAAGAGCCTTCTCGTACAGGCTCGGCTCGCCGTAGCTGGTGAGCACCTTCACCAGCACCGGTAGCAGCTCGATCATGAAGAACAGCGCGGCGATGAGAATGTGCGCCCACAGGATCGTGGCGTCCTTCTCGGCCAGGCGGTTCAGGCCCGCGATCTGGCTGAGCAGACCCACTGCTCCCGCGTTGCCCTGCGCCACGGCATCCGCCCTGGCGTTGTAGGCGGCCAGCGCCTGCTCGTACGTGTCCTTCGCGGCGGGCAGCTGATCCTGCGCCTGCTGGCGGTTCTGCGCCTCGGAGGCGGAGGTGTTCTCCTGCGCGGCGGTGCCGGCAGCCGACAGCTCGTCGTTCGCGGTGCGCAGCTGGGCCGCGAGCGCGTCGTACGTCTGCTGCGCCTGCGCCAGCTGCGCCTTGGCGGCCTCAGAGCTCGCGCCGTCGCCCGAGACGCCGGTGCAGCCGGGCACCTCGCCTGCGCCCTCCCCGGTGAGCTCACACTGGTACAGGGCGCGCGCGGAGTCGATCACCGTCTGCTGCTCGGCCATCTTGGCCGTGAGGTCGTCGACACTCGCCTGCGCGGCAGACTCGGTGGCCGACGACGAGTCGGTGCCGGCGACGATGCCCGTCGCGGCCTGGTTCTCGAGGGCGGCGACGCGTTCGGATGCCGCATCCAGGGCGATCTTCTCGGGACCGCTCTCGAGCGCCTCCTGATCGGTCTGCGACTGGGTGATGTTGGTGGATGCGACCTCGCGCGCGATGTCGTTGTGGAAGATCTGCAGCACGAGCGGCTCGGCGACGACGAAACCGATGATGGCGGCCATGATCACTCGCGGGATCGCCAGGCCGATCAGGCGCCAGATGCTCTTCGTCGAGGTCATCGTCGAGGTGAGGAACCGGTCGAGGTTGAAGATGATGAGCGCCCAGACGAGCGCAAGCGGCACGGCCACCCAGAGCGCGGCCTGCACGCCGGTGGTCAGGGCGAACAGCATCGAGATCGCCGAGACCAGTGCGGTGCCGGCCAGCACGAAGAACATCTGCACGAACCGCGGGGTCTCCCCCGGCACCCGGTCGAGCACGGGACCATCGGCGCCACCGAGGATGGCGAGGGTGCGGGCGCGCGAGCCGGGCGTGCGCGGGGCACGCTCACGGCGCGGCCGCCGGGGACGTCGCGGTCGCTCGGCCGCCACCGGCTCGGGTGCGGGAGCCGGCTCGGAGGCAGGCTCCGGTGCGGCAGCACTCGGCTCGGGCGTCTCGACGGGCACCTCACGGGTGGTGTCGTCGAGGTCGCCGTCGGGCCGCGCGGGGCCGGTCGGCTCGTAGGCACGGAGAAAGTCGAGGGGTTCCTCTTCGCCTGCGGGGCCGTCGGTCTCGAACGAGATGCGGCCCTGGGAATCCATGGATCCCGGGCGGTGAGCGGAGTAGGACATCAGACCAGGGTAGGAAACCCCGCCTGTGCGCCGGCCGCAAGGTGCCTGCGTGCGCTCTCAGGTTCAGCCCGGTCAGACGCCGATCAGCGCGCGCAGCTCACGGTTGAACGTCTCTGCCTCATCCAGGTGCGGGGCGTGGCCGGCATCCGCCAATGCCACCTCGCGATAGCTGCCGCCGTTGGCGGCGTACCGGTCGAGCACGGCGCGCGTCTGCGTGATCATCGGCTGCGCCGGCGCGACGTCGGCACCCGGCCAGCCGGGGATCGCGCCGATCGCGCCCAGGTGGTTGAGATCGAAGAACGAGGCATCCGAGACGATGGCGTCCTTCTCACCACGGATCCAGAGGATCGGCGGCTTGACGTCGAGGTCGACGATCCCCGAGAGGTTGAGGTGCTGCGGCGCCATCGTGTTGAGCACCCCGCGCGTGCCGGCGGCGAAGCCGGGCCAGTTCGGCGAGTCGACCGCGTCGCCGGGGTAGTTGTCGAGGCCCGTCGCGGTGGTGAGCATGGATGCCACCCAGGCATCTTCGTGCGCCTTCTGCAGTTCGGGCTTGGCGACGTAGGCGGTGCGGTAGACGGTGCGCGGCGAGGTCTGCTCGTCGCTGCCGGTGTCGCCGGATGCCAGACGGGCGACGAAGTCGGGGTTCGCACCCCCGCCACCTGTGCCTGCGCCGTCGTCATCGTTGCGGATGCCGTCGGCACCGTGCGTGCCGCCGAAGCCGTAGGGCGAGACGGGGGCCTCGAGCGTGACCGAGAGCACGCGCTCGGGTGCGTCGAGGAGCATCTGCAGCACGACGCCGCCACCCATGCTCCAACCGACGAGGTGCGCGGCGTCGACACCGAGGGCATCGAGCACGGCCCACACGTCATCGGCGAAGTCACTGAGGCCCCGCGACGCATCCACGGGCTTGATCTCGCTGTCGCCGAAGCCGCGCAGGTCGACCGCCAGCGCGCGCACCTCGGCCGGCAGCGCGAGCATCGAGGGCTGGTAGAAGGCCGCGGATGACACATTGCCGTGCACGAACACGACGACAGGACCCTGCGGATCGGTGGACGGACGCTCGAGGACGTTCGCGGTGTAGCGGGCGGTCTCGACGCGCTGGGCAGTGATGCCATCGAACAGGGCGGTGGTCATGTCGACTCCTTCGAGGATCCAGGTGCGGCGTCATCACCGCGGGACACACGGCACCGCTGCCGCAGACCACGCTCGCCATGCGCGCGGTGCGACATTCCCCGCGCGGTGCCGCGTGCCGTCCCCAGCACCGTCGCCGCTACCGATCGTAGAGCATTTTCCGACAAACCTGAAGGGTGATTCAGGTGTCTGCTCGCGGCGCCGTTCAGGCCATCGCGGCTGCTGCGGCCTCGTCCTCGGTGGTGGCGACCAGCTGACCGCAGGCCCCGTCGATCTCCTTGCCACGCGTGTCGCGCAGCGTGGTCGGGATGCCGGCGTCGTTGAGCCGGCGCACGAACTCGTCCTGCACGGCCTTGTCGGAGGCAGTCCAGATCGACCCCGGCGTCGGGTTCAGCGGGATCGGGTTCACATGCACCCAACCGCGTCCGCGGGAGTTGAGCTTGGATGCCAGCAGGTCGGCGCGCCACGGGTGATCGTTCATGTCCTTGATGAGCGCGTACTCAATCGAGACGCGGCGCCCGGTCTTGTCGAAGTATTCGCGTGCGGCGTCCAGCGCCTCGCCGACCTTCCAGCGAGAGTTGACCGGGATCAGCTCATCGCGCAGTTCATCATCAGGCGCGTGCAGCGACAGCGCGAAGGTGACCGGGATGTCCTCGTCCGCGAGCTTGCGGATCGCGGGCACGAGACCCACGGTCGAGACGGTGATGCCACGGGCGCTCATGCCCAGGCCCTCGGGCTGCGGGGCGACCATGATGCGCACGGCGTCCATCACGCGCTTGTAGTTGGCGAGCGGCTCGCCCATACCCATGAAGACGATGTTCGACACGCGCTCGGCCGAGTGGTCGTTCGCCTTCTTGCCACCGAGCTCACCGTCGGCGATGGCCCGGTTGGCGCGCACGATCTGCTCGATGATCTCGGCGGTGGACATGTTGCGGGTGAGTCCCGCCTGTCCGGTGGCGCAGAACGGGCAGTTCATGCCGCATCCGGCCTGGCTCGACACGCACAGCGTGATGCGGCCGGGGTAGCGCATGAGCACCGACTCGACGAGGGCGCCGTCGTGCAGCCGCCAGAGGAACTTGATCGTGTCGCCCTTGTCGGTCTCCAGACGCCGCACCTCGGTGAGCAGCGGCGGCAGCATGCCGGCGACGAGCTCCTCGCGCTGCGCGGCCGGCAGGTCGGTCATGTGCGCGGGGTCGGAGGTGTAGTGCGTGAAGTAGTGCGTGGCCAGCTGCTTGGCACGGAAGCCGGGCAGGCCGAGCTCCTTGACCTTCTCGACGCGCTCGGTCGGGGTGAGGTCGGCCAGGTGCACGGGCGGCTTGCCGCGCTTGGGGCTGGCGAACTGCAGCAGCGGGCGCCCCTCGGCGTCCTTCTTCTGCGTCCACCCCTCGGTGGCAGGGCGCACCTGGGGCGCCTTGGTGGCACGCACAGGCGTGGAGCGCGGACGCGAGGTCTCTTCGGGGGCGGGCATTCCTCCAGGGTACGCGGTGCCCGCCGGACAGCGCCTGAGCGTCGCCGGAATCTCGGACTTGTAATTACAGGTGGTTTCCGCGCACAATGGGGGCATCCGACCGAAGGAGCCGCTGTGACCGACCGCCTCTCCCGCGCCCGCACCACCGGCGTCCTTGCCGTCCTGCGCGCCCCCTCACCCGAGAGCGCCCTCGAGGCCGCCGAGGCGATCATCGCCGGCGGCATCACCGGCATCGAGGTCACCTACTCCACCCCCGACGCCCCCGCGGTCATCCGCGAGCTCATCCGGCGCCACGGCGACGACGCGTACATCGGCGCCGGCACGGTCACCACGGCCGCGCAGGCCACGGCGGCCGCAGATGCGGGAGCCGCGTTCCTGGTCAGCCCCGGCACCCTGCCCGACCTCACCCGGGCCATGCTCGGCACCGGGCGCGTGGTGATGACCGGCGCCCTGACGCCGACCGAGGTGATGACGGCGCTCGCCCTGAACGTCGACGTGGTGAAGATCTTCCCGGCCTCGCTGGGCGGACCGTCCTACCTCGGCGCGCTGCGCGGCCCGTTCCCGGATGCTCCGCTCATGCCGACCGGCGGCGTCAGCCCCGACAACCTGGCCGACTGGTTCGCCGCTGGAGCGGTGGCGGTCGGCGCGGGCGGGGACCTCGCGAACGGCGCCGCGATCGCGGCATCCAACTGGGCAGACCTCACCCGCCGCGCCGCACGCTTCCGCGCCGCACTCGACGCGCGCGCCTGACTCTCGTCAGTCCGGGAACCTGACTCTCGTCAGTCCAGGAAGATGTCGGGGAACAGGCGCTCGTCCGGCGTGCCGGGCACGGCGGCGTACTGCGAGAAGTCAGTCACGCCGGCCTGCTCGAGCACATCCTCGACGATGAGCTGCTGACCGGTGCGCTCGCGCGAGGGCGTGGTGAGCACGGCGTAGGCAGCGTCGGCGTAGATCTCCGGGGTGCGGCTGGCGGCCATCACGCGGTCGCCGCCGAGCAGGTTCTGCACGGCGGCGGTGGCGATGGTCGTGCGCGGCCACAGCGTGTTGGCGGCGATGCCCTGCTCGGCGAACTCGGCGGCAAGACCCAGGGTGACCATGGTCATGCCGAACTTCGCGAGCGAGTAGCCCGTGTGGGCGCCGAGCCACTTGGGGCTGGGGTTCAGCGGCGGGGCGAGCGAGATGATGTGCGGGTTCTCGGCCTCGAGCAGCTGCGGGATCGCGGCGCGCGAGAGCATGAAGGTGCCGCGCACATTGACGTCCTGCATGAGGTCGTACTTCTTCGCCGAGAGGTCGAGCGAGGGCGAGAGGTCGATCACGCTGGCGTTGTTGATGACGATGTCGATGCCACCGAACTCGCCCTGCGTCTTGAGCACGGCCTCGGTGATGTCGTCGTCTTCCCGCACGTCACCGACGATCGGGAGCGCCTGGCCGCCGGCGGCCCGGATCGCGTCGGCGGCGGTGTGGATGGTGCCCTCAAGCTTCGGATGCGGGGTGTCGGTTTTGGCGAGCATGGCGATGTTCGCGCCGTCGGCGGCCGCGCGCAGCGCGATCGCGAGCCCGATGCCGCGGCTACCACCGGACATGAGGATGGTCTTTCCTGCGAGGGACATGTTCTCTCCTTACTTCGGCGCCATGCGGATGGCGCCGTCGAGGCGGATGGTCTCACCGTTGAGGTAGCCGTTCTCGACGATCTGCATCACGAGGGAGGCGTACTCGTCGGGGCGGCCGAGGCGGGCGGGGTACGGCACCTGCTGGCCGAGCGAGGCCTGCGCGGCTTCGGGCAGCCCCGCCAGCATGGGGGTCTCCATGATGCCGGGGGCGATGGTGCACACGCGGATGCCGTAGCGGGCGAGCTCCCGCGCGATCGGCAGGGTCATCGCGTGCACGCCGCCCTTGGATGCCGAGTAGGCGGGCTGTCCGATCTGGCCGTCGAAGGCGGCGACGCTGGCGGTGTTGACGATGACGCCACGGTCACCGCTCTCGGTCGGCTCGTTCTGGCTGATCACGGCGGATGCCTGCGAGATGACGTTGAACGTGCCGATGAGGTTGATCCGGATGATGCGCTCGAAGCCGGCGAGGTCGGTGGGGTTGCCGTCGCGGTCGAGCACCTTGGCGGGCGGGGCGATGCCGGCGCAGTTGACCACCACGCGCAGTGGGGCGAGGGCCTGGGCGGTGGCGACGGCCGCCGCGACCTGCTCGGGGCTGGTGACGTCGGCGGGAGCGAAGGCGCCACCGAGTTCGGCGGCGATGCTCTCTCCGGCCGAGCCGGGCAGGTCGATGATCGTGACCTGGGCTCCGGCGGCGGCGAGACGCCGGGCTGTGGCCAAGCCCAGCCCGCTGGCGCCGCCGGTGACGAGGGCGCCCTGTCCGCTGATCTGCATCGTGTTCTCCTTTGAACGCCTGAGGCCGGACGTCGTTTTGCGACTGAGTCTCAGCATATGTGGTTTTCAGTTCCGCCCGTGCGCAGCATCCGCTCTTGGCCGCAGGCCCTACGAGGGGGATGCTGAAGAGATGGAACTGCGACGCAAACGAGCCTATGACACTGCCGAACGGTCCGACGGGTTCCGTGTGCTCGTCGATCGCCTCTGGCCACGCGGCGTATCGAAGGATCGGGCAGCGATCGACCTGTGGGCCAAGGACGTCGCGCCCACGACCGCGTTGCGCAAGGCCTGGCATGCCGCGCCGCCGGAGGACTGGAACGTGTACGCCGACCAGTACCGCGCACAGCTCGCGGGCGAGAGCGCGGATGCGCTGCACACGCTCGTCGACGAGCTGAAGCCGCATCCGGTCGTCACCCTCATCTACTCCAGCCGCAACACCGACCACGACAACGCGGTCGTGCTCGAAGAGGTCTTGGCGCCGCTGCTCGACTGAGCAGGCCCGCTCAGCCCGGGCCGAGGATGAAGTTCCACGTGCCGGCGAGCACCGCCGCGACGACCGCGGCGGCCGAGATCGCCAGGCCGATGGCGAGCAGCATCCATTCCCTGCCGCCGAAGCGCGACTCCCGCGCCCAGGTCCGCGCGCCCGGCGCCCCGAACCCCCGTGCCTCCATCGCCGTGGACAGTTTCGCGCCCCGCCTGATCGACAGCACGAGCAACGCGAACGCCATACCGAGGAACCGGCGCAGCCGGCCGCGATCGGCCACCCCTCGCGCGCGGCGCGCGAGTTCCAGGGCGCGCCAGTCGTCGAGGAACAGCCCCACCATGCGCAGGCCCGCGAGCCCACCGAGCACGAACCGCGCCGGCAGCCGCACGATCTGGGCGAGGCCATCCGCAAGGTCGGTGGGGTCGACAGTGACGAACAGCACGACCGATGGCAACGCGACGGCCAGCACCCGCAAGAAGGTCGCCGCGGCCAGCGTCAGTGACCCCTCACTGATGCGCACGACGAACCACTCGGCGTACACGGTGCCACTCGGTTCGCCGTACAGTGCGATCGTCAGGGCGGTCAGCGGCGCCGCCAGCCAGACCGGCCAGGTGCGCAGCCAGAACTCGCGCCAGCCGATGCCGGCGAAGCAGAACAGCACGCACTCGAGGGCGAGCGCGACGGCCGCCGAGACGACGTCGAGGCTGAGCACCAGCGGGATCGCGATGAGCGCACTCGCCCCGAGCTTCGCGACCGGGTTGACGCGGGCGAGGACCCCGGTGCGCGCATGACTCGCGAGCAGGGTCACGCGCCGGCTCCCAACACGTAACGCTCGGCATGCAGCGCGGTGACGACGTCGGCGTCGTGGGTGACGACGACGATGCCGGTGCCCGCGTCGCGCAGTTCGGCCAGCAGGGCGATCAGTTCTTGCCAGGTGCGCGCATCCTGCCCGAACGTGGGCTCGTCGAGCACGAGCATGCGCGGGCGAGTGGCCAGAGCGGATGCCACCGTCAGTCGCCGTTTCTCGCCGCCCGAGAGGGTGTACGGGTTGGCCTGTGCGAGCCGGTCGAGGCGCAGACGGGCGAGCAGGTCGTCGGTCCGGGCGGCGATCTCGCCCTCGTCCAGGCCGAGTGCCCGCGGCCCGATCGCGAGCTCGTCACGCACGGTCGTCGCGAGCAGCTGATGCTCCGGCTCCTGGAACACGGTGCCGATCCTCGGGAGGAGCTGGCGGGAGGCCCACCGGATGGGCGCGGGACCGGCACCGTCGCGGAGGGAGTCGGATGCCGTCACCTCGCCGCCCACAGGAGGGAGCAGACCGGCGAGCGTGAGCCCGAGAGTCGACTTGCCCGCACCGTTCGGGCCGGTCACGGCTAGCACCGAGCCGGCGTGCACGCGAAGTTCGATGCCGGCCGCGACGGTCTCGCCGCGCACGCGGGCCACGGCCAGGTCGCGCGCGGAGACGAGGGCAGGGCCGGGCGGTGACGCCGGTGCCGCCGGATGCCGCGGGGGGATGCCAGGCACCCAGACTCCCGCCTCGGCCAGCCACTCGCCTTGCTCGCGCAGCACGCGGTCGGGCGAACCGTCGGCGATCACCCCGCCCTCGCCGAGCACGATGACCCGGTCGATGAGGGGCAGCCAGGCGTCGATCCGGTGCTCGACCACGACGAGAGTCGCCGGCTGCACCTGCAGCATCCGCTCGACGGCGTCGCGCACCTCTGCCACCCCGCGCGGGTCGAGATTGGCGGTGGGTTCATCGAGCAGGAGCAGACCGGGGCGCATGGCGAGCGCGCCGGCCAAGGCGAGACGCTGCTTCTGGCCACCCGAGAGCGCCTTGGTCGGGCGGTCCAGGGGCACGTCGAGTCCGACGGCGTCGAGCGCCGCCTCCACACGCGGCCAGATCTCGTCGCGCGGCACGCCGAGGTTCTCACAGCCGAACGCGACGTCGTCGCCCACCCGGGCGAGGATGACCTGCGAGTCGGGATCCTGCAGCACGAGCCCCGCGCGTCCGCGTGTGCGGGCGGCCGGCATCCCGTCGATGAGCAGTTCGCCGACGCTCTCGCCCTCTTCGTCACCGCCGAGCACGCCGGCCAGGCCGTGCAACAGCGTCGACTTGCCCGCGCCGGATGCGCCGAGCAGCAGCACGCGCTCGCCCGGCTCGATTCGGGCGCTCACGTCGTGCAGGGCCCAGGCGATGCGACTGGCGTGCCGCCAGCCCCAGCCGCGGATCTCGACCGCGGCGGGGCCGACGGAGGTGCACATGGGGGTGGTCAGACCCGCGTCGCGCCGGCCCGCCCGGAGGCGAAGCGGTCGAGTGCCCCTGTCGCGGCCAGGCCACGGGCGAGCAGCCACGACAGCAGGCCCGCGATCACTGCGCCCGAGACGACCGTGCTGATCAGGTAGACGACGACGAAGGTCGTGTCGGCACCGGCGAACCAGAGGATGAGGTTGTTGATGCCGCCGGCCAGGGCCGCGCCCATGCCCGCGAGGATCGCGACGGGCAGGCTCCAGCGACGGTAGAAGAAGAGCAGGAAGACGAGCTCGGCCCCCAGGCCCTGCACGAGCCCGGCCTCGAGGGTGAGGAATCCGCCCCACTGGTTTCCGACCAGCGCCGAGACGACCGCGGCGAGCAGTTCGGTGTAGATCGCCGCGCCGGGCTTGCGGATGATCAGCGCGCCGAGCACGCCGGCGAAGAGCCAAGGGCCGTCCAGCAGGCCCTGGAGCCCCGGCAGCAGCGGTTCGAGCAGCAGCTTCGGACCCGGGTACAGCGTGTTCCAGGCCAGGAAGATCAGGCCGGCGGCGACGCCGAGCACACTGGCGACGACGATGTCGACGACCCGCCAGCGCAGAGTGCGCGGCGTGGCCTTCGCGACATCCGTGGAAGCGGACGTGGACGTGGACGTACTCATATGAACTCCTCCCTGCGCCGGCATGATCCGGATCAGGTTCGACGGTCGAAGCGCGAATCGCTCCCTCTCAGCCCGGCTCGCCGGACTCCCGTGGTTGTGCCTCGATCATAGCGAGGATTCGATAGCGTATGCGGGTGACCGTCGATGACCGCCCTTCACCTCCCGCGCCCGAGGATGTCGCGGGCGACGGTGCGGAAGCGGATGCCACCGACGCGCGCAACGAGACCCACGCGAAGCTCGCGGCCCTGTTCGGCCCGAAGTCGGCGAACGATCCGGTCACGCAGGCCGCCCGCGAGCGAGATGCGGTCGATGCGGCCGAGCCGGAGCCGGATGCGGCCGAGCCGGAGCCGGACGCTGCGGAGCCGGATGCCGTCGAGCCGGAGCCGGATGCACTGGAGCCGGATGCCGTCGAGCACGAAGCCGTCGAGCACACCGACGACAGCACGCGGGAGAACCCGATCATCGTGTCGGCCGAGCCGGCCGAACCCGCCGAACCCACCGAGCCGGAGACCCCCGCGAGCGAGTGGGCCGACGAGGCTCGCCCACCCACGGCGCTCACCTGGCTGGACGCCCAGACGGTGACGGCGGCCTCGGCCCTGCGCGAGGAATCCGACGATGACCTGCTCACCGATGCCCACCTCGTGCCCGGCTGGCTGCGCCCGCGGGCGATCGTGCCGCTCGGCGTGGTCGCGCTGTTGTGCGGCTCCTATGTCGGCGCGACCCTGCTCTGGCCCCTCGATGCCGTCGCACCCGTGGTGAAGGCCTCGACCGTCGAGCTCACCCCCGCCCCGGCCGCGGCGATCACCTGGCCGACGACCGGGAGCGCCGCCGTGGCGGTCTCTGGGCTGGACACCGTCGCCTCGACGACCGTGCCCACCGAGATCGCGAGCATCACGAAGGTCGCCTCGACCATGATGGTGCTCGACGAGCTGCCCCTGGAGCCGGGCGAGCAGGGCCCGGCGTACACGTTCGACTGGAGCGACTCGCGCGACTACTGGAGCTACCGCTGGTCGAACCAGTCGGCGCTCGACGTGCCCGTGGGCGGCTCGCTCAGCGAGTATCAGATGCTGCAGGGCGTGCTGCTCGGCTCGGCCAACAACTACATCGACCGCATGTCGGACGAGCTGTGGGGGTCCGATGCCGGCTTCGCCGAGGCGTCGAAGGCGTGGCTCGCCGAGAACGGCATCGAGGGCGTGAGCCTCGCCACCCCCTCGGGCTTCGACACCCGCAATGTCTCCACCCCGGCCGGGCTCATCGAGCTCGGCGAGGTCGCGATGCGCAATCCTGTCTTCGCTGAGATCGTGGGCACCGAGTCAGCGCAGATCCCTGGCGCGGGTGAGGTGACGAACTCGAACGACATGCTCGAGGATCCCGGTGTCGTCGGCATCAAGACCGGCACGCTCTCGGGATGGAATCTGCTCACCGCGAAGGATGTCGAGGTCGACGGCACGACCGTGCGGCTCTTCGCCGCCGTGCTCGGCCAGGACGGCGATGACGAGCGACTCGCCGCGACCCGCTCGCTGTTCACGCAGGTCGAGGAGCAGCTGGCGGCGCAGGAGCCGACCGTCCCCGCCGGCACCGTGGTCGGCACCGTGCGCACGGAGTGGGGTGCGAAAGCGAACCTCGTGACGGATGCCGATGCCGAGGTCGTGCTGTGGAACAGCGCCGCCGCGACATCGGAGAGCACGCTCGAACTCGGTGAGGACACCACCAAGGGTGCCGAAGTCGGCACGCTCACCCTCGCCGGGCCCGTGAATCAGGCCGAGACGACCGTGTCGCTGGATGCGGCGATCCCCGCACCCAGCGCCTGGTGGCGGCTGACCCACCCCCTGGAGCTGTTCGGCCTCGACGGCCGCTGAGCCCCTGCCCAGACGTCCCCTTACCGACGTCTCCGCGCAGACGAGAACGCCCGCCCCGGAGTCGGGGCGGGCGTTCTCGTCTGTGGGGGTCAGGCGCGGTCGTCGGCAGGTGCTGCCGCGTCAACCGTCTCGTCGGCCTCGCCCGAGGCGACCACCGGCATACCGCCGGTCATCAGCTCTTCGGCATCCAGATCGGTCGCGGCCTGCTCGAACTGCGACTGATACAGGCGCCAGTACGCGCCCTGCGCGGCGATCAGCTCGTCGTGCGTGCCCTTCTCGACGATGTCACCGTGCTCCATCACCAGGATGAGGTCGGCGTCGCGGATGGTCGACAGGCGGTGCGCGATCACGAACGAGGTACGTCCCTGGCGCAGGGCCGCCATCGCGTGCTGCAGCAACAGCTCGGTGCGCGTATCGACCGCGCTGGTGGCCTCATCGAGGATGAGGATCGACGGCTGCGCGACGAACGCGCGTGCAATCGTGACGAGCTGACGCTCACCGGCAGAGACGTTGGAGGCATCCTCGTCGAGCACGGTGTCGTAGCCGTCGGGCAGCGAGTGCACGAAACGGTCGACGTAGGTCGCCTTGGCGGCGGCCATGAGCTCGTCTTCGGTGGCCGACTCCTTGCCGTAGCGGATGTTGTCGCGAATCGTGCCGGCGAACAGCCACGGGTCCTGCAGCACCATGCCGGTACGGGCGCGCAGATCGGCGCGCTCCATCTGCGAGATGTCCTGACCGTCGAGCAGGATGCGCCCGGCGTCGAGCTCGTAGAACCGCATGATGAGGTTCACCAGGGTCGTCTTGCCCGCACCCGTCGGGCCGACGATCGCGACCGTCTGCCCGGGTTCGACGCGGAACGACAGGTCGGTGATCAGCGGACGCTCCGGGGTGTACGAGAACGCGACGTGCTCGAACTCGATGACGCCTTCGCCGCCGGTGACGGTCGGGGCATCCTCGGCATCCGGCTCCTGCTCGTCGGCATCCAGCAGCTGGAAGACGCGCTCGGCCGAGGCCGTGCCCGACTGCACCACCGCTGCCATCCCGCCCAGCTCGCTCAGCGGCTGGGTGAACTGCTGCGAGTACTGGATGAAGGCCTGCACGTCGCCGAGACGCAGGTTGCCGCTGGCGACCATGAGTCCGCCGAGCACGGCGATGCCGACGTAGGTGAGGCTGCCGACGAAGGTCATCGCGGGCATGATGATGCCCGAGAGGAACTGCGCCTTGAAGCTCGCCTGGTAGAGCTCTTCGTTCTCGACCTGGAAGCGGTCGAGGGCGTCCTGCTCGCGACCGAACACCTTCACCAGTGCGTGACCAGAGAAGGCCTCCTCGACGCGGGCGTTGAGGCGGCCGACCTTGCGCCACTGCGTGCCGAAGGCCTTCTGCGAGCGCGGACCGATGATGCCGAAGATGACCGCCATCAGCGGCAGCGCCACCAGGGCGACGAGCGCGAGCTGCCACGAGATCGAGAACATCATGATCAGCACGCCGATCACGGTCAGCACCGAGGTCAGCGCACCCGAGAGCGACTGCTGCATGGTCTGCGTGATGTTGTCGATGTCGTTCGTGACGCGGGAGATCAGCTCGCCGCGCTGCACCTTGTCGAAGTACGACAGCGGCAGGCGGTTGATCTTCGCCTCGACGTCTTCACGCAGACGCCACATGGTGCGCACCATGATGACGTTGATGACGTATCCCTGGATCCAGCTGAGGAACGCCGAGACCACGTAGATCGCGAGCACCGCGACGATGATCCAGCGGAGCCGCTCGAAGTCGACACCGGTGCCGACCGAGAAGTTCTGCATGGCGCCGACCATGTTGGCGAAGTCGTCCTGACCGGCGGCGCGCAGCGCGTCGACGACCTCCTGCTGCGACATGCCCTGCGGGAATCCGGGGAAGTCCCCCATCCCGGTGCCAAGCACGTGCGAGATGAAGCCCTCGTAGACGATGTTGGTCGCCTCACCGAGCACCTTCGGTGCGGCCACGGCCAGCACGACGCCGATGGCGCCGAAGATCGACACGAGCACGAACCAGACCGCCGAGGGCTTGAGCAGCCCGATCATGCGGGCGAAGCTCACACCGAAGTTGTCGGCCTTGCCGGGGGCTGCCGAGTCCCAGCCGCCGCCGGCCTGACGGGCCTGCTCGGCGAGTTCGGCCTCGTACGCCTCATCGATGGTGACATCGACCGCGGTGGCCTCTGCGGGCAGCGGCGTCGCCGCGGCACGACTGTTCTCAGGACTGGTCATGCGTCCACCCCCAGCTGCGACTCGACGATCTCGCGGTACGTGCTGCAGGTCTCGAGCAGCTCCTCATGGGTACCCACGCCGACCATGGCGCCGTCTTCGAGAACGACGATGCGGTCGGCGTCGGTGATGGTCGACACCCGCTGGGCGACGACGATCTTGGTCACCTCGGGCAGCTCACGCCACAGGGCCTGCCGCAGGCGCGCGTCGGTGGTGAGGTCGAGCGCCGAGAAGGAGTCGTCGAAGACGAGCACCTGCGGCTGGTGCACGATCGCCCGCGCGATGGCGAGGCGCTGACGCTGACCGCCGGAGACGTTCGTACCGCCCTGGGCGATGCGGGACTCGAGCCCGTCGGGCATCTCCTCGACGAAGTCGCGGCCCTGCGCGATCTCGAGCGCCTTCCAGAGCTCTTCGTCGGTGGCATCCTCGCGGCCGTAGCGCAGGTTGGATGCCACGGTGCCGGTGAACAGGAACGGACGCTGCGGCACGAGACCGATGCTCTTCCACAGCGCCTCGACGTCGGCTTCGCGCACATCGGTGCCGCCGACGTACACGGCGCCGCCGGTGACGTCGAACAGACGAGGGATGAGTGAGACCAGTGTGGTCTTGCCCGAACCGGTCGACCCGATGATCGCGACGGTCTCACCCGGCTGCGCGCCGAAGCTGATGCCCGAGAGCACCGGAGCCTCGGCACCGGGGTAGGTGAACTCGACGTCGTCGAAGGCCACCGCACCCGGGGCGGGGAAGTCGGTCACGCCGTCTGCGGGGCGGGTCATGCTCGTGGGGGCGTCGAGCACCTCACCGATGCGCTCGGCCGAGACGGCGGCGCGCGGGATCATCATCGCCATGAAGCTCGACATGATCACGCCCATCATGATCTGGCCGATGTACTGCATGAAGGCGAACAGCGTGCCGATCTCGACCGTGCCGTTGTTGACCTCGATGCCGCCGAACCAGATCACGGCGACGACGGTGACGTTGAGGATCAGCATGAACAGCGGGAACAGCAGCACGAACAGCGAGCCGATCTTGCGTCCGACGATCATGATGTCGGTGTTCGCGCCGCGGAACCGCTCTTCTTCGATGCGCTCGCGCACGAAGGCGCGCACGACGCGCACACCCGTGAGCTGCTCGCGCATGATGCGGTTCACGGCGTCGAGTTTGCGCTGGTTGAGCCGGAACAGCGGCACCATGCGGCCGATGATGAGGACCGCGACGACGAGCAGCACCGGCACCGAGACGGCGATCAGCCAGCTCAGGCCCAGGTCGGTCTGCACGGCCATGATGATGCCGCCGATGGCCAGCAGCGGCGCGGTGACGAACATCGTCGCGCCCATCATGGCCAGCATCTGCACCTGCTGCACGTCGTTGGTGTTGCGGGTGATCAGCGAACCGGCGCCGAACTGCGACACCTCCCGCTCAGAGAAGCTGTTGACCCGCTGGAACACGTCGGCGCGAATGTCGCGACCGGTCGACATCGCCGCACGCGCGGCGAAGTAGGTCGCGATGACCGAGGCGACGATCTGCCCGAGCGAGACGGCGAGCATGAGCATGCCGTGCGACCAGATGTAGCCGGTGTCGGCGCGCGCCACACCCTGATCGATGATGTCGGCGTTCAGGCGCGGCAGGTAGAGGGCAGCCATCGCACTGGCGAACTGGAACACCAGCACGCCGAGCAGCAGCCACCGATATCGGCGCATGTATCGAAGGAGGATTTTTCCCAGCACAGGTGGACGTCCTAGTAGGTTTTTGAGGGTCACCGAAGAGTGGCCACATGACAGGGTGCCACGATCTGCCGACATCCGCTCGGGTGCATCCGCTCCCCTTCGCTCACAGCGAAAGCCCTCCCTTCGACGGCTGGATTTGCTGCACCGGATCGAACAACGCAGCGCCGGGGCGCACAGGGCGCCGCCGTAGACTCGCAGGGGCAGGATCGAAGGGACCTCATGCGCGACGACAAGGCTGCGACGCCGGCCGTACTGCTGGTGTGCGACTACTCCCTGAAGTACCTGGGAGGGGCGCAGACGGCCTTCGTCCGGCAGGCGCAGGCCCTGGCCGCCGACGGCGTGCGCACGGTCGTGCTCGCTCCCGACGCCGATGAGCTGGCGGATGCCGCGGAATCCGGCATCATCACCGTCACTCCCCCACGCCGCGGCACCATCCCCGTGCTGGATCTACCCCTGCTCGGCCGTGCCCGCGACCTCGAGCCGCTCGTCGCGGCGACCGTGCGCCGCCACCAGGTCGACACCATCGTCGTGCACTCCGAGTTCGCCCTGGCCGCCGCCGCGATCGCGGTGGGCCGGCGACTCGGCATCCCGGTACTGCACACCGTGCACACGTTCTTCTGGCGTGCGCCGGCACCTCTCGCCCCGTTCGCGCCCGCGGTCTCGCGTGTGCATCGCTCCCTCACCGGGATCGCCGATGGCGGCCGATACCGGGGCAGCCACGCCCTCAACAACGCCCTGCGCACGATGACGTTGCGCATCGCCGAACGCGCCGACATCGTGCTCTCTCCCTCCCGCCATCAGGCTCAGGCGCTGCGCGATGCCGGGGCGGGCCGAGTGGAGGCCTTCTCGAACGTCGCGCAGCCGCTCGCGGTGACCGCCGCACCCGAGGGCGGACCGCTGCGTCTGCTCTGGGTGGCCCGCTTCGCTCCCGAGAAGCGCGTCGAGGTGGCGCTGGAGGCGATGCGGCTGGTCGAGGCGCGGCTCGGCTCTGGCCGCGTGCACCTCGACGTCGCGGGGGGCACGCAGCGGCCGGTCGCCGGTGTGACGTTCCACGGTTCGGTTCCCGGCACGCGTGTGGCCGAGCTGATGGATGCCGCCGACGCGGCCCTCATCACCTCACTCGGCTTCGACAACCAGCCGATGGTGGCGTTGGAGGCGTTCTCGCACGGACGCCCGGTGATCGTCAGCGACCCGGTGCTGGCCGGGGAGTTCGGCGATGCCGCGATCGGCACCCCCGGGACGGATGCGGCGGCGCTGGCCGAGCTGATCGTGCAGCTCGAGGCGGACCGTTCGCTGCTGCAGCATCCGCGTGAGGCGGCCGTCGCCTACGCGCGCGAACGTCAGCCCGCCGCGCACGTCGCCCGCCTCCGCGAGCTCGCCGACTCCGCCCGCCCCTGAGCCGCTGCGGTGTGAGGGGTCCTCAGGCCCCGAACAGTGCGGGCTGGGGCACGTAAGCGCGGGCATCGGCGCCGGGATCGGATGCCAGCTCCGCGACGGTCGCCGGCTGCCAGTGCGGGTTACGGTCCTTGTCGACCAGCTGTGCGCGGATGCCCTCGACGAGGTCGGGGTGATGGTGGGCGAACCACAGCACCCGGCGGTACTCCCCTTCGAGCGCCTCGCGCACACCCGACATCTCGCGCGCCTCGCGCACGGCGTCGAGCGTGACCGCCAGGGCGGTCGGCGAGAGCTCCCGCAGGGTGGCCGCTGCAGCTGCGGCATCCGGCTCGGGGCGCGCATCGAGCCGCTCGAGGATCTCGGCGACCGTGTCGGCCGAGAAGGCGTCGTCGATCCAGGGCCGCGCCGCGGGCAGCGCAGAGGGCTCGGGGGTCTCGTCGAACAGCAGCACCATCTCGTTCGGCGTGGCTGGGTCGGCACGGTAGGCCAGCGCGTCGGCGAGCCCGTGCAGGCTATCGGACGGCACGAAGTGGTCGGCGAAGCCGAGGTAGATGGCATCCGCACCGCTCATCGTCGCGCCGGTCAGCCCGAAGTACTCCCCCATCCGGCCGGGCGCACGCCCCAGCAGCCAGGTGCCGCCGACGTCAGGCGTGAAGCCGATGCGCGTCTCCGGCATCGCCAGCTTCGACCGCTCGGTGACGATGCGCACGGAGGCGTGACCGGCCAGGCCGATGCCGCCACCCATGGTGATGCCGTCGGCGAAGACGACGACCGGCTTGGGGTACGCGGCGATCGCCGCGTTCATGGCGTACTCGGCACCGAAGAACGTCGCGGTCTGATCGGCGTTGCCGCTCGTGATCTGCTCGTAAAGAGCCCGCACATCGCCGCCGGCGCACAGGCCCCGCTCGCCCGTGCCGTCGATGAGCACCGCGAGCACGTCGGGATCATCTCGCCAGAGATCGAGGGCGGCGGTGATCGCCTGGATCATGCCGAGGTCAAGCGCGCCGATCGCCTCGGGCCGGTTCAGGGTGATCCTGCCCAGCGTGTGTTCGGTGCGGACGAGGACGCGGGATGCTGCGGAGTCGGTCACGATCGCCAGGCTACCCGCCACCCCGCTGGATCCACCGCGCGCCGGTGCCCGAAAATACCTCGAATCGGGGGATTTTCCGTGAAGATAGAGGGGACTCCCCAGATCAGAGAGGTCTCGCATGCCCGAAGGACAGGTGCTCGAGTTCACCAGGGTGACGAAGCGTTTCGGCGACGTCACCGCTGTGTCCGACCTGTCGGCACGCGTTGAGCCCGGGGTCGTGACTGGCTTCCTTGGCCCCAACGGTGCCGGCAAGACGACGTCGTTGCGGATGCTGCTCGGGCAGATCCGCCCGACGCTGGGAACGGCCACGATCGGCGGCAAGGCGTACTCCGAGCTGCGGCATCCGCTGCGTACCGTGGGCTCGGTGCTGGAAGACACCGTCTACCGACCGCGCCGCACGGCCACCCGTCATCTGACGATCCAGGCCAAGGCCAACGGCATCCCCACCTCTCGGGTGGACGAAGTGCTGCGGCTGGTGGGGCTGCAGAACGATGCCGAGACGCGCATCGGCGGCTTCTCACTCGGTATGCGTCAGCGGCTCAGCGTGGCGACGGCCCTGCTCGGCGACCCGGGTGCGCTCGTGCTCGACGAGCCGGCGAACGGGCTCGACCCTGAGGGCATCCGGTGGATGCGCATGCTCATGCGTCGCCTGGCCGATGAGGGCCGCACGGTGCTGGTCTCCTCGCATGTGCTGAGCGAGATCGAGCAGGTCGCCGACAACGTCGTGGTGCTCTCGCGCGGTCACGCCGAGTACACCGGGAGCATCGAGGACCTCGTCGATCCGACCACCGGTTCTGTGGTCGTCGACGCCGAGGATCGTTCGGGGCTCGCCGCCGCCCTCAGCGCCGCCGGCCTCATGTACGACGTTCTGCGCTCGGGACTGACCGTGCGCGGCGCGGATGCGGCGCAGGTCGGCGCGATCGCCGCGAGCGCCGGCATCGCTCTGACCACGCTGCTGCAGCGCGGCCCCAGCCTCGAAGAGGTGTTCCTCGACCTGGTCTACGGTCGTCGCTCGGCCAGCCCGCGCCTGAACGAGGTCGCGAACCCCGTGGCTCATGCCGAGCACGCCGAGACGACGAGCGCACCGGCCGCCGCCGAGGGCGGCACGGAGGCTGGCTCCGATGAGGCGGCCGACACCGCGGCCGTGGCGCTGGGTGATGCTGCTCTGCTGGCTGGCGGTGTCGCGACCGTCGGTGGCGCGGGTGTGATCGCGGCAGGCACCGCCGAGGCGCTGGGGGACGCGCCGGCAGACGCGCCGGCAGACGACGCACCGGCGGATGACGCTGGCGCGGCCGAGGCGTCGCCGGCGGAGGATGCCGCCGACGAGGCGATCGGCACGGGCGACTCCGCTGAGCCGAGCGAGGACGCGGAGGCTCCTGCCGCTGCGGACGACGCCACTGCGGACGACGCCGGTGCGGACGCTGCCGACAGCGCGTCGCACGACGCCGCGGACGCCCCAGAAGCGACACCCACCGAGGACGCTCCCACCACGGCAGACACCACCCCGGCCCCGGCGGAGGGTGTCGACCTCGCGGATCCCGCGACAGTGACGCTCGACACCGTCACGACCGAGGCCGTGGCGATCCCGGTGATCTCCCACGACGACGACATCGATGACGTGGTCGACGACGTCGCCGATGACTCCGCCCAGCCGGCTTGGGCTCCCGTCTCGGTGGGCGGATTCGACACCCCGCGATCCGCGTACGAGGCAGCCCCGGAGGGCGATTCCGCGGGAGACCCCGAGACCAAGGCTGTCGAGCCCGAGCCCGAACCCGAGCCGGAGGCCGTCGAGACCGACGAGCCCGAGCCCGAGGCTGCTGAGCCTGCCGCCGAAACAGGCGGCGAGGGCGAGGGCGAAACCCACGACGACGCGGCACGCACCGATGACTCCGATGACGGCGCGGGGGTGCTGCCGCTCGCCACGATGGCAGTCTCCCTTGCTCCCGAAGAGGAGCGGGTGTCGTTCACTGAGCTGATCACCGGCATCCCTGCCTCCACCGACGCCGCCCACGCCGCAGATGCAGATGCAGATGCAGATGCAGATGAGGCTCCCGCAGCCGACGACAACTCCGACGAGGCTGTCGTCGAGCCGGGAACCGGCACGGGCGTCGCTGTCTTCTCTCCGCTGCTCGCTGGGCAGGGCGATGAGGATGCCGACGGTTCCGACGATGACGAGGAGCAGTCCGATCCTCGTCTTGCGGCGATGCGCACCTCGCTCTCGGCCGCCGCGCGCTCGTTCTTCGAGGGCCCTGCTCCCGACTACCCCTACGCGCAGGTGGATGAGCAGGAGTCCCGTACCTGGAGCGTCGCCTCGACCGGCGTGATCGACACGGTGCCGCAGTCGGATGCCGAGCAGACGGATGCCGAGCAGGAGCACCCGCACGACAACAACGCGGACCAGTCCAGCGACGAGCACTCGGGTGACCACGAGCACTCTGAGCACCACGAGCATCACGAGACGCGCGCGGAGCTGCGCCGTGACCACCACGAGCACGGGCACCACCACGACCACGGGCACCACGAGCACGACCACGAGCACGACGAGCACGGGCACCACGAGCACGGGCACCACGAGCACGAGCACCACGAGCACGGGCACCACGAGCACGAGCACGGGCACGAGCACCACGAGCACGAGCACCGCGACTGAGTCGCGCTACCCGCTGCGCTCCGCGCCCCTCATCGATGACCGCCCTTCACCGGGGCGGTCATCGTCGTTTCAGGCCGATGCCGGGCGCGGGCGGATCACGGGCCGCTGACGGCCCTTCTGCACCGGAATCGCGCCGGTCGCGGCGATCTCGACCACGTCAGCCGGTTCTTCACTCACCTCGAGTCGCAGCGCCTGCGTGAGCGCAAGCCCATGACGGGTGGTGAGGATCAGCCGCTGGTAGTCGTCGTCCACGAGGTCGATCACGACACTCGGCTTGCGACGACGGATCAGCACGAAATCGGTGGTTCCCGCCGACTTCCACGTGCCGGCGGCGAGGATGCCGGGGATGTGGGTGCCAGGGCCGGGTACGCCGCGCAACCACGTCCATGCATCGTCGGTGAGCTGCACCTTGGTGATGTGCTCACGCGCGATGCGCAGGTTGTCGCGGTGGAATGTGGTGGCGCGCTCGATCGGTGAGAGCACGACTTCGAGCCGCGACTGATCGAGCAGCAGGGTCACCATGGCATTAGTCTGCCAGCGCCCTCCGACAAGCCGGGTGCGACTTGCCCACAGGAGCCAGAGCGTTCTCTGTGAGGATTCCGCCAGTCGACGCTCAGGGCTGGGCGCAGGCCGCCGCAGCAGCCGCGGCCGGTAGCGCGGCCTCGATCGCCGCGAGCTCTTCCTCGCCGTGCGCGACGGTGAGGAACCAGGCCTCGAAAACGCTGGGCGGCAGGGCGATGCCCTGCTCCCGCATGGCGTGGAAGAAGGGTGCGTAGCGGAACGACTCCTGAGCCTGCGCCTCGGCATAGGTGCGCGGGGCATCGGGCGCGAAAACCACGCCGAACAGGTTGCCCGCGCGCGGCACGGCGTGCACGACGCCGGCGTCAGTCAGCGCGGCATCCAGCGCCGTGGCGAGGCGGTCGGCGGCGGCATCCACCGCGTCGTACACTTCGGGCGTCGCCAGGCGCAGGGTGGCCAGGCCGGCCGCGACCGACAGCGGGTTCCCCGACAGGGTCCCCGCCTGGTAGACGGGTCCAGTCGGGGCGAGCAGGTCCATGACCTCGGCGCGGCCGCCGAGCGCGGCCAGCGGCATCCCTCCGCCGACGACCTTGCCGAAGGTGATGATGTCGGGCTGGTACTCCTCGCCCGCCTCCTGCTGCAGACCCCAGAACCCCGCGGGATGCACGCGGAATCCGGTGAGCACCTCGTCGAGGATCATCAGGGCGCCGTGCGCGTGCGCGGTCTCGGCGATGAGCCGGTTGAAGCCCGGCAGCGGAGCGACCACGCCCATGTTCGCCGAGGCGGCCTCGACGATGACGGCAGCGATGCGGTCGCCATGTTCGGCGAAGACGGCAGCGAGGGCATCCGGGTCGTTGTAGTCGATGACGAGCGTCTGCGCGGCGATCGGCGCCGGGACGCCGGCCGAGCCTGGTAGCGCGAGGGTCGCGACGCCAGACCCGGCGGCGGCAAGCAGGCCGTCGGAGTGGCCGTGGTAGTGGCCCGCGAACTTCACCAGCAGATCGCGGCCGGTGGCGCCACGGGCGAGACGGATCGCGGTCATCGTGGCCTCGGTCCCGGTCGAGACCAGGCGCACCCGCTCGACGGGGCGCGCATCGCCGTGCCGTACCCGGTCGGCGATGAGCTCAGCCAGTTCGACCTCACCCTCGGTAGGGGCGCCGAACGAGAGGCCGCGGGTGGCAGCATCCTGCACCGCGGCGACGACGTCGGGCTGCGCGTGTCCGAGCAGCGCCGGTCCCCAGGAGGCGACGAGATCGATGTACTCCTGACCGGCGGCATCCGTCACGCGGGCGCCGCTGGCGGATGCGAGAAAGCGCGGTGTCCCCCCGACCGAACCGTAGGCCCGTACGGGCGAGTTCACTCCGCCGGGGATCACCCGGCGGGCGGTGTCGAACAGGTCGTCATTGCGGTCGGTCACGGTGTCTCCTGTTGGTTCGGGAGTAGATCTGTGGCATCCGGCGCTTCCCCCACAACCATGTCCCACTTTCTGCTGTTAAACCGCCGGTTTGGCAGCAGATTTTGGGACATGCTCTGCGAAAAGTGGGACACGGGGATGCCGGGAGGGGCCCGTCAGCCCTTCAGCCAGCGGGCGGCCTCAGCAGCCCAGTAGGTGAGCACGGCGTCGGCGCCGGCACGGCGGATCGACAGCAGCGACTCCAGCACGGCGGCACGCCGGTCGATCCAACCGTTCGCGGCAGCGGCCTCGACCATCGCGTACTCACCGGAGACCTGGTATGCCCAGACCGGAATCTCGACGGCGTCGCGCACCTCGCGCAGCACATCGAGGAAGGCCATCGCCGGCTTCACCATGACGATGTCGGCGCCCTCATCCTGATCGACCAGTGCCTCGCGCACGCCCTCGCGGCGGTTGCCGGGGTCGAGCTGGTAGGTGCGGCGATCGCCCTGCAGCTGCGAGTCCACCGCCTCACGGAACGGGCCGTAGAACGCGCTCGCGTACTTGGCCGCGTAGGCCAGCAGCAGCGTGTCGGTGAAGCCCTCGGCATCCAGCGCATCGCGGATCACCGCGACCTGGCCGTCCATCATGCCCGAGAGCCCGAGCAGCTGCGATCCGGCGCGCGCCTGCGCGAGCGCCATCGACGCATAGCGCTCCAGCGTCGCATCGTTGTCGACCGACCCATCGGGGGCGAGCACGCCGCAGTGCCCGTGGTCGGTGAACTCATCCAGGCACAGATCGGTCTGCACGACCAGCGCATCGCCCACCTCGGCGACGAGCGCCTCAGTGGCCACATTCAGGATGCCCTGCGGATCATCCGCACCAGAACCGGTGGCATCGCGCACGGCGGGAACGCCGAACAGCATCACACCGCCCACGCCCGCCTCAGCCGCCTCGGCAGCCGCGGCCCGCAGCGAATCCATGGAGTGCTGCACGATCCCGGGCATCGACCCGATCGGCTGCGGCGCGGTCAGACCCTCCCGCACGAACATCGGGAGCACCAGTTGGCGCGCCTCGAGCGAGGTCTCACGCACGAGATTGCGTACGGGCGCGGACTGCCGCAGCCGCCGCAGGCGGGTGTCAGGAAAACGACTCACGGCGCGAACTCGTCGGCCGCGTGCGGCAGCGTGAAGTGCGAGACCGCATCGATCAGGGCATCCACCGTCTGCTTGTCGGCCACCACCCACACCGGCAGGCCGGCGTTGCGGGCGTCCTTCGCGGTGCGCGGCCCGATCGCCGCCAGCAGCGTCGTGTCGGGGATGGTCGGGAACTGCTCGCGCACCTGCTGCGCGACCGACCCGCTGGTGATGAGGATCGCGTTGATGCGGCCGTTCTCGACATCCCGCCGGATGCGCTCCGTCACCGGCACACCCACCGTGCGATACGCCACCACACTGTCGACGTGATGCCCCGCATCGATCAGCGACTGGGTGAGCACGGGTTTGGCGATCTCGCTGCGCAGGGTGAGGATGCGACGCGGCTCGGGCTCGAGCTCGATCAGCTGCTTGGCCATACCCGCCGCCGAATTGTCCTGCTCGGGCACGAGGGCGACCTCGTAGCCGACCGCCTGCAGGGCGGCAGCCGTCGTCTCGCCGACTGCCGCAACCTTCGTCGTGCGGGGGATCTCGACCCGGTGCGCGAAGAGCACATCGACGGTCGTGGCGCTGGTGATGGTCAACCAGTCGTACTCACCGGCGGCCAGGCGCTCCAGCGCCGCATCCAGCGAGGGCTGGTCGGTCGTCGGAGCGAAGTTGATCAGCGGGGCGACCACCGGCACGGCGCCCTGCGAACGCAGGCTCGCGGCCACGCCGTCACCCCAGGGGCCGCCACGGGGCACGAGTACGCGCCACCCGTCCAACGGCTTGGCCGGTTTCGTTTCGGAAGCAGTCATCAGCATCACTCTCGCGGGAGGAGGTCGGCCGCCCCCAGTTCGAGCAGCCGATGAGCAGCAGACCTGCCGATACGAACTGCGGTGGGCATCGGGTCTGCATCATCGGCAGCATCCGCGCCATTGCCGCTGCCGTTGCGTCGAATATACTCCCCGTTCAGCGCTTCGGTGACGTCGATGCCGATCCGGCGGTCGCCCTCGGGCTGATATACCACCGCGCGAACGCGCACCTCGTCGCCGGTGACCTCGGCATGAGCAGCCATCGGCGCCTGGCATCCGGCGTCGAGTCCCGCGAGGATCTCGCGCTCGATCGTCACCGCGATGCGCGTGGGCAGATCATCCAGCTGCGCAAGCCCGGCGAGCAGCCAGTCGGGTGCATCCGTCGTCGTCTCGACCGCAAGCGCACCCTGACCGGGAGCCGTCGGCCACTCGCCGAGCCCGAGCTCCTCACGGTGCAGGGGGGTGTCCGCGCCCAGCCGCGACAGCCCGGCCGCGGCGAGGATCACGGCGTCCAGCTCACCCGAGGCGACCCGCGCCAGACGCGAGTCGACGTTGCCGCGGATGTCGACGACCTCGGCGTGCGGGGCACGGCGGTGCACCTGGGCGATCCGGCGCGGGGCGCCTGTGCCGACGGTCGCCCCGGTGTGCAGCTCATGAAGCGGCGTGCCCCCGCGGGTGATCACCACATCGCGCGGATCCTCGCGGCGCGGAGTGGCGGCGATGACCAGCCCCTCGGGTTGAGCGGTGGGCAGATCCTTCAACGAATGCACGAGGAAGTCGCACTCCCCCGCCAGCAGCGCTTCGCGCAGGCGGGTTGCGAAGACGCCCTGCCCACCGATCTGCGACAGGGATGCCCGATTCGTGTCACCCTCCGACGTGATCGGCACGAGCTCGACCGGGTGGCCGAGCACCGCCGACAGGGCGTCGGCGACCTGGCCGGACTGCGCCTGTGCCAGCGCACTGCGACGCGTGCCGAGACGGATCGGAGTGCTCGTCGACATGACCGGCTGAGTCACTGCAGTACGTCGGCGATCTCGTCGAAACGCAGGCGACGTCCCGTGTAGAACGGCACTTCTTCCTTCACGTATCGGCGAGCGTCGGTGTACCGCAGGTCACGCATGAGGTCGACGAGTTCGGTGACGTCATCGGCCTCGAGCGGCAGCAGCCATTCGTAGTCGCCCAGTGCGAACGCGGCGACCGTGTTCGCGAGCACACCGGTAAACGCCGCACCCTTGCGACCGTGGTCGGCGAGCATCGCCCGGCGCTCTGCCTCGTCGATCAGGTACCACTCGGGGGTGCGGACGAACGGGTACAGGCACAGCCACTGCTTGGGCTCGATGCCGCGCAGGAATCCTGGCACGTGCGAACGGTTGAACTCGGCGTCACGGTGCACGCCCATGACGTTCCACACCGGCAGCAGGGTGCGCAGCAGTTCGGTGCGACGCAGCCGGCGCAGCGCCTTCTGCAGGTCTTCAGCGGTCTCGCCGTGCAGCCACACCATGAGGTCGGCGTCGGCCTTGAGCCCCGAGACGTCGTAGAACCCACGCACAGCAACTCCGGCGTCTTCGATGTAGCCGACGATGTTCTCGAGTTCCGTGGCGTCGGTGTCGACGATCGGAACGTCGGGGTTTCGTCGCCAGACGGCGAAGAGGGTGTATCCGGATGGGTTCTCTGCGACAGGCTCGGACATACACCCAGTCTGCCCCTTCCGCCGGAAGAGGGCGAACCGAGAGACGCTCTGTGCGGCGACGTCAGCGCGAGATGGCGCGGGCGATCGCCCAGACCGCGCCGCCGATGGTCGCCGCGGCGGCGACCACGATGACACCGGTGGTCAGCGGGTTGCTGCGGCTGAAGGCCCTCGCCTTGCGGATGCCGCGCTGCGAGGCCCGCTCGATGCGACGAGGGAAGTTACCTCGGATCTCGATCGCCGCCAGCGCCGCCTTGAGCTCGGCGCGCGCCGACTCCACAGGGTCGGTGATCCCCGCCGGAACGACCGTGCTCGGCACCGACGGCGTGGGCAGCGGTTTCTGCTCAGGATTCGTCATGGCCAGCACTCCTCACGATACGGATGTCTTCGGCGACGGCCTCGACCGGATTCTTGCTCTCGACGATCTTGCGCACCTTGAGGATGCCCAAGAGCGCGAAGATCAACACGATCACGACCAGCAGACCGAACACTGCCAACGCCGACAGCCAGACGGGCCACCAGGAAGACAGCCCGGCGATCGCGAAGACGAGGATTACGGGCACGGCCCAGAACAGGAAGAACAGCGCCAGCACGAACCAAGCGCCGCCGATTCCGGCATCCTTCGAGTTGCGCTTGACCCACGCCTTCGCGGCTTCGACCTCGGCGGTGATCAGATTGCGAATCAGGCCCGGCAGGTCGCCGAGCAGGGTCAGCAGACTGTCATCAAGCCGATCGCGGCTCGCGCGGCGCATGTCAGCTGCCGCTCTTCTTGGGCGCGGGCTTCTGTGCCGCAGGCTTCGTGGTGGCAGGCTTCGTGGCGGCCGGCTTCTTCGTCGTCGCGGCGGGCTTCTTCGCCGCCTTCTCTGCCGCCTTCGCCGTGGCCTCGGCCGCGTCGGCGACGTCTTCAGCCGCATCCTTGCTGGCGTCGATCGCCGAGTCGAGACGCTGACCCGGCGTGCCGGAATCGGATGCCGCGCGCACGATCTTCACGGCGCCGCCCCAGATCGCGCCGGGGATGGCCATGGCCTGCTCCTTGGCGAAGTCCTGCACCTTGTGCACCTGCGCCTGGACGGGGTCGAGGTTCCAGACCTTCAGCCACTGCGTCTTGATCTGCTCGTAACGCTCGCGCCCTGCTCGCGACCCGAGCACGTAGCCCACGCCGAGTCCGATGACGAGTCCGACTTTGCCCTTCATGTGGGCCCCCTCACGTTGCGTGTCTGGCTACCAGCGTAACGGCATATGCCGATTTCGGTATCTAGAGTTCGTCCGGACCGGCAGAGTGTGACGACTCAGTCCCAGAGCAGTGCGTGCCGCAGCCGGTCGCCCTCGGCGATGGCGTCCGGCACGACCTGGGCAAGACCGGTTCCGGCGACCCACGCGCCGACGACGGCGAGGCCGTCGACCTTCGCGACCGCGGCTCGCGCGGCCCGGCGGCGGTCTGCGGCGCCGATCACCGACGAGGGCTGGGCCTGTGTGTAGCGCGCGCGATACGCCGCGCGCAACTGGTGCGGCTCCAGACGGACGCCGAGCATGGCGGATGCCTCGGCGAGGGCGAGCGCCGCTGCCGCGTCGTCATCGAGAGCGGCGGTTGCGGCCACCTCTCCCTGCGTGCCGAAGGAGACCCGGACGACATGACGGCCACCGGCGGCCGCACGCAACCACGGCCACTTGGCCGTCGAGTGCGTGAGCGCCTTGGCGATGCGGCTGCCTGGCACCGTCAGCACGCCCGAGCCGCGCGGCGCCGCGTCGAGCGCGGGGGCGTCGAGCACGAGAGTGACCAGTTCGATCTCGGGAGCAGTGCCCGCCCCGCCCGGGCCGCCGACGTGGCCGTCGAGCAGTTGGTGGGCGACCGGCTCGGGCGTCGCGACGATCACGGCCGTGGCGGTGAACTCCTCGGTCACGAGCTCTGCGGCATCCTGCTCCGCGGCATCCTGCTCGGGCAGCGTCTCGGCCGTGACGACCCAGCCGTCGCCGTCGCGGGTGAGGCGTGTGGCCCGCACGTCGGTGCGGACGTCGACGCCATAGGTGGCGAGGTCGGCGCGGAGGGCGTCGATCAGCACGCCCATACCGCCGACGAGTCCCTGCACTGCCGACCCAGGGGCCTTGCCCTCGCGCGCCTGCTGCTGTTCGTCGCGCAGGGCCGCCACCCCACCCGAGAGTGAGCCTGCACGGGTGAGCGCGGCGTTGAGCCCGGGGGCGGCGGCATCCATGTCGACATCATCGGGGTGCGCCGAGTACACGCCAGCGGTGACCGGGGCGACCAAGCGGTCGCGCACGCGCGCTCCCATCCGGGAGGCGACGAGCTTGCCGAGGCTCTGCGCGTTGCCGATTGTGAGCACCGGACGCACCCGGTCGAGATAGGCGCGCCAGGCACCCGACCAGCCGATGATGCGGCGAACGTCGGGCTGGAACGGGTTGGCGGGGATGCCCAGGATGCCGCCGACGGGCAGCGGAGCGTCGGGTGTGCCGGGGATGCCGGTGAGCCACGCGCCGCCACCGGCCGGTGAGACGACGGCGTCGCCGACGCCCAGCGCGTCGATCAGCTCGCGCACATGACCGCCGCGGGTCGCGAAGCTCTCGGCTCCGGCATCCACCCGGATGCCGTCGAGTTCGACCGTACGAATGCTGCCGCCGAGCTCATCGCCCGCCTCGAGAAGGGTGACGGGCATGCCGACCTTCGCGCACTCGCGGGCGGCGACGAGCCCCCCGATGCCGCCGCCGATCACGATGACGCGCTGTCTCGCTGCGCGGGCGGCGAGGTCTGCGGGGGGCTCGATCATCAGCGCTCTCCGTGTGCGAGCTCGACGATGCGGGTCAGCTGATCCGGGTCGGTCTCGGGCGGAACCCCGTGGCCGAGGTTGAGGATGTGGCCCTTGGCGCCCCGACCGCGCGCGATCACGTCGCGCACGTGCGCCTCGAGCACCGGCCACGGCGCCTGCAGCAGCGCCGGGTCGATGTTGCCCTGTACCGCGGTGTCGGGTCCGACGATGCGGATGGCCTCGTCCAGCGGCATCCGCCAGTCGACGCCCACGGCCGATGCGATCCCATCGAGTTTCATGTCGGCGAGGAAGGGGCCGGTGCCGACGCCGAAGTGGATGCTGGGCAGCCCGATTCCGTCGAGCGCGGCCTTCGAGTGCGGCGCGATGTGGGTGCGGTAATCGGCGGCACTGAGCGAGCCGGCCCACGAGTCGAACAGCTGCACGACCGAGGCGCCGGCGTCGCGCTGGATCTCGAGGAAGCGTCGCGAGACGCGGGAGAGCCAGCCGGCGAGCTTCGCCCACGACTCGGGGTCGGCGTGCATCATGGCCCGGGCGCGCAGGTGCTCCTTCGACGGACCGCCTTCGACGAGGTAGGCGGCGAGAGTGAACGGAGCGCCGGCGAAGCCGATTAGCGGGGTGTCGCCGAGCTCTGCGACCGTGAGCCGCACAGCCTCGGCGATCGCGGTGCCGTCGAGGTCTGCGGGATCGATCGCGGTGATCCGGTCGACGTCGGATGCCGTGCGCACCGGGTGCGCGAACACGGGCCCGCGGCCGGGTTCGATCTCGACTTCGACGCCGGCCAGGCGCAGCGGGATGACGATGTCGCTGAAGAACACCGCGGCGTCGACCCTGTGTCGGCGCACCGGCTGCAGGGTGATCTCGGCCGCGAGGTCGGGGGTGAGACAGGCATCCAGCATCCGCGTTCCCACCCGCAGTTCCCGGTACTCGGGCAGCGAACGACCCGCCTGACGCATGAACCAGACGGGGGTGCGCTCAGGGGTCTCACCGGCAAGCACGCGCAACAGATCACTCATGCCTTCCATCCTCCCATCGGGCACCTATGCGCTGCCTTTGCGCAGGGATGCCGGTCGCGGGAAACTGACCGGCATGTCGGAGTAAGGCACCCCTCAGATGCCGTCTCCGGCGAGGCGACGTAGAATCGTCAGGTGCTGCTCTGCGTCACGGCGAGTCACAAGACCGCCCCCTTCGACCTGCTCGAACGCCTCAGCCGCAACCCCGAAACCGTCGCCCCTTCGCTGATCGAGGCCGGAGCGCAGGGGGCCGTCGTACTCGCCACCTGCAACCGCTTCGAGGCCTACGTCGAGACCGATGACGCCGATGATCTCGGCTCGGATGCGGTGTTGGAGGCCGTCGCGCAGGCCACGGGCATCCCCGCAGACGACTTCGACGGCTCCTACGCCGTCGTGAGCGGCGCCCATGTCGCCGAGCACTTGTTCGCCGTAGCATCCGGACTCGAATCCGTCGTCTCCGGCGAGGGCGAGATCGCCGGTCAGGTGCGCAACGCGCTGAAGTCGGCCCGCCACGACGGCACCACCTCTCCCGAACTCGAGCGTCTGTTCCAGCGCGCCAGCCAGGCCCAGCGCAAGGTGAAGAACGTCACTGCCCTGCAGCGCGCCGGCCGCTCTCTTGTGCGGCTCTCGCTGGAACTCGCCGACAGTCGCATCGCCGACTGGTCGGCCGAGCGGGTGCTCCTCGTCGGCACCGGCGCCTACGCCGCCGTGACCCTGGCGACACTCCGCGAACGCGGCGCCGTCGACATCTCGGTGTTCTCCCCCTCGGGGCGTGCTGCGGCATTCGCGGCGAAGTACGGCGTGCGTGCCGTGAGCGCCGACGACTACGCAACCGTCGCCCGTCGATCCTCGCTGCTGATCACCTGCACCTCGGCGACCGAGCCGGTGCTGGGCGCGGCGCAGCTGGAGCGCCCTGCCGCGCAGGCGGCCGTCGGATGCCCCGTCGGGCACGGGTCATCGCAGCTGGTGATCGACCTCGGGATGCCGCGCAACGTCGACCCCGCTGTCGCGCACCTTGAGGGCGTCGCACTGCTCGACCTGGAGACCATCCGCCTGCACGCACCGCTCGAAGAGCTGCAGGCGACGGATGCCGCCCGCGACGTCGTCCGCGCCGCCGCAGAGGACTTCCACATTGCTGGTGCGCGCCAGAGCGTGACGCCCGCCGTGGTTGCGCTGCGCACCCACATCTTCGGTCTGCTCGAGGCCGAGATCGACCGTGCCCGCCGCCGCGGCGATGAAGACGGACTGGTCGAGCAGGCCATGCGCCACCTCGCCGGTGTGCTGCTGCACACCCCCACCACGCGCGCGCATGAGCTGGCCGCCGAGGGTCGCGGGGATGACTTCCTGGCCGCCCTGCAGACCCTGTACGGGCTCACGCCGGATGCCGGCTCGGATGCCGGAGAGTCCTTCGGCAGCGCCACGGCCTGAGGTCTTGGGTTCGCGCACCTGCGCATGGCGCCTGGAGCCCCCAGGCCGCGCGCTTCGCGCGGCTTTGTACGCTTCACGCGGATGAATCTGCAGCATCCGTCCGCGCGAAGCGCACAATCCCGCGCCAAAGTCACGCCGCACCCGCGCACGCCGGATGCCACACTGGAGGCATGGCCCTTCACATCACCGGAGACACCGCCGCCGACGAACTGCTCACCGACAACCCGCTCGCGCTCATGATCGGGATGCTGCTGGACCAGCAGGTTCCCATGGAGACCGCGTTCGCCGGTCCGCTGAAGATCGAGGAGCGCACCGGCGCCACCACGGCCGCCGCAATCGCGAACATGGACCCGGAGAAGTTCCTCGAGGCGTTCAAGCAGAGCCCCGCCGTGCACAGGTTCCCCGGCTCGATGGCCACCCGCGTGCAGGAGCTGTGCCAGACCATCGTCGACGATTGGGGCGGCGATGCCTCCGCCATCTGGACGCAGGGTGACCCCGACGGCGCCGAAGTGCTCAAGCGCCTAAAGGCCCTGCCCGGCTTCGGCGAGCAGAAGGCGAAGATCTTCCTGGCTCTGCTGGGCAAGCAGTACGGGTTCACCGGCGCGGGGTGGCGTGAAGCATCCGCTCCCTACGGCGGCGACGACACGTATCTCAGCGTCGCCGACATCGTCTCACCCGACTCGCTGGCGAAGGTACGCGCGAACAAGAAGGCCATGAAGGCGGCCGCGAAGGCAGGCAAGAGCGGCATCCCGCAGTGAAGCCCACGGGCGATGACGTCGCCGGGCTGATCGCGCGTGCCACACCGGCGATCCGTCGGAGGGATGCCGAGACGCTGACCGCGCTCATGCAGGAGATCTCCGGCCGTGAGCCCGTGACCTGGGGCACGATCATCGGCTTCGGTCAGTGCCACTACGTCTACCCCACGGGCACCGAGGGCGACACTGCCCTGCTCGGGTTCGCGCCACGCAAGGCCGCCACCACGATCTACCTGCTCGATGGCGCCGACGCGCACCGCGATGAACTCGCGAAGCTCGGCCCGCACACGAGCAGCGTCAGCTGCGTCTACATCAAGGATCTCGAGCAGATCGATCTCGACGTACTGCGCGGCATTCTCGAACGCTCCCTCGCCTGGGCTGAGGCCGGCGGCAGCGAAGGGATGCGGCTCACCGTCACCGGCTGAGATCGCCGTTGTTCGACGAGTACACCGCGGTGGTCGCACCGCGTTCGGTGTGGCTCGCGAGGACAATCGCGAGGACGCCCAGAGCTCCCATGGCCCCGGCCCGCAGCAGGTCGTCGGCGAGGGCGACCCCGTACATCAGCGTGGGATCGATGAACGGCGCGAAGAGCATGCCCGTGACGAGTAGCCTGCCGAAGATGGCCACCAGGAGCGCCCAGAGCGGTGCCCATTGCCAGGGTGCGGGAACCACTCTGGCGCGGCCGATCTGCGAGACGGCGATAATCCCCAGCGCCAGCGTGACGACATGGACTGTCGCCGAGACGACTTGAAGCGCGACCAGATCTCCGACGGCCGGCATTCCGGTATCCGGCAGCGGCACCAGCTGCGGCAGGTATGGGCCCGCGAGCACCCACACTCCCCACCCGATCAGGGCGACTGTGCCCAGAGGGCGTCGGGCAGTGACGCTGCCCTCCCGTCCGATTCCGATCGCGAAGACCGCCGTCGCAGCGGCGAACAGCGCATCTCCGGCTTGCGTCCACGTCGGCATCATCGCCGCACCCAGAGCCAGACTGATGAGGGCCGAGGCAAACAGCAATGAGCCGCCGACAAGCCAGGTCTGTCTGCGCGAGCGAGCGGCATTCATCTCAGAACCCGCTGTACTGACGTCGACCATGTCGTCATGGTATCGACAAAGGCCAACGACCCGTCTCTTGCGAAACGCGAAGATTCTGCGCTTCTTTCATGACAGATTGCTCACAAGAGCGTCGAACCCTACGTGAAACTGGAAGGGAAGTCATCCGCACACACGCGCAAGGAAGCATCATGGAACGCAACGACAGCACCGACCTCTTCGACGCCGACGCCAACCTGCACATCGGCCGCCCCGTCTGGTTCGAGCGTCACCCCTCGCAGGCCGAGGGCGAAGACTTCTGATCTCGCCTCGTCTCGCCGAGACCCCGTCTTAACACCGAGACCCCGGTCTATCGCCGCCCGTAGCACGGGGTGTGGGCGACAGGCCGGGGTCTCGGCGTATGTCAGGCGTGTGTCACACGCAGCGCTCAGACGCGCGCGACGCGCTCGGCCTCGCGGGCGGCGACGATCTTACGCAGCCCCGAGCTCGAGAATCGGTGGTCACGGCTATTGAAGTACAGCTCGATGCCTGCTTCTTCGCAGTAGGCCCGACCGGTGAAGTCGCGGTCCTCGTACTCGTCACCCACGATGCGCACGTCGAGCTTGAAGGCGCGCAGGATGTCTTCGAGGTCCTGCTCGGTCGAGTACGGCACGATCTCATCGACGTACTGGCATCCGCGCAGCTGGATGTACCGCTCGACGACGGTCTGCGTGGGAGCGTTCTTCTCGGGACGGTCGAGTGTCGGGTCCATCTGCAGGCCGCAGATCAGATAGTCGCACTGGCGCTTGGCCTCTTCGAGCATCATGATGTGTCCTGCGTGCAGCAGGTCGAACGTCGAGAACGTGATGCCGATCCGGGGACCGGGGTTGTAGTCGGGGTTCTTCTTGACGGTGCCGTCCGCCTGAGGTGTTCCGGTCATGCGCCGCGCAGCCTTTCTGCCAGGTAGGTCTCGAGGTCGTCGAGGGGGACACGCTCCTGCGCCATCGTGTCGCGGTCACGCACGGTGACCGCGCGGTCCTCGAGCGAGTCGAAGTCGACCGTGACGCAGAACGGGGTACCGATCTCGTCCTGTCGACGGTAGCGGCGCCCGATCGCGCCCGCGTCGTCGAAGTCGATGGTCCAGCGGCCGCGCAGGGTGTCGGCGACCTCGCGCGCGAGCGGCGAGAGCTTCTCGTTGCGCGACAGCGGCAGCACGGCGACCTTGACCGGCGCGAGACGCGGGTCAAGCTTGAGCACCGTGCGGGTGTCGGTGCCACCCTTGGCGTTGGGCACCTCTTCTTCGCGGTACGCGTCGACGAGGAACGCCATCATCGAGCGAGTGAGGCCGAACGAGGGCTCGATGACGTAGGGCGTGTAGCGCTCGCCGGATGCCTGGTCGAAGTAGGTCAGGCTCTGGCCGGAGGCCTCACTGTGGCTGGAGAGGTCGTAGTCGGTGCGGTTGGCGACGCCCATCAGCTCGCCCCACTCCTTGCCGGGGAAGCCGAAGCGGTACTCGACGTCGATCGTGCCGGCCGAGTAGTGCGCGCGGTCTTCTGCGGGCACGTCGTACTGGCGCATGTTCTCGGGGTCGATGCCGAGGTCGATGAACCAGTTCCAGCAGGCCTCGACCCAGTGCTCGAACCACTCCTGCGCCTCAGCGGGGGCGGTGAAGTACTCGATCTCCATCTGCTCGAACTCGCGGGTGCGGAAGATGAAGTTGCCGGGGGTGATCTCGTTGCGGAACGCCTTGCCGACCTGGCCGATGCCGAACGGCGGCTTCTTGCGGCTGGCGGTGAGTACGTTCGAGAAGTTCACGAAGATGCCCTGCGCGGTCTCCGGACGCAGGTAGTGCAGGCCCGACTCGTCGTCGACGACGCCGAGGTAGGTCTTGACCAGACCCGAGAACGACTTCGGCTCGGTGTACTGGCCCTTGGTGCCGCAGTTGGGGCACGGGATGTCGGCGAGGCCGTTCTCGGCCGTGCGGCCCTTACGCGCCTCGAAGTCCTCGATGAGGTTGTCGGCGCGGAAGCGCTTGTGGCAGTGCAGGCACTCCACGAGCGGGTCGGTGAAGGTGGCGACGTGGCCGGATGCCTCCCAGACGCGCTTGGGCAGGATGATCGACGAGTCCAGGCCCACCATGTCGCCGCGCCCGCGCACGAACGTCTGCCACCACTGGCGACGGATGTTCTCCTTCAGCTCGGTGCCGAGGGGGCCGTAGTCCCAGGCGGAACGCGAACCGCCGTAGATCTCACCCGCTTGGAACACGAACCCGCGGTGGCGGGCGAGGGCGATGACCTTGTCAAGACGGGACTGTTCGGCCACGGTGGCTCCAATGGTCGGATGCTGCGGGGAAACGCCCGTGATGACGGGCACGTCAATCCTACCGTCGCGCTCCACACGGCAAATCGGTTCCCCGGGCCTGATCACTCGGTGAAGAGGTATCCGCGTTCGGTGTCGAAACCGGCGATCCGGCGCCCCTGGGCGAGCTGCTGCTCGATGTCGGCGCGCAGTCGCAGGCGCCACTCATGTGCTGCCGCCGGGTCGCTCACTCGCATCGCCTCGACGTCGGACGGGATGGCGACCGTCGCGACGACGGCGTCGGATGCCGGGGGCTTGGCGATGTCGGCGAGCGCCCACTCGACGTCGAGCCGGTCGCTCTCGTCACCGGCATCCCCGCCACCGAAGATGCCGTACACGTTCACGGCGTAACCGGTGACGCGCGCGCCGAGCACGGTGAGGAAGAAGTGCGCGTTGCGGGCCACGAGCGGGTCAAAGGTCCAGGTGATGCGGCCGACCTCACGCGAGAACGCCCACTGGCGCTGGTGTTCCTTGAGCTCTCGTCCCCAGCCGCGGCCGCGGTACTCGGGCACGAGGGCGGTGATGTGCGAGTGCATCGCGCGGCGGCCCGGTTCGCCGAAGAAGGCGATGGATGCCCCGACCATCCGCTCTTCGCCGTCTTCGTCGTCGAACAGGCCGACCACGTAGTTGCCCGACTGCTGCAGCGCGCGCAGCGTGCCGGCGTCGATCACCCGCTCCGGGCCACGAATCGAATCGAGCAGGCCCTGGGCGGTGATGATGAGTTCAACGGTGTCGAGATCACGGATGGTTCGCACGATCCCAGTCTGCCCTGCTTGGACGCTCGTGCGCGATGTTCCACGCACCAGGCGTACCGTTGAGGGATGTCGTCCCCCGAAATCACCTCGGACAAGCCTGCTCACGACACCCGGTTCTTCGGCCAGCCGAGGGCGCTGGCGAACCTCTTCGGGGTCGAGATGTGGGAGCGGTTCAGCTTCTACGGCATGCAGGGCATCCTGCTCATCTACTTGTACTACTCGGTCGCCGAGGGCGGCCTCGGCATTCCGGAGGCGGTCGCCGGCGGCATCGTCGGCGCCTACGGCGGCGCCGTCTACCTCTCGACCATCCTCGGCGCGTGGCTCGCCGACCGGGTGCTCGGCTCGGAGCGAGTGCTGTTCGGCAGCGCGATCGTCATCGTCATCGGCCACCTCTCCCTGGCACTCCTACCCGGGCTCTGGGGCGTCGGCGTGGGTCTCGTGCTCATCGCGCTCGGCTCGGGCGGGCTCAAAGCCAACGCCACGGGTATCGTCGGCACGCTGTACACGGCAGATGATCCCCGTCGGGATGCCGGATTCTCGCTGTTCTACCTGGGCATCAACCTGGGCGCCTTCTTCGGTCCGATCCTCACGGGTCTGCTGCAGGAGAACTATGGGTTCCACTGGGGCTTCGGCCTGGCCGCCGTCGGCATGACCCTGGGCCTCATCCAGTACTGGTTCGGTCGCAAGAACCTGCCCGCCGAGGCCAACGCGGTACCGAACCCGCTGCCGCGCAGCAGCTACCGCACCGCGATCCTCATCGCCATCGGCTCCGTGCTCGCGCTCGTCGCGTTGGTGCTGGTCGGCGTGATCCGCGCCGACAATCTGTCGAGCATCGTGATCATCGCGACCCTTGCGGCGGCGATCGCCTACTTCACGCTGATCCTGTCGAGCCGGCGGATCACCTCGACCGAGCGGTCGCGGGTCTGGGCGTTCCTGCCGCTGTTCATCGCGAGCGTGGCGTTCTGGGCGCTGTACCAGCAGCAGTTCACCGTGCTGACGGTGTACTCCGACCTGCGCCTGGACCGGCACATCTTCGGGTGGGAGATGCCGGTGTCGTGGGTGCAGTCCATCAATCCGATCTTCATCATCGTGCTCTCCGGCGTGTTCGCCGCGCTGTGGACGCGCCTGGGCAATCGCCAGCCCTCCACCCCGGCGAAGTTCGCCCTCGGCACGGCGATCATGGGTGCGGCGTTCTTGCTGTTCATCCCGTTCGCGGGCGGCGGCGAGAATTCGACGCCGCTGCTGGCGATCGTCGGCATCCTCTTCGTCTTCACTGTCGCCGAGTTGCTGCTCTCTCCCATCGGCCTGTCGGCGGCGACCAAGCTCGCCCCGTCGCTGTTCCAGACCCAGATGGTGGCGTTGTTCTTCCTGTCGGTCGCGCTGGGCACGGCGATCTCGGGCTGGCTCGTGCAGTTCTACGACCCGTCGAACGAGGTGCCGTACTTCGCGATCCTCGGCGGCATCGCGATCGTCGTCGGCCTGGCACTCGGCGTCGCCGCGAAGCCGGTGTTGGCGCTCATGAAGGGCGCCCACTGACCCGGCCCGCTACTCTGAGCGCACACGCTCGTCTGCGGTGACGGGCAGGGCGAAGGGGGACGCCATGCGCACACGGATCCGGCGGTGGTCGGCTGTCGCCGGCGTCGCGACGCTCACGGTGCTGGTGAGCGGATGCCAGACACCGGGTCTCGTGGGCTTCCCGGACGGAGTCATGACCATGTGCGCCGCCCGCGACCCTGGGGAAGAAGTCGCTTTCGGCACGGTGTTCTCCATCCCACCCACCGGTCACGTGGTCATCGAGCAGGTCGAGACCAAGGACACCGGCGTCGAGATCATCGACGTCGTGGCCGTCCCGCCCGCGGTGGACGGCAGCCTCCTCGGCTCAGCCGATATGCCGCTCGACCCCGACCTGTGGGCGCAACGCACCGAACTCGAGGGCGCCGAGTACGACGGCGAGCAGACGGTGAACGTGATCATCATCGCGAGCCGTACGGGCGAGGCCGACGGCACGATCTCCGACCTGCGCATCGCTTACACGCTCGATGGCCAGCTGTTCGCCGACACGTCCTCGGCGACCTTTGAGATCCGCGACACCTGCGAGGGCTAGACGCCGGCGAGGGCGCGATGCCGGCGAGGTCAGTGGGCGCCGACGACGACCGCTTCCGGAACGGCGACGTCGGCATCCGCCAGTGCACGTCGCATCTCCTCGGCGTCGAAACTGCCGAAGAAGATCGGGGTGCCCGCTTCGAACACCGCGCCGACGGCGAGCGGACCGGCGAACACCGGCTCGAACCCGATCCGGTCGACGAGCTCCGTGACGGCAGCGACGGCCTCGGCGTCGTCGCCGGCGATGGCCAGCGCGCGGCGCCCGTCGGTGCTGCCACGGCGGGCGTCGTCTTCGATCTCGTGGTAGCCGATGTGGTTCAGCGTCTTCACCACGCGGGATCCGGAGAGATGAGCGGCGACGATCTCGCTCGTCCGGCGCGGGTCCTCGGAGACCTCCGCGAGCGAGCCGTCGACCTCGGCCCAGTGGTTCATCACGTCGACGACGATCTTGCCCTCCAGCATCGCGGGGTCCAGCGTGCGGTACTTGTTCAGCGGCACGGCCACCACGACGAGGTCAGCGTCGGCGACGGCATCCTGCGCGGTGTGCGCCGCGGCGCCCGGCGTGATGATCTCGGCGATGAGGGCGATGTCCTCAGCGGAACCGGAGGCGGCGACGTTCACGGCGAGCCCGGCATCCAGTGCGGCACGGGCGACAGCGGTGCCGACCCTGCCGACCCCGAGAACGGCGATCTTCGTGAGCATGCGCTCCTCCAAATGGTTGATACATCAACGATGTTGATATCACGATGATATCGCGTTTAGATGACATGTCAACTACACTGGCGGCATGGACACCGCGGCACCCCTCGCTCTTGACGCCTGGGACTCGTACCAGCGCATGCGCGCACGGTTGAGCGCCCGCATCGCGCGCGAGCTCACCGCGGCATCTGGGCTCTCCGAAGCTGACTACGAGATCCTCGGCGCCCTCACTCACGAAGACCGCCCCGTGCGCCCCGTCACCCTCGGGCAGTGCCTGGGCTGGGAGAAGAGCCGCCTGTCGCACCAGCTGCGCCGCATGGAGCAGCGCGCGCTCATCGTCCGCACCTCGTGCGTCGAAGACGGCCGGGGGCAGGAAGTCACCCTCAGCGCCGCCGGGCGCGACGCCTACCGCACGGCCAAGACCGCCTACGACGACGCCGTATGCCGCTACGTGACGCAGAGGCTCAGCGACGAGCAGCTCGTGCAGCTGCGTGGCATCGCCGAGACCGTGCTGCCGCACCTCGACTGACACGCGCTCAGCGGATGAGTGTGCGGCCGTCCGGGTCACCCTCGCCGATGCGGCGTCGCGTCGTGCATCAGTACACGTACTCCATGAGGTCGACGCCGAGCACGCGGAACGCGTCGTGCACGCGCAGCCGGTGCATGATCGACAGGTCGTCGAAGCAGACGGTCATGGCATAGGCGATGCCGGCGCGCGGCCCGGCGAGCACACCGGCCTCGGCGCGCACGCCACGACCGCGACCGGTCTTGTTGATGAACAGCAGCCCGTGGTCGTCGTAGTCATGCGAGAACGGGTCGAGTCCGGTCGAGGATGCCGTGAGCGAGAGGTCTTGGTTGAGGCTCAGCCACTCCGACACTTGAGCACTCACCGCCGGGTCGATCACGGCGGAGTTCACGAGCGCCGAGAACAGCGTGGCGAACTCTCGGGTCGTGCCGACCGCGACATGCGGGGCGTCGTCGAGTCCGCGGCGATCGCGGAAGTGATCGAGCAGCGCCGACCGAGGCATCCCCAGCGCCACCGTGCGCGCGCGGAGCTGGTCGTGACCGACGGCGTCGAGCAGCAGGTTCGCGGCGTTCGGATCGCCGGCGGCCGCGGCGAGCACCGCCGCGTCGATGTACGGCAGGGCGGGCACGCGCAGACTGCGCCACAGGCCGGCACCCGAGACAAGCTCGGCATCCGGGCGGTCGACGATGCCGAAGCGGTCGAGCCGCCCCGCCTCCATCGCCGCAGCGACCTCGACCAGCAGCGGCACGATGCCGAGACCCGCGACGGGCAGCGAGAGATAGTCATCGCCGACGAGCACCTGGCGACCCGAGTCCAGGTCGACCACATGCACCGACACCTGCGCCCCCGCCTCGGCGAGTTCTTCGAGCGTGCGCTCAGCCGTCAGGAACGACCTACGCCCGATCGCCGCCCGCCTCGGGGCACGCCTCGCACCCCGTCGAGCGCGACGCAGCGCAGCGCGGGATGTGCCTTCGAGCGGCTCGGGAGCCGCACCGAAGGATTCAGATGCCGGGGGTGAGCCCACACGGAGTCCTTAGGGGAGGATATGGCGGCCGATTCGATCGCCCGCCCCAGACGGGCGACAACGGACACCACCGCCAGCCTACCCTGCAGGCCGGATGGGCTCCGCTGCCGCCCGCGCAGGGTCACCAGATCGTGACGCGCTCCGCCGCGGGCAGGTGCAGCGCATCCGATTCCTGCACGTCGAACGCGTCGTAGAACGCGTCGACGTTGCGCACGATCTGGTTGCAGCGGAACTCGTTCGGCGAGTGCGGGTCGATCGTCAGCAGGCGGATGGTCTCGGCCTCGCGGCTCTTCTGCTGCCAGACCTGCGCCCAGCTCAGCAGCAGGCGCTGCACGCCGGTGTAGCCGTCGATGACGGGTGCCGGATCCTGGGTCCCTGAGCCTGCACCCTCCTGGGTCCCTGAGCCTGTCGAAGGGGCGAGCGACAGCGCGTAGGCCTTCAGCGCGATGCCGAGACCGCCGAGGTCACCGATGTTCTCACCGATCGTGAGTGCACCGTTGACGTGGTGCTCGGCGTCGAGCCCCACCGGCACGAGCGCGTCGTACTGCGCGATGAGCTTGCCGGTGCGCTCCTCGAACGCCGCGCGATCGGCATCCGTCCACCAGTCCTCGAGCTTGCCAGTGCCGTCGTAACGGCTGCCCTGGTCGTCGAAGCCATGACCGATCTCGTGGCCGATCACCGCACCGATGCCACCGTAGTTCGCCGCGGCGTCGCGCTCGGCGTCGAAGAACGGGTACTGCAAGATCGCGGCCGGGAAGACGATCTCGTTCATCAGCGGGTTGTAGTACGCGTTGACCGTCTGCGGCGACATGAACCACTCGTCGCGGTCGATCGGTCCGCCGACCTTCGAGACCTGGCGGTCGTGCTCGAACACCGTCGCCCGGCGGGCATTGCCCACGAGGTCGTCGGCGGCGATCTGCACGCCGTCATAGTCGCGCCAGACATCGGGATGACCGATCTTCGGCCGGAACGTGTCGAGCTTGTCGAGCGCTTTCTGGCGCGTCTCGGGGCTCATCCACTCGAGCGTCTCGATGCTCTGCCGGTACGCCTCGATGAGGTTGGCGACGAGCTCGTCCATCGCGGCCTTGGCTGCGGGCGGGAAGTGCCGCTCGACGTAGATCTTGCCGACGGCGTCGCCGAGCGCACCCTCGACCAGCGAGACCCCGCGCTTCCACCGCTCACGGATCGACGGGGTGCCCGACAGCTCGGTGCCGTAGAAGGAGAAGTTCTCGTCGACGAGGTCGTCGGTGAGGTAGGGCGCGAGGCCATGCACGACCTTGGCACGCAGCCAGTTCCTCCAGTCGTCGAGGCGATCGGCGGTGAGCAGCGAGCCGAGGCCCTCGAAGAAGCTCGGCTGGTAGACCACGAGCTCATCGAAGGCCGACGGGTTGGCGACAGCGACCCGCTCGCGCCACGGGGCGAGGTCGACGCCGACGAGTTGCTGGAACTCGTCCCACGTCTTGAGGTTGTAGGTCTTCACGGCATCGCGACTGGCGACGTTGTCCCAGTGGTGCCCCGCGATCTCGTGCTCGAGAGCGAAGGCGCTGTCGGCGACGGCGGCGGCATCCGCGACACCGCCCAGCGTCAGCAGGCGCTCGAGATGGGCGCGGTAGGCATCGCGGGTGGCGGCGAAGTTCTCGAGACGGTAGTAGCTCTCGTCGGGCAGGGACAGCCCGGCCTGCACCGCGAAGGGCACGTAGCGCTCGGGGTTGCCGGGGTCGGGCTCGATGAAGACGCCGATCAGGGCGGCGATGCCGTCGCGGTCCATGTCACCGACGGTGGCAAGGAAGGAGGGGATGCTGTCGATCGCGTCGACCTTCGCGAGCTGCTCGGCCAGCGGCGCGAGGCCGAGTTCGGCGATGCGCTCGGTGTCCATGAAGCTCGTGAACGCGTCGCCGACCTTGCGCGCGAGGGTGCCCTCTTCGGCATCCTGCGACTCCTCGATGATCGCGCGGACGTCTTTCTCGGCCTGCTCGGCGAGGAGGTGGAACGAACCCCAACGGGCCTTGTCAGCGGGGATCTCGGCCTTCTCGAGCCACTCTCCGTTGACGTGGCGATAAAGGTCGTCCTGCGGACGGATGTCGGAGCTGAATTCTTCTGTGGCCAGGCCTGCGGGCAGAACATCTGTCATGCGTCCACCCTAGACGGGGCTGCAGACGTGAGAGCGGGTCAACGCCTGCGGCGCCACCAGCGAGTGCGCGCGGGCTGCGCGTGCGCCGGATCGGCCGGCGCGGTGAGAGCGGCGGATGCGGCGGTGGCGGCGGCATCCCTGCGCTCCTGCCATCTCACGACCTCGGCATCGACGTCACGCGTCTTGGTGACGACGGGCGGGCCACCGCGCAGCTGCCGCCGCGCGTCGATCACGCGCAGGTTGAAGTCGTCGAGCACCGCGCGCACGTCTTCTTCACGATTCAGCGCATCGAGCTCATCATCGAGTCGGCGATCCTCGTCGCGCAGCATGAGCGCCGGCGGACCGAGACCGGTGAGGTTCTCGGTCTCGATCTTGCGACGGATCCACCAGTCGGGATCGTGGTGCGTGCCGAGCCCCTCGATGGGCTTGCCTGCGCCGGGCAGATCGTCGAACTCTCCACGGCGGATCGCGATCTGGATCGCAGTCTCGATGTACTCCGCCTTGTTCTGCGCGTTCAGGCTCGCGGGCATGCGCGGCTCTTCCGGTACGGGCTGGTCGGGCATGTTCTGCCTCCCCTCACTGTGCACAATCTTATCCCCAACCCTTCCGAATGTCGTACATATGTACTAAACTCGGATCATGGAACACATCGACCCCTTCGACTTCGAGCAGCGTGAGGCGCTGCTCGAATCCTGGGTCGACGTGCGGTCACGCATCGCCGCTTTGGAGGCAGAGGCGGCCGCACTGCTGGGTGAACGGCTGACGCTGATGGATGCTGAGGTCGCCGAGGCTCCGCGCCACCGCGACGCGATCTGGCGGTCGACGGTCGCCGAGTACGCAGCGGCCGGGCGCATCTCGAAGGGATCAATGGAGTACGCCTTCGGCGACGCCCTGCATCTGCGCGACCTGCCCGCTGTCGCCGCCTCGTTCGCTGCCGGGCGGGTGACCGCCGCGCACGTGCGTGAGATTGTGCGGGCGGCGGATGTCGTGTGCGAGGCCATCGTGAACGCCGTGGTCACACCCGAGACCCTCGGCCTCTACGAGGAAGCTGTGCTCGTCGTGGCGGAGTCCGACTCCCCCGCACGTACGCGTGCGCACGCCAGGCAGACGGCGACCGTACTCGCCGAGCAGACCGTCCGAGAGCGCCAAGAGCGCGCGTGCGGCGAACGCTCGGTGACGATCCGCTCGGTGGGCGACGGGCTGGTGCTGCTGTCGGCGGTGCTGCCGGAGTATCTCGCCGTCGCGATCCATGATCGCCTCACCCAGCTCGCGCGCACGGTCGTCGCCGCGCGCACCGACGCATCGGTCGCCTCGCAGGGCCAGGCTCCGACTCACGATGAGGCGGACGCACAGACGATCTTCGGCCCGAGCGACACGTTCACCCGCGATCCGTTCTCCGACGATGACGCCCTCTTCGCGGAAGAGCCGTTCGTGTTCATCGACGGAACCTTCGTCTCGAGCCGCGAGCTTCCCTCGTTGCAGCTGCGCGACATCACGCCGGAAGCGGGGCACGCCGGCGACCCGCTGGCGGCGGTTCCCGTCAGCAGTCAGGGCGAGATCGGCGGCGAGATCGGCGGGGGCGTCAGCGCCGACATCAGCGCCGAGAGCCAGGGCGACGTCGCGGCAGACACCCGCACGATGGATCAGCTTCGTGCCGACCTGTTCGCCGATCTGCTGCTGACATCAGACCCGTCGGCCGTCCAGGGGCACGCTCTCGATGGCATCCGCGCCCGCATTCAGGTCACGGTGTCGGCGACAACCCTCGCCGACCTCGATGACCAGCCCGCGCACCTCGACGGGCACGGCCCGCTGCACCCCGACATCGCGCGGCGACTCGCCGGACGCCACTCCGGGTGGACGCGGCTGTTCCTGAACCCCGCCGGACAGGTCACCTCGACCGACACCTACACGCCGACCGAGCCCATGAAGCGTCACTTGCGGGCACGCGACGAACATTGCCGCTTCACCGGATGCCAGGCTCCCGCCACCCGGTGCGACATCGATCACCAGCACGATCATGCTCGGGGCGGGCCGACGAGTCTCGACAATCTCGCCCACCTCTGCCGGGCGCATCACATGCTCAAACATCCCGACGTTCCGGCCGCGCATCGCTGGCTCGCCGCACAGGCGCCCGACGGCACCATCACCTGGCGCAGTCCGCTCGGCCGCACCTACGACGATCACCCGCCCCGCCGCGTCATGTTCGTCTAGGCCCGCCTGTCCGGACCACGCTCTAGGCTCGACCCGTGCCCTCCCCGTCTGCGACTCCCGCTCCCGGCGCGCCGTCAGGCCTCACGCTCAACCGCGAGATCCTGCGCCTGGCCGTGCCCGCCCTGGGCGCGCTCGTGGCCGAGCCGCTGTTCCTCATCGTCGATGCCGCTCTCGTCGGGCACCTCGGCACGACGCCCCTGGCCGGGCTCGGCATCGCCAGCGCTGTCCTGCAGACGATCGTCGGCCTCATGGTCTTCCTCGCCTACTCGACCACCCCCGCCGTGGCCCGCCGTTTCGGCGCGGGCAAGACCGGCGATGCGATCTCCGTCGGCATCGATGGCATGTGGCTCGCGCTCGGACTCGGCGCCGTCCTCGCCGCCACCGGAGCCGTCGCCACCCCGGCGATCGTCGCACTGTTCGGCGCCACCGACGCGGTCGCGTTCGAGGCCCGCACCTACCTCATGATCTCGATGTGGGGCCTGCCGGCCATGCTCATCGTCTTCGCCGCGACCGGCCTGCTCCGCGGACTGCAAGACACCGTCACCCCCCTCTGGATCGCGGGTGCCGGCTTCGCGGCCAACGCCCTGCTGAACTGGGTGTTCATCTACGGCTTCGGCTGGGGCATCGCCGGCTCCGCCTTCGGCACGGTCACCGCGCAGTGGGGCATGGTCGCCGCCTATGCCGTCGTCATCCGCCGCCTTGCCCGCCGCCACGGCGCCTCCCTGCGCGCCCAGCGGGAAGGGCTCCGCAGCAGCGCCCGCTCCGGCGGTTGGCTGTTCCTGCGCACCGTGAGCCTGCGCGTCGCCCTGCTCGCCACGGTCGTCGTCGCCACAGGCCTCGGCACCGAAGAGCTCGCCGGCTGGCAGATCGCCTTCACGATCTTCTCCACCGCCGCCTTCGCCCTCGATGCCCTGGCGATCGCCGCCCAGGCGCTCATCGGCAAGAGCCTCGGCGCCGACGACCGACCGCAGGTGCGCCGCGTGCTGCAGCGGACGGTCGCCTGGGGCGGCTGGTTCGGCGTCATCGTCGGAGGGATCATCGCCGCCCTCTCCGGCGTGATCGGGATCATCTTCACCGGCGACGCCGAGATCGCCGCACTCGTGCAGCCCGCCCTGCTCGTCCTCGCCGTCGCCCAGCCGATCGCGGGCGTCGTCTTCGTGCTCGACGGCGTGCTCATGGGCGCCGACGATGCCCGCTACCTGGCCATCGCCGGGGTGCTGAACCTCGTGCCGTTCCTGCCCGCGCTCTGGCTCGTGAGCACCTCAGGCGTCACGGGCTCGTGGGGTCTGCTGTGGCTGGCCGTCGCGTTCTTCGGCGTCTACCTGCTCGCTCGCCTCGGCACCCTCGGCTGGCGTGTGCGCACCGACACGTGGATGCACCACTGAGCCACGTGCTCAGGCGTAGCGGCGGCACCATTCGTACATCACCACGGCGGCGGCCGCGCTCGCGTTGATCGAGCGCGTCGAGCCGTACTGGGTGATCTCGATGTGTCCGGATGCCGCCTCCAGCGCCTCCGCCGAGAGCCCCGGCCCCTCCTGCCCGAACAGCAGCACGCACTGCTCCGGCAGGTCGGCCTTGTCGACGGGCACGGCGTCGCCGACGTTGTCGACGGCGATGATCGGGATGCCGGCCTCGGCGGCCCACGCGGCGAAGCCGGCGACATCCTCGTGGTGCACGACGTGCTGGTAGCGGTCGGTCACCATGGCGCCCCGCTTGTTCCAGCGCCGCCGCCCGATGATGTGCACGGTATCGGCGAGGAACGCGTTGGCGCTGCGCACGATCGAGCCGATGTTCATGTCGTGCTGCCAGTTCTCGATCGCGACATGGAACGGATGCCGCTGGGTGTCGAGGTCGGCGACGATCGCCTCCATCCGCCAGTAGCGGTAGCGGTCGATGACATTGCGGGTGTCGCCGCGCTCGAGCAGCTCCGGGTCGTACCAGGGGTCGGTCGGCCACTCCGCGCGTCCGCCCGGCCACGGACCCGCCCCGTACCCCGGCTGGCTCGCTGACCCGGCGCCGTCGGCGCTCGCTGAGCCCACGCCCTCCTGGGTCGCTGAGCCCACACCCTCCTGGGTCGCTGAGCCTGTCGAAGCGTCCATCCGGCCAGGCTATCCCGCCGCATCCCGTTTTCGGCGCACCTAAACCTCCGCTAATCTTTCGGTATGCCGAAATCGATGACGATCGCGGGAGCTGACCGCCTTCGTCCGCTGCGCCAGCGGACGCGCGGCCTCTGGCTGCTCGGCCCCGCCCTCGTCGCCGGAGTGGCCTATCTCGACCCCGGCAACGTCGCCAGCAACATGACCGCCGGCGCCCGCTACGGCTACCTGCTGGTCTGGGTCGTCGTCGCCGGCAACATCATGGCCTGGCTGATCCAGTACCTCTCCGCCAAGCTCGGCGTCGTCACCGGCCAGAGCCTGCCCGAAGTGCTGGGCTCCCGCATCCGCAACCGCTGGGCGCGCCGCGCCTACTGGGTGCAGGCCGAACTCGTCGCGATGGCCACCGACGTGGCCGAGGTGATCGGCGGCGCCGTCGCCCTGCAGCTGCTGTTCGGCATCCCCCTGCTGCTCGGCGGCGCCATCACCGGCGCCGTCTCGATCACCCTGCTCATGGTGCAGTCGCGCCGGGGTCCGCGCCCGTTCGAGCTCGTCATCATCAGCCTCATGGCGATCATCGTCATCGGCTTCGTCGCCGGCCTGTTCGTCGCCCCACCCGACCCTGCGGGCGTCGCCTCCGGACTACTGCCGCGCTTCACCGACAGCGGGTCGGTACTGCTGGCCGCCTCGATCCTCGGCGCGACGATCATGCCGCACGCCATCTACGCTCACAGCGCCCTCTCCCGCGACCGCTTCGGCGACCCGCGCGACCCCAATCCGCCCAGCATCCGCACCCTGCTCACCGCCACCCGCTGGGACGTGACGACCGCCATGGTGATCGCCGGCTCGGTGAACCTCGCGATCCTGCTGCTGGCGGCGGCCAACCTCGCCGGGGTGGAAGGCACCGACTCCCTGGAAGGCGCGCACACCGCTCTCGCCGAGGGCCTCGGCCCGGTGATCGCCACCCTGTTCGCCGTCGGCCTGCTGGCCTCCGGCCTCGCCTCCACCTCGGTCGGCGCCTACGCCGGTGCCGAGATCATGCACGGCCTGTTGCGGGTACGCATCCCGCTGCTCGCGCGGCGCCTGGTCACCCTCATCCCGGCGCTCGCCATCCTCGCCGCGGGCGTCGACCCCACCCTCGCCCTCGTGCTCAGCCAGGTGGTGCTCTCGTTCGGCATCCCGTTCGCGCTCATCCCACTCGTCACTCTCACCGCACAGCGCCGCACGCTGCGCGAGCACGCCAATCGCCCCCTGACGACGGCCCTCGGCATCCTGTTCTCGGCCCTGCTCATCGCCCTGAACGCGACATTGCTCTGGCTCGTGCTCACCGGGGCGTGACACCAGGAGCCACCCGGGCCCGCGGGTAGGCTCGACTCATGGCCAAGACTCCCGTCCGCGATGATTCCCAGGCGCGGCGCGCCATGCGCCTGTGCACCTGGATCGCCCTCGGATGCGCGGCCCTCGGCGTCGTGCTCATCGCCTGGCCGAACCTGCTGCCGCTGGGCAGCCCCTGGGTGCAGGTGGCGCTGGGCATCCTCACCCTCATCTTCGCGTTCCGCGCGCGGGCGATCGGCACGCGCGGCGTGAACGACTACGACGGCCGGCTCTCCCTGCTGGCCGCGCTCGCCGGATTCGCGATCCTCTTCTTCGCCGGCGGCGCCGTGTTCGCCATCCTTGCCGGGAGCGCGGGCTGATGGACTCCCCCGCGGCCGACGACTACCTGAAGACGGTGTACACCCACACCGAATGGCAGGACGCGCCGATCACCCCCTCGCAGCTGGCGGCAAAGCTCGGCATCGCCCCATCGAGCGTCACCGAGATGGTCAAGAAGCTCGCCGCAGCGGGCCTCGTCTCGCACGTGCCGTACGGCGCCGTGCGGCTGACGGATGCCGGCACCGCCCGCGCCCTCGCGATGGTGCGCCGCCACCGGCTCATCGAGACCTGGCTGGTGCGCGAGTTCGACTACGCCTGGGACGAGGTGCACGACGAGGCCGAGGTGCTCGAGCACACCATCAGCGATCGGTTGCTCGAGGGCATCGACGCCCGCCTCGGACGCCCCCGGTTCGACCCGCACGGCGACGCCATCCCGGATGCCGCTGGGCACGTCGCGCGCGAGGCGTTCGTTCTGCTCGCCGATGCCCCCGCTGGACACCGTGGGCGGGTGCTGCGCGTCGACGACCGCGACCCGGAGCTGCTGCGCGCCCTGGAGACCGCCGGCGTCGGCGTCGGCCGCGAACTCCGCGTGACCGACACGGCCGTCCTGCTCGACGGGACGGATGCCGCGCTCCCCGACGGCGCCGACGAGGTGATCTGGCTCACCGCCTGAATCTCACCGCCTGAATATCGCCTCTGCGCGCGTTCATCTGCGCCGCCTAGGCTGATGCCATGGCACATCGTGAAGAGATCGAATGCTGGCTCACCGACATGGACGGCGTGCTCGTGCACGAGAACGACGCCATCCCCGGGGCCGCCGACCTGCTCGCCGGCTGGGAGGCTGCGGGCCTGCCATACCTGGTACTCACGAACAACTCGATCTTCACCGCGCGCGACCTCTCGGCCCGCCTGCGCGCCAGCGGCCTGCACGTGCCTGAGGAGCGCATCTGGACCTCGGCGCTGGCGACGGCCGACTTCCTTGCCCAGCAGGTTCCCGGCGGCTCGGCCTTCGTGATCGGTGAGGCCGGCATCCTCACCGCCCTGCACGACGCGGGCTTCATCATGACCGAGACCGAGCCCGATTTCGTGGTCGTCGGTGAGACGCGCAACTACTCGTTCGAGGCGATCACCAAGGCCATCCGGCTGATCGACGCGGGCGCGCGCTTCATCGTCACCAACCCGGATGCCACCGGGCCCAGCGCCGACGGCCCGCTGCCGGCGACCGGGGCGATCGCTGCCCTGATCACCAAGGCCACCGGCAAGGAGCCGTACGTGGTCGGCAAGCCGAACCCGATGATGTTCCGCTCGGCGCTGAACAAGATCGGCGCGCACTCGAAGAAGACCGGCATGATCGGCGACCGGATGGACACCGACATCGTCGCCGGCATCGAGGCGGGCCTGCACACCGTCCTCGTGCTCACCGGCATCAGCGACCGCGCCGAGATCGAGAAGTACCCGTTCCGCCCCGACGAGGTCGTCGACTCCGTGGCCGACCTCGTGTCCGACGCCTCGCCCGAAGGCTGACATGGGCGCCCTCGACGACGGCGAGCGCATCAGGGCGGCGGATGCCGCGGCCTGGCGCGCCTGGCTCGACGAGCATCACACGCGCCCGAACGGCGTCTGGTTGCTCAGCGTCCGCGGCAACGCGGCCGCCGGCGTCGGTTATGAGGATGCCGTGCAGCAGGCGCTCTGCTTCGGCTGGATCGACGGCCCCGTGCGCACCTTCGACGATGAGACCGTGGGTCAGTGGTTCTCACCCCGGCGCCCGGGCAGCGGCTGGGCCGCGACGAACAAGGCGCGTCTCGTGCTGCTCGAAGAGCAGGGTCTGCTGGCGCCCGCCGGCATCCGCGCCGTCGAGGTCGCCAAGGCGAACGGATCGTGGACGATGCTCGACGGTCCCGAGGCCGGCATCGAGCCCGACGAGCTGACCGCCGCGCTGGATGCGAACCCCGCGGCTCGGGCGGCGTGGGATGCGTTCCCACCCTCAGCGCGCAAGCTCGGACTCACCCACATCGCGACGGCGAAGCGCCCAGAGACGCGCACCGCGCGCATCGTGAAGATCGTGGCGGATGCCGCAGAAGGAAGACGACCATGAGTCAGAACGACATCCTGTTCATGGTGCTGATCGGCATCGGCATCACCAGCCTCACCCTCGTGGCCGTGCAGTTCCTGCGCCGCCCCAAGCGGGACAACCGTGGCGAATGGTACGAGGGCCCGTGGGATGACGACGACCGTCCCCGCGGTGCGCCGTAACCCGCACACCGCGCGAGGTGCGAGTCAGCGCAGCACGAGCGCCGCGGCGCCGATGAGCGGCCCCTCATCGCCCAGACCCGAGCGCACCACGCGCGTGGCCTGCGAGTAGGCGTGCACGGCGGATGCCGTCAGCGCCTGCTGCACCAGATCGATGTAGTCGTCCGAGACGCGCGAGAACCCGCCACCGATGGCGACGACGTCGAGGTCGACGAGCGTGGCGGCATCCGCAAGCGCCTCACCGACGGCACGCGCCGACCGCTCGATCGCGGCCCGGGCGATCGGATCACCGGCTGCGGCATCCCGCGCGAGGTCTTCTCCCGTCGCCCCCGTCCAGCCCTGCGCCTGCGCCCAGGCGGCGCTGGCCGGCCCCGACGCGATCTCCTCGAGGGTCAGGCCGCCCTCGCGGCGCACCTGTCCCAGGTGGCCGGCGTTGCCGGTGGCTCCCGGCGCATACGCGCCCGCGAAGGTGAATCCCCCGCCGACACCGGTCGAGACGACGATGGAGAGCGCGGCCTTCGACCCGCGGGCGGCCCCGAGCCAGGCTTCGGCGAGCGCGAGTGCGCCGCCGTCGTGTCCGAGCACTGCCGTGACCTCGCGACCGACGACGGTGGATGCCGCACGCGCGACCGCATCCGCCAGCCGGTAGCCGCGCGCACGCGGCATGTTGACCGGGGTGATCGCACCGGCCGCGCGGTCGATGGGCCCGGCACTGCCGACCCCGGCTCCGACGAGCTCGCCACCCTCCGGCAGCGCGGCGAGCGCGTGCGCGACGGCCTCATCGATAGCGGCGTCGAGCGACGCGGCATCCGCCGTGCGTCCGGTCGGGCGTCGCGTACGGCTGCCGTCGACGATCGCGCCGTCCTCGGCGACGAGCGCCGCCTCGAGCTTGGTGCCCCCGATGTCGACCGCGAGCGCGTAGCGCGTCACTGCGCGTCCAGCCCCAGATCGTCGAGGTCGAAAGCGGCGAGCCACTGCAGACCCTCTGCCTCGATCGCGGCCTGGGCGCCAGTCTTGCGGTCGACGATCACGGCGACGGCGACGACCTCCGCGCCCTCGCGGCGCAGCACCTCGACGGCCTTCAGCGCCGACTGACCGGTGGTGGAGGTGTCTTCGAGCACGACGACGCGCTTGCCAGCGACGTCAGCGCCTTCGATCTGGCGGCCGCGGCCGTGGTCCTTGGGCTCCTTGCGTACGACGAACGCATCGAGCGGCCGCTCAGTGGCGACCGAGGCGTGCATGACCGAGTTCGCGATCGGATCGGCGCCGAGCGTGAGGCCGCCGACGGCCACGACGTCGAGATCACCGATGAGATCGAGCATGACCCGCCCGATCGCCGGCGCGGCCCGGTGGTCGAGCGTGAGCTTGCGCATGTCGACGTAGTAGCTGGCCTTCTTGCCGCTGGAAAGCGTGAAGTCGCCGTGGAACACCGCCTCTGCGGTGATGAGGTCGAGCAGGTTCTGGCGGTCGGTGGCAGTCACGGCATCCAGTGTATTCGGGCTGGTCGTGGCGTGACGGCTCGCCTATCGTGGCGATGACGGATGCCGGGAGGCCACATGTTCTCGTACGACCCCTATGCCGAACTCGACGCGTTGCGCCCCGTGCCCCCGCTGATGCTCACCAGTCCCGACTTCGAGGGCGGCGGCCTGCTGCCCCGCTTCGCGTGGTCGGCGGCGCGCGGCGGCGAGGACCGCGCACCGGCGCTCGAATGGTCGACGCCCCCGGCGGGCACCCGCAGCTTCGCGATCTCGTGCTTCGACCCCGACGCCCCGACCGGCTCAGGCTACTGGCACTGGGCGGCGTTCGACCTGCCCGTCGACGTGCGCGCGCTGCCTTCCGGCGACGGCACGACGGCGATGCTGCCTGCCGGCGCAAAGGTCATGCCGAACGAGGTCAGGTCCCAGCGCTTCGTAGGCGCCGCCCCGCCCGCAGGCACCGGCGTGCACCGCTACTTCTTCGTCGTCGACGCCCTCGACGTCGAGACACTGGGGCTCGACGGCACCGAGACGCCGGCGATCCTCGGGTTCAACCGGCACTTCCACACGCTCGCCCGCGGCGTGCTCATGGGACTGGCAGATCCGGCCGACGGCTGAGTCGAGCGATCACGCCTCGGCGAGCCGGGCCGCCGCAGCCTGCAGGGCTTCGACGACCTCGGGCACGATCGCATCCGTGATGCGCGCGGCCGGACCCGAGATCGACACCGCCGTCGGCGAGGGCAGCCCGGGCACCACCACCGCGATGCAGCGCACCCCGACCTCCTGCTCGCTGTCGTCGACGGCGAAGCCGCGGTGCCGTGACGCGCGCAGATCGGCAACGAATGCGTCGGGATCGGTCAAGGTCGACGGCGTGAACGACGGCAGCCCGGTGCGCGCGACGAGGGAGCGCACATGCGGCTCGGCCATGGCCGACAGCATCGCCTTGCCCACCCCGGTGGAGTGCGGCAGCACCCGACGGCCGACCTCGGTGAACATGCGCATCCGCTGGCGTGAGGGCACCTGCGCCACGTACAGCACGAGGTCGCCGTCGAGCACCGCGAGATTCGCCGTCTCGTGGAAGGCATCCTCCAGTTCGCGCAGCACCGGCATTGCGGCATCCGCCAGCGGCGGCACGGCGACCCGGCCCAGGCCGATCAGCCCCGCCCCCAGCGCATAGCGACGGTCCTCCAGCCGGCGCACGTAGCCGCGCCGCTGCAGGGTGCCCAGCAGCCGGTGCGCGGTGGGCACAGCGAGGCCGCAGCGGTCGGCGAGAGCGGCGAGCGTGTCCTCACCCTCGGATGCGGCGAGCGCCTCGAGCAGATCGAAGGCGCGGGCGACGGACTGCACGTCTCCGGTGGGGTTCGTCATGACTTCCACGATACGGAATTGCGACTCCGCAGTGCGAAGTTCTTTCTTACAGTGGCGACATGACCCCCGCCACTGTCGCCACTGCCACCCGACACGACCTCACGGTCGCCGAGCCGATCGCGGCCTTCGCCGAGGAGTCCCTGCTCGCCGCCGGTCTCGACGTCGAGGCCTTCTGGCAGGGCGTGAGCGCAATCGTGCACGACCTCGGTCCGCGAGGCGCCGCCCTGCTGCGCCGCCGCGACGAACTGCAGGAACGCATCGACGCGTACCACCACGCCTCCCCCGGCCTGCCGGACCCGGCCGAGTACCGCCGTTTCCTCCGTGACATCGGCTATCTCGCCCCCGAACCCGAGCCGTTCACGATCACGACGAGCGGGGTCGACCCCGAGATCGCGCGCACGGCCGGTCCGCAGCTGGTGGTGCCGCTGCTGAACGCCCGCTTCGCGCTCAACGCCGCCAACGCCCGCTGGGGTTCGCTGTACGACGCCCTGTACGGCACCGACGCGATCGACCAGAGCGGCGACCTCGCCCCCGGCGACGGTTACAACCGGGCCCGCGGCGACGAGGCCATCCGCCGCGGTCGCGAGCTGCTCGACACCATCGCGCCGCTCACCGACGGTTCCCACGCGGCATCCACCGGCTACACCGTCGACGACGAGGGGCTGGCCGTGGCGACCGCATCCGGCATCCGCCGCCTCGCCGACCCGGCCGCCTTCGTCGGGTTCGCGGGCGACCCGTCAGCCCCGACGGCCATCCTGCTGCGCCATCATGGCCTGCACATCGAGATCGTGATCGACCGTGCAGGCCGAATCGGGCAGACGGATGCCGCCGGCATTCAGGACCTGCTCGTCGAGTCGGCGATCACCACGATCATGGACCTCGAGGACTCCGTCGCCGCGGTGGATGCCGACGACAAGGCCCTCGGCTACCGCAACTGGCGCGCCCTCATGGACGGCACCCTCACCGAGCAGGTCACCAAGGGCGGGCGCACGTTCACCCGGCGCCTCGCCGATGACCGCACCTACCGCACACCCGCCGGCGGTGAGCTCACCCTGCCCGGACGCTCGGTGCTGTTCGTGCGCAACGTCGGCCATCTCATGCGCACCGACGCGGTGCTCGACCGCGACGGCGAGTGGATCTTCGAGGGCATCCTCGACGCGATCATGACCGCGCTCGGCTCCCTGCCCGACCTGACCGGACGCGGCGCGAACTCGCGCACCGGGTCGATGTACATCGTCAAGCCGAAGATGCACGGTCCCGACGAGGTCGCCTTCGCGGTGGAGCTGTTCGGTCGCGTCGAGCAGCTTCTCGGCCTGCCCGAGCGCACCCTGAAGATCGGCATCATGGACGAGGAGCGTCGCACCTCGGCCAACCTCGCCGCCAGTATCGCCGCGGCATCCGACCGGGTGGTGTTCATCAATACCGGCTTCCTCGACCGCACCGGCGACGAGATCCACACCTCGCGCCTGGCCGGCCCGTTCCTGCCCAAGGCCGCGATCAAGACGCAGCCGTTCATGCAGGCCTACGAAGACCGCAACGTCGCGATCGGCGTCGCCAGCGGCCTCGACGGCCGAGCCCAGATCGGCAAGGGCATGTGGGCGATGCCCGACCTCATGCACGACATGCTCGAGCAGAAGATCGCCCACGTGCGCACCGGCGCGTCGACCGCCTGGGTGCCCTCACCCACGGCAGCAACCCTGCATACCCTGCACTACCACCAGCTCGACGCCTTCGCGCAGCGGCAGGGGGCGACCGCCGCTGATGACACGAGCCTGAACACCCTGCTCGTGCCGCCGCTCGCGCCTGCCGGCGCCCTCACCGCTGAGGTCGTGGCCACCGAGCTCGACAACAACGTGCAGTCGATCCTCGGCTACGTGGTGCGCTGGATCGATCAGGGCGTCGGATGCTCGAAGGTGCCCGACATCCACGGCGTCGCCCTCATGGAAGACCGCGCCACGTTGCGCATCGCCAGCCAGCTGCTCGCGAACTGGCTGGAGCACGGCGTGATCACCGAGGCCGAGGTCGATGCGAGCCTGCACCGTCTTGCGGCCGTCGTCGATGCCCAGAACGCCGGCGATCCGCACTACGAACCGCTCGCGCATGATGCGGCATCCGCCCCCGGCATCGCGTTCACCGCCGCCCGCCGGCTGATCCTCGAGGGCGGCGTGCAGCCGAACGGCTACACCGAACCACTGCTGCACGCTCTGCGGCGGGCGAAGAAGCACGAGCAGCGCGCCGGTGAGGTCGGTGGCCGCCCGTAGGCTGGATGCATGCGTCTGGCCACCTGGAACATCAACTCGATCCGCACCCGCGTGGGGCGGGCCGTCGACTTCGCCGTGCGTGAAGACATCGACGTGCTCGCGCTGCAGGAGATCAAGTGCAAGCCGGAGCAGTTCCCGTACGCGCCGTTCGAAGAGGCCGGCTACCACGTCGAGGTGCATGGGCTGAACCAGTGGAACGGCGTCGCGATCGCCAGCCGTGAGCCGATGACCGACGTCGCGACGTCGTTCGCCGGCATGCCCGGTTTCGCCAAGGGGCATGAGGGGCCGGATGCTCCGCTCGAGGCCCGCGCGCTCGGCGCGACCGTGAACGGTGTGCGGGTGTGGAGCCTGTACGTGCCCAACGGGCGCTCGCTCGATGACCCGCACCTGGCCTACAAGCTGCACTGGCTCGACGCCCTGCGCACGGCTACGGCGGCCGAGATCGCCGCGAAGCCGGCGCAGCCGCTCGCCCTCGTCGGCGACTTCAACATCATCCCGTTCGACCACGACAACGGCGACCCCGACATCGTGGTGGGTCGCTCCACGCACGTCTCCCCCGCCGAGCGCGAGGCGTTCTTCGCCCTGGAGTCGGCCGGTGTCAGTGACGTCGTCCGCCCGCTGCTGCCCGAGGGGTTCACCTACTGGGACTACCAGCGGTTGAAGTTCCCCCGCAACGAGGGCATCCGCATCGACTTCATCCTCGGTTCACAGCCGCTCGCCGATGCCGTTACGGGGGCATCCATCCACCGCGAGGAGCGCAAGGGCGAACAGCCCAGCGATCACGTGCCGGTGGTCGTCGACCTCGACCTCGGCGGCGCGGATGACGATGATGATCTGCCGATGATCTTCGCCTGAGCGCCGTCATGGCTGTGCGGCTGATCGCGACCGACCTGGACGGCACGCTGCTCGACCGCTCGGCCGCCGACGGGTCGGGTGTGGTCACGCCGCGCACCCGGCGCGCGTTGGACGCCGCCCGCGCGGCCGGCATCGCGACGATTCCGGTGACCGCACGGCAGCCGATCGGCCTGCGGCCCATCGCCGAGCAGGCGGGCTTTGACGACTGGGCGCTGTGCGGCAACGGCGCCTACGGCGTGCACCTGACGACCGGCGAGCGCTTGTTCGCCGACGAGCTTCCCGCCGCGGTGCAGCAGGAGCTCGCCGCCGCCCTGCAGGCCGTGCTGCCCGACCTCGTGTTCGCCAGCGTGCAGGATGCCGGTGAGCGCTTCGTCGTGCAGGAGGGCTACGCCGACCTGGCAGCTTTCGCCGATCACAAGCGCGACCCGCGCCTCATGGGCGGCGTGCCTCTGGCCGAGGTGGTGTCGGCGCCGAGCCTGAAGCTCGTGATCCGGCATCCGTCGCTGCCCATCCCGGAGATCTACGCGGCGGTGCAGGCGGCGGGGGTGACCGGTTTCGCGGCGACCATGTCGGGGGCGCCGTTCGTCGAGGTGATGGCCGAGGGCGTGTCGAAGGCGACCGGGCTGGCGCAGGTGTGCGCGCGGCTCGGGGTCGACCGCGCAGAGGTGCTCGCCTTCGGTGACGCCCTCAACGACCTCGAGATGCTGCAGTGGGCGGGGCGCGGCGTCGCGGTCGCCAACGCGGTCGATGTCGTCAAAGACGTCGCCGATGAGATCGCACCGGCCAACGTCGACGACGGCGTGGCGCAGGTGATCGAGGTGCTGCTCGGGCTCTGAGCCCCGCCCAGAGCCCGCAGTCTCTCAGTTCTGGTCGCCCAGGAAGGCCTCGGGGCCCTGCTCGGCCGCGGCCGGGTCCATGTAGAGGAACTCGAGCACGTTGCCGTCCGGGTCTTCCAGGTCGCGCGAGTACATGAATCCGAGGTCCTGCGGCTCGCGCGGCTCGGAACCGCCGGCGGCGAGACCCTTCGCGAGCACGTCATCGACGTCGTCGCGCGAATCGCGGCTGAGCGCGACGAGCACCTGCGCGGCCGCCTTCGCGTCGACCACGGTCTTGTCGGTGAACGTGCCGAAGTATTCACGCGTGAGCACCATGAAGAACACGTCTTCGCTCCACACGACACAGGCGGCGTTCTCGTCGGTGAACAGCGGGTTGATCTCACAGCCGAGCGCCTCGTAGAAGGCCTTGCTGCGGTCGAGGTCGGTGGTGGGGAGATTCACGAAGATCTTGGTCACCACGACAGCATGCGCACCCGTGGGGCCGGTGTCAATCCCGCGCGGCGGGTCGCCGCAGACCGATCAGGGCGAGCGCCGCGGCACCGGCCGTGAGCGCGGCCACGGCCCCGAGTCCGGCCGCGACGACGGATGCTGTCGCCACCGCCCCCGCCACGAGCGGACCGCCCGCGTCGCCGAGCTCGCGCCCGAGCTCCGCACTGCCCATCGTGCGCCCCATCCGGTCGGCCGGCGTCGAGGCTGCCAGGTGCGAGAACGCGACCGGCGTCGCGGCTCCCACCCCGGCACCGACCAGCACCGCCGTCGCGACAAGGGCGAGCGGATGCGGCCACCCCGCGGCGATCGCGATGCCGGCGGCGATGAGCAGCAGCCCACCCACCGCACCGCGGCGCACCGAGAACCGGCCCCGATCGTGCGCCGCCCCGACCAGGGGCTGCACGACGCTCGAGAGCACCGCGAGCACGGTCACCAGGGCCATGCTGCCCACGGTGTCGAGCCCCATCTGGCGCCCGAGCAGCGGCAGGAAGCCCACCGCGACGGCGAGCGCCCCGGTCGTGGCCGCCAGCACGAGCATCGGCACGAGGAATCCGGGAGCGGTGAGCTCACGGCCGAGATCGACCAGCGTCACCCGCTTACGCGGCAGCACCGGCACGGCCGGCACCGCGAACGCCACCCAGGCGGCCGCGAGAAGACCCACGACGGCGAGCGCCCAGAACAGCGCCGGCATCCCGCCCCAGACCACCAGCACGGCACCCAGCAGCGGACCGAGGGCGTACCCGAGGCTCTTCCACGACCCGTAGCGGCCGAAGTAGCGGCCCCGCGACGAGTCGTCGGTGAGCCGGGCGACCGCGGCCGATGAGGCGGGCGAGAAGGCGGATGCCGCCGCGCCCTGCCCGAACCGGGCGACGATGAGCCCCACCGTGCCCGGCACGAGTGCACCGAGCACCGAGAAGGCGGCAAAGCCGAGCAGACCGGCGATGATCACGGGACGCACGCCGATGCGGTCACTGAGCGCCCCGAACAGCGGCTTGAGCACCACCTCGGCGAGGTCGTACAGCGCGAGCGTGAAGCCGAACGCGAGCAGCGTCCAGCCGATGTCCTCGGTCTCCGCGCCCAGCGCGGCGGCGATGCCGTGCGCGCCGAAGGCGGTCGTGAAGCCGGCGAGATACAGCGGGGCGAGGCGAGGGCGCGATGCGGTCACGATTGATTCTCCCGCATCCGTCCCCCGCATCCGCCCTAGGGGGGATGCCCGCGGCGACCTGCCGCCCTAGCGTGGAGGGATGCCGATCACGTCCGACTTCACGCGCACCCCGACGCCGCGAGAGCTGCGCGCCGACCTCATCCTCGCCGTCGTCGTGCTCGTGGGCGCGGTCATCAGCGCCGGGCTGTCGACGATCTCGCAGATCTACGGCGATGAGCAGGCCGCCGTGTGGGCCGCGCCGCTGCTGATCCTCGCCGTCTCGGCACCCCTCGCGGTGCGGCGCCGCTGGCCCGCCGCGGTGGCCGTGATCATCGCGGTCGCCTACTTCTTCGGGGTCACGTTCCGCGTGCCGGAGCTGTACGCGGGCAACATCGCCATGTTCATCGCGCTGTACACGGTGGGCGCATGGATGAACGACCGCCGCGCGGCCATGCTCGTGCGGGTCGGCATCATCACCGGCATGTTCATCTGGCTGCTCATCGCGATGTACCGCGACGCGATCACCGAGGCCGACAAGGCCGACCTCTCGGCCGGGCTGATGTCGCCGTACCTGGCTTACATGATGCTGCAGCTGCTGCTCAACGTGCTCTACTTCGCCGGCGCCTACTACTTCGGTGAACGCTCCTGGCAGGCCGCCGCCCAGCGCCACGTGCTGCAGCAGCGCACCCTCGACCTCGAACGCGAACGCGAGGTCACGGCCGCGCAGGCCGTCGCCCTCGACCGCGTGCGCATCGCCCGGGAGCTGCACGACGTCGTCGCCCACCACGTGTCGGTGATGGGCGTGCAGGCGGGCGCGGCACGCCTGGTGGTGGATACCGACCCGCAGCGGGCCAAGAGCATCCTGGCGGGTATCGAGCACTCCTCACGCGAGGCGATCAGCGACTTCCGGAACATCCTCGAGACGTTGCGCGCGCCCGGCGACGACAGCCTCGACGGCCGCACACCCGGCCAACCATCGACCGTCACCCTCCCTGACATCGCCCAGCTCGCGGAGGCCTCCACCGCGGCCGGCCTGCCGACCGGGTACTCCGTGATCGGCGATCCCGTCCCCGTGCCGGGCCTCGTCGCCGTGAATCTGTACCGCATCGCGCAGGAGTCCCTGACGAACGCCCGCCGTCATGCCGGCCCTGGCGCCACCGCCGATGTGCGGGTGCGCTACGAGCAGGATGCTGTCGAGCTCGACGTCGTCAATACCGGCCGCACCGTTCTCGCGCCTCGCGCCGGGCTCGGTCAGCTGGGCATGCGCGAACGCGCGGCGGCCTCCGGCGGCACGATCGACCTCGGGCCGCGACCGCAGGGCGGATTCCGGGTGCGGGCGCAGGTGCCGCTCGCGGCGATGACGGGGGGCCGCGCATGAGCATCCGCATTCTGCTGGTCGACGACCACGCTCTGCTGCGCACCGGGTTCCGGCTGATCCTCGAGACCCAACCCGACCTCGAGATCATCGGCGAGGCGGCAACCGGCGCTGAGGCGGTGACGCTCGCCGCGGCCCTGCGCCCCGATGTGATCACCATGGACGTGCAGATGCCCGACATGGACGGTCTGGAGGCGACCCGCCGCATCCTGTCCTCCCCCGGCGCCACCGCAGCGATCGCGATCGTGACGACCTTCGACCGCGACGACTACCTCTTCGCCGCGCTGGATGCCGGCGCGAGCGGATTTCTGCTGAAGAACGCCGGGCCCGAAGAGCTCATCGCCGCGGTGCGCGCCCTTGCCGCCGGCGACGGGATGCTGGCTCCGGAGGTGACCCGACGGGTGCTGCAGCGGTTCGCCGTCCCCGCACATCCGCCCGCCGATCCCACCGCACCTTCCCCGCGGACCCTGCCGATCACGCTCGCCGAGCCGTTCACCGAACGCGAGGCCGAGGTGCTCGCGCTCATGGCCGACGCCCGCAGCAACGCCGAGATCGCGCACGCGCTGTTCATCGGGGAGGCGACCGTGAAGACCCACGTCTCGCGCATCCTGCAAAAGCTCGGAGCCCGCGACCGCGTGCAGGCCGCCGTGCTCGCGCATCGTCACGGGCTGGCCTGAGCCGCCCTAGCATGGGGCCATGCACCGCCCCATCCTCGCCGGCATCGTCACGGCGCTCGTCGGCTTCACGAGCTCGTTCGCGGTGGTGCTCACGGGACTCGGCGCGGTCGGTGCCACTCCCGCGCAGGCAGCGAGTGGTCTGCTCGCGCTGAGCATCACGATGGGCGCGGCCTGCATCGTGCTCGCGGTGCGGTACCGGATGCCGATTACCGTGGCCTGGTCGACGCCGGGCGCCGCCCTGCTGGCCAGCACCGGTGCGATCGAGGGCGGCTGGTCGGCGGCCACCGGCGCATTTCTGGTGACGGCTGGGCTGATCCTGCTCACGGCGCTCGTGCCTCGCCTGGGCGCGCTCATCGCCGCCATCCCGCCGTCGATCGCGCAGGCCATGCTCGCCGGCGTGCTGCTGCCGCTGTGCCTGGCGCCGATCACCGGCAGCGTCGAGAACCCCTGGGGCGTCGTGCCCGTCGTGCTCACCTGGCTGGTCATGGCCAGGCTCGCGCCGCGCTGGGCCGTGCCGGCCGCCTTCGTCACGGCGACGATCGTCGTCGTCATCGGGCTCGTCCAGCAGGGGGCTCCGGTGGATCCCGGCCTGTTCGTCCCCCGCCTCGAGTTCGTGGCACCCACCTTCACGGTCGGTGCTCTGGTGGGCATCGCCCTGCCGCTGTTCATCGTCACCATGGCCTCGCAGAACGTGCCGGGCATCGCGATCATGCGCAGCTTCGGCTACGAGGTGCCCTGGCGGCCGTCGATGCTCGTCACCGGCATCGGCACGGCTCTCGGCGCTCCCGCCGGTGGGCACGCCATCAATCTCGCCGCGATCAGCGCGGCCCTCGCCGCCGCGCCCGACGCCGACCCCGACCCGCAGCGCCGCTGGGTGGCCGGCGCCTCCACCGGCGTCTCCTACCTCGTGCTCGGGGCCTTCTCGGCCCTGTTCGCGGCACTCGTCCTGCTCGCCCCCGCCGCCGTCATCCCCGCCGTCGCCGGCCTCGCGCTGTTCGCCGCGTTCGGCTCGGCCGTGCAGCAGGCGATCGACGATCCCGGCGAGCGGATGCCGGCCGTCGTGACCTTCCTCGTCGCGGCATCCGGCATCTCGCTGCTCGGCGTCAGCGCCGCGTTCTGGGCGCTGATCGCCGGCCTGATCGTACGGCTGGCGCTGCGCGCCGGACGCCGCTGAGCGCCCCTCCCCCGCGCGGCTGATCCTGCACGATCCGCCCTGCGGGGGATGTCCGCTCTCGCGCACGACCGTAGCGTGAGGGTCATGACCACAGGACTGCTGCAGTTGACCGGCCTCACCAAGAGCTACGGGTCGCGCCGCGTGCTCGATGACGTGAGCTTCGACGTCGCCCCCGGCCGGATGACCGGCTTCGTCGGCGGCAATGGCGCCGGCAAGACCACGACCATGCGAATCGTGCTGGGGGTGCTGGCCGCCGACGGCGGCACCGTGACGCTGTCCGGCGCACCCCTCACCCGCACCGACCGCAGCCGGTTCGGGTACATGCCCGAAGAGCGCGGCCTGTACCCCAAGATGCGGGTGCTCGAGCAGGTCGTCTACCTCGCCCGACTGCACGGGCTCGAGAAGGCGGATGCCACCGAGCGCGCGACCGCGCTGCTGACTGAACTCGGCCTCGCCGAGCGGCTGAACGACACCATCGAGTCGCTGTCCCTGGGTAACCAGCAGCGCGCGCAGGTCGCCGCAGCCCTCGTGCACGACCCGCAGGTGCTCATCCTCGATGAGCCGTTCTCCGGACTCGACCCGCTCGCCGTCGACGTGGTGGCCGCTGTCCTGCAGGACCGCGCCGCGAAGGGCGCCGCGATCCTCTTCTCCTCGCACCAGCTCGAACTCGTCGAACGCCTCTGCGACGACCTCGTCATCCTCGCCGGCGGCACGATCCGGGCATCCGGTTCGACCGAGGCGCTGCGCGCCGAGCATGCCGGCGCCCGCTACGAACTCGTCTCCAGCGGCGACATCGGCTGGCTGCGCACGACACCGGGGATCGAGGTGGTCGACTTCGAGGGCGGTTACGCGCTCTTCGACGCGCACGGCGCCGAGACAGCGCAGCGTGTGCTGCGCGAGGCGGTCGAACGCGGCGACGTGGCCCGGTTCGCCCCTCAGCATCCCTCCCTCGCCCAGATCTTCAAGGAGGTCATCCAGTGAACATGCCCACTCCCGTGCGCGAAAGCAGCGGCATCTGGCTCGTCGCCGAACGTGAGATCACCTCGAAGCTGCGCAGCAAGGCCTTCGTGATCTCCAGCGGCATCCTCATCCTGCTCGCCCTGGTCGGGGTGCTGCTCGGCGGCTTCGCCAGCGCGAACCCCGAGGCGACGCCGATCGCGGCGACCTCCGACACCGCAGCGGTCGTCTCGGCACTGCCGGATGTCGCCGTCACCGAGGTCACAGGCCGCGCCGAGGCCGAACAGCTGGTGCGTGACGGAGAAGTGGATGCGGCCGTGGTGGCATCCGATTCCGCGACCGGCTACGCCCTGATCGCCCTGGACTCGCCGCCGCAGAGCGTGCTGATGGCGCTCTCGCAGCTGCCGGAGGTCGTCATCCTGGAACCGGCAGGCACCGACCCGCTGCTGCGCTACTTCATCGCCATCGGCTTCGGCCTGGTGTTCATGATGGCTGCGGCCACCTTCGGCGGCACGATCGCGCAGAGCGTCGTCGAAGAGAAGCAGACCCGCGTGGTCGAGCTGCTCATCTCGACCATCCCGGCCCGCGCGCTGCTGGCGGGCAAGGTGATCGGCAACACGATCCTCGCCATGGGGCAGATCATCGCGCTGGCCGCGGTCGCCATCCTCGGCCTGATGATCACCGGGCAGAACACGATGCTGCAGGTGCTGGGCGGGCCGATCGTCTGGTTCGCGGTGTTCTTCTTGTTCGGGTTCGTGCTGTTGGCCTCGCTGTTCGCCGCCGCAGCGTCCATGGTCTCGCGCCAGGAGGATGTCGGATCGACCACCATGCCGATCACGATGCTCGTGATGGCGCCGTACATTCTCGTGATCGTCTTCAACGACAATCCGCTGGTGCTGACGATCATGTCTTACGTGCCGTTCTCGGCCCCCGTGGGCATGCCGATGCGCCTGTTCGTCGGCGAGGCGCAGTGGTGGGAGCCGATCCTGTCGCTGGCGATCCTGCTGGCCAGCTGTGTCGCGGCGGTCTGGGTGGGGGCGAAGATCTACGAGAACTCGCTGCTGCGCATGGGCGGACGGGTGGGGCTCGCCGAGGCGCTGCGCGGCTGAGTAATCTCCCCTTCGGGGGGAATGTGGGGGCGTGGCGGCGCGTTTTGCCCTCTGGACGATGGGGTCCGCATCACCCGTCCCCCGTGAAAGGCATCGTCCGTGAGCACCCCGATCCTCGACCGCACCGCCCCCACCGAGCACCCCGTGCTCGAGATCCTCGCCGACCGGTGGAGCCCCCGCGCGTTCGACGCGGCCAGCCCGATCGACGAAGACAAGCTGGCCTCGGCACTCGAGGCGGCCCGCTGGTCGCCGTCGGCGAACAACAGCCAGCCGTGGCGGTTCATCGTCGCCCGCCGGGGCAGCGAGCTGCACGCCGGCATCCAGGATGCCCTGATGGGCTTCAACCAGGTGTGGGCGGGCAACGCGGCCGTGCTGATCGTCGCGGTTGCCGAGACCGTGAACGCCGAGGGCAAGCCGTACACGCACGCCATATACGACCTTGGTCAGGCCGTCGCGCACCTCAGCGTGCAGGCACACCACGACGGCCTGGTGGTGCACCAGATGGCCGGGTTCCACCCGGAGCAGGTGCGTGAGCTGGTCGGCCTGGATGCGCGATTCGCCCCGACGACGGTGATCGCCCTCGGCGAGCTCGGTGACCTCGCCTCGCTTCCCGAGCCGCTGCAGCAGCGCGAGACCGCACCCCGCACGCGCCGCCCGCTGAGCGAGACGGTCATCGCCAACGCCTGACGAGATCGGCCCCAGGTGGAATAGCCTCGCTGCTATGTCCACCACGACGCTGTTCATCCTCGGCGCCTCCGGCGACCTCACCTCGCGCCTGCTGCTGCCCGCCCTCGCCGAGGTGGTGGCGAAGCATCCGGAACGGCACCTGGCGCTGCGCGGCGCCGGTGCCGAGCAGTGGGATGCCGCACGCTGGCAGAGCATGGTCACCGCGGCGTTCGCCGATCACCCCGAGGCGCTCGCCCGGGTGCGGCTCGACGACTACGTCGCCGTCGATGTGACGGATGCCGCGGCGATGACCGCTCTGGTGACGGGCCTCGTGCCCGACACGGTGCTGTACTTCGCGCTGCCGCCGGATGTCACCCGCGCCGCGGTCGACGCGATGGCGGGCTTGACGCTGCCGGAGCACACCTGCCTGGCGCTGGAGAAGCCATTCGGGCAAGACGAAGAGAGCGCCCGCGAGCTCAACGGCAAGCTCACCGCGCTGGTGCCCGAGCAGCAGATCTTCCGCATCGACCACTTCTTGGGCCGGTCGATGCTGCTGAACCTGCTGGGTGTGCGGCTGGCGAACCGCATCTGGGAGCCGGTGTGGTCGGCAGAGCACATTGAGCGTGTGCTGATCCGCTTCGATGAGAGCCTGGGGCTCGAGAACCGGGCACGCTACTACGACCGGGCGGGCGCCATGGTCGACATGATCCAGAGCCACCTGCTGCAGGTGCTGGGTCTGCTCGCGATGGATCCGCCGGCGACGCTGGACGAGCGTGATCTGCGGGATGCCAAGGCCACCGTGCTGCGTGCGACCAGGGTGTACGGCGATGATCCCGAAGCCTGGTCGCGGCGCGCTCGGTACACGGCCGGTCGGGTCGGCGAGCGCGAGCTGCCGTCGTACGTCGACGAGCAGGGAGTGGATGCCGCCCGGCACACCGAGACGCTGGCCGAGGTGACGTTCGAGGTCGCGAACGACCGGTGGGCCGGGGTGCCGTTCGTGCTGCGCTCGGGCAAGGGGCTGGCGCAGAAGCGGTCAGAGGTCGTGATCACGTTCCGGCAGGTGCGGCACCTGCCGCCGGGGCTGGTCGGGCATCCGACCGACGGTGGCCGCCTCACATTCTCGCTGGGCCCGGACGAGCTGTCGCTGCGCCTGCATGTCACGGGCGGCGAGGATCCGTTCGCGCTGCGCGACGAGGATCTCGTCGCCGATCTCGGCGAGGGCCAGCAGCGGTCCTACGAAGAGGTGATCGAGGAGATCCTCGACGGCCAGGTGGCACTGTCGGTGCGCGCCGATGAGGCCGAGGAGTGCTGGCGGATCATCCAGCCCGTGCGCGACGCCTGGGCGCGTGACGCCGTGCCGCTGGAAGAGTACGAGGCGGGCACAACCGGTCCTGCCGGCTGGCCCGCCTCGTAGAAACCCCTACTCTCGCCGACCGACTGGCGGCAGGCTCGGTGTCGCCGCTGGTCTGGCGAGCTCCTGCAGGCCCGGATGATCTCGCACACCGTCGAGCCCGTGCGTCTGCAACACAGCGACGACGGCAGCCACCGGAGTTGCCGGCCCGCTCAGCAACAAGGGCTCCGTCGAACCGAACTGGCAGACCAGGGCGTTCGATGCAACGTCGGGGTAGAGCGCAGAGATCGCCCCGTACTCGAACGTGAGCCACTCTCCATTCACGTATGTGACGATGCGATGGTTCGTGACGTACGCCGTGGTCTGCTGCCATTCGCGCCACTGCGGAGCGGCCTCCTTTGCGGCGCGAGAGCGCGCGCTGGCATTCGCAATCGCAGACACAGCGAACGCACCGACGACGAATGCCGGACTACCCACGGCGACCATCCCCGATGTCGTGTAGCCGACATCCTTCCCGTAATAGCGCGCATAAGTGAGCGGAAGGCAGGCGAAGAAGCGCTCTCCTTCGTATGGCACAACATCCCACTGCTGCTGCGATTCAGGCACCTGCCGATTGAGCACTTGTCCGCGAAGGCGCCGTGCGTACTCCCACCACGCGGCCGCATCCGTGGCGGCGTCGAGCTGACGGCGCTCAAACGCCGTGAAGCGACCCTTCGCCCGCTGCGAGCGTCGAAAGGTGCGCCGCATCTGCACGATTGACCGGATGAGCAAGACCACGGGTGCGACGACAGCCACGACCAGAGCGACACCAATGCTCAACGTCAGCCATACGATGGCGTCGCCACGCGCCTCCGCGCGCACACTGTCGAGCCACTCCACCACGAGCATCACGACGACGTACGTCAGCGGCGCGGCAAGGAGGAGGGCGATCCAGTGCACGTGTCGACGCATGGACTTCATCCTGGCAAGAACATCCCCCAGGCGAACGGCGTCTCACGAAATTGTGGATAACCACCGCGAAACCGCCCCGGCCCCTGCGATGCGCGGGACCGGGGCGGCTCGAATTACTCGACGATTTCCGCTTCGATCACGTCGTCGTCGCCGGGGTCGACCTCGATCACGGGCGTCTCGCTCGTGAGCACGAGGCCGGAACCGTCGACGGCGACATCCACCTTGACCGTGTCGCCGTCCTTCACGCCGCCCGAGAGCAGCGCGGTGGCGAGGCGGTTCTGCACCTCGGTCTGGATCAGGCGACGCAGCGGACGCGCACCGAACACCGGGTCGTAACCGCGCTCGGCCAGCCACGACCGCGCATCAGGGGTGACCGCGAGCGTGAGCCGACGATCGTGCAGGCGCTTCTGCAGCTGGTCGACCGAGAGCTCCACGATCTGCGCCAGGTCGTCTTCGCTGAGCGCGGAGAACATGACGATGTCGTCGAGCCGGTTGAGGAACTCGGGGCGGAAAGCCTGGCGCACAAGCGCCATGACCGCCTCGCGCTTCTCTTCCAGCGAGAGCGTCGGGTCGATGAGGATGGGCGAGCCGATGTTGCTGGTGAGGATGAGGATGACGTTCGAGAAGTCGACCGTCCGCCCCTGGCCGTCGGTCAGGCGGCCGTCGTCGAGCACCTGCAGCAGGATGTCGAACACCTCGGGGTGCGCCTTCTCGACCTCATCCAGCAGCACCACGGAGTACGGACGGCGACGCACGGCCTCGGTCAGCTGACCACCCTGCTCGTAGCCGACGTATCCGGGAGGGGCACCGACCAGCCGTGACACCGAGTGCTTCTCGCCGTACTCCGACATGTCGATGCGCACCATGGCGTGCTCGTCATCGAAGAGGAACTCCGCCAGCGCCTTGGCCAGCTCGGTCTTGCCGACACCCGTGGGGCCGAGGAACAAGAACGATCCGGTGGGGCGGCCGGGGTCGCTGATGCCGGCGCGCGAGCGGCGCACCGCATCCGACACCGCGTGCACGGCATCCTTCTGACCGATCAGACGCTTGCCCAGCTCGCTCTCGAGGTGCAGCAGCTTCTCGCTCTCACCCTGCATGAGGCGGCCGACCGGGATGCCGGTCCACGCCGCGATCACGCCTGCGATGTCTTCGTCGGTGACGAGCTCGTTGACCATGCGACCCTCGTCCGAGACGTGCTCTTCGGCCTGCTCGGCCTCGGCGATGTCGCGTTCCAGGCGCTTGATGGTCTCGTACTCGAGCTTGGAGGCCTTCGTGTAGTCGGCCTGCCGCATGGCGAGGTCACGCTGCGTGATGGCGTCATCGAGCTGCTTCTTCAGCTCACCGACCCGGTTGAGCCCCTGACGCTCCCGCGCCCACCGCTCCTCGAGCCCGGCGAGCTCGCGCTCCATGCCGGTGAGCTGTTCGCGCAGGTTCTTCAGCCGCTCCTTGGAAGCGGCATCCTTCTCCTTCTTCAGCGCGAGCTCTTCGAGCTTCATCCGGTCGACCTGACGCTTGAGCTGGTCGATCTCGACGGGAGAGGAGTCGATCTCCATCTTCAGTCGCGACATGGCCTCATCGATGAGGTCGATCGCCTTGTCCGGCAGCTGACGGCTGGGAAGGTAGCGGTTCGACAGGGCGGCCGCGGCGACGAGCGCGCTGTCCGAGATGGTCACCCCGTGGTGTGCTTCGTAGCGCCCCTTGAGTCCGCGCAGGATCGCAATGGTGTCTTCGACCGTCGGCTCGCCGACGTACACCTGCTGGAAGCGGCGCTCGAGCGCGGCATCCTTCTCGATGAACTCGCGGTATTCGTTGAGCGTGGTGGCGCCGATCAGGCGCAGCTCACCGCGGGCGAGCATGGGCTTGAGCATGTTGGAGGCCGCCACCGAGCCTTCGCCGCCGCCAGCGCCCATGAGCACGTGCAGCTCGTCGATGAAGGTGATGATGCGCCCGTCGGATTCGGTGATCTCCTTGAGCACGCTCTTCAGGCGCTCTTCGAACTGGCCGCGGTACATCGCACCGGCGACGAGGGCGGAGATATCGAGCGAGATGAGCTCTTTGTCCTTGAGGGATTCTGCGACGTCTCCCGCGACGATGCGCTGAGCCAGGCCCTCCACGACGGCGGTCTTTCCGACGCCGGGCTCGCCGATGAGCACCGGGTTGTTCTTGGTGCGCCGGGTGAGCACCTGGCTCACACGACGGATCTCACTGTCCCGGCCGATCACCGGGTCGAGCTTGCCTTCGCGGGCACGCTCGGTGAGGTTGATGCCGAACTGCTCGAGAGCGCTCTGCTGCTGGTCTTCCTGTGCGGGGGTGGTCATCGATCCTCCTGGGGTCTCCTTCAAAGTTGAGTGTAATTGACTCAACTTTATCAGAGCAGGGGTGTGAGCAGAAGGGGTCGGCCCATATTTTCCCGCTGATCAGCCCTGACGGGCCTGACGGGCCTGACGCACGGCATCCCACAGCGCCTGCGCGACCTCGCGCTTCGTCCCCTCGGCAGCAGCGACGACCCGACCAGCCGCACCGATGACCTCGACGGCGTTGTCGAGCGCCTCGAACCCGCGCTCGTCGTCGACGAGGTTCACCGCCAGCAGGTCGACCCCCTTACGCTCCCGCTTGCGCCGTGCACGATCACGGCGCTGCTCGGGGTCGATCGCGGTCTCGGCGGCGAAGGCGACGATCGTCTGCCCGTCGGGCGCCGCTCCCTCCGCGCGCGCGGCGGCGAGACCGGCGACGACATCCTCGTTCTCGACCAGCTCGATGCGTTCGAGCAGGCCACTCTCCTTGGTGAGCTTCTGATCCGACACCGTTGCCGGACGGTAGTCGGCCACCGCGGCAGCCATGACCACGACGTCGGTGCGCGCGGCGGCCGCCCGCATCGCCTCGGCCAGCTGCGCGGCGGTGCCGACCGCGCGGATACCGATCCCGGCCTGTTCTGCCGCGGCGAGCACATCGGAGCCGATGTTGGCCGCGACGAGCTCGACGACGGCGCCACGGAAGGCCGCCTCGACGGCGATCGCGACACCCTGCCGACCACTGGAGCGATTGCCGAGGTAGCGCACGGGGTCGATCGGCTCGCGGGTGCCGCCCGCCGAGACCACGACGCGCAGGCCGGCGAGATCCTGCGGCCGGCCGGCGGATGTCAGCGTGCCCAGCACGAGCTCGTGCAGCTGTTCGGGTTCGAGCACGCGGCCGGGCCCCGTATCGCCGCCCGTGAGTTCGCCGTCCGCGGGGCCGGCGATGATCACGCCGCGCTCGCGCAGGGCGGCGATGTTCGCCTGGGTGGCCGGATGACGCCACATCTCGGTATGCATCGCCGGCGCGACAATCACGGGGGCCACGGTGGCGAGCAGGGTCGTGCCGAGCAGATCGTCGGCAAGTCCTGCCGCCATCTTGGCGATGGTGTTGGCGGTGGCGGGGGCGACGATCACCAGGTCGGCGGACTGGCCGAGGGCGACGTGGCGCACGCGGGCGACGTCCTCATGCACGCTCGTGGTGACCGGATGCCGGCTGATCGCCTCCCAGGTGGGCTGGCCGACGAAGCGCAGGGCGTCCTCTGTGGGGATCACCGTGACCTCGTGCCCTCCCTTCACCAGCAGGCGCACGAGCTGCACCGTCTTGTAGGCGGCGATGCCACCCGTGACTCCGACGACGATGTTCACCCTCTGATTCTGCCCCACCGCGCGCCCCTGCCCGACCTAGACTCGAGCACGTGTGCACGGTCGTGATCGATGTGAACCAGCCCACGCGCCTGCTCGCGGTGCGTGACGAAGACCCGCAGCGCGCGTGGGATGACCTGGGCGCCTGGTGGCCCGAGGACTATCCCGGGGTGATCGGCATCCGCGACCGCCGCGCGGGCGGTGCCTGGATGGCGGTCGATCCCGTGACGCGGCGCCTGGCCGTGCTGCTCAACCGCGCCGATGTGCTGGATCTGTCCGAGGAGCAGGTGCACTCGCGCGGCTCGCTCGCACTGGAGTCGGTCGCGGGTCGCTCGCCGCAGGCGCCGCTCGCGATGCATGGCTTCAATCTGCTCGAGGTCGCCCCGGATGCCGCGCGGGTGCTGTCCTGGGATGGCGCCGAGCTGCGCGAGACCGTCGTACCCGACGGCGTGCACATGATCGCCCACGACGACCTCGACGATCCGCAGACGGCGCGCATCGCGGCCTGGCTGCCGGCGTTCCGTGCCGCCGCGGGCAGCGACCATGCGAGCGCCACCGAGCTCAGCCGCTGGGTGGACGTGCTGGCCGAGAGCGCTGATCTCGACAAGGACGACGACCGGGCGATCATCCGTGACAACCACGTGCACGGCTACCCGACGATGTCGCTGCTGTACGTCGTCGCCGAGGTCTCCGAGAACTCAGCCCAGGCCCGTTCGCATGTGCTCGATCGCCCGGCGCACTGGGACTGACAGCCCATCGACATGGTGGCAGTCCGCGCCGCGGTACTCACGCATCGCGGTCCTTACGGAGCTCCCCCGTCCCTTCCGTCTGACGCTTCTCGCGACTGCGGTCGTTCCTGATGGTTCGCTTCTTCGCTTTGCGGCGCGCCCTCTTTCGGCGTTGCCGCTTTCGCTCCTTGGCCCGCGAGCGCGCATCGTTGCGAGCAAGGAGCGCGCGATTCAGCCCGCGCGTGGTCGCCATCCGCTCGATGAAAGTGGTCCACGGCATCCACCGGCGCCGCCAGAGGTCGCGCCCCAGGATCGCCACGTGGGCCGCGGTAAAAAGCATGAGCGCCGCGGCAAGGGCAGGCAGCCCGGCTAGTAGAAATGCGCACGCCAACGCGGCTGAAGCGCTGAGTCCAAAGAAGCCAACTGCTCCCCGGACAACACAGCGGAACCGCGTCGATAGTGAGACGTCTGCAGTCGCTCGCCAGCCTAAGGTCGCGACAATCGGGCCGTAGCTCGCCAGCACAGAGATGAGGAGGACCATTAGCCACACCTCTGGTTGCAACCCACTCGCGACGATGGCCAACAACGCCACTACCACCCACGCCGCACCCGGGATAAGCCAGAGCGCGACCTCGGAAGAGAACCACACGCGCCGGGTGAACTCGTTCACCGAACGGTCCCGCCCGGGCGAGTCAAACGACATTCCATGCCTCTGAGCGCGGGTCACTCGTTCGTCGTAAGCGCGTTCGATTGAGATGAGTTTCTGCTTGAGCGGAACCGTGAAGCCAACAAGGTGCCCGCTGAGCATCACGACCCATGCAGTGACAAGTGCCATCGCCACTTCGAACCATCGTCCGTGTGCAACACCGACAGGAATGGTCATCGCGGCCATGAACGCGACGGTAAATACGCCCACCGCGGCACCAGACAGGACGGTGACCCGCATGCGCTCGTTGCTTGGGTGCACCCGAACAGCCCCAAAACTTGTAGCGACAGCCATCGTCACAAGCACTGCCACGATCACGCCTACCGGCGCATAGAAGCCATCAAGAATCGGAGTTAGTACACTCGCAAGCTGATCGATGGCGGGCAGCAAACGATCGAATCGACCATTGACGAGCACAAAAGCGAACGTGAATGGCAACAATGCTAAGACGGCGATGATGACAGGATCCGCAATCCATATCCACCACTTGTCAGTTGTGGACAGCTCTTCCCGTGCCTTAGACATGTGCGCCCCCTCGCATTCGACACGGACACTAGCGGCACCCCCGGACACGCTGCTTTCTGTGAGCCCCAGAGCGCACCCGCTCAGGCCGTCATCGGCTCGGCGCACGAGAAGCGCGCCCGGTAGGCCGTGGGCGTGACACCCAGCATCCGGGCGAAGTTCTGCCGCAGCACCGCACCGGAGCCGAAGCCGCACTCCTGCGCGATCTGCTCGAGCCCCAGGTCGGTCTGCTCCAGCATCCGCTGCGCCTGGATGAGGCGCTGGCGGGCCAGCCACGACGCGGGCGTCGTCCCGAACTCGGCCTTGAACCGGCGGGCGAACGTGCGCGGCGACATGTGTGCGCGGACCGCGAGGTCATCGACCGTCAGGTCGTCACGCAGGTTCTCGATCGCCCAGGCCGAGAGCGCGGCAAGCGACGCGGTGGATGCCGCTGGCAGCGGGCGATCGATGAACTGCGCCTGCCCGCCGTCACGCTGCGGCGGCACGACCATGCGCTTGGCGATGCGGTTGGTCAGCTCGGCGCCGAGCTCGATCCGCAGCAGGTGCAGACACGCATCCAGCCCCGCGGCCGTGCCGGCACTGGTGATGATGCGTTCGTCCTGCACGAACAGCACGTCGGGGTCGAGGTCGATCAGCGGATACATCTCGGCCATGATCGACGCGTAGCGCCAGTGGGTGGTCGCGCGCCGGCCGTCGAGCACGCCGGCGCCTGCGAGGATGAACGCCCCGCTGCACACGCTCAGCACCCAGGCGCCACGGGCGACGGCATCCTGCGCCACGGCGATCAGCCGCGGGTCGATCGAACCCCACCTCTCGCGCGGCACGGGGCAGAACACCACGAGGTCAGCCTCGTAGGCGAACGACAGATCGTCCTCGACGTTGAGCGTCACGCCCACCGACGAGCGCATCGGCCCCGGATCCGGTGCCACGACGCGGAAGTCGAAGTTCGGCACGCCGTCGTCGGAGCGGTCGAGCGCGAACGCCTCGCAGGCGATGCCGAACTCGAACGGCGTGAAGCCGTCGTCGATGACGCAGGCGACTGTTCTCATATGGCAGTTTTACACCGAATGATGTCCGTCCTGCCACTTTTGGCGAAAAGCAGGCGAGCGTAGTGTTTCTGCCATGTTCATCGTCATCGCCATCGCCGCTCTCAGCCTCTGGGGACTCGTCGCCACCGTCATCGAACTCCGCCGCGACGGGTACCGCCGCGTCCCCACCGATCCGGAACGGGCTGCCCTACACTCGTCGCCATGAGCGACCAGACGCAGCCGTCGAGCCCTCCGCTACCGCACCAGCAGGAGCACCAGCCCGGGCAACTGCCCGCCTATCCGGCATCCGCACCGAGCGCACGGCGCACGGGCAGCTCCTTCGGCTGGATCGCCCTCATCGTCGGCGCGCTCCTCGTGCTGAACGGCATCGCTGTACCGGCCCTGCTCACGCTGGGCATCATCGATCCGTTCGGGGCGAATTTCGCGCTCGTCACTATCCTTCAGGGGGTGCTGACTCTCGCTCTGGCGACGACGGCACTGGTCCTGGGCATCGTCGGCATCCGCCGCGACGCGTCACCGGTACCCGGCGCCATTGCGATCGGCATCGCCGGTTCTACCCTCGCCACCGTCTTGGCAACCTGGGCCATCAACGCCGCGCTCTCGCTCGTCTACTGAGCGGGCAGCGAGAAGTGCCTACGCGGGCAGCTTCTCGTCGCGGTACAGCGCCTCGAAGGTGTCGAGGGTGCGGTTGATGTCGTGCACCGCCACGCCGTCGAGCGAGGCCTGCTGCATCCGCTCATACTCCTCAGGCGAGGCCGTGAGCACGCGGGTGAGCTTGTCGGCAAGGTCGTCGACATCGCCCGGCTCGAACAGGTAGCCGTTCTCACCGTCGTGCACAAGGTGCGGCAGGGCGACGGCATTGGCGCCGACGACGGGCAACGCCGAGGCCATGGCCTCCATGGTCGCGATCGACTGCAGCTCGGCGATCGACGCGATCGTGAAGACGGATGCCCGCGAGTACAGCTCACGCAGCTCGTCGTCGCTCACCCGGCCGTGGAAGGTGACCCGGTCCTGCACGCCCAGTTCGGTGGCCAGGTGCTCGAGGTTCTTGCGCTGGTCTCCCCCGCCGACGATGTCGAAGTGCACGTCGAGGGCCGGGTCGAGCTTGGTGAGTGCCTTCAGCACAACATCCACGTGCTTCTCGGCCGTGAGGCGCCCGACGAAGATGATGCGGTTGCGCTCACGCGGACCGATCACCGGGCTGTAGTTGCGGCGGTCGATGCCGCAGCTGATCGGTACGACACCGTCGATGTCGATCGTTCGCTCGAGGAAGTCGGCGGCCTTGCGGGTGGGCGTGGTCACCGCGCGCGCCATGTCGAACGTGCGCTTGGCATCATCCCAGGCGAGCTTGAGCACGATGCGGTCCACCCAGGCCGGCATGGTCGTGTGATCGAGGATGTTCTCGGCCATCACGTGGTTGGTGGCGATGACCGGGATGCCGCGCTCACGGGCGATCCGGGCCAGCCCCCGCCCGATCACGATGTGCGACTGGATGTGCACGACATCCGGCTGCACCGCGTCGAGCACCTGACGGGCATAGTGCTTCGAGCGCCACGGCCAGATGAAGCGCAGCCAGTCGTGCGGCAACCAGCGCACGGCCGGCAGGCGGTGCATCGTCATCGGCTCACCCTCGATGACCTCGGTGTGCGGAGCCGACCGGCGGTAGGCCGTGTTCGGCGAGGAGACGTGCACATCGTGACCACGCTGCACGAGGCCGGCGGCGAGGCGCTCGGCAAACCGTGCGGCGCCGTTGATGTCGGGGGCGAAGGTGTCGGCGCCGATGAGGATGGTCAGCGGGCGCCCGTCAGGAGCAGGCGCATCGGCGATCGGACGATCGTCGGAGGATGTCACGGAGAGCTGCCTATCTTTCGCAGTCAGGTCGTTCGCACGCGGGCCGAGATCGGGCCCACGTCGGGCGCCCCAACTCTACCTGAGCGGCCTGTTGCTGCCTGAGAGGCGAGCCGAGCAGCACCCAGTACCGTGGGGGCATGCGCCTGACATCCGCCGCAGACCCCGCCCTGTGGATCCCGGTCACCGAGTCTTTCGGCTGGAAGGGACGACGCCACCGCAAGGCGGCGATCCGGATGCTGCTCACCCAGGGCGGCGCCGGAGCACCCGCCCGACCGGGTTCGCGCTTCGCGGCGTGGGCGGCGAGCCAGGCGGCTCCGCTGGCGATGCGGAAGGCCGACGGCCGCGTGCTCGCGTGGACGTGGAAGGCTGAGCCGGAGCTCGTCGTGGCGATGGCCACCGCCCAGGAGCTCACACCCCAGCTGCGCACTGCGCGGGCGATGATGCCGATCGAGTACGACGACACCGAGACGTTCACCACGGCGCTGGGGGTGGGCGAGAAGTTGTCGATGCCGATCCCGCCCGACCCGAAGGGTCTGCCGTTTGCGACCTACACCTGGGATACCGGCACCCACCTGATCACGCTGAATGCCGTGTGCAGCGACCGCGAACGCTTCGGCACGCTCGATGGCGCGCTTGATGATCTGGCGCGCAGCATCCGCATCGCCGACGACCTCACCTCGGGTGAGTCGACCGTGCTGCGCCTGCCGCCTGCGTGATCACTTCCGGTCCCTGGGCGAGGAGCGCAGCGACGAGACGAAGGGCGCTCAGGAACCCGTCACGCGTCGCGGACGCAGCGGAAGCCGATGTGCGTGGTGGCGCTGTCGTCGGACTGCGGCGAGCGCGCCGCGGGGCGGAAGCGCAGGCAGTAGTCGGGTGAGCACAGGTGCGAACCGCCCTTGAGCACCCGGCGCCCGTCGGCGGTGGGCGCGCCGAGCAGGTTCTCGCGGCCACCGGCATCCACCGCCATCGCCGCGGGGTCGACGTGACGGGCTGTGTAGGGCGAGCTCGTCCACTCCCAGACGTTGCCGATCATGTCGTAGAGCCCGTAGGCGTTCGGCGGATAGGTGCCGACCGGAGACGTGCCCCCCACCCCCTCGTTGCCGAAGGGGAAGCGGCCGAGCCAGGTGTTCGCGAGATAGGCGCCGCCGGGATAGGGCTTGCCGCCCCACGCGAACTCGGCGGTCGACCCCGCCCGCGAGGCGAACTCGTGCTCGGCCTCGGTGGGCAGCCGCTTGCCTGCCCAGCTGGCGTAGGCTGTGGCATCCTCGTACGCCACGTGCACGACCGGATGCAGCAGGCGATCCGCGATGCTGGAGTCCGGGCCGAGGGGATGCCGCCACGACGCCCCCTCCTGCCAACGCCACCACTGTCGCCAGTCGCGCAGGTCGACCGGGCCGCCGGTGGGGGTGAACACCATGGAGCCGGGGGCGGGTAGTTCATCGGCCGGCACCCCGGGGAACAGCGCCGGGTCGAGGGGGCGCTCAGCGACCGTGACGTAGCCGGTGGCGCCGACGAAGCGTGTGTAGTCGGCGTTGGTGACGGGTGTCTCGTCGATCCAGAACGGCGCGACGGTGCGTTCGTGCACGGGTTGCTCATCCGGGTAGAAGGCGTCAGAGCCCATCCGGAAGCGCCCTCCCTCGAGCAGGATCACGGGGTGACCTCGCCGCCTGCGCCGCTGCCTGTGCTCATCCTTCTGTTCTATCGCATGCGGCTGCTCGCGGATGCTGCGCTGTGACTGGTGCTGCTGTGCGCACCGGACTGTCACAATGTCGGCATGAACACCGAGTGGTCCCCGTTGCCCACGCGCGACGAGCTGCTGAAGGCCGGCAAGGCGGCGCGCCAGCGCACCCCGCGGCGCCGGCTGGCTGAGCTCGCATCCGGCCCGCGGGACCCGCTCGGCATCATCGCCGCGCAGAACACCACGCGCACGCCGGAGTTGGTGCCGCTGCGCACTCAGCGCATGGCGGCCAGCGCCTTCGCGTTCTATCGCGGCACAGCGGCACTGATGGCCGCGGATCTCGCGGACGCCCCGCACAGCGGCATCCTCGTCGCCTCCTGCGGCGATGCGCACGTGTCGAACTTCGGCTTCTATGCCTCGCAGCAGCGCAGCCTGATGTTCGACCTGAACGACTTCGACGAGGCCGCGTGGGCACCGTGGGAGTGGGATGTCAAACGTCTGGCTGCGAGCATCGTGATCGGCGGCCGCGCCACCGGACGCAGCGCGAAGCTGATCGACAAAGCCGTCCGCGCCGCCCTCACCACGTACACGACCGGCATCGCCACCGCGAGCGCGCTGAGCCCCACCGACCGCTACTTCACCCACTTCGACGTCGAGGCGTCGCAGAGCATGTTCGACAAGGCGTCCCGCAAGGCGGTGCGCGCCTCGATCCGGCAGGCGCAGCGCCGCACCGGCGAGCGCGCGGTGCGCAAGCTGACGGCGGCGGATGCCGATGGCCGCCGCCTGTTCCAGCGCGAGGCACCCACCATGACCGACGTCGAGCCGGTGGTGCGGGGCGCCGTGGAGGACCTCATCGGCCAGTACTGCCGCAGCACGAGCGCCGACATCGCGCTGCTGTTGGATCACTACACGATCAGCGATGTCGTGCGCCGCGTCGTAGGCGTGGGCAGCGTCGGCACCCGCTGTTACCTCGTACTGTTCCAGGACGGCGACGACAACACGGTGCTGCTGCAGCCCAAGCAGGCCGCGCGCAGCGTGCTCGTCGAGTATGGCCGCATCCCCCAACCGGACCGCCTCGCTACCCTGATCGAGACGGAAGGCGAGGGCGCGCGGGTGGTCGATCTGCAACGCGTGCTGCAGGGTCTGTCGGATCCGTTCCTCGGGTATCTGCGCGGACCGAACACCGACTACTACGTGCGACAGTTCCACGATATGAAGGGCAGCGTCGAGATCGAGGAGCTCGACGACACCCCGTTCGTGACCTACGCCAGAGCCTGCGCGGCCGTGGTGGCGAGGGCGCACAGCCAATCGGTGACGGCGACCGAGGTGGCCGGATACATCGGCCGTGGACGTCGGGTGACCGCGTCGCTGTTGGAGTGGGCGCACGACTACGCCGACATCTCGCGTGCCGACTACGACGCGTTCGTCGCCGCGCAGCAGACGGAGGCCGCGCCCACTCCGTGAGGGTCAGCGCGCGATGCGCAGGGTGCGCACCTCGAACGGCCGCAGGGCGAGGTCGGTGCCGGTGCGGGCGTCGTCCAGGTCGTCCTCGATGAGCGAGACCTCACGCACGTCCCGGTGGTCGAAGTCGATCTCGAGCGTGCCGGCGGCACGGCGCCCGAGCGCCTCGTAGAGCCGCACGATCACATCGCCCGAGCCGTCGTCGGCGAGCTTGACGCCGGAGACGACGATGCCGTCGCCATGCACAGCCACGAGCGGAGCGACCTCGTGCGCACCCCGCAGCACGGTGGCGGGCGTGTTCAGCTCGATGCCGGCGCGGGTCGCCTCGGCAGGGCCGGCGCCGATCACCAGACCCGTGGCGATCACGTGACGGCCGTGGTCGGTGTCGGGGTCGGGGAAGCGCGGCGCGCGCAGCAGCGACAGGCGCACGGTCGTCGTGACCGCGTCGTCGTCAGCATCGCGGGTGGTGTCGTAGCCGTAGATCGAGTCGTTGATCAGTGCGACGCCGAAGCCTTCCTCACGGACGAGCACGAAGCGATGCATCGAGGTCTCGAACTTCGCTGCCTCCCAGCTGGTGTTCACGTGGGTCACGCGCGCCTGATAGCCGAACTGGGTCTCGGCCTCGGTGTGCGCGGCCTGGATGTCGAGCGGGAAGGCGAGCTTGAGCAGCTTCTCTGTCTCGTGCCAGTCGATGTCGTTGACGATGTGCAGTGTCCGCTCCCCCGGTGCGAGGGTGAGGGTCTGCCGGATCGTCGATTCCGAGAACGCGCGCTCGATGATGACCTCTGCGGCACCGGCATCCGTGATCCGTGCGTCGATCGCCGTGACGTCCCGCAGGTCGGTGACCCGGTTGCGGTAGTACTTGTCGATGTCCCACGCGTCCCACATGTTCGGGAAGTCCTGGTGCAGCTGCAGCAGGTTGGCGACCTTTCCGGGGGCGACGGCGTCGCGGCCGGTGGCGAGGTCGACGGCCGAGTCGATCAGGCCGTCGGTCGTGAGGTGCACGCGCACGAGATCGTTGGCGAGGATGAAGCCCGCCCCGTCGGCATCCAGCGTGACGGCACCCTCGGCCGGGGCGGCGACGGCCGCACCGAGCGGTGCGGGCCCCGCGACGGATGCCGGAGTGAACACGAGCTCAAGGTCGCCGTCGCCGGCGAGGGAACGGCGGGCGGCATCCGAGATGGCGCGGGCGCGGGCGATGACGTCTTCCAACGCGGTGACCGCCTCGCGGTGCACCCAGGCGATCGAGGTGCCGGGAAGGATGTCGTGGAACTCGTGAAGCAGCACGATCTGCCACAGCTCGTCGATCTCAGCCTGGGGGTAGTCCGCGCCGGTGCGCACGGCATCGGTTGCCGCCCACAGCTCGGCCTCGACCAGGGCGTGCTCTGCCCACCGATGGCGTGATTTGGTGCCGTGCTGGCTGGTGAGGGTGCCGCGGTGCAGTTCGAGGTAGAGCTCGCCGACCCAGACGGCGGGGTGCGCGATCTCGGCTCTGGCCTTGTCGAAGAAGTCGTCGGGGTGCTCCCACTCGACGCGCGCGCTGCCTTCGAGGTTGGCCAGGCGGGCGGCCTTGCCGGTCATCTCGCGCGTGGTGCCGCCGCCGCCGTCGCCCCAGCCGACCGGGGCGATCGAGCGGGACGAGACTCGGTTCTCCTTGAACTGGCGCGCCGCCTTGGCGACTTCCGAACCGCTGAGCTGCGAGTTGTAGGTGTCCATCGAGGGGAAGTGCGTGAACATGCGCGAGCCGTCGATGCCCTCCCACAGGAAGGTGTGGTGCGGGAAGACGTTCTGCTGGTTCCACGAGATCTTCTGTGTGAAGAACCACTCGAAGCCGGCCCGTCGCATGAGCTGCGGCAGCGCGGGCGAGTAGCCGAAGCTGTCGGGGAGCCACACGCCCTTCGAGCGGATGCCGAACTCGCTCTCGAAGAAGCGCTGGCCGTAGGCGAACTGGCGCACCAGCGACTCACCGCTCGGCATCACGGTGTCGGACTCGACCCACATACCGCCCAGCGGCAGGAAGCGGCCCTCGGCGACGGCGGCCTTGATGCGGTCGTAGACCTCGGGGCGGTGCTGCTTGACCCAGGCGTACTGCTGCGCGCTGGACATGCCGTAGCGGAAGTCGGGCACCTCGTCGATCAGCGTGGTCATCGACGACGTGGTGCGGGCGACCTTGCGGATCGTCTCGCGGACCGGCCACAGCCAGGCGGAGTCGATGTGGGCGTGGCCGATAGCCGAGATGCGGTGGGCACTGGCCTCGGCCGGGGCGGCCAGCACGGCGGCTAGGCGGGCACGGGCATCGGATGCCGTCGCGGAGATGTGCTGCAGGTCGAGCACGTCGAGGGCGTCGTCCATGGCCTGCAGGATCGACATGCGGCGCGGCGAGGTGGGTGGCAGCTCAGCCTGCAGTTCGAAGAGCACCTCGAGGTCGAGGGAGAGCTCGAAGACCTCCTCGTCGAACACGACGAGGTCCATCCGGCGGGTGCGGTACAGCGGCTCGGGCGAGGAGGTGAGGATGTCGCCCTCCTGCGTCGGCAGGAAGGGGTGGTAGTCGAGCAGGACCGGGTTCGAGGCGGCCTCGAGGTAGAGCTCGACCTGCTCGTCGCCGTCGGCCTGTGGCACGATCAGCACCCACTGGTTGCGCGGGTTGATGCTCTTGATCGGCGTGCCGTCGGGGCGGTACACGAGAGCCTCGCACTGGAAGCCGGTCATGTTGACGTCGAAGCCGAGGTCGATGAGCGCCTCGACGCGGCGGCCGGCCCACTCCCCTGGCACGGCTCCGGTGACCTTGAACCAGGTGGTGCCCCAGGCCGGCCCCCACATCTGACCGACCGTGGTCGGTTCGAAGTCGAGGGCGAGCCCGGCCTCCGGGGCAATCGGCTCACCGGGTAGCTGATGCACCTCGATCGTCAGCGGCACGGACTCCGCGTGGATGGCGGGGCGGATGCGCTCGGTGAGGACGCGCGAGACGCGGCCGAGCGTGAGCGAAGTGTCATCGTGCATGGGGGGAGCTCCTGGGATCAGCATCGAGATCGAGGACTAAAGCGCTATAGTTCATTCTACCGTCGGGCCCCTTGACCGGAAAGTGACACGATGTCGATGACTGCTATCGGCCCTGCTCCCCTGCGCTTCGGCGCGAACTACACCCCCCGCACCGACTGGATGCACGCGTGGATGTCGCTCGACCTCGACGAGGTGCGCCGCGACTTCACGACGCTGGCTGGGCTCGGGCTCGACCACGTGCGCCTCTTCCCGCTGTGGACCGTGCTGCAGCCGAACCGCACGCTCATCCGCGAGCAGGCTGTCGCCGATGTGCGGGCGGTCGTCGACGTGGCCGCATCGGTGGGGTTGGATGCCACGGTCGACGTCATCCAGGGACACCTGTCGAGCTTCGACTTCCTCCCCTCGTGGCTGTTCACCTGGCACGACAAGAACATGTTCACCCACCCCGATGCACTGAGCGGTCAGGTCGCCCTGGTCACCCGGCTCGGCGAGGCGCTCGCCGACGCCCCCAACTTCCTCGGCTTCACGACGGGCAACGAGACCAACCAGTTCTCGGCGAAGAACCACCCGTCGCCGTGGCCGGTCACGGCCGACGAGGCGGCGAACTGGATCACCACGCTGCTCGATGCCGCACAGGCGGCAGCGCCCGCGCAGCAGCATGTGCACAGCGAGTACGACGCCGCCTGGTACATGGACGGCCACGGCTTCACCCCCGCGCACGCGTCCCGCCTCGGCGCCATGACGACCGTGCACTCGTGGATCTTCAACGGCACCGCTCAGCGGTACGGCGGGCGCTCGGTGGCATCCGACCGGCACGCGGAGTACATGATCGAACTCTCCCGCGCGTTCGCGAACGACCCGGGCCGCGCCGTCTGGCTGCAGGAGGTCGGTGCTCCGTCGAACTGCCTCACCCCCGAAGAGGCCCCCGGCTTCCTCGAGGCGACCGTGCGCTGGGCCGCGCGCACCGAGAACCTCTGGGGCGTGACCTGGTGGTGCTCACACGACGTGAGCCGTCAGCTCGCCGACTTCCCCGAGTTGGAGTACAGCCTGGGATTGATCGACGCCGAGGGCGAGGTCAAGCCCATCGGGCGCCGCTTCGCCGAGATCATCCCCGAGCTGCGCGCCCGGCAGGAGCCGCCAGCCCGCACGACCGCGATCGTGATCGAGGTCGACGCCGACGAGATCCCCGTCAGCCGCGGGGCGATGAGCCCCGGTGGCGCGATCTTCCAGGCATGGGTCGATCTGTGCACGGCGGGTATGGATCCGGCGTTCGTGACCTCGATCGACGCCGAGCGGCCCGAGGTGCTGACGGCGCGCGGCATCACCGAACTCGTGCGCCCCGTGCTGGGCGAGGCGCGGGACTACACCTCGCAGAACACCGTCGTCTGAACCCACCGCCCGCTCAGCAGGCGATTCAGCAGGCCCTTCAGCCCGCCCTTCAGCTGGCCGTGCGCGGCGCTGCCGTGCTCTCGCGCACCGTGAGTTGGGGCGGGATGCCGGGGCGATCGGGGAGTATGTCACCGCTGTCGATCTGCTCGAGCAGGAAATTCGCGGCATCCTCGCCGAGACGGAACGTGTCGCGCGTGATCGCCGTGATCGAGGGATGCACGAGGCCGGCGACAGTGGAATCGTCGAACGATGCCACCGACAGGTCATCAGGAACCGCCACGCGCATCTCCTGCGCGACGCGGCATCCGGCGATCGCCATCATGTCGTTGTCGAACACGACCGCGGTCGGGCGCTCGCGGCGGCTGAGGATGCTGCGCATGGTCGTCGTCGCGGATGCCGGTGAGAAGTCGGTGGGGATGACCTCGCCGGTCACCCCGCGCTCAGCCAGGGCCGTGAGCACATCCGTGCGCAGCTGCGTGTGCTGGAACTCGGCAGGCCCGGAGACGTAGACGATCGAGCGGTGGCCGAGCGCCGTGAGGTAGTCGAAGAGGGAGTGCGCGACCCGGCTGTCGTCGAGCCAGATCGTTGCGGGGCCATCGGGCTCGGAGATATGACTGCCGATCACGACAGCGGGCAGGCCGAGGTCGGTGAGCACCCGCAGCCGTGGGTCGTCATCGCGCGGGTCGATCACGATGACGCCATCGACCTGGTTGGCGCTGCTCCACCGACGATAGGTGGCCATCTCCTCGTCGATCGATGACACGAGCACCAGCTGCAGGGCGATCCGCTGCGTCGTGAGGGCCGACTGCGCGCCCGCGACGAGATCGGTGAAGAACGCCTCGGTGCTGAGCGCACGAGCGGTGCGGTTCACGGCGAAGCCGACCACGCCGGCGCGCGAACCGACCAGAGCGCGCGCCGCCGAACTCGGCACCCACTGGTGCTCCTCGGCGATCTCGAGAATGCGGGCCCTGGTGGCCTCGCTGACCCCCGGCCGACCGTTCAACGCGAAGGAGACCGCCCCCGGCGAGACGCCCGCCAGGCGCGCGATGTCGGTGATCGTCACGCGCTTCGCTCTGGCCATGCGCCCACTGTATCGAGCGGGTCGGCGGCGCCGTCACGCCCAGGCGGCGCCGTCACGCCCAGGCTCCGCCGTCACGCCCAGGCTGCGCCGTCCCAGGCGAACGAGGCGGCCCAGGCCGAGAGCTCCGCCTGCAACGCCGCCGCGACGTCCGGATGCGCGGCCGACAGGTCGGTGTGCTCACCGGGGTCGGCATCGAGGTCGACGAGGATGCTGCTGCCGAGCACATACGGGCCGCCAAGGTACTCGCGCGCGGAGGTGACGAGCTTCCATCGCCCACGGCGGGCAGCGAGTTGCGGACCATACTCCCAGAACAGGGTGCGCTCGGCGTCGGCATCCACATCAGCCTCCACATCAGCATCGGCATCCGCCCTCTGCCACACCGCCAGCCGGCTCTCACCGTCGGCCTCGGCCGCGCCGGACAGGCCCAGCGCTTCGAGCACGGTGGGCACGACGTCCATCATCTGACCAGGCACGTCCGAGACCGCGCCGGCGGGCAGGCGCCCCGGCCAGGTCACGATGGCGGGCACGCGGATGCCACCGTCGAACAGCGACCCCTTGCTGCCTCGCAGCCCGCCGGTCGACCCGCCCCGGTAGGCGATCTCCTCACCGTCGAGCCAGTTGCGGCTCTCGGTCGACGGGCCGTTGTCTGAGGAGAAGAACACGAGGGTGTCGTCGGCGATCCCGTGCGCGTCGAGCGCGTCGAGGATGCGACCAACGCCGTCATCCATCGCGGCGATCATCGCGGCCATGATGCGGCGCTCGGGCGGCAGCTCGGGAAAGCGGTCGAGGTATTCGGCCGGTGCGTGCATCGGATAGTGCGGCGCATTGAACGGCACGTAGCAGAGGAACGGTTCGGCGGCGTGGGCGTGGATGAAGTCGACGGCCTGCTCGGCGATGACTTCGGTGAGGTAGCGTCCGTTCCGCCAGGCCTCGGCGTCGTCATCCCAGAGGTCGTGCACCGGGTCACCGGCACCCCAGTAGAAGATGTGCGAGTAGTAGTCGACGCATCCGGCGAGGAATCCGACGTGCCGGTCGAAGCCGCGGTCGAGCGGGCGGTACCCGGGCCCGGTGCCGAGATGCCACTTGCCGAAGATGCCGGTCGCATAGCCGGCATCCCGCAGGTGCGAGGCAAGCGTCGGCTGATCGGGCAGGCCGGATGTGCCGCGCGCTCCCCCGAGGATCTCCTGCACGCCGGCGTGCACGGGGTGCCGTCCGGTCAGCAGGGCCGCCCGCGAGGGCGAGCACACCGGGGAGTTCGCGTACCAGTTCGTCAACCGCACACCGCGCGCGGCCAACGCGTCGAGGTGCGGCGTGCGCACATCATCGCCCCCGAAGCATCCGACGTCGCCGTAGCCCAGGTCGTCGGCGTAGATGATGACGATGCGCGCGGGGCTCATGCCACCATTCTGTCCGGTCAGATCCGCACGTCGCCGGCGAGGTTGACCCGGATGCCCATGCCGTCGAGCATCGCGGCCTTCGCGACGAGGGCGCGATCGGCGGTCTCGCCGTCGGGCGCATAGACGAGCTGCGCGTGGTTGGCCTTGTGCCTGGCCATGAACTGGTCGCGGTTCTGCCCGTGCAGCACGACGTGCGCGATCGGCCACTCCGGGTTGGTGGCATCCTTGCGGCGCTGCGTCTCTTCGGCCGGCAGCTCGACGACCGAGCCGCGGAAGAGGTCGGCCTGCAGCACGCCGTCGGCGATGTAGATGCGCGAGAGCACGACCTCGCCGGGCGTGGAGACGCCGTTGATCGTGGCCCCGCCGGCCGGGAAGAACACGTGCCCCTGACGCCAGCCCTCGGCGTTCTGCCAGCCGCCGAGGTGCGAGGCAGGCACCGAGCCCGAGATCTCGTACACCCACACGAACTGGCCGTCGTAGTCCTCGCCCCAGCGCACGTCGTGCAGGGTGTTGTCGGGCACGAGACCCATCGCCCGCCACACCCGGTCGGTCACCAGCGCGTCGACGGCGACGCCCTCGTCGGCCTCGTTGAAGTGCGGGAACGCCCGGCCCTCGTGCAGCACGCGCGAGCCGTCGCGGCTGGTCACCGGCGGGCGCTCGGTGGAGTTGAGGATGCCCTCGGCCAGATCAGACGCCGGAACGAGGTCCTTCAGGCCCTGCTGGTACTGGATGCCGACGGCGTCGAGCCCGAAGTCGTCGGCGATGCGGAGCGCGGCGATGTACATCTTCAGCTGCCACTGCACCTGCTCGCGCGTGAGCTCGGTGGCGGCATCCTCGCCGTAGACGAACGTCATCCCGTGGTCGATGAGCCAGTCGTAGGCCGCGTCGGCCTCGGCATCCGTCACCTGCAGCATCTCGGCGTACAGCGCCGACTGGGACAGTCGCTCCTTGTAGATGCCGGTGGGGTTGAGCAGTTCGTCATCGAAGATGGCGTTGTACATGCCCATGCAGCCCTCGTCGAAGACGCCGATGATGGCCTTGTCGGCGCGAAGCTGTTCGGCCAGCGCCGCACCGAGCTGCTTCTCGGGGCTGTCGGGCAGGGCAGGCAGGGCGCGCACATGGCTGGCGTCGTGCGTGATGGCGCCGGTCTCGGTCCACTCGCGGATGCCGTCGCGGAACCAGTCGTCGGTGAAGTCGACCGACCAGATCGTGGCGTAGTCCTTGCCCATCTTCGTCAGGCCGGCGTTCAGGCCGAGCAGGCCCACCAGGCCCGGCCATTCCCCGGCGAAGTTGGCGACCGTGAGGATCGGGCCCTGGTGCGTGCGGAGGCCGGCGAGCACGTGGTGCGAGTACTGCCAGACGGCCTCGGCGACGATGAGCGGCGCGTCGGTCGGGATGCCCTTGAACACCTCGATGCCCATGCGCTGACTGGAGATGAAGCCGTGCCCGGTCGCGGGGTCGACGTCGTTGGCCCGGATGACGGTCCACCCCAGGTCTTCGAGCACCCGGGTGACGCCGGCCTCGAGCTCGACCTGGGTGGGCCAGCCGGCGGTGTTGGCCGATTCGCGCAGGTCGCCGGACGCGATGAGGTAGGCGGTCTGCGGGGCGGTTTCAGGGCGGGCGGCGGGGGCGGGAAGGGTGTAGGTCATGGTCTCTGCTCCGTGGATCGAGGGGTCAGGCGCCGCGCTGGTCGGCGGCGAGTTCGTGGACGACGTCGGCCGTGCCGGCGTACAACCGCAGGTAGCGGTCGAAGAGCGTGTCGTAGCCGGCGGCGAGGCCGGGGTCGGGTGTGATCGTCTCGGCGATGGGGTTCCAGTCCTCGATCCGGGGCGCGGTGTCCGGCGCGACGGCGGTGGCGGCGAGGAAGGCGGCGCCGTAGCTGGCCCCGATCGTCTTCTCCGGCACCTCTTGCACGAGCCCGGTGACATCCGACACGACCTGCAGCCAGAGGCGCCCCTGGGTGCCGCCGCCGACGGCGACGATGCGGTCGATGCGGGCGCCGGCTGCGCGCATGGTGTCGACGTTGTGCCGCACGCCCAGGGCCGTCGCCTCGAGAGCGGCGCGGTACAGGTCGCCTCGGCCGTGCTGCAGGGTGAGGCCGGCGATGACGCCGCGGGCATCCGGGTCCTGGATGGGGGTGCGCTCCCCCGCGAAGTACGGCAGCATCAGCAGGCCGCGCGCGCCGGGGCCGGACTGCGCTGCCTCGGCGAGCAGGTGCGGGTAGTCGTCGCCGGTGAGGTCTTTCAGCCAGGCGGTGAGGGCACCGGAGGTGGAGAGGCCGCCGGCGAGGTTGCGGGAGCCGGCGAACGCTCCGGCGGTGGTCCACATCGACGCGGTGCGCAGCGTCTCGGTGCCGGTGGCGATGAGGAACATCGTGGTGCCGTACATGAGCATGAGGTCGCCGTCGCCGTGCGCCCCGACGCTGACGGCCTCGGTCCACGCGTCGATCGTGCCGGTGATCACCGGCGTGCCGACGGGCAGGCCAGTGGCGGCAGCGGCCTCGGCGGTGACGGTGCCGGCGATCTCGTCGGCCCAGGCCAGCGGTGGCTGCTCGATGGATGCCGCATAACGCTGCCACCACGGATCATGCCAGCGCTCGTGCTCGATGTCGTACAGCGGCGAGACCTGGCTGGCGGACTGATGGTCGAGCACATAGGCGCCGGTGAGGTGGCGCACCAGCCACGATGCGGGCATGAACAGGCGTGCGGCGCGAGCCCAGACCTCGGGTTCCTCCTCGGCGACCCACGAGATCTTCGGGCCGCCCGCCTGCGAGGTGAGCACCGAGCCGCCGATGCGCGTGATCTCGTCTTCGCCGAGTTCGGCGGTCATCCGTGTCACCTGCGCGGTGGCGCGGGTGTCGACCCCGTAGAGGATCGCGGAGCGCACCGGCTCGTCGTGCTCATCGGCGAGCAGGATGCACGGTCCCATGCCGCTGACCCCGACCCCGACGATCTGCGCCGCCGGTTCGGCGGCGAGCAGCTCACGCGTGATCGCGACGAACTCGTCCCACCACACGCGACCGTCCATCTCGACCCAGCCGGTGTGGGGTCGATCGACCTCGTGCGCGCGGGTTGCCGAGGCGAGGATCTTTCCGTCGTCGGTCACGAGCACGCCCTTGCTGCTCGACGTGCCGATGTCCACCCCGAGGGTGCAGCGCATGAGTCCTCCTTGACCGGGCCCGATCAGGCTCCTCGTCCAGGGTACGTGAAATCGGTTTCACGACACAAGATGCGGAGCCGCGGCGCGCGCCGGGTGACGATCCCGGTCAGTCGGCGGCGGGCTGCAGGTCGCCGCGGAGCACGACCGTGCGCGGCGGCTGGTCGTCGCCGCGGATGCGGTCGAGCAGCATCCGCGCGGCGGTGACGCCCATCTGGCGGGCGGGCAGACGCACCACGGTCACCGCGCTCGGACGAAGGGTCGTGTACGGCAGCGAGCCGACGACGGCGACGCCGATGCGCGGCGGGGCGACGCCGTGTTCGCTGAGCACCTGGATGGCGCCGACGCCGATCAGATTGTTGCCGGCGACGATCGCGTCGGGCGGCTCGGGGAGCGCGAGGAGCTCTTCCATGACACGCCTGCCTCCGTCGACGCGGAACGAGGCGAAACGCAGCAGGTGCTCTGGTACCGCGACGCCGGCGTCACGGTGCGCGATGCGCCACCCTTCGGCGCGTTCTGCCGAGGTCTCGATGTCGGCTGGGCCGCCGATGTAGGCCACGCGGCGGTGCGTGCGCAGCAGGTGGGCTGTGGCCTGGCGGCCGGCTTCACGGTTGGCCATGACGACCTCGTCGATGTCGTGGCCTGCGCTGCGGTCGACGGCGACGACGGGGCGGCCGGCCGTGAGCACCTCGGCGAGGTCGGTCTGGGCGGATGCCGCGGCGAGGATGACCCCCGACATCCGCTCGGCCATCGCGATGCGCAGATAGGTGGATTCCTTCTCGGGCTGTGCGTCGGAGTTGCACAGCACCACTGAATAGCCGCTCTCGCTGGCCGCATCCTCCACACCGCGCGCCATCTCGGTGAAGTAGGGGTTCTCGATGTCGGGGATGACGAGCGCGATGACCTCAGAGCTCTGTCGGCGCAGGGTGCGCGCGGCGCGGTTCGGGGTGAAGCTCAGTCGCTCCGCCGCGTCGCGTACGGCCGCGACCTTGTCGTCTGACACCTTGGTGCCGTTGAAGACGCGCGACACCGTGGCCGGCGACACCCCGGCGAGCGCCGCGACGTCGTAGATGGTGGCCATGGTGCCCCACTGTAACCGATTTCAGCGGGGCGGCCGGGGGTGGATGTGGACGGCCCTGAGCCTCAGATCAGTCGGCGTCCGGCTCCGGAGCGGCTGCCGGCGCCGCCGCGGGCGGCTCGCCGTCGGCATCCGCACCACCGCGCGGGTGCCACAGCACGACCTCGGTCGCGCGGCGCACGCGCCGACCCGAGGGAACGGTGATCACCTGCCCGGATGATCCGGCGGCGAACACCCGCATCCCTGGCCGCGATGAGCGCTCTGAGCGCAGCGCGCCCTCGAGCTCGGCGACCTTGGCGCGCAGCATCCGCACCTCGTTCTCCATCGCGATCACACGCGCGATGGCGGGCAAGCTCACACCCTCACTCGAGAGCTGGGCGACCTCGCGCAGCTGCTCGATGTCACGCACCGAGTAGCGGCGCGAGCCGCCGCGAGTACGACCGGGGACGACAAGGCCGATCCGGTCGTACTGGCGCAGCGTCTGCGGGTGCATGCCCGCCAGGTCGGCGGCCACGGCGATGGCGAAGACGGGGGACTCCGCATCCATGGCTCAGCCTCGCGCCTTGGACATCAAGTCCGCGCGCGGGTTCTCCTTCGACTCGACGGCGGCGAAGTGCTCCAGCGCCTCGCGCGCCTTCTCGTCGAGGTGCGACGGCACGGCCACCTGCAGCTCGGCGAGCAGATCACCGCTGCCCTTGCTGGTGGTGATGCCGCGCCCCTTGACCCGCAGGACGCGACCCGACGGGGTGCCGGGCGCTACGCGCAGACGCACCGGGTCGCCACCCAGGGTGGGCACCTCGATGGTCGCGCCGAGCGCAGCTTCGGTGAAGGTCACCGGCACGACGAGCCGCAGGTTGCGGCCCTCGCGGGTGAACACCGGATGCGGCCGCACGGCGATCTGCACGACGATGTCGCCGTTCTCTCCGCCGTCCGGCGAAGGGCGACCACGGCCGCGCAGCTTGATCTTCTGCCCGTCGGCGACGCCGGCGGGGATCTTCACCTTGAACGGCTTGCCGTCCTCGGCCTGCAGTGTGATCGTCTCACCCTTGGCCGCGGTGATGAAGTCGAGCGTGGTGCGCGCGGTGACATCGGCGCCCCGCTGCGGGCCGCCGTAGCCGCGGAATCCGCCGCTGGTCTGCCCGAAACGTCCGGAGCCGAAGCCTCCGCCGCCACCCTGCGTGAACATCGAGAAGATGTCGTCGAAGTCGGGCTCCTGGCCGCGACCCTGCCCGAAGCGGCTGAAGACATCCTCGAACCCGCCCGTGGAACCGCTGCCCGCCGTGAAGCGAGCACCGGAACCCATGGCGCGGATCTCGTCGTACTCGGTGCGCTGCTCAGGATCGCTGAGCACGCTGTATGCCTCGCTGATCTCCTTGAACTTCGCCTCGGCCGCGGCATCACCCGGATTGGCATCCGGGTGATACTTGCGGGCGAGCTTGCGGTACGTCTTCTTCAGGTCGGCATCCGAGACCTCTTTCGAGACCCCGAGCGTCTTGTAGAAATCCTTGTCGAACCAGTCTTGGCTAGCCATGCATCACCTACTCCGCGGGGACGGCGACGACGACCTTCGCGGGACGCAGCTCGACATCGCCGAGGCGGTAACCCACCTCGACCACCTCGAGCACCGTGGTCTTGTCGACGCCGGGAGTCGGCTGCTGGAAGATGGCCTCGTGGCGCTGCGGGTCGAATTCCTCGCCCTTCTCGCCGTACGAGACCACGCCGAGCCGGTCCACGACCGCGCGCACCTTGTCGGCGATCACGGCGAAGGGGGTGCCCTCGACCAGATCACCGTGCTGGGCAGCGCGGTCGAGGTCGTCGAGCACGGGGATCAGGCCCTTGGCAGCCTCACCCTTCGCGCGCTCGATCTCGACCTGACGCTGCTCTTCGGTGCGGCGGCGGTAGTTGGCGTACTCGGCCTGGAGGCGCTTGAGATCGTTCAGCAGGGCGGACTCGGCATCAGCGATCGCCGCATCGGCGTTCGCTGCGTCGTCGCTCTGCGCGGCACCGAGGATGTCGTCCACGGTGAGCTCTTCTCCCGAGGTGCCCTCCTGCGGCGCGGGGCCGGATGCCGCAGCATCCGACCCCTCACCGTCAGGCTGAACCTCGTCGTTTGCGTCGAAGTTCTTGTCTGTCATTACTTCTTCTCTTCGTCCTCGTCCACGATCTCGGCGTCGACGACGTCCTCATCGGAACCGCCGGTCTCGGCCGCGGCCTCTTCGGCAGCGCCCTCGGCCGCAGCGTCAGCCTGAGCGGAGGCGTAGATAGCCTCACCCAGCTTGGTCTGCGAGGCGTTCAGCTTGTCGAGGGCCGACTTCACGGCATCCTCGTCGTCGCCGGCGAGAGCGGTCTTCAGCGCCTCAACATCCGCCATGACCTCGGTCTTGACGTCTTCGGGGAGCTTGTCCTCGTTCTCCTTGACGAGCTTGTCGATGGAGTACGACAGGGTCTCGGCCTGGTTGCGGACCTCGGCGGCCTCACGGCGCTTCTTGTCCTCGGAGGCGTGCTCCTCAGCCTCGCGCACCATGCGGTCGATGTCTTCCTTCGACAGCGACGAGCCGCCGGTGATGGTCATCGACTGCTCCTTGCCGGTGCCCTTGTCCTTGGCGGACACGTGCACGATGCCGTTCGCGTCGATGTCGAAGGTGACCTCGATCTGCGGCAGGCCGCGGGGAGCGGGGGCGATGCCGGTGAGCTCGAAGGTGCCCAGCGGCTTGTTGTCGCGGGTGAACTCGCGCTCACCCTGGAAGACCTGGATTGCGACGGACGGCTGGTTGTCGTCGGCCGTGGTGAAGGTCTCGCTGCGCTTGGTCGGGATGGCCGTGTTGCGCTCGATGAGCTTGGTCATCATGCCGCCCTTGGTCTCGATGCCGAGGCTGAGGGGGGTGACGTCGATGAGCAGCACGTCCTTGCGCTCACCCTTGAGGACGCCGGCCTGCAGGGCGGCGCCGACGGCGACGACCTCGTCCGGGTTGACGCCCTTGTTGGGCTCCTTGCCGGTCTCCTTCTTCACGAGCTCGGCGACGGCGGGCATACGGGTCGAACCACCCACGAGCACGACGTGGTCGATGTCGCCGACCTTGATGCCGGCCTCGCGGATGACATCCTCGAAGGGCTTCTTGGTGCGGTCGAGCAGGTCCTTGGTGAGGTCCTCGAACTTCGCACGGGTGATCGTCTCGGACAGCGAGACGGGGCCGTTCTCGGTCAGCGAGAGGTAGGGCAGGTTGATCGAGGTGCTGGTCGAAGAGGAGAGCTCCTTCTTCGCCTGCTCCGCGGCCTCCTTCAGACGCTGCAGGGCGATCTTGTCACCCGAGACGTCGACGCCCGTGGTCTCCTTGAACTGCTTGATGAGGTACTCGACCAGGCGCTGGTCCCAGTCGTCACCACCGAGGCGGTTGTCACCGGCGGTGGCGCGCACCTGGATGGTCGAGAAGTCGTCGTCCTTGCCCACCTCGAGGAGGGAGACGTCGAAGGTTCCACCACCGAGGTCGAAGACGAGGATGAGCTCGTCTTCCTTGCCCTTGTCCAGGCCGTAGGCCAGAGCGGCAGCGGTGGGCTCGTTGATGATGCGCAGGACGTTGAGGCCGGAGATCTCGCCGGCCTCCTTGGTGGCCTGACGCTCGGCGTCGTTGAAGTACGCGGGGACGGTGATGACCGCGTCGGTCACGGTGTCGCCCAGGTACGCCTCGGCGTCGCGCTTGAGCTTCATGAGGATGCGCGAGGAGATCTCCTGCGGCGTCCACTTCTTGCCGTCGACGTCGAAGCTCCAGTCAGTGCCCATGTGGCGCTTGACCGACGAGATCGTCCGGTCGACGTTGGTGACGGCCTGGCGCTTGGCGGTCTCACCGACGAGCACCTCCCCGTCCTTGGTGTAGGCGACCACCGAGGGGGTGGTGCGGAAGCCTTCCGCGTTCGCGATGACCTTGGGCTCGCCACCCTCGAGGACGGCGACGACAGAGTTCGTGGTTCCGAGGTCGATACCGACAGCACGTGCCATGTGTTCTCTCCTTGTGTTGACGTGATGTTGATCAGGAAATTCGTGATGCGGCCACAAACCTGAGCCGCAATGACTCAAGGATACGACGAGCACCCCACCGCTGTCAAGAAAGTTGATAGCAGGTCGCTCAAGTTTGAGTTATCCACAGGCTGTGGACAGAGTCGGATGCCGTCTGCCTAGGCTCACGGGGCATGAGAAGAGATATTCATCGCCCCTCGCTGACCGTGACTGCGCTTGCCGCCGCCGCTCTCGCCTCTGCCCTCGCGCTGGGCGGATGTGCTGGTGCGGACTCGCCTTCCTTGCGTTTCGCCGACGGCGACACGGTGCCCGCCGACGCGGAGGTCTCCTGGGCCAGCGACCTCGAGACGGACGACGCGTGGACGAAAGAGCCCCAAGGCCCGATGACCTATGCCAGCGCCGACGGCGCGTGCGAGGTCTCCTATTGGCAGGGTGATACCTGGCTCTACGTTGGCGGTAACGATCTCGAGACCACTCAGATCATCGCGACCGAGGAAGCCGCGGGTGCTCCGAGCATCTCGGATGATCTTGAGCTCAATCCGCTGTCCTTCCAGAGCCGCTCGGGTGTTCCGACAGACATGCTTGTCTTGTCCGGCACACACGAGAACATGCACATGCGCATGGCCATTCGCGGGATCACCACGGCGGAGACCGTGTTGTTCGTCGGGGTGACCTGCTCCAATGACACCGCAGGCACTGTCCTCGACGAGGTGCTGTCCAAGAGCGAGATCCACATCGAGCCCTGAGCTCATCCGTCACGGGGTGTCACCGGGCGTCACCGACACCCTCTCCCGCCCGCTCGCGCTTTAGAGTCGCCTCATGCCTCGCCCCACGCTGCTCGCCGTCTCGCATGGCACCGCCGATGCGGCCGGGGCCGGGGCGATCGCCGCACTCGTCGAGCGAGTCGCCGCGGCACTGCCCGACGTGGCGGTGATCGAAGCGTTCGTGGACGTGCAGCAGCCGGATGCCGCCGAGCTCGCCCCCACGATCGACGGCCCCCTGGTGATCGTGCCGCTGCTGCTGTCGCGCGGCTTCCACGTGCACCACGACCTGCATGGCATTGCGAAGACCAGGCGCGACACGGCCGTCACGGCCCCGCTCGGCCCCGACCCGCGCCTGGCCGAGGTGCTCGCCGCCAGGACAGACGCGGTGGCCGCCCCCGACTCCCCCGTCATCCTCGCGGTGGCAGGGTCCCGCGACCCGTCGTCGCTGACCGATGCGGAGGCGATGGCCGCTCTGCTGCGCGCCCGCAGCGGACGGGTTGTCGAGCTCGCCTACCTCGCCGCGCGCGAGCCCGACCTCCCGACGGCGCTCGCGCAGCATCCGGATGCCGCGATCGCGACCTATCTGCTCGCGCAGGGCTACTTCTTCGACCTCGCCGTGCGACAGGCGGGCGGGCGCGCGATCAGCGCCCCGTTGCTGGACGGCGGTCCGGTGCCCGACGCGCTGGTCGACCTCGTCGTCACGCGCTACCGCGACGGGGAATCCCAGCTCGCTTAGTCGCTGTCCCGGCGGACCCCGGCGGGCAGCTCGCCCGATGCGCGCCTCGCGATGAATGCAGGATGCCCGCAGGGGGCGCCGACCGCGCAGACATAATCGACGCGGTCGGCGAGAGGGCACAGGATGGGCGACACCGCGAAGAGTCACATCGCGATGCTGGACGCGAGGGGACTTCGGGCAGCGCTCGACGTCCGCGCTGCCGTCGCGGCCATCGAGGCCGCGCTGCAGGCTGGGCTCGACCCTGACGACGACCTCCCGCGCCTGTCGGTGCCGCTGCAATCCGGGGAGTTCCTCCTCATGCCGTCCGAACAGCGCGCCGCCACCGGCCTCAAGGTGATCACGGTGGCGCCCTCCAACCCCGAGCAGGACCTCCCCCGCATCCAGGGCCTCTACCTGCTGTTCGACCGCGCGACCCTCACCCTGCGGACGCTGCTGGACGGGGCTGCGCTGACCACCCTCCGCACCCCGGCCGTCACGATGGCCGCGATCCGTCCCGCGCTGGAGCGGCGCACCGATCCCCTGCATATCGTCGTGTTCGGCACCGGACCGCAGGCGGTTGCCCATGTCGACGCCGCGCGGGCCGTCCTCGCCGGCACACGCGACATTGCGACGGTCACGTATGTGAGCCGGTCCGGCCGGGCGCCGGCATCCGCTCCCACCGCTCTCACGCTCCGCGCAGACGGCACCGACGTCGAGGCCGCCCTCGCCCGCGCGGGTCTGGTGATGTGCGCGACGACGGCTCGCACGCCGCTGTTCGACTCCTCGTTGGTGGGGCCACAGACCGTGGTCGCCGCCGTGGGCTCCCACGAACCGGATGCGCGTGAACTCGACGCCGCGCTCCTCGCCCGCGCGCAGGTCATCGTCGAGAGCCGCGCCACTGCTCTGCGGGAATGCGGCGACGTCGTGCTGGCCGTCGCCGAGGGCGCCCTCGATCCTGACGACCTCGTTCCCCTGCGAGCCGTCGTGGCCGGGCAGGTGGCGCCGGCCTCCGACCGGCCGATCGTGTTCAAGAGCGCGGGCATGTCATGGGAAGACCTCGTGCTCGCCGAGGCCGCATCCGCATCCGCATCCGCATCCACACCCACGTCCACCATCTGAGGAGAATCATGGACATCGATCTCATCGCCCCGCTCGGCGTCGACGGCCGCCCGTTCAGTGCGGCGGCCCGATCCGGCGGCTGGGTGCTTCCGGCCGGTCAGGCGGGCGAGCGCGCAGACGGCACCGTGCCGGAGTCGTTCGCCGAGGAGGTCGCCCTGGCGCTGGACAACCTCAGCGCCGTGCTGGAATCGGCCGGCAGCGACCTCGCCCACGTCCTGCGGATCGAAGTGATCTTGCGCGACATGGCCGACTTCCCCGTGATGAACGAGGTGTACCTCGCCCGGATCGCGCCGCCGCGGCCGCCGCGCTTCACGATCGGCGCTGGACTCGCCCCCGGTTACCGCGTCGAGTTCGTGGCGACGGCCGTCGTACGCGACTGAGCGATCAGTTCGGCGAGGAGCCGCACACCGTAACCCGTGCCCCCAGCCGCACCGCCCGCATCAGCGGTCGGCCGGAAGGCGGGGCCCGCCATGTCGACGTGCGCCCAGGGGATGCCGCCCACGAACCGGCTGAGCAGGAGGGCTGCCGACGACACGCGTGCCGAGGCGACCCCGGGGAAGTTCTTGTAGTCGGCGACGTCCGAGCGGATCTGCGCCTCGAGTTCCGGTTGCAGCGGCATCCGCCACACGCGGTCACCGCTGCGCGCCCCCGCCTGCTCCACACGCGCAGCGAGAGCGTCATCGTTCGCGACGAGAGCGCCGAAGTCGTCGCCGAGGGCGTGCTGGGCGGCGTAGGTGAGGGATGCGATGTCGATGATCGTCTCCGGTCCGAACTCTGCGGCCCGACTCAGCGCATCGGCGAGGATCACCCGCCCCTCGAAGTCGGTGTCGAGGATCTCCAACGTCGCCCCGTCACGCAACCGCACGACGTCACCTGGTCTCACCGATCCCGGCCCCGGCAGGTTCTCCACGAGGGGGATGACGCCCACGACGCTCCGACCGCGAGCAAGAGTCGGCAGCAGGGACAGCGCCCCCACCACGGCCGCGGCACCGGCCATGTCGGATTTCATCGCCATCTGCGCGGGCGCCGGCTTCAGGGACAGCCCTCCGGAGTCAAAGGTCACGCCCTTGCCGACGAGGGCCAGCTCTGGTGGGCCCTCACCGGCTTCGACCTCCAGCAGCGCGGGTGGGTTTGTCGAGCCCTGTCCGATCGCGACGATCCCGCCGTACCCGCCGTCGCGCAGCTCGTCGGAGCGGACGATCCGCACGCGGAGTCCTCGCGACCGCAGGAGCCCGGCTGCACGCTCGGCGAAGGCACACGGGGTGAGTACGGACGGCGGCAGATTCACGAGGTCGCGTGCGAGGTTGACGGCAGCTCCGAGCGCCTCCCCGCGCGCCCATCCTTCGCGCTCGAGGTCCGCGGCACCGTGAGCGCGCGGGATGGCCGCATGCGTTCCGGATGTGTAACTCTCGGCCCCCGTCATCCGAAACCGGTACCCGCCCCAGGCGATGCCCTCCGCGACTGCCGCCACCTCCGCCGTCGATGAAGCTCCGAACGAGGCAAGGTCGACATCCATCACCAGGTCTTCGACGGCGTGGAAGCTGCGAGCCACGGTGGCGGCGGCGCGGCGGAGCGCGGTCGTCCCCCTCTGCGAGCGCCGACCGAGGCCGGCCAGCGCCACGACCTCGTCGCCGTGCTGCTCCACCCGGCTCTGCCCGAGCGCACCCGTGAAACCCGCCGCCGCGCGAGCATCCCACGCCCCTGGCCGTGCGTCGTCTTCAGCGACGCCCCGCACCACGACGCGGTTCATGACGCAAGAACCGGGACGCCGTCCAGCACGACGCGCGGCCGCCGGTCTTCTCGCCACAGCAGTGTCGGGTCGTCGAACGGGTTCCCGTCGAACACCAGAACGTCGGCAGCGGCTCCCGGCCGGATGCGACCCAGCCGGTCATCCTGCACGAGGTCGGCGTTCACCGAGGTGAGCGAACGCAGCAGCGCAAGCGTCCCCGACACGTCGTGCTGCAGTCTGAGCCCTGCGAGCTGCTCGGTCTCAAGCTCGCCCATCAGATCGGAGCCGAACCCGACGCGCACGCCCCGTTCCGCCGCCAGCGCGATCACGACGCGGCCATGTTCCAGCACCTCGGCGTTCTTCGCCAGTCCCACGCTCGTGAGACCGACCTGCTCCCCCAGGCGCGACATGGCGTCATAGGCAGCCAGGGTCGGCACGAGATATGCACCGGCATCGGCCATCAGCTGCGCCGTCGCGGCATCCATGAGGTTGCCGTGCTCGATCGAACGCACGCCGGCTGCGAGCGCATGCTGGATCGCGGCGGGTGAGTAGGCGTGTGCGGCCACGTAGACACCCCGACGGGTCGCCTCCTCGACGACGACCGCGAGTTCGTCATGCGAGTACTGCGGGATGCGCAGCGGATCGGTCGGCGAGATCACGCCACCGGATGCCATCACCTTGATCACCGACGCCCCGCCGCGCAGCCGCTCGCGCGCGGCCACACGGAGGGCGTCGACGCCGTCAACGATCTCGAGTCCTGGCCCGGAATGGAAGCAGAGCGTCTCGTCCGCGCGCACCGGATCGCCGTGCCCGCCGGACTGGCTCAGTGCCGGCCCCGAGTAGAAATAGCGTGGCGCGGTGAACAGCCCCTCAGCGATGGCGCGGTGCAGTCCGGCATCTCCCCCGGCGACATCACGCACCGTGGTGAACCCGCGACGCAGCGCAGACCCGAGTCGCCGCCTGGCCACATGGGCGATGTAGCTCAGCTGGGTGGTCTCATTCCGGATCAGGTCGAGCGACAGCGCGTAGGCGTGCAGGTGGGCATCGATGAAACCGGGGGTGACCAGGCCACCGCGGGCATCCCAGTCGGGCACGTCGGCGGGCGCTTCGGCGCCGTCGGGCTGGATGATGCCGTCGATGATCACCAGATCGCGCTCGTGGAGCGCCTCAGAGACACCGTCGAAGATGAGACCGTTTCGGATGCGGAGTGAGCCGCCGCGACGGAGAAACGCCGTCATCGTCCGGCGCCGAACGCGTCGTCACGCGCCGCCACGACATCCGGGGTGAGCTGCGCGGTGATGGTCATCGCGAGGTCCGCGGCATCGGCGGGCAGGCTGCCGTCGGGGCCGAGGAAGTTGACCGACCCGATGGTGGCGCCCTCGTGCACGACGGGGGTGTTCACGATTGCACCGCACCCCAGTGACTCGATCGTCGCCCAGTCGAAGAAGAAGGAGCGCACCGTCTCCCGGTCCGCCCCGACGAAGGGCGTCTGCGCCGCGACAACCTGTTCTGCCCACAACGGCGAGGTCTGCGAGGGGTCCAGCCGCTTGCGCCCACCGACCGGGTAGACATCGGGGTGCGTGGTGGCCACGCGCGCGACCTCTGCCCCGTCGGGGGTGATCACCGTCACGGTCACCAAGATGCTGCCGAGTTGTGCGCGGGCGGCGTCGACGGCGTCGTCGAAGGCGGTGAGAATCATGGGAGTCCAATCGTCAGTGTTCGGGGTGTGCGCGTGCCCTCTCGAGCACGCTGAAGAGCAGATGGATGCCGAGCAGGCGCTCGGGGTCGCCCAGAGGAACGCCGAGCTCGCTCGCGCGGCGGAGCCGCAGCTGCAGGGTGTTGCGGTGGATCCCCAGCCTCGCGGCCGCCCCGCTGACCGAGCTGGCGCAGTCGAGGTAGGTGACCACGGTGGTGATCAGCTCCTCGGTGTTCTGTTCGGCGAACAGGGCCGGCATCGCGGCGCGGGCGACCTCGGCCGCCTCGGCCGGGGCGAGCAGGCGCCGCAGCAGCGCGGTGGTCAGCTTCTCGAAGGGCAGCGGGGTGCCTGTGTCCGGGGCGACACGGGCGGCGAGACGGGCCCGTCGCAACAGCACCTCCGTGGAGAGGTCGGCACGGGCGCCGGGCTCCGCTTTCGCGTCGGACCGGTCTGTTCCTTCGGTCTCGTCGTCCGTCACGGCGGCGAGGCCGATCGCGATGCCCAGGGCACCGAGTTCGAGAGCCGAGAGGCGTGCGCGCAACTCCGCGGCCGCCGCGGCACCGGCCCGCAGCGGCACCACCGCGACCCACCCGACATCCGTGCGCGCCAGTGGCACCCGCGGAAAGCGCGCATGCCATCGGGTGCCGACCACGGGAGCCAGCGCGGTGGCAACGTCAGCGCCGCCATCGACCAAGCGCAGCGCGACCGCCGCACGCGGCCCTCCCGCGCCGAGGTCGGGTGGCGTGGGGGCATCGTCAAGACCGACGAGGGCGGCGAACGACAGCAGGGGAGCCGCCCGACGCAGCTCGCGCAGCTCATCCGCCAGAAGGAACGCGTGCACGCTGGCGGCCGCGCGCGCGAGGGCACGCTCGGTGAACTCTTGCTCCTGACGGGGCACGCCCGCCACGAGCTCCCGCGCGGCATCCGCGGTGACGAGCCGCTGACGCACGTCGACGGCATCCGCTCGCCGACGCCCGACGCTCTGCGCCACGACGCCATCGATGACGACGCCGACTTCTCCGCCGCCGAGTTCATGCGAGACGACCTGGAGCGTCTCCGTGAGGCTCCCCGCTCGCAGCACCCGTTCGTGGAGCACGTTGAGGCGCGCGAGCACGCCGGCTTCGCGGGCTCCGAGACTGCGGGCGAGGGCAATGGCCGTGCGATCGATCGCCCGCGCCGTCGTGAAGAGCGAGACGCCGAAGCGACGAGCCAGCTCCACCACCGAGTCGGACAGCAGCTGGTCCGAGACGATCAACGCCACCGCGTGCCGCTCCCACGCATAGCGCAGCGCCACCGAGACCACCCAGCCGCCGAGCGCGAAGTCCTGGCCGAGCAGCACCACCGCATCCGGTCCGACCGAGAGGATCTGCTCCACCTCGGTCACCAGTGCGACGTCGCTGACGAACTGCTCATGGGGCGGCACGAAATGCGCGGTGAGCGAGGCCGAGTCCGCGGCGAGCAGGTCGTTCAGGCTGACGCCGCGGCGTCCCTCGCGCATCATGCCGCACTCCCTCGTCCACGGATCGCACCCTGGATCGCGAGCGGCTCGACGAGGGCACGGCCCTCGGCCGAGTACCACTGCGGCGAGGCGGGGAATGACAGCAGATCGAGCCGGTTCCCCACCCACAGATCATCGAGGCCTGCCACCCCGGTATCCTCCGGCAGCACCAGCGTGATGACATCGGGCAGGATCGCTTGCACGGCCCCGTCGACCAGGAGCATGAGGATCTCGTTCTGAATCTCGATGCGCACGATCCGGTCGAGGGCGGCATCCACGAGGGTGACGCTCGATGGACGATCCGGGATACCCGGCACCGATGGCCGCGACAACCCCTCGACCTCGATCACGGTGCCGCGGATGACCTTGCGCAGGCCGAGCAACCCGGTGAGGTCGGCATACTTCGAGACCGTCGGTCGGGGCGCGTCGAGCACCTGACCGATCTCGATCAGGCGGCTGACGCTGCCGGCGATGCCGTAGCGCCCGAGTTCGGCGGCCGTGACCGGATACGAGGCCGTGGCCGCCCAGCCACCCAGCTCTGCCGCGAGCGCACGCACCAGACGCTCCGCGCGCACGGGTGACTCGACCTCCAGCACCGCTGTCTCGCCCGTCGGACCGGTGAGCCCGATGGGGCCCGCGCTGAGCCCCGCGAGTGCGAGTGTGGTGTGCTGCAGCAGGGGGAAGACCCGGCCCATCGGATCGGCGTCGACCACGGGTCGTCCGGTCCGAAGCGCAAGGTAGACCGGCACGAGCGCGTTCACGCTCGCCGCGGCCAGCGGGTAGACCCCCCGTACGGGGACACCCAGCCGACCCTGCAGCCGTGCGAGAGCGCTCTCGAGCTCATCGCCCATCGGCATCATCTCGGAGAACATCAGCCCCTTATTGACGTACCCGATGGAGCAGGTGACGTCATCCGGATCCAGCTCGTCTGCCGTGATGAGCTCGGGCGCTCGCCCGGAGGTGGCCATGAGGTCCAGAAGCAGGTCGCGATAGTGCAGGCATGTCGCATGATCCACGGTGCACGCGACGAACATCGCACCGGTGCACAGGTGCTGGATGTCGCGTTCCGTGAGGCGGCGGATGCTCATGCCGCCCCCCTCATCGTCGCGCGGCGCCCGCTGTGGCGCCCCGGCGTGGCGGCGACCGTGCGCACCCGGATGCGCACGACCTGCGCCTCGTCGTAGGAGGTCGCGAGAACGCGCGATTCGGTGACACGCACGTCGTCGGGGGCAGCGCCGGCGGCGACGAGCGCGGCGCGGGCGATCTGGGCGCCCTCGCGCAGAGCCTTGGCGACATCGTTCGCGGTGACGATCCGAGCGATGCCGTTGTGCCAGTGCGACAGGGGCGCCGTCGACGCGCCGAGGGCGACCAGGGCGTGGCCGGTGATCAGGGCGGGTTCCAACCCGAAGGCGCCCAGCGCGCCCTCGCACCCTTCCGCCGCAACCGCGACGGGGGCCTCCGTGGAGCCGGAGATCAGGAGATCCGTGAGCGGGACCACCTGCGCGAAGTTGGATGCCAGTACGGCCCTCCCGGCGGGCAGAGGGGGGCGGGCCACCGCGGGGAGCATCCCCTCCGTGAACTCACCGATCAGCACCGCATCGGGCAGCGCCAGGACGAGACGCCCGCTGGAGCGCCCGGCCAACGTCGCGGCCCCGCGAACGGCGGCGGCGATTCCCGATCGGACGGAGTGCACCGGCGTCACCGACAGCCGCGCGAGCGAGCTGCAGCCCCCATCATTGCGACTGACGAACACCCGGGCATCGTCTCCGGCGACCCGCGCGACCGCGTCGGCGAGGATGCCGCTGAGTTGCTCACCCTGGCGCAGAAGCAGGGCGTTCACGACGGCGGTATGTTCCCGCACGAGGATGCTGTCGCTGAAGAAGGTGTGCGACTCGGTCACGCTCGCCACGGGGGCGGCGGCGCGCAGCAGTTCGGCGGCACGGCGTTCGTGCACCGGATTGCACGGCGCACCGGCCGCCGAGAGGATCAGATGCGCCCCGGCGGGCACGGTTGCCGCGAGCTGCAGCAGCGCCTCCTCATCGAGGGGCACGAGTTCATCCCCGAGGGCGGTATGCCCACCGCGGATCTGTGCGGTGTCGACACGCAGCCCATCCTGCTCCCAGCCATGGCGCCGCGGAACCACAGGGATTCTCGGCTCGATGAGCACGGCGACCACGTCGGCGCTGTCGTCCGGGGTGAGCACCTCGCTCACGTCGACGATCACCGACGAGATCTCCTCGCCGAGACGAGTGCGCACGCGGCGCAGGACGCGCGCCACCGCATCGCCCAGGTCGTCGAGGCCGACTGTGGGTTCTGCCGCCTCGATGACATCACTGTCGACGAGGGCGGCGGCACGGACGCTGTTCGCGCCCACGTGCACACCGATACGCATGAGATCGCCTTTCGGGAGCGGGTGTTCCTATGCTCTCCCGCGGCGGGACGATCGCGAAAGCCATGCATCGGCGGCGACGGCCACGAAGATCAGCACACCGGTGACGACCTGCTGGTAGGTCGTGTCCCAGTGCAGCAGATTGAAGCCGTTGCCGATGACGGTGAGGATGATGACGCCGACGACCGTGCGCCAGACGGCACCGGCGCCACCGAGGATGCTGGTGCCGCCGATGACGACCGCCGCGATCGCGGTGAGCTCCATGCCGGTGCCGAGCGACGGCTGAGCAGAGCCGGCCCGCGAGGCGAGCACCATGCCGGCCGCGGCCGCACACACGCCGTTGATCGCGAACACGGAGATGTGGATGAGCGGGGTGCGTACGCCGCTCAGCCGCGCTGCCTCTTCATTGCCACCGACCGCGTAGATGCGGCGACCGTAGGTGGTTCCCCAGAGCACGAAGCCGAGCACGATCGCAACGATGATGAACAGCAGCGTGCCGCCGGTGAGGCCTCCGACCGCGGGGAGCGCCCAGAACCGGAACGCCTCGAGCTGGTCCGGCGCCACCGCGAGGATCATGCCGCCGGTGAGCACGATGGCAAGGCCCCGATAGATGATGCTCATCGCCAGCGACCCGATGAAGGAGTTGACCTTGGTGATGACGATCATCGTGCCGGTGACCGTGCCGAGCGCGGCGCCGACGAGCAAAGCACCGATGAAGCCGGGCACGACACCGAGCTTCTGGGTGAGGAACACACCGGCGATCGCGGAGACGGCAAGGGTGGCCGAGGCCGACAGGTCGAAGACGCCGGAGACGATGCAGAGCGTCGCCCCGACGGCGAGCAGACCGATCACGGCGGCCTGATCGAGCAGGTTGACGATGTTCTGCCCGGTGAGGAACGTATTGGTGGCGAGGCTGAGGAACACGACGATGGCGAGCAGTCCGCCGAGGATGCCGAAGTCCTTGAAGTTGATACGGCGCCCCCGGCGGGGTGCCGTTGCCCGCGCCGGGGCGGGATCCACGGTGGTCAGTTGGGTGGTCACGAGACGTCTCCTAAAGGAATGCGGCGGACAGGATGTCCTCGCGGTCGGCGGGGCTGACGAACTCGGCGACGATGCCGCCGTGCCGCATGACGAGGATGCGATGTGACAGCGCCATCACCTCCTCGAGTTCGGAGCTGACCACGATGACGGCAGTGCCGGCCGCGGCCAGATCGAGGATGAGGTTGTGGATGTTGACCTTGGCGCCGATGTCGACGCCTCGGGTGGGTTCATCGATGAGCAGCACCTCGGGCGGCGAGACGAGCCATTTCGCGAACAGGGCTTTCTGCTGGTTGCCGCCGGAGAGCGCGCCGATCGGCACGTTGCGGACGCTGCCGCGCACGTCGACGGCGACCACGGCTCGCTCGACGGCCTCCCGTTCGACGCGGCGGCGGACGACACCGCCGATCTGACGCTGGCCGAGCGAGGGGAGGGCGATGTTCTCGGCCGAATCCCGCCCGAGCACCAGGCCGTCGTCCTTGCGCGACTCCGGCACCAGCGCCAGCCGCCGCTGGATCATGCGGCGAATCGCCGGTCGACGCACCGGCTCGCCCTTCACGCGCACGCTCCCGGAGGTGAGCCGGTCGGCGCCGAAGATCGCACGCAGGGTCTCGGAGCGGCCACTGCCGACGAGCCCGGCAAGGCCGACGATCTCGCCGGAGCGCACCTCGAGCGACACATCAGCGATGCGCCGGTTGGTGAGCCCTGTTGCTTGCAGCACCACCGGGGCATCCACCGCGAAAGGCTCAGGGCGCCGCGCGAGCGACGCCACGTCACGGCCGACCATGAGGCGCACGAGCGACTCCGGGGTGTGCCCGGCGGCGTCCTCCGTCACGATGAGGTTGCCGTCGCGCAGCACGGTGATCCGGTCCGCGAGCCCGAGGATCTCTTCGAGGAAGTGAGAGACGATGATGATCGTCACTCCGGAGGCCGCGAGCGCACGGATGACGGCGAGCAGCTGTTCGGTCTCGGTTTCGCCGAGTGCCGCCGTGGGTTCGTCAAGGCACAACACGCGAGAACCGCGGGCGATGGCCTTGAGGATCTCCACCTGCTGGGCGGTTCCCAGCGGGAGATCGCCGACGATGGCATCGGGGTCGAGGTCGAAGCCCGTCTCTGCGCAGAGCCGGGCGAACTCGTCGCGGTCCCTGCCGGGCACGGCCACGCCGCCGGCATGGGCCCAGCGGCCGAGGAACACGTTCTCGAGAACCGTGCGCTGCGGCAGAAGCGCCAGCTCCTGTGCGATGAGCGAGACGCCGCGAGCGATGGAGTCACGCGGGCTGCCGAGCCGGGCGCGTTCACCGTCGAAGGCGATGGAGCCGGTATCGGTGCTGATCGCACCGCCGAGGATCTTCAGCAGGGTCGACTTGCCGGCGCCGTTCTCGCCGAGCAGGCCATGGATCTCGCCGGGCGAGATCTCCAGGGTGATGTCGCGGAGCACCGAGATGCCGCCGTACGACTTGCCGACCGCCTCCAGCTGGATGCTCGGTGTCGCCGTGAGTGTGCCGGGCGCAGGTGTCATGCCCCCTCCTTTGGGGTGCGGTGACGCGCGGACCGGCCGACGGAGGTTGCGCTCCGCCGACCGGTGGCCGCGTCAGTCGTCGTAGGTGGCGGTGAATCCCTCGAGATTCGCCTTGATCCCGATGCCCTCGCCCGGGGCGAGCTCGGCCTCGTTGTTGGCCATCGTGACCTTCTCGCCGTTGTGGTGCTTGATGCCCAGCTCGGCGGCGGTGAAGCCGTTCTTGTAGACATCGAGCGCGTAGGTGGCGAACCAGCTGCCGTCCATCACAGCGGCGACAGCTTGGCGGGACGATCCGTTGCCGACGAACTTCACGTCGCTGGCGTCACCGGCGACGAGCTTGGCACCGCCGATCGCCTGCGCGGAGCCGATCACGACGTCGACGTCGGGGTCAGCGGTGATGATGTCCTGATAGGCGGCCTGGCCGGTGTCGGCGGTGTAGCCGCCCTCGACCTGAGCGACGACCTCGGCTCCGCCCGCGGTGAGGGTGTCGACGACGGCCTTCGTGCGCGCGTTGTCGAGCGGGAGCGAGCGGAAACCCTCCATGTAGGCGACCTTGCACGGGTCGGCGCCCGCGTCCTCACAGGCGAGCAGACCCATCTTTCCCAGCGCCTCACCGTTGAGGATCGGCGGGTCGACGATCGAGATCGCCCCCTCGATCTGCGGATCGACCGTGGAGAAGTCCGCGCCCACCGGGGTGAACTCGACGACGACGGTGATCCCGGCGGCGACGGCGTCTTCGAGCGGCTTCTGCACGACGAGGTTGTCATTGGCCTGGATGACGATGATGTCGAACTGCTTCGAGGTCACCGCGTCGTTGATCTGCTGCGCCTGCACCTGGCCGTCGAAGTTCGAGTCGACGAACGTTGCCGTCGCCCCGTTCTCTTCGGCGGCAGCCTCGACGCCGGAGAAGACGCCCTGGGCGAACGAGTTCGCGGCGGCGAAGCCGAAGAACCCGATGCTGAGCGCCTCGTCTCCCGAGTCGGACGAGGGTGCGGTGCCGGATGAGGCCGAGGATCCGCATCCGGTGAGGAGCGTGGCTGCGGCGATGGTCACCGCGGCCAGGGTGAGGTACTTCTTCTTCATGGGGGGTACCACGCTTTCGAGTGAGATGTGACTATCGGGGTGGTCAGGAAAGGTCGACGTGGCTGTAGTCGGCCGCGGCGCGTTCGCGGCTGAGGTAGCCGTTCTCGATGTCGTGGCGGACGGCCTCAGGGTCACGCAGCGCGGCGTCGCCGTACCCGCCACCGCCGCCGACGGCGAGGCGGATGACGGTGCCCTTGGTCGCCCGGTGGGCATTGACCTTGAGCATGTGCTCCTCCTCGGGCGTGCCCGGGTTGATCACCACGTCGGGGCCCGTGGCGTCGTTGCCACCGAACAGACCCCAGGCGGGCGTCTTCGAGCGCTCGAACCAGAGGCTGAACACGCCGTCGGCGAGGAACTCGTACTCACGCAGCACGCCGTTGCCTCCGCGCCAGCGTCCCGCGCCACCCGAGTCCTGACGGATCGAGTACTCGCGGATGCGGAACGGCCACTTGGTCTCGACCATCTCGATCGGGAAATCCTGCAGGGATCCGTTGACGTTGTTGATCAGCGCCGATTCACCGTCGGAGCCGTCCCATGCACCCCAACCGCCGAGGGTCGCCTCCATCGACACCCAGTCCCGCCCGACGCGCGGGTCGAAGCCGGCGCTGGTGATGATCATCGAGTCGCCGTGGCTGGCCGCCGCCACCCGATCGGGCAGAGCCGGCGCGAGGGCGCGCGAGACCATGTCGATCAGCATGCCGAGGTGGGAGAAGTAGAACTGGCAGGCGGCGGGCACGACAGCGCCGAGCACCGAGCCTTCCCTGACCTTCACCGTGAGCGGGCGGAACGATCCTCCGTTGGAGCTGGTCTCCGGGCTGATGAGGATCTTGTAGCCGACGCGCAGCGCGGAGATCGCCTGCGCGACACCGCAGTTGACCGGGCCCTTGGCCTGGTCGGCCGACTCCGTGACGTCGAACTCGATCTGGTTGCCCGAGACGGTGACCGTGAGCTTGATCGGGATCGGGGTGTCCAGGTCGATGCCGTCGTTGTCGAGGAATCCCTCGGCGTGATAGACCCCGTCGGGGATGTGGCGCACCCGCTCGAGCTCGAGTTCCTCGGTCTGGCGGAAGATCTCGTCACGGGCGGCTTCGAGCACGTCGAGGCCGTACTTGCGCACGAGCTCCTCCATGCGGATGGAACCCATCCGCAGCGCGGCGATCATGGCGTGCATGTCGCCGATGGTCTGGTACGGGAATCGGGTGTTCGTCTGGATGAGCTCGACGACATCGGTCTCGATCCCGTCGTTGACGAGCTTGACCGGACCCATCCGGAAGCCCTCCTGGAAGATGTCGGTGGAGTCCATGGACGCACCCACGTCCTTCGCTCCGACATCCATCCAGTGCGCACGGGTCGCCGAGAACCCGACGAGCACACCGTCAACGAACACGGGCGCGAAGATCGTCACGTCGTTGAGGTGGGTGCCGCCGATGTACGCGTCGTTGAGGATCCAGACGTCACCGTCGCGCCAGACGTCGCGGCCGTACTTGGCCTCGACCGCGAGCGAGCAGGTCTCGATGTTGCCGAGGAACAGCGGCAGACCCGCCGACTGGCCGAGCACCTGATGCTTGTTGTCCAGCAGCGCGACGACGCAGTCACCGCCTTCGTAGATGATCATCGAGTATGCGGAGCGGATGAGCGTCGCGTTCATGTCTTCCGCGGCGCTGTTGAGGGCGTTGCGGATGATCTCGACGGTGACGGGGTCGACAGCGACCTCGGCCTTCTCGGCCGTCTCGTCCAGGATTGTGGATGCCATGATCAGGACTCCTTTTCGATCTCGAGGTTGGTGATCAGCAGTGCGCCGTGCTCTTCGACCAGCACGGAGAATCCGGGCGGGACGACCGTGGTCGCGGTGGGCTCGATGATGATCGCCGGGCTGAGCAGGGTGTGGCCGGCGCGCAGCGCATCACGCTCGGTCACGATGGTGTCGAGCTCTTCGCCACCGAAGACGACCTTGCGGATCTCGTGCGCGAAGTCCTCCGACTCGGCGGCGGGGATCGTGAAGGTCTGCGCGCCGGAGAGGGCACCGACGACCCGCGTGCGCAGGGTGACGATCTCGATGGGCGCGCCCAGGGTGGAGTGTCCGTAGCGGGCGTCGTAGGCGTGCGCGAACCGCTCGCCGAGGCGCTCGAGGAAGTCCGCTTCGAGCGGCTCGTCCGCGCTGTCCAGCGGCACGGTGAGGAAGTACTCCTGGCCGAGATAGCGCACGTCCACGGAGTGCTGCGCGTAGCGCGCGTCGGCGGGAACGCCTTCGGACTGCAGCGACGCGAGGCCCGAGGTCTCCACCTCGCGCAGCACGCGTGCCATGTCGGCGGTGTCCAGGTCGACGTCGAGGAAGTAGTACGGCTCGGTGAAGTCGCGGCGGATGTCGCCCTGCAGCATCCCCCAGGCCGAGAAGGCGCCGGGGAAGCGCGGCACGATCGTCTCGCGGATGCCGAGTTCCTTGGCCAGGAAGACCGCATGCATCGGGCCGGCGCCGCCGAACGCGACGAGCGAGAAGTCGCGAGGCTCGATGCCGCGCGAGATGGTGATGGTGCGGATGGCCTGCGCCATCTGCGAGTTCGCGACATCGCAGATGCCCTCCGCCATCTGGATGGCGCCGAAGCCGAGCTGGCCGCCCAGTTCCTCGAGCGCCTGGACGGCCGCCTCACGGTCGAGACTCATCTTGCCGCCGGCGAAGTTCTTCGCATCCACCCGCCCGAGCACGAAGTTCGCGTCGGTGACGGTCGGCTCGGTGCCGCCGCGTCCGTAGCAGGCAGGTCCCGGCTGGGCTCCGGCCGAGCGCGGTCCGACGCGAAGGCCGCCAGCCTCCACCCAGGCCACCGACCCGCCGCCGGCGCCGATGGTGTGGATGTTGACGATGCTCATCAGCATCGGCAGGCCCTCGAGGACCGCCTCCGTCGAGACATCCGGCACGCCGTCGACGACGAGCGAGACGTCGAAGGACGTGCCGCCCATGTCCACGCCGATGAGGTTGGGGTTGCGCACGACCTTCGCCAGCGCCTCGCCGCCGATCGCACCGCCCACCGGGCCCGAGAGCAGCGTCTGCAGCGGCCTCTCACGCGCAGAGGCCGCGGTGAGCACACCGCCGGAGGACTGCATGATGTGCAGCGGCGCGTCGACGTCGCGCGCGGCCAGCTGCTTCTCCAGCTCCACGAGGTACGCCCGCACCACGGGGCCGGTGTACGCCTCGATCACCGCCGACGAGGTGCGCTCGTACTCGCGCCATTCCTTGGCGGATTCATGCGAGAGCGACACCGTGAAGTCGTCGCCGAGAACCTCGCGCAGGATCTCGCGGGTGCGCAGCTCGTGCGCGGGGTTGCGGTAGCTGAACAGGTACGCGACGGCGACAGCGCCGTAGCCCTCCTTCTTCGCGCGCTCGCCGGCTGCGCGGATGGCCGCCTCGTCGAGGGCGACCAGTTCGGTGCCGTCGTACTGCAGTCGCCCGCCGATGCCGACGACGTCGCGACGCTCGATCAGCGGCTCGGGCTTGCGGTACTGCGCGTCGTACAGACGGTGCCGCGGTCCGCGGGCAATGTGATAGACGTCCTGCACTCCATCGGTCGCCAGCAGCAGCACCGGCACGCCGCGACGCTCCAGAAACGCGTTCAGGCCCTGCGTCGTGCCGTGCACGATGAAGTCGATGTCCGACAGGTCATCGATGACCGACTCCAGCCCCTCCAGCACACCGGTGCTGAGATGCCCCGGGGTCGTGGACGCCTTGGTGGCGTGGAACTGCCCCGTCGTCTCGTCAAACGTCACGATGTCCGTGAATGTCCCGCCGATGTCCATCGACACCCTGTAGCTCGTCACGTTCGGCCTCCTCGCCGTGTTGGGATGTGTCGTGAATGCTAGGTCGGCTCCCCGCGACGCAATGTGCATAACGACCTGCTGACGCCGCTGACATCAGGCATTGCGCCCTGCCCCCGCTGCGGGGCGCCGAAATTCGCATGCACACGAACCACTGTTCGCACCAGCCCCCACGCGTCATATTTCGCGTTGCGTGACGTCATGTTTCGTTCGGCGACGCTTCGTGTCACACGGGGTTCTTGAACCGTGTCCACCCTGCCTAGCGTGATCCCCAACCACTCACCGAGGGGGAACCATGACCATTCAGCAGCCGGCGACCGTCCGCGGCGCACGCACGCGCACCGCACGCACGCCGACCAAGCCGCACGGCCAGTGGCTCGTCGACGGCACCGAGCCGCTGAACGCCAACGAGCAGTTCAAGCTCGACGACAACGGGCTGAACGTGCGCGAGCGCATCGAGCAGGTCTACGCCAAGGGCGGGTTCGCCTCGATCGACCCGACCGACCTGCACGGACGCTTCCGCTGGTGGGGGCTGTACACGCAGCGCAAGCCCGGCATCGACGGCGGCCGCACCGCCCAGCTCGAACCGCACGAACTCGAAGACGAGTACTTCATGCTGCGGGTGCGCATCGACGGCGGCCAGCTCACGACCGCGCAGCTGCGCGTGATCGGTGAGATCTCCACGGAGTTCGCCCGCGACTCCGCCGACCTCACCGACCGCCAGAACGTGCAGCTGCACTGGGTGCAGGTCGAGGACGTGCCCGAGATCTGGCGCCGGCTCGAGGCCGTCGGGCTCTCGACGACCGAGGCCTGCGGCGACGTGCCGCGCGTGATCCTCGGCTCGCCGGTCGCCGGCATCGCCGCCGACGAGATCATCGACCCCACCCCGCAGATCCAGGAGATCGCCGAGCGCTTCATCGGCGACGAGTCGCTGGCCAACCTGCCCCGCAAGTACAAGACGGCCATCACCGGACACCCGAGCCAGGATGTCGTGCACGAGATCAACGACTGCGCGTTCGTCGCCGTCGAGCATCCCGAACTCGGTATCGGCTACGACCTGTGGGTCGGCGGGGCGCTCTCGGTCGTGCCGCGTCTGGGCGAGCGCCTGGGCGTCTTCGTCGCCCCTGACCGGGTCGCCGAGGTGTGGCACGGCGTGACGAAGGTGTTCCGCGACTATGGCTACCGCCGCCTGCGCAACAAGGCACGGCTGAAGTTCCTGCTCGCCGACTGGGGCATCGAGCGCTTCCGCGAGGTGCTCGAGACCGAGTACCTCGACGCTCCGCTGCCCGACGGCCCCGCCGCCCCGAAGCCGACCTCGATCGGCGACCACGTGGGCGTGCACCCGCAGAAGGACGGCCGCTTCTTCGTCGGCGCTGCCCCTCTCGTGGGTCGCGTCTCGGGCAGCACGCTCACGGCGCTCGCAGACCTCGCCGAGGCGCACGGTTCTGAGCGCATCCGCACCACGCCGTATCAGAAGCTGCTCGTGCTCGACGTGCCGGACGACCGCGTCGAAAGCCTCATCGCTGGTCTTGACGAGATCGGCCTGTCGGCCCGCCCGAGCCTGTTCCGCCGCGGCACGATCGCCTGCACGGGCATCGAGTACTGCAAGCTCGCGATCGTCGAGACCAAGGCGAATGCGGCGGATGCCATCCGTCAGCTCGAGGAGCGTCTGGGCGCCCTGGAGCCTGAGATCGGCCGCCCGATCACGCTGCACGTGAACGGATGCCCGAACTCCTGCGCCCGCATCCAGATCGCCGACATCGGCTTGAAGGGCCAGCTCGTCTCGATCGACGGCGAGCAGGTGCCCGGCTACCAGATGCACCTCGGCGGTGGCCTGGCCGGCGTCGACCGTGAGGACGCAGGGCTCGGACGCACCGTGCGCGGGTTGAAGGTGGCTGCCGACGGCATCGCCGACTACGCCGAGCGGGTCATCCGCCGCTACCTCGCCGACCGCGAGGGTGGCGAGAGCTTCGCGCAGTGGGCGCACCGTGCCGACGAGGAGGCCCTGCTGTGAGCGCGCCTGGGACCCACCCTTCGACAAGCTCAGGGACCCACCCTTCGACGCGCCGCAGCGCGGACGAGCTGCGCGCGCTGGCCGAGCGCGGCGCCCGCGAGCTGCGCAGCCGTGCTGCCGATGAGGCCAGCCCTGCCGACGTCGTCGCCTGGGTCGCCGCGAACGTCGGCGTGCGTCAGGCCGCCGTCGCCTGCTCGATGGCGGATGCCGCGCTCCCCCACCTCGTCGCCGAGCACCTTCCCGGTGTCGACGTGCTGTTCCTCGAAACGGGCTACCACTTCGCCGAGACCACCTTCACGCGCGGCGAGGTCGCCGAGCGGCTCGATGTGCGCATCGTCGACGTCACGCCCGTCCAGACCGTGCGCGAGCAGGATGCCGAGTTCGGCAAGGACCTCTTCGCCCGCGACCCGGCCCTGTGCTGCGCGCGCCGCAAGGTCGAACCGCTGCAGCGGGCACTGCGCGACTACGAGGTGTGGTTCACCGGTGTGCGCCGCGATGAGAGCCCGACCCGCACCGACACCCCGCTGATCACCTGGGACGAGCGCAACGGTCTCATCAAGGTCAATCCGGTGGCGGCGTGGAGCTTCGACGACCTCATCGACTACGCGGGCACGCACGACGTGCCCGTCAACCCGCTCATCGCGAACGGGTACCCCTCGATCGGCTGCGCGCCGTGCACCAAGCCCGTCGCTGCGGGCGAAGACCCCCGATCCGGCCGCTGGGCCGGTCTGGCGAAGACGGAATGCGGGCTGCACCTATGACTACCGACGCTTCGGCCCTTCATCTCGCTGCGCTCGCTCAGGGACCGGGTGGCGCAAAGGGCCTGTCCACGCTCGATCTGCTCGAGGCGGAGGGCATCCACATCATCCGCGAGGTGGTCGCCGAGTTCGAGCGCCCCGTGCTGCTGTTCTCGGGCGGCAAGGACTCCGTGGTCGTGCTGCACCTGGCCACCAAGGCATTCGCGCCCGGCCGGGTGCCGTTCCCGGTGTTGCACGTGGACACCGGCCACAACTTCCCCGAGGTGATCGCGTTCCGCGACGAGACGGTCGCCCGTCTGGGCCTGACGCTCGAGGTCGCGCGTGTGCAGGACTACATCGACGACGGCCGCCTCGCCGAGCGCCCCGACGGCACCCGCAACCCGCTGCAGACCCAGCCGCTGCTCGACGCGATCGCGGCCGGCAAGCACGACGCGGTCTTCGGCGGCGCGCGCCGCGACGAGGACAAGGCCCGCGCCAAGGAGCGCATCCTCTCGCTGCGCGATGAGTTCGGCCAGTGGGACCCGCGCAACCAGCGCCCCGAGCTGTGGAGCCTGTACAACGGCCGCCACCTCCCCGGACAGCACGTGCGCGCCTTCCCCATCTCGAACTGGACCGAACTGGACGTGTGGAGCTACATCGAGCGCGAGAACATCGCGCTGCCGCCGCTGTACTACGCGCACGAGCGCGAGGTGTTCCGCCGCGACGGCATGTGGTGGGCGCAGGGCGAGTTCTCGCAGCCGCGCGCCGGCGAAGAGCTCGTCACCCGCACGGTGCGCTACCGCACGGTGGGCGACATGAGCTGCACGGGCGCCGTGGAATCGGATGCCGCGGATGTGGCATCCGTCGTCGCCGAGGTCGCCCGCTCCACCCTCACCGAACGCGGCGCCACCCGCGCGGACGACCGCATCAGCGAGGCCGCCATGGAGGACCGCAAGAAGGACGGATACTTCTGATGAGCTCCCTGTTCCGTTTCGCGACGGCCGGTTCGGTCGACGACGGCAAGTCGACCCTCGTCGGCCGCCTGCTGCATGACGCCAAGGCGATCCTCGCCGACCAGCTCGACCAGGTCGCCGCGACCACCCGCGCCCGCGGGTTCGCGCACGGCGAGTTCGACTTCGCCCTTCTCACCGACGGCCTGCGTGCCGAGCGCGAGCAGGGCATCACGATCGACGTCGCCTACCGCTACTTCGCCACCGACCGGCGCAGCTTCATCCTCGCCGACTGCCCCGGGCACGTGCAGTACACGCGCAACATGGTCACCGGCTCGGCCACCGCAGACGCGGTGATCGTGCTCGTCGACGCGCGCAAGGGTGTCGTCGAGCAGACCCGCCGCCACCTGGCTGTCGTCTCGCTGCTGCGCGTGCCGCACGTGATTATCGCGGTGAACAAGATCGACCTCACCGGCTTCGACGAGGAACGCTTCGTCGAGATCGAGCTGGAGGCGCTGCGCGTGGCATCCGAACTCGGCATCGGCCACCTGCACGTGCTCCCGGTGTCGGCGCTGGAGGGCGATAACATCGTCGAGCGTTCCGTCCGCACCCCCTGGTACGCAGGCCCCACCCTGATCGAGTTGCTCGAGACGCTGCCCGGTCACGACGATGCGGATGCCGAAGAGGCCGACTTCCGCCTGCCGGTGCAGCTGGTGCTGCGCCCGCAGGGCGGGCTCGCGCCGACGATCGACCCGGCAGAGGCCGAGCGCTACCGCGACTTCCGCGGGTTCGCCGGTCGGGTCGCCTCCGGGCGGGTGCGGGTCGGTGACGCGGTCGAGGTCGTGCCCGGCGGGCATCGCACCACGGTCACGGGCATCCACATCGCCGGCGTCGAGGCAGATGCCGCGTCAGCCGCGCAGTCGGTCACCCTGACCCTCGCCGATGAGCTCGACGCCGCCCGCGGCGCCGTGATCGTCGCATCGGGCTCGGCACCGGAAGGGCGTCGTGAGGCCGAGGTGGACGTGTTCCAGCTCGACGCGCGTGCCATCACGCCGGGCGCGCGCGTGCTGGTCAAGCACGGCACCGCCACCGTGCAGGCGCAGGTCGCCGAGGTGCTCTCCCGCCGCGATCTCGAGACGCTCGGCCACGAGCCGGCGTCGACCCTCGCCACGAACGAGATCGGCCGCGTGCGCCTGCGCTTCGCCGCCGAGCTTCCCCTCGAGCCCTACGCGCGCAACCGCGCCGGCGGCTCACTCCTGGTCATCCATCCGGCGGACGGCGCGACACTCGCCGCGGCCACCGTCATCGCGTAACACCCACATCGAACACCACCTGAAGGAGGCGACACCGTGAAGATCACCCGCAGATCAACTGCACTCACTGCCCTGGGACTGGGCGCCATGATGCTGGCCGGCTGCGCCTCGGCATCCGCGACCGGCGGCGACGGCGAAGCCCTCGAACAGGTGCGCCTCGGCTACTTCGCCAACGTCACGCACGCCCCGGCGCTGGTGGGCGTCTCGGAGGGACTTTTCGAGGAGGCCCTCGGCGACATCGACCTCGAGACGACGGTCTTCAACGCCGGCCCGGCCGCGGTCGAAGCCCTCTCGGCCGGCGCGATCGATGTGGCCTACATCGGCCCGAACCCGTCGATCAACACGTTCATCCAGTCCGGCGGCGAGTCGGCGCGCGTGATCGCCGGGGCGACCTCGGGCGGCGCAGCCCTCGTAGTACGTGACGGCATCGACACCCCGGCCGATCTGGAGGGGGCGAACATCGCCACCCCGCAGCTGGGCAACACGCAGGATGTCGCGCTGCGCAACTGGCTGTCGGAGGAAGGCTTCGAGACCTCGATCTCGGGCGGTGGCGATGTCACCGTGACCCCGACGGAGAACGCGCAGACGCTCGCGCTGTTCCAGAAGGGTGAGCTCGACGGTGCCTGGCTGCCGGAGCCCTGGGTTTCCCGGCTGGTCCTGGAGGCGGGCGCGCACGTGCTCGTCGACGAGGCGGAGCTGTGGCCGAACGGTGAATTCCCGACGACCGTCGTGCTGGTGCGCGCCGAGTTCGCGGAGCAGCATCCGGATGCCGTGGAGGATCTGCTCGACGGACACATCGCCGCCATCACCTGGCTCGACGAGCACACCGACGAGGCGCCGACGGTGATCAACGACGCGCTCGAGGAAGCGACCGGCAAGCGTCTCGACGATGCCGTGCTCGCGCGGGCCTTGGAGAACGTGACGTTCACGGTCGATCCGCATGCCGAGACCTTCCAGGCCCTGGTCGAGCACGGTCTGGCGGCGGGCACGCAGAAGGACGGCTCGATCGACGGCCTGTTCGACCTGCGCACACTCAACGCCCTGCTCGAAGCAGACGGCGCCGACCCGGTCTCGGCCGGCGGTCTCGGGGAGGACTGATGACCACGCCCGCGGGGACGACCGCGCCGCTCGGCACCACCGGCACGCGCTTGACGCCCAGTTTCGACGGTGTCACGCCGCTGGCAGCGCCGGTGGTCGCGGGCGACCCCGCGGTGCGGATCAGCCACGTCTCCAAGCGCTTCGGCGCCGGTCCCGTCATCCTCGACGACATCTCGCTCGACATCGCACCCGGTGAGTTCGTGTGCCTGCTGGGCGCCTCCGGGTGTGGAAAGTCGACGCTGCTGAACCTCATCGCCGGCCTCGAACCGGTCACGGCGGGCGAGATCGACACGCCAGCCACCGGCTCGCTCCCGCTCTCGCAGGGGTCAGCGGTGATGTTCCAGGAGTCGGCGCTCATGCCGTGGCTCACCGCGCGCAAGAACGTCGAACTGGCGCTGCGGCTGCGCGGCATCCCCCGGCGGGAGCGTCGCGAGGAGGCCCTGCGCCTGCTCGCCACGGTGAACCTGACGGATGCTGCCGACAAGCGACCGCACGAGCTCTCCGGCGGCATGCGGCAGCGCGTGGCGCTGGCGCGGGCGCTCGCCCAGGACCGGCCCGTGCTGCTGATGGACGAGCCGTTCGCCGCGCTGGATGCCATCACCCGCGATCTGCTGCATGAAGAGCTCGAACGCGTCTGGCGAGCGACCGGCCGCACGATCGTGTTCGTCACCCATAACGTGCGTGAGGCGGCCCGGCTCGGGCAGCGCGTGGTCCTGCTCTCCAGCCGGCCCGGCAGGATCGCCGGCGAGTGGCGCATCACCGCGACCTCCGGCCGTCGCATCGAATCGCCGGAAGTGGCGGCCCTGGCCACCGAGATCACCGCCGAGCTGCGGAAGGAGATCCGCCGTAATGCCTCGTGACACTGTGACATCTGCCGCGCCGAAGGGTGGGTCCCTGAGCCTGTCGAAGGGCGACGACCTCCGTACCCTCTCCACGGGTCTGGACAGGCTGCAGTCCGACGACCGCGCCGCCGGCGCGCGCTGGCGCGACGTGCTGGCCAAGGTGCTGCCGCCCGTGATCCTGCTGGTCGTTCTGCTCGCCGCCTGGCAGCTGTATGTCGTGATCGCCGACCCGCGCCCCGACCTCGCCCCCGGACCGCTGCAGGTCGCCGGCGCCCTCGGCGACGCGTGGGAGTCCGGCCGCCTGCAGGAGGCGGTGAGCACCAGCCTCGAGCGGGGAGTGATCGGATTCCTCATCGCGATCGTCGTCGGCACGCCCATCGGCCTGCTGCTGGCCGAGTGGCGCACGCTGCGCCGCGCCGCCGGCCCCCTCATCTCGGGCCTGCAGGTGCTGCCGTCGGTGGCCTGGGTACCGGCCGCGATCCTCTGGTTCGGCCTCAGCGACGCCACCGTCTACTTCGTCATCCTCATGGGCGCGATCCCGTCGATCGTGAACGGTCTGCTCTCCGGCATCGACCAGGTGCCGCCGCAGCTGCGCCGCGTGGGCACGGTGCTCGGCGCGAGCCGCTGGCAGCTGGCGACCGTCGTCGTGCTGCCCGCGGCCCTGCCCGGCTACGTCGCCGGCCTCAAGCAGGGCTGGGCGTTCTCGTGGCGCTCGCTCATGGCCGCCGAGATTATCGCCGTGGGCGGCTCGATCGGCTTCGGCCTCGGCTCGATGCTGCAGCAGTCGCGCGAGCTGTCCGACCTCGCCAGCGTGCTGGGCACGATCCTGCTGATCCTCGCGATCGGCATCCTCATCGAACTGGTCCTGTTCGGACCGCTGGAGCGGCGGATGCTGCGCAGCCGCGGACTCGCCCTGGGAGGCACCCGATGATCGGAACCGTCACTCTCGTCGGAGCAGGCCCCGGCGACGCCGGCCTGCTCACCCTGCGCGGGCTGCGGGCACTTCAGCAGGCCGACGTGATCGTCGCCGACCGTCTCGGCGCACGTGCCGTGCTCGACCAGCTCGCCGCCGACGGAGTCGAGCTCACCGCCGAGGTGGTCGATGTCGGCAAGCTGCCTGGACACCACCCCGTGCCGCAGGACGGCATCAATGCGCTGCTCGCACACCTGGCGACCGAGGGCAAGGACGTCGTGCGCCTCAAGGGCGGCGACCCGTTCATCTTCGGTCGCGGCCGTGAGGAGCAGCTGTTCTGCGAGGAGGCCGGCGTGCCGGTGCAGGTGGTGCCGGGCGTGACCAGCGCCGTCTCGGTGCCGGCGGTGGCGGGCATCCCGCTCACCCATCGCGGAGTGGCGGCGTCGTTCACCGTGGTGAGCGCGCATGACCAGATCTCGCAGGTCGCGGGCGGACGTGAGCACACGGTCGTGCTGCTCATGGGCGTGGGCACCCTCGCCCACTCGGCGCATGTGCTCGCCGCCGGTTCGCGGGGGCTGGACTGCCCCGTCGCGATCATCGAAGACGGCTATGGACCCGGCGAGCGCGTCACCGTCGGCACGCTCGCTACGATCGCGCACCTCGCCGCGAGTCGTCAGGTGCGCTCCCCCGCCGTGGTCGTCGTCGGCGACGTGGTGCGACTGAGCCCGCACGCGACGGATGCGTTGCCCGTGTCCGTCGCAGGACGTCCTTCGTCTCGCTTCGCTCGCTCAGGAACCGATCATGCCTCGGTCCCTGAGCGAGGAGCGCAGCGACGAGACGAAGGGCGCCCGCGCTGGGCCGAGGCCCTCGACGCCGGGCTCGCCGTCGACACCGGGCTCATCCAAGCCGTCGAGTCGGCCCTGGAGCCGGTCGCCGCCGAACGCAGCATCCGCTCGCTCTTCTCCCGCACCCGCTGACTCTCCCCTCTCGCCCGCTCTTGCCCCCGAGGCTTCCGAAAGGCTCCCCATGACTGCTCCCTCCACGCTGCGCGTCGCGATCGTCGGCGCGGGCCCGGCCGGCATCTACGCCGGCAATCTGCTCGCCCAGGCCGTGCGTCAGGACGACACCACGATCTCCTCGGTGGAGATCGACCTGTTCGAGTCGCTGCCCGCGCCCTACGGCCTGATCCGGTACGGCGTCGCGCCCGACCACCCCCGCATCAAGGGCATCGTGAACTCGCTGCACGAGATGCTCGACGCGCTCCCCGAGGGTGAGTCCACGCGTCGCACCATCCGCTTCATCGGCAATGTCGAGGTCGGGCGTGACATCGCGCTGGACGAGCTGCGCGAGCGGTACCACGCCGTCATCCTCGCCACGGGGGCGATCCGTGACGCGGCGCTCGACATCCCCGGCGTCGACCTGCCTGGCTCGTACGGCGCGGCCGACTTCGTGTCGTGGTTCGACGGGCATCCGGATGTCGCGCGCACCTGGCCGCTGGAGGCGTCACAGGTCGCCGTGATCGGCAACGGCAACGTGGCCCTCGATGTGGCGCGCGTGCTGGCCAAGCACGCGGTCGATCTGCGCAGCACCGAGGTGCCCGACAACGTGCTCGAGGGACTGGAAGCGTCGGCAGTGACCGATGTGCACGTGTTCGGCCGCCGCGGACCCGCCGACATCAAGTTCACGCCGATCGAGCTGCGTGAGCTCGGCGAGGTGCGCGACGTCGACATCGTGCTGCACGATGAGGACTTCGAGGGCGTGGATGCTTCGGCAGCATCCACCAACCAGCTGAAGGTCATGCTGCGCACGCTGAACAGCTGGCGCGGGCGGCCGGCCGGCACGGCATCCCGTCGCCTGCACCTGCACTTCTGGCACGCGCCGGTCGAGATCATCGGCGACGACGCCGTGCAGGCCATCCGCTTCGCACGCACGACGACGGATGCCGACGGCGGGCTTGCCGTGACCGACGAGGTGCGCGAGTACCCCGTGCAGGCCGTGTACCGGGCCGTCGGCTACTACGGCACGCAGGTGGTCGGCGCACCCTTCGACGCCGCGCGCGGTGTGGTGCCGAACGCCGAGGGCCGGGTCGACGACGAGGCCGGGCTGTATGCGACAGGGTGGATCAAGCGGGGGCCGGTGGGCCTGATCGGACACACCAAGTCGGATGCGCTTGAGACGATCACCCACCTGGTGGCTGACGCCGAGGCGGGGCTGCTGTCGGCTCCCGAGGATGCCAGTGACGTGCTCGACCTGCTAGATGAGCGCGAGACGGCGTACACGACCTGGGATGGCTGGCAGGCGCTGGATGCCCATGAGCGTGCGCTCGGCGAGAGCCACGTGCACACGCGCGAACGGGTCAAGGTCGTGCCGCGCGACGAGCAGGTCGCGATCTCACGAGATGGGGCGTTCGTGTCATGACCTACGTCATCGCGCTGCCGTGCGTCGACGTGAAGGATCGCGCCTGCATCGACGAATGTCCGGTGGACTGCATCTACGAGGGTGAGCGGTCGCTGTACATCCACCCCGACGAGTGCGTCGACTGCGGCGCCTGCGAGCCCGTGTGCCCGGTCGAGGCGATCTACTACGAGGACGACCTGCCGGAAGAGTGGGCCGACTACTACACCGCCAACGTCGACTTCTTCAGTGAGATCGGGTCACCCGGTGGCGCGGCGAAGGTGGGCGTGTACGCGTTCGACCATCCGCTGGTGGCGGCGCTGCCCCCGCAGGGAGGCGAGCATGAGTGAGGCATCCGAGCCTTATGACGTGCTCATCATCGGTGGCGGGCCGGCTGGCCTGTCGGCGGCGCTGAACCTCGGCCGCTCGCTCGTGCGGGTGCTGGTGGTGGATGCCGATCGGCCCCGCAACGCCGCGACGCTGAACTCGCACGGCTTCCTCACCCGCGACGGTGTGCCGCCGCATGAGCTGCGCCGACTGGCGCGCGAGGAGCTCGCCGCGTATCCCAACGTCGAGGTGCGCACCCGGGTGCGGGTGGCGTCGCTGTCGAAGACGGATGCCGGTTTCATCGCGGGCATCGGGCGGCGTGAGGCGACCGAGCAGGTGACGGCGCGCACGGTGCTGTTGGCGACCGGGTTGCGCGAGACGCTGCCGGAGGTGCCGAACCTGCGCGGGTTCTACGGCATGAGCTTGTTCAGCTGCGCCGCGTGTGATGCGTGGGAGCTGCGGGGCCGGCGACTGGCGCTGATCGGCGAGTCGGCCGATCTGCCGGATCGCGCGCGGCTGATCGCCCGCTGGACCGAGAGTCTCACGGTCTTCACGAACGGCGCCGAGGTGATCTCGACGACCGAGGAGGCCGAGCTCGCCGCAGCGTCGGTGAGTGTGCTGCGGCATCCGATCTCCGAGCTCGTGGGCGACCGCGGGCGGCTGGAGGCGGTGCGGCTGACGGACGGCACCGAGGTGGCGGTGGATGGCGGGTTCGTGCGTCCGCTGTGGGAGACGGAGCTGTCGTTCCTGGACGGCATCCACCCGGCGCTCGACCGCGTGGGGAACCTGCGCACCGACCGATCTGGCCGCACCGATGTGCCGGGGCTGTACGCGGCAGGCGATGCCGCCGCCCCTGGCCCGCAGCAGCTGATCGTCGCGGCCGGCGCCGGGGCGCGGGTGGCTGCGGTGATCGTGCATGACACGATCGGGGTCGCGACCGCGCACTAGTCCGGTGCCTGCGTGCGCCGCGCGGGGCGCGTGTCGCCGCGACGGCCCGGTCTATGCTGACCGCATGACGGGGGCACGGGGGCTAATGGCAGGGGCACGGGGGCTGAGGGCGGCGGTCATGCTGGGCGTCGTCGCGCTCGCGCTGTCGGGGTGCGTGTACGCGCAGATCCCGGCGGATGACGGCGCGGGGCCTGATCCTGTGGACGGCGGGTCGCCGTCGGCGGAGCCGCTGGAGGGCGGCCTGCCAGAGGAGCTGACGTTCGCCGCGGGTCAGGAGCTTCCCGATGGGGCGTACATCCAGTGGGGCGATGGGTTCATCGCCGATGAGGGGTGGGAGATCCGCGAGCCTGACAACGGCCACGGCGAGTGGATGTATGGCACGACGGACGGGCGGTGCACCGCACGGTTCTGGCAGGGCCTGATCCGTGACTCCGAGGTGGCGGATGAGGGGGTCCGTGACGACGAGAAGGGTTCGGATCTGCTGCTCGCGAGCGTGCTGGATCTGAGCGAGGCGGAGCTGGCGGCGGCGGTGATGCACGATCGACATCGAGGCGGCATCCGGATGCCGACCAGGGATGCCCGCCGACGTGACCGGAGAGGACGTAGATCAGCGTGACGGCATCCCGCTCGATGGGCAGCAGCTCGCCGGCCGCCAGCGTCTCGCGCCGTGACCGCGCGAGCTGCAGATCGATACTGCTCAGCACGCGTTCCAGAGCCTGGGGGTCGACGATGGCCATGCCATCGGCAACAGCGCGGGCGGCACCCGCATTCCCCGAGATCCACCTTTCGATGGATCTCGGTCCATAGCGGGCTGCCCTAGCGTGAGAGGTACCCGCACTGTGTGACCTCCCCGAAAAGTGACCTCCCGAAGAGAGACGAAGAGAGACCCGTGTTCCGCACCCCCGCCCGTCTGTTCCGCGTGCTCGCGATCGCCGAAGCCATCACCTGGACCCTGCTGATCAGCGCCCTCATCGCCCGCGCCGTCGGCGCCACCCCGCTGCTGGTCACGATCGCCGGCGGCATCCACGGATTCGTGTTCCTCTCTTACGGCGCCACCGCCGTGCTCCTCGCCTTCCACCAGCGCTGGCACGTCGGCGTCGCGATCACCGCCATCGCCAGCGCGATCGTCCCGTACGCCACCATCCCCGCCGAGATCTGGCTGCACCGCACCGGTCGCCTCGACGGCGCATGGCGCCTCACCGAAACCGACGACCCGCGCGACCACACCTGGTACGACCGCACCATGCGCTGGTTCCTGCTGCGCCCGTGGATGCTGGCGCTGCTCATCCTTGCCGCCGTCGCCGCGATCTTCGTCGTGCTGCTGCTCGTCGGCCCTCCCGGCGGCAAGTAGGCCCGGCGGCAAGGAAGCCCGAGCTCCCCGTGCGCCGGGGTCTTCAGCTCACGACGACGGGGTTCTTCTCGTACACCTCGTCCATGCGCGGTTGCGCGTCGACGGCGTAGCACTCGACCGCCACGGCGGCGGGTCAGTACAGCTGGGTGACCGGCTACGACTCCTCGACCGGCCCGCGGGTGACCTCGCGCACCCCGATCGGCGAGGTTCACGAGACCACGCGGTTCGAGCAGATCATCGATGCCGGCACCTGCGGCGACACCTTCGTGGGTCTCGACCGTGTGGGCAGCGGCGTGGCCGACTTCATCCTGGATGACTTCCTCGTCGAGGATCTCGGCGCATCGGACGCGATCCCTGCCTGCGCGCAGCTGAGCGGCAAGCTCAGCGGTGACGTGGTGCAGCAGAACACGCCGTCGACCTTCACGACGACGTTCGTCTCGGACGAGTCGGCACCGATCGCCGACGTCTCGGTGAAGCTCAGCCTGCCCGAGGGATGGAAGGCCGAGGCCGTCACCGCAGCGACCGCAGCCACCCTCGCCCCGCAGGGCACGCTGGCGACGCAGTGGCGCATCACGGCTCCGGCATCCGCCGATGGCGTGTACGACATCACCGCGACGGCGACCTACACGACCACGGTCGACCCGATCGGCGAGCGCACGGTTCGCACCGTCACCCAGGTGAAGACGCTGCCGAAGCCGCCGACGACGACCGTCTTCGCCAGCGATCACGATTGGGTGAGCGCGACCAACGGCTGGGGTCCTGTCGAGCGCGACATGGCCAACGGGCCGCAGGCCGCCGGCGACGGTGGACCGCTGGCGCTCAACGGGCAGGTCTTCGCGAAGGGTCTGGGCGCCCACGCCCCGAGCAACGTGAAGTACTTCCTGGGCGGTCAGTGCACGGCGTTCACCGCGAGCGTGGGTCTGGATGACAAGCAGACCACGCGCGGCTCGGTGGTCTTCACGGTGCGGGTAGACGGTCGTACCGTCGCCACCTCGCCGGTGATGCGGCCGACGACGCCGACCTACGCGCTGAACGCGAACGTCACGGGTGGTCAGTTCGTCGAGCTCATCGTCACCGACGGCGGAGACGACAACGGCAACGACCACGCTGACTGGGCGAACGCGAAGTTCACCTGCTCCGAGACGACCAACTCCGGTGAGCCGACGGCTCCGAAGGGCACGGCGTTCGTGAGCGACCTGCCGTTCCTGAACGAGAGCAACGGCTGGGGCCCGGTCGAGCGCGACATGTCCAACGGTGAGAACGCGGCCGGTGACGGCACGCCGATCACGATCGGCGGCGTCGTGTACGCCAAGGGTCTGGGCACGCACGCCGACTCATCGGTCGAGATCTACCTCGGCGGTCAGTGCACCACGTTCACCACCGTGCTCGGCCTCGATGACTCGAAGGACGAGAAGGGCGAGGGCAACGTGATCTACCAGGTGTACGGCGACGGCCAGCTGCTGCACACCTCGGCACCTATCCTGTGGGACAACCCCGGCACCCCGCTCACCGTCGATGTCACAGACGTCGACGAACTGCGGCTCGTGGTCGGCACCAACGGTGTCAACTACCGCGATCACGCAAACTGGGCCGACGCGAAGGTGACCTGCGCCGGCTGATGTGAGATCAGCGAGGGGGCGGATGCTGCGGCATCCGCCCCCTTTCGCGTGCGTCGCGGGTTCAGCCCCAGTTGTCGGCGAGCTTGGTGAGCAGGCGGGCGAGTTCGGCGCGCTCTTCGGCGGTGAAGGCCTCGAGCGCGGAGGAGAGCACCTGGCGGCGTTCGCCACGCACGCCGGAGAACAGGCGGGTGCCGTCGTCGGTGAGGGCGATGCGGGTGCGGCGCGCGTCATCGGGGTCGGCCTCGCGGCGCACCCAGCCGCGATCGACCCCCTGTTGCACCAGACGAGAGGCGCGCGGCTGATCGACGCCGATCGCGGCGGCGAGATCGCTGACGCCGAGCGGGCCGGATGCCGCGGCGAGCGCCTCGATCATGCGGATGACGGCGGGCGCGCCATGGCGGGCACCGTCGGCGAAGAAGGGGCCGCGCCCGCGGCCGAAGGGGCCACCCGAACCCGGCGGACCGAAGCCGCGCGGGCCGCGATCGTGCCCGTGCGGATGCTCGTTGTCATGCGGATGCTCGTGGTCATGCTCGTGGTGATGCGGCCACGGGCCGCGGCGACCGCGCAGACGAGCGAGCGCTGCTGCGATGGCGTCGGCGGAGTCGTCGGAAGTCACGCCTCGACTTTACATGTGACTTGACATGCATTCAAAGTGCATGTCACACTGCATGTACATGCAACATGACAAGTAAAGGACACGCTGATGAACACCGACTCCACTCCTGAGAACACCCGCCCCTTCGGCTCCTGGGTCACCGCGGTCGACCGCCTGCTCGAGGCCGAGTTCGCCACCCTCTTCGCCGACGAGGGCGTCACCCGCCGCGACTGGCGCCTGCTGAACCGCATCGACGGAACCGTGCCCAGCCCGCGACTGCCGCGCAGCCCGAAGCTGCGCACCCTGCAGCTGCACGGCTGGATCGAGCGCACCGCCGACGGTTGGGCGCTCACAGACGCCGGCCGCCTGGCCAAGGAACGCCTCGGCGCCGCCGTCGAAGAGATCCGCGCGCGCGTGGCATCCGCCGTCTCCCCCGAGGAGTACCAGGCCATGACCGCGTCACTCGAGAAGATCGCCCGCGAGTTCGGCTGGCAGGAGGGGCAGAAGCTCCCCCGCCCGCAGCGCGGCCCGCGGGGCATCCACCGGCATGGTCACCACGGTCATGGTCACCACGGTCAGGACCATCACGACCACCCCCACGGCCACGACCACCACCACGGCCACGACGGACATCACCCCTTCGGTCCGCGACACGGCTGGGGTCCGCGCGGCTTCGGCCGCGGACGCCCGGCGTTCGCGCACGACGACCGGCATCCCGCGACCGATGCGCCGTGCGGGCATCACGCGCGCGACGCGCGCTGAGCGACCCTCAGCCGCCCACGGCACCGGCGTCGGTGGTCCCGACGTCGGTGCGGTGGAAGTTCTGGAACGAGCGCGAGGCCGTAGGCCCACGCTGCCCCTGGTAGCGGTTGCCGTACGGACCGGAACCGTAGGGGTTCTCGGCCGGCGAGGTGAGACGGAAGAAGCACAGCTGGCCGATCTTCATGCCGGGCCAGAGCTTGATCGGCAGGGTCGCGACGTTCGCGAGCTCGAGGGTGACGTGACCCGTGAACCCCGGGTCGATGAACCCGGCGGTCGAGTGCGTGATGAGGCCCAGGCGGCCGAGCGACGACTTGCCCTCCAGCCGTGCGGCGGTGTCGTCGGGCAGCGTCACCTGCTCGAAGGTGGCACCGAGTGCGAACTCCCCGGGGTGCAGGATGAACGGCTCGTCGGGTGCGACCTCGATCAGCCGGGTCAGCTCGGGCTGATCCTCCGACGGGTCGATGAACGGGTACTTGTGGTTGTCGAACAGCCGGAAGTACCGGTCCAGGCGCACGTCGACGCTCGAGGGCTGCACCATGTCGGGGTCATGCGGCGCGAGGCCGATCCGACCAGAGGCGAGTTCTGCTTTGATGTCGCGGTCGCTGAGAAGCACACCCATACCCTACGGCCAGATCGAGCCGATCCCCGAGCCGATGGCGTTGACGCCGAGGATGAGGAACAGCACGGCCATGATCACGTGGTTCTCGCGGGTGAGCCACGCGCGCAGGGATGCCAGGGGGCCGGCCAGCCGGTCGCCGGCGATCTGCATGCCCAGCACCGGGATGATCACGCTCGATGCCCCCAACGCCGTGAACACCCCCACCGCGACAGCGGCGGCCGTGCCGCCCAGCTCCGCCGAGCCGACGACGACGCTCGCGCTGGCCGTCAACGTGAGGTTCTTCGGGTTGGCGACAGCGAGCGCCAATCCCAGTCGCAGTGAGCGCCCGAAGCCGTAGGAGTCGATCTTCTGCATCCAGCCGGGTAGCTCTGGCACGTCACCCCGATGCGGACGCTGCTGCCATTGCCGCGCCGAGATCCACACCAGCAGCAGGCCGAGGGCCACCTGGATCACGCCGATCACGGGCCGCGGGCCGGTGTCGCCGGCCTCGGGAAGCAGCCCCGACAGCAGTGAGAGGACGGTGAAGCCGATGAGGATGCCGATGACCCAGCCGACGAGAAAGCCCAGGCTGCTCGTGCGTGCCCTCGGGCCGAGCAGGGTGAGGATGACGGCGATGAGCGGCACCGGGCTGATCGCCACACCGACCGCATACGGCAGCAGCGCTCCGATGACTTCACCCATCGCGACCTCGATTCCCCCGTTGCGCTGATTCTGTCCAGGGCGGGGAGGATGCGCAAGGCCCGCCCCGCCGGGATGGCGGAGCGGGCCGTGTCATGCGGTCGATCAGGCGTCGCGTGTGCGCAGCACCGCCCAGGCGGCGAGCAGCCCGCCGACCACCCACGCGGCGAGCGTGAGGTAGGCGGTGTTGGCATCGACCGGAGCCTGCTCACTGGGCAGGATCGCGAACTGTGCGGCCGCCATCGGCAGGTAGTTTCCGGCATCCAGCACCCACTTCCACGCCTCGCCCGCCATCGCGAACATCTGCACGACGATCGGCAGCACGAACAGCAGGCCGACCACGGCGGCGATCGCTCCGGCGCCGGAGCGGAGCACGAAACCGAGGGCGACACCGATGAGGGCGAAGGCCGCCATCGACGCCGAGGCGACGAGGATCGGCAGGTACGTGCCGTCAAACGATGCCCAGTCGATCGCCCCGGCGGTGTCGGCGAAGATCGGCGAGACGACGACGGCCGCGGCGAAGAAGATCGCCAGCGAGGTGAAGAACAGCACGAGGGCCATCACGACGGCCTTCGCGGCGAGCACGACCCCGCGCGCGGGCACCGCGGTGAGGGTCGAGCGGATCATGCCGGTCGAGTACTCACCGGTCACCGAGATGACGCCGAGGATGCCGGCGAGCAGCATCGTGAACTGGATCGGCATGATCACGGCCGTGATGCCGGTGAACCCGGGCACCTTGCCGACGGCGAGCGCGATGAGCACGGCGATGCCGATGGTGAGGGCGGCGGTGATGGCGACCGACCACCAGGTGGAGCGGACGGTGGCGAGCTTGATCCACTCGCTGCGCAGCACGCGAGCGAACGAGAGTCGGTAGCCGGATGCGGGGGCGGTGAGGGGCGCGGCCTGTGCGGCGGGCGCGGTCTGCGTGGTCATGCTGCGACCTCCATGCTGCGATATTCGACGGCATCGCCGGTGAGCGCCAGGTAGGCATCTTCGAGCGAGCCGGTGGTGGGGGTGAGTTCGTGCAGGGGGATGCCGCGGTCGGCGGCGATGTCGCCGATGCGGGATGCGTCGAGGCCGATGATCTGCAGGGATTCGGGGCCGGTGCTCACGATCTCGGTGGCCGGGCCTGCGACGGCGACGGCGAGGTCGGCGACGCGAGGGGTGCGTACCCGCACGGTGGCGGTGGTCCACGAGCGCACGAGCTCGTCGAGCGGTGCGTCGGCGAGCACCTGGCCGCGGCCGAGCACGATCACGTGGTCGGCGGTCTGCGCCATCTCGCTCATCAGGTGGCTGGAGAGCAGCACCGTGCGACCTTCGGATGCGGCGTAGCGCACGAACTGGCGCACCCAGAGCACGCCCTCGGGGTCGAGGCCGTTGACGGGCTCGTCGAGGATGAGCGTGTGCGGGTCGCCGAGCAGGGCTGCGGCGATGCCGAGGCGCTGTCCCATGCCGAGTGAGAACTTGCCGGCGCGCTTGCGGGCGACCGAGCCGATGCCGGCGAGGTCGATGACCTCGTCGACGCGGGAGTTCGGGATGCCGTGCGTGGCGGCCATGGCGCGCAGGTGGTCGCGGGCGGAGCGCCCGGTGTGCACGGCCTTGGCGTCGAGCAGCACGCCCACCTCGGTGAGCGGCGCCTTCATGGTGCCGTAGCTCTGGCCGTTCACGGTGACGCTGCCGTCCGTGGGCTTGTCGAGGCCGACGATCATGCGCATGGTCGTGGACTTTCCGGCGCCGTTCGGGCCGAGGAAGCCGGTGACCGAACCGGGCTTGACCGTGAACGACACGTCGTCGACGGCCTTTTTGTCGCCGAACCTCTTGGTGAGACCTTCTGCTGTGATCATGTCTTCGACGCTACGGATGCGGCCCTGTCGCGCGCGTCAGTCTGAGGGATGACCCGGGTCAGCCGCTGTGCGGATCCTGAGGCGACCGCGGTTGTGGGGTAGGCTGACGGTGCTCCTTCGGGAGTGCGGGGCTGTAGTTCAATGGCAGAACTTCTGCTTCCCAAGCAGATAGCGCGGGTTCGATTCCCGTCAGCCCCTCCACTTCACCCGCCGGCCCGCACACGACAGAGCGCCGGACCCCCGCAGGGACCCGGCGCTCATACGTCAGTAGGTCAGGCGACCTTGGTCGAGTCGTCGGCCTTGAGCACGCGGAACATGACCGCAGCGAGCGCGGCACCCACGATCGGAGCCAGCACGTACAGCCACAGGTTGCTCCACGCGAACTGGCCGCTGATCGACAGGCCCAGCGCGACGGCCGGGTTGAAGCCACCGCCCGAGATCGCGCCGACGGTGGTCGCGCCGACGAACACGGCGCCACCGATGGCCAGGCCGTAGAACGAGTTGCCGTCGTTGTCCTTCGAGGTGGCGACGTTCAGCACGACCCACACCAGCACGAACGTGAACAGCGCCTCGACGAGGAACGCCGGGCCCACCTCGATCTCGGTCGCCGACTCGGCGACCGGCCACAGCGCCAGGCTCACGAGGGCCGCAAGCGCGCCACCCACCAGCTGCGCCACGATGTAGACGACCAGGTCGGTGACGCTCATCCCGCCGCGCAGGAACACACCCACCGAGACGGCGGGGTTGAGGTGACCGCCCGAGATGTGCCCGGTCGAGTAGACGAGCACCGCCAGAGCGAGGCCGATGGCCAGAGGCGTCAGCGGGCTGCCGCTGTTCACCGCCCCGATGATGCTGATGACGAAGAGGAAGGTGCCGAGCGCTTCGGTGAGAGCCTTGCGCGCAATGCCGGTCATGATGGAGTTCCGTTCTGATTGATGAGGCGCGACACGTCGTCGCACCGAACGCGAACCTCTGGCATCGCCTGTCGCGCGTCCGAACTCTAGCGCGTGCGCGCCCCGCCATCGCGGAGCCACGCTGCAGGACGACGCACGATATTACGCGCCGCGCGTACCCTCGGGCGCGTCCTGCTCGAGGTCGGTCCACACCTCGACGAGTTCGACGATCAGCCCGTCGCGAAGGTGGGCGAAACTCGCACATGCGAAGTGCTGCACGCCGGCCTCCGACCGCCCCGACACCAGCGCCCGGGAGGCCGCAGCGTCACCTGAGCCGACCAGGTCTTCCACGATCAGTCGTCCGAACCCCGGGTAGCCTGCGTTGAACGTCACCCACGCGTCGCGATCGAACACCTCGCCCGTGTGCACCAGGCGGCACGTGAAGTCCGGATGAAGGAACGCGCTGAGATCTTCCCAGCGACGCTCGTCAATCGCGGTCATCAGTCCAGAAAGCGCGTCGGTGGCATCCATGGAGGCGACCATAGCGGCCCTCACCGACACGGGCCGCCGTCACCACGTCCCGGTGCCCGCGAACACCCGTACCTGCGACAGGGCCAGGGGGCCGCGCGATCCGGTGATCTCGATCTGCACCTCGCGCACGCCGTGGGCCGGGGTGTCGACGATGCGCTGCGCGCCCACACTCGCCCCGGCATGCTCGGCCAGCAGCGACCCCTGCGCGTCGCGCAGCCGCACGACGAAGCCGTCGATCTGCTGCCCCTCGGCAATGTCCTCGCGCAGCCCAACGCCGGCAAGGGCGGCATCCGCGGCGAACCGCAGCCGCACAGTCGGTGCGGGATCCGCCTGCTCCGGCCGCCACACGCCACCCACGCCGGGAGCGGCCGCCAGCGGTGACGACGAGTACGTGACCGTCGCCGCCAGGGCGAGGTCGGTCTCGTCGAGCGACCGGATGCGGGCGCCGAGCTCGGCCAGCATCCGCCGGTCCGCGTCGGCGATGCGTCCGCTCGCCGCCGGCGGCACGTTCAACAGAAACGTCGCGTTGCCCCCGACGCTGCGCCGGTAGATCTCGAACAGCTCCGCCGCGGAGCGCACCAGGGCATCCTCCGCCGCATGATGAAACCACCCCGGCCTCGTCGACGTGTTCACCTCGGCCGGGTACCAGGCCAGCGGCTCGTCGGAGCCGAGAATCGCAGACCGCCCGCCCAGATCGTCGTCATCGCTGCGCACGCTCCGCGAGAACTGCCCGTCGTCGACCCGCTGCGATCGCGACTCGGTGAGCTCCGCCTCGCGCAGCGACGCCGGCACCACACTCCACTCCTCTGCCCTGGTGTGCCCTACCTCATTGCCGCACCAGCGCACATCAGGTCCGCAAACGCTGATCACCGCGTCAGGCTGCAGCCGCCGGATCACCTCGTAGTAGCGATCCCAGTCGTAGTACTGCCGGCGCCCGTCGGCGCCCTCGCCGTTCGCGCCGTCGAGCCAGACCGCGAACACCGGCCCGTAGCCGGTGAGCAGCTCGGTCAGCTGCGCGACGAAGAAGTCGTCGTAGGCGCGGCCCGCACCATAGCTCGCCTCGGTGCGATCCCACGGCGACAGATACACCCCGAAACCGAGGCCCTCCGCGCGGCATGCGTCCGCCACCTCACGCACGAGGTCGCCGTCCCCGCCGCGCCAGGGGCTCGCGGCGACCGTATGCGCCGACTGCGCGCTCGGCCACAGCGCGAAACCGTCATGATGCTTGCAGGTGAGGATCACCCCCGTCATCCCCGCCGCCGCTAGGTCGCGCACCCACTCCCGCGCATCCACCTCGGCCGGATCGAACAGCGCCGGATCCTCCCGGCCCAGCCCCCACTCGCGGTCGGTCATCGTGTTCATGCCGAAGTGGAGGAACCCGTAGAACTCCCGCAGCTGCCAGGCGAGCTGCCGCGCGGACGGCCGCACCGCGGCGGCCTCGGCAAGACGGTCGGATGCCCGGCTCATGCGCGCCCCTAAGCGGATCCGGCGGACGCTGCGGATGGGAGGCCGCGCAGCGCCGCCCCCATCTGCTCCACCGCCGCCCGCAGGATCGGGCGCGGGGTGGCGAACACGAATCTCGTGAAGCCTGCGCCGGCCCTCCCGCACGCCGAACCGTCGGTCATCGCGACCCCCGCGTGCTCGCGGAACCACTCCCCCAGGTCGCCGGTCAGCCCGGTGTCGCGGAAGTCCAGGAACGCGATGTAGGTGCCCTCCGGCACCGTCATCCGCACCCCGGGCAGATGCTCGGCGACGAGCTCTGCCAGCAGCCGGCGGTTGCCGTCGAGATACGCCACGACGTCGGCAAGCCAGTCCGCACCCTCGCTGTACGCCGCCACCTGAGCGACGGAGCCGATCGTCGCGGTGCCATGCCCCGCCCAGCCGCCGTCGGCTCGCCACGCCTCGCGCGACTCGTCGTTCGAGAGGATCAGCTGCGCGCACTTGAAGCCGGCCAGGTTCCACGCCTTCGACGCCGAGGTCGCCGTCACCGTGTGCGCGGCGGCCGCATCCGACACCGAGGCGTACGGCACGTGCTGCGCCGGGGCGAACACGAGCGGGGCGTGGATCTCATCCGCGAACACCCGACCGCCGGCATCCGTCACCACCTCCGCGATCCGCAGCAGCTCATCGCGCGCGAGCACCGTTCCCAACGGGTTGTGCGGGTTGCACAGCACGAGCATCTCGGCTCCGTCGGCGAACGCCGCGGCCACCGCATCCAGATCCATCGTCCAGCGTCCGTCGGCGAGGATGCTCGGCACCTCGATCACCCGCCGTCCGTGCCGCTGCGGCACCGTGAGGAAGGGCATGTACGCCGGCGTCGGCACGATGATCGCAGCACCCGGCGCGGTGAAGCGCTCGATCACGAACTCGAACGCGGCGATCACGTCAGGCACCAGCTGCACGTCGTCCGACGCGACGTCCCAGCCGTACTGCTCGGCCTGCCAGCGCGCCGTCGCGGCCTGCAGCCGGGCGGTCAGCCACGGCGCCGGATAGCCCGTGAACCCGGCATCCATCGCGTCTCGCACCGCACGGGTGATCTGCGGCGCGACCCCGAAATCCGCCTCGGCGACGAACGCCCCGATCGCGTCGGGATACAGCGTCCACTTCAGACTTCCCGCCGCCCGCAGGTCGGCTGCGGTGATCGCGTCGAACGGATGCGGATCCTCGTCGAAGCTCATGGCTCCATTCTGGCGCGGGCTGACGGCCCCGGCGCCGCCCGGGCCACGTCGCTACGATGAGAACGTGACCTCGATGCCCGCGCTCCGTTCCGTGTTGGCTCGATCGTGAACGGCCGCCGGTTCCCGCAGCGGGTCTTCCGCGAGGGCGACGAGCCCGATCCCCGCTTCAGCCTCGCCAACGAGCGCACCTTCCTCGCCTGGCTGCGCACCGCCCTGGCGATGTACGCCGCGGCCTTCGCGCTGGAGGCGCTGGCACTGCCCGAGGCGACGGGGTGGCGCATCGCCGCGGCCAGCGTGTTCCTCGCGCTCGGCACCCTTGCCGCCCTGCAGGCGTGGTTCGGATGGATGTCGACCGAGCGCGCCATGCGGCGCGGCAAGCCCCTGCCTGGGCTGCCGATCGGCGCCGCTCTCGTCGTGGGCGTCATCGTCGCCGTTGCCCTCGTGGCCATCGGAGTCTTCGTGTGAGCAGTTCCGAGCTGTTCGACCCCGGTTTGCAGCCGGAGCGGACTCTGCTCGCCTGGCGCCGCACCTGCCTGTCGTTCGCGGTGGGCAGCCTGGTCGCGGCCCGCTTCACCGTCGAGCTCGTCGGGGTGTTCGCGATCGTGCTCGGCATTCTCGGGGCCGGCCTGTCGGTAGCCGCCTATTTCGTCGCGGCGCGCGGATACCACCGGGTGAATGACGCGCTCGGGCGGGGCGAGGCGGCCCTCCCCTACGGCGCCTGGCCGATGCTGCTGGCCACCGCGGCGACGCTCGCCCTCGGCGCCGCCTGCGCGCTGTTCCTCGTGTTCGGCGTGGCCTGACGGCCGCAGATCGTGACCACCGCGCGCCGGCTCGCGTAATCTCTGCTCCGTGAGCACCACCACCCTGAAGACCCTCGGCAGCGCGCCGGCCATCAACCGCGGCGCCGACCAGTGGTTCCGCGAACTCGGCCTGCCGACGTTCGTACCGTTGCGCCGCTGGTTCACCGATCTGCCGCGGCGCGTCGCCCCGCTCATCCTGTGGGTCACGATCATCAGCCTGCTGCTGCGGGATGCCCTGGACGAGACGATCGCGGCCAGCGTGGAGCTGCTGGGAGAGGTCGACGGATGGCTGGTGTCGCTCTCGGTCGTGGTGATCGTGCTGATCAGCGCCGCCCTGGCCTGGGCCGGCTACGGCATCCTGCGCGCGGTGCTGCGGCGGGTCCCGCGGGTGGCGGGGAACGTCATCGCCGGCCTCATCATCGTGGCCTGCCTGGCCGCCGTCATCATCGTCGGCTACGCCACCGACCCTCGCGCCACCGTCAGCCCCGTCGTCGGCGCGCTCGGCATCCTGCTGCTGTGCGCACTCGTGACCGGGATGGGCGGCGGCGCCCTCGTCTCCTGGGCGGCGCGCCTCGCCGTGCGCAACGCCTCGGCGGTGAGCAACATGGCATCCATCGCCCTGCCGGTGATCCTCATGCTCGTCGTGTTCGCGTTCTTCTCGGCCGAGGTGTGGCAGATGGCGACCGCGCTCACCCCGTTGTCGCTCGCGCTCGTCGGTCTCTTCGTCGGCGGCCTGGCCGTCGCGGTCGTGCTGCGGGTCTGTGCCTCCGAGATCGACGAGATGAAGCAGACCCTCTCTCGCGAAGAGCGTGCAGCGATGCTCGTCGACAGCCCTGCCGCGAACCGCGAGCTCGTCAGCGACGCGACGCAGCCGCTCGGGCTGGCACAGCGCGGCAACATCCTGTTGGTGATGGCGGTGGCGCAGCTGCTGCAGGCCCTCTTCTTCGCCGGCCTGCTGTGGACCCTCCTGGTCGCGCTCGGCGCGGTCGCTGTGCCGCCCGGTGTCATCGGCCTGTGGCTCGGCGCCGGCAGCCCCGAGCAGCCGATGACCATCGAGTACGTCAGCGTCGGGGGCGTGACCCTGCCCCTCACCTACAACCTGTTCAAGGCCGCAGCGCTGCTCTCGCTGATCGCCACGCTGCCGTTCGTGTTCTCGGCCGTCAGCGAGCAGCGCTACCGGGAGCGGTTCTTCGACCCGATCATGGCCGACATGCGCCGCGCCATCGTGGTGCGCGATGCGCTCACCGCTCCGCACAAGCCCCGCCGATCGCGCGGCCGCGGCGACGAGGTCAGAACCAGCCCTTCCGCTTGAACACGGCGTACAGGCCGGCGCCGACGGCGACCATCAGCCCGAGCGCCATCGGGTAGCCCCACACCCAGTGCAGCTCAGGCATGTGATCGAAGTTCATGCCGTAGATGCTGCCCACGAGGGTCGGAGCGAAGATGATGGCCGCCCAGCCCGAGATCTTCTTGACCTCTTCGTTCTGCCGGATGCCGAGCTCGGTCATCCGCCGCATCTCCTCGTTCTGGCGGCGGCCGACGATCGTCGCCTCGACCGTGAGCGCGTTATCGAGGATGCTGCGGAACGAGCTCGCGCGCTCGGCGATGCGGATGGTGTGGTCCTGCACGTCACGCAGGCGGCGCATGAGCTCGCGATCGACCGGATGCTGCTCGCCACCGCGCAGCACCTCGACCATCGCGGTGAGCGGGGCCACCGCCCGCTGGAAGTCGATCACCTCGCGGGCGAGGTCGTAGATGCGCTGGGTGGCATCGACATCCTCCTCGAAGAGCTGCGTCTCGATCTCGTCGATGTCGTTCTCCAGGCCCGCGAGCACGGGGGCGTACTCATCCACGACCTCATCGACAATGGCGTACAGCACGGCCTCCGGCCCGAGGGCGAGCAGCTCGGGGTCATGTTCGAGCCGCTCGCGCACCCGGGCCAGATCCGGCCGTTCCGCATGTCTCACCGTGACGACGAAGTCGGGGCCGACGAAGATGTGCACCTCGCCGAACTCCACGCGCTCCTGGGCATCCACGTACCGGGCCGGGCGCAGTACGACAAACAGTCCCTCGCCGTAGCGCTCAATTTTGGGGCGCTGGTGACCGGCGAGGGCGTCTTCCACCGCGAGCTCGTGCAGTCCGAACTCCTGGGCGACCGCCTGCAGTTCGGGTTCGGTGGGCCGGTACAGGCCGATCCAGCCCATGCCGCCCCGGCTCCGCATGAGCCGGAAGGTCTCATCCAGGCTGCGCGGATTCTCGGTGCGGACACCATCGACGTAGATGCCGTTGTCGATGATCGTCATGGGCGAACTTTATCTCAGGCCTTGCGCTTGCGCGCGAGCATGACCCACACCACGACACCGACGAGGGCGAGCACACCGACGAGGCCGATCAGCGCACCAGGCAGGTAGTCGGCAGCGCCCTCTTCGGGCGTCGCGCTGGGGGTCGGTTCAGCCGACGCATCGGCCGACGGCGCCGCAGTCGACTGCTCCGGTTCGGCGCTCGGGGTGGCCGCCGCCTCCGGGGCGTCGACGCGGAAGGAGTAGTCGCCCGACGTGGGGTGACCATCGCTCGAGACGACCTGCCAGGTGACGCTGTAGGCGCCGTTCGGCACGCCGGTCTTCAGCGGCACGCTGACCGTGTCGGCCTGCACGGTGGGGGCACCGTCGACCCAGTCGGTGCCGCTCTCATCGGTGACGACGATCGCGGTTCCCGAACTCGCCTCGTCGATCGAGAGCAGGTTGCTCGAGAAGGTCAGGGTCAGCTGCTCGGGGGCCTCGGTGAGCACGGCGTCGGCGGCAGGATCGGCCGAGACGAGCTCGTCGTGCGCCGAGGCGGGAGCGGCGGCAAACAGGACGGCGGCGGTCGCGACGGCGGCGCCGGCCAGCAGGGTACGGATACGGGACATGGGTTACCTCTTTCGGATGCCGCAGACGCGGCGGTGTCTGGTCTGTGATGGGGGTCAGATCAGACGAAGAGGAGGCCCACGTCGCCGCAGGGCGGAGAGCAGCGGGTCACGGCGCAGCGGCGCCCGCGTGATCGCCCAGCGTCGGCGCACACCCACCGGAGACGGCGCCGGCACGGGCACGATGATGAGGCGACGGGCCCAGGCCACCAGTTCGGCCGCGAGCACCGACAGCGCCTGCACGGTCCGCTCGCCACGGTGCAGCAGCGCGATCGTGCACACCGCCGCCGCGACATGAGCGAGCCACATCCCGGCATCCTCGGGCACGAACGCCGCAGCTCCCGTCGCCGGCAGCAGGATCGGGGCACCGTGGTCATGCGCGGTCGGGCCGGCCTGCGGCGTGATCGTGCCGAGCACGAAGAGCACGTGAAAGAGCGCCTGCGACAGCAGCACGGACGCGCTCAGCCGCAGCAGCGACAGGCGCCTGCCGGCCAGCAGCGTGCAGACCATGACCGAGAGCACCCACGGCACGGCGACGCCCAGCATCCCTGGCATCGCACCGCCCACCCAGACGTGCGACGCGAGCGCGACGAACGTCGCGATCGAGGCGGCGAGCGACCCACGGATCAGGTGGGCCCTGCGGGTGGGGCGCATCTGTCCATCCTCCCACGCGCCTCTGGGGGCTCCGTCAGGAGACCGGCGTCGGAACGGGGGTGGTCGGGGTGCCGAGCGCGGGTCCGTCGGGGCGATCGCGACCCGCCCACACGGCACCGGCACTGGCGATCACGACCAGCGCGATGCCGATCACCTCCAGCACGCTGAGGTGCTGTCCGAGCAGCAGGAACCCGGCGAGACTCGCCGTCGCCGGCCCGAGACTCATCAGCACCCCGAACACAGCGGGGGCCAGTCGCCGCAGGGCGATCAGTTCGAGGGCGTACGGGATGGTCGACGAGAGCACGGCGACGGCAGCGCCGAGCGCGACGAGTTCCAGACGCAGCAGCGACGCCCCGGCATCCACGATGCCGAAGGGCAGCGACAGCACCGCCCCGAAGATCATCGCCAGCGCCAGCCCGTCCAACCGCTCGAACTCCTGCCCCACGCGCGCGGAGGCGAGGATGTAGCCGGCCCAGCTCGCCGCGGCGCCGAGGGCGAACAGCACGCCGGTCACGGTGAGGCGGTCCCAGCCACCGCCACCGAGGGCCAGGATGCCGAGCAGCGCCAGCCCTGCCCATAGCCACGCCGCCCGCGAGCGGGCGACGGCCACGGCGAGCGCGAGCGGCCCGAGCACCTCGATCGTGACCGTCACGCCGAGGGGGAGTTCACGCAGGGCGAGGTAGAACAGCCCGTTCATCAGCGCCAGCACACCGCCGAGCATCAGCGCGGCGCGCCACGCGTGTGCCGAATGCCCGCGCAGGGACGGGCGCGCGATGAGCGTGAGGATGAGCGCCGAGAAGACCAGGCGCAGCATGACCATGCCCAGCGGCCCCATCTGCGGGAACAGCAGCACCGCGAGCGAGGCGCCGACCTCCTGACAGATCAGTCCGACCGCGACGAGCCCGACCGCGACGCTGCGCGAGCCGGATGCCACAGCCGCACTCACTCCGCGGGGGGAGCGACGCAGGTCTTGGTCTCGGCGATCTTCGCCTGGTACTGCTCAGCCGTGAACGGCAGACCGAACTCGGGGACGGTCTGCCCCTCGGCGGCGGGTGCCTTCGAGGCGATCGCCGCAAGCTGCCAGGCGAGGTAGGTGGCGGTGCTGCCCGATGACGAGTTGTTCATGCTGACCGCGACCGTGAAGCCGGTCGCCGGGTCGGAGAAGGCAGCCGTCGAGTAGCCGAGGATCGACCCCTGCTGGCCGATCATCGATCCGACGAGGTACGCGCCTCCGGTGGTCTGATACCAGGAGGCCGACTTGTCGGAGATGGGCAGCGGCTCCGCGTAACGGGCGGGCTTGGCCCCCTCCGGCCGCAGTGCCTGGCGCGCCTCGGCCTGCACATAACGGCCGAGCTCTTCGATCGTCGTCGTCACGCCCGAATCGGTGAACCCGGCACTGGCCGACATCGTGGTCGCCTCGACCGGGGCCGTGCAGTTGTACCCGCCCTCGAGCTTGGGCAGATAGTTGCCGGCCATCGCCGGCGACGGAGCCGGGTCGGCGGCCTCATCGCCGGGCAGCTCGGTCGCCTCCAGGCCCAGCGGCTGGGTGACGTACTCGGCGATCAGCTCACTGGCCGTCTTGCCCGAGGCACGCTCCAGGGCCATGCCGAGCATGAGGTAGCCGGCATCCGAGTCGCGGTACACGCCGACCTCGCTGCGCTTCTCGCCGAGGCCGAAGCTGGCCAGCTGCAGCGGAGCCCACACCCGGCCGGGGGTGTTCATCAGGTATGGCTGCACCGTGGCCTTCGACGACCCGATACCGGCGGTGCCGTTGCACAGGTCGAGCAGGGTGACGTCCTCCATGTCGGCGACGCCGGGCACATAGTCGGGCACCGCACCGTCGAGCGGGATGAGCTTCTCGTCGGCCATGCCGTACAGCACATCGCAGGTCATCTGCCTGGTCACCGTCGCCGCACGGAACGACATGTCGGTGGTGACCTTCTGGTCGCCGGCGGCGCCCTGGGTACCCGTGGCCGACACCCAGGTGCCGCTCCACGGCACCCACACGCCCACGACGGCACCGGGGGTGCCGCTGACCTCGAGCGCCTGATCGACGGCGGCCTGCAGCTGAGCGACGGTGTCGCCCGGCAGCTCGCCCTCGGCCTGAGCCGGCGGCGTGTAGGTGAGCGTCTCATCGCCAGAGCATCCGGTCAGGGCGAGCGTGAGCACGACGGCGGCACCGATGGCGGCGCGCAGACGGCGCGACGAACGTAGCTGCATGCTTGGAGTCTAGAGGCCGGATGCTGAGAGGCGGCCTTTACGAGGTGGCCTGGCGGGCCTCCCACGCCTCACGCATGAAGCGGCGCACGTCTTCGTCGACGAGGATGTCGCGGGGCCGGAGCGGCCGCGACAGGTAGAGCCCGTCGATCGAGGTGAGCCGTGACAGCGCCACATAGGTCTGCCCGGGAGCGAAAGCCCCTGAGCCCAGATCGATGACCGCGCGGTCGTACGTCTTGCCCTGCGACTTGTGGATGGTCACGGCCCACGCCAGGCGCAACGGGAACTGGGTGAACTCGGCCACCACCTCGCGCGAGAGCGTCTTCGTGCCGGGGTTGTAGGCGTAGCGGTACCGCTCCCAGACCGCCGGTTCGACGTCGAACTCGTCCCCGTCGACATCCACGCGCACCGTGCCGCCGAGGATGCGCGTCACCGTGCCGATCGAGCCGTTCACCCACCGTGGGGGTTCACCGCCCATCCCGGTGTCATTGCGCAGGAACATCACCTGCGCGCCCACCTTGAGCTTGAGTTCGGCGTCGGCGGGATAGTTCGCCTCGCCGCGTCCGAAGTCGCCGCTCACCTCGGCCGTCGCGGTCTGCGCCTTGCCCGGCAGCGCCTCGAGGTGGCGCCGGTTGATGCCGTTGACGATGTCGTTGCGGGTGGCGAGCGTGATGATCGGCACCTCGCCCGGTTCCGGCTCCGGCGGGGTACGGGCACCGTGCGCGTTGAGCACCTCGGCGATGTCGGCCGTCACCCGTCCGTAGCGCACCGCGTTGAGCATCGCCTTGAACCCGTCATCGGACTGACGGTGGATCTGCACCAGCTCCCGCACGTGCAGCGGCGCGCCGGGCAGATCGATGTCGAGCAGCCCACCGTCCGCGGTGGAGAGGCCCCCGGTCCACACCTTGGCGTCGAAGAACCAGAACGAGCGGTAGTGATCCCGGATGTAGCGCAGCTCATCGCCGCGCGGCGGCACAGGAGCCAGCTGGTACGGATCGCCGAACATCACCACCTGCACGCCGCCGAAGGGCTGCGAGCGCCGCCCCCTGGCCTGGCGCAGCGACCGGTCGATGGCATCCATCAGGTCGGCGTTGACCATCGATATCTCGTCGATCACGAGGGTCTCGATCGCGTTGAGGATGCGGCGGGTGGCATCCGACTGCTCGATCTCCTGCTCGGCGATCAGCCCGATCGGCAGACGGAACAGCGAATGGATCGTCTGGCCCTCGACGTTCAGCGCCGCCACCCCGGTGGGGGCGCAGATCGCGATCTGCTTCTTGGTGTTCCACGCGAAGTGCTGCAGCAGGGTCGACTTGCCCGTGCCGGCACGCCCCGTGATGAACACGTGCTCCGACGTGCCCTCGATCAGCTCGAACAGCTCCTGCTGTTCGGCCGAGAGGGTGGGGGAAGACACGCCCCCCATGCTAAGCCGCGCGGTGCACGCTCGGCGTCGTCCCAGGGGCGCGCTCCTAGACTGGCGCCATGCCGGAGGCACAGCGGGGGAATCGACGTCAGGCGCGCCTGTCGTCGGATCTGACGATCCTCGCCGTCATCGGCATCCTGCTCGCCGCCGCCCTCACCGCCGGCGGCCAAGCCGTGTACCAGCAGTTCTACGGCCCCTCCGCCTTCGTCGGCCGCTACCTCGAGCTGCTCTCGGACGGTCGCGCGGCCGACGCGCTGCAGATCCCCGGCGTCGCAGTCGACAGCGCCGTGCTCGAGCAGACCGGCCTGGACCCCACGGCATCCGAGGCGCTGCTGCGCCACGCCGCGCTCGCCCCGCTCGACGACGTCGAGATCATCGGCGAGAAGCAGGACGGCGATGTCGTGACGGTCACCGCCGACTACAGCGCCGGTGGTGTGAGCGGCACCACGAGCTTCCTGGTCGTACAGGACGGCTGGATGGGTGTCGTGCCCAACTGGCGCTTCGCCGCCAGCCCGCTCGCCGAGATCGACCTCACCCTCCGCGGTGCGGATCAATTCTCGGTGAACGGTTTCGAGATCGATCGCCGGCAGGTGTCGGTCGACGGGATGGATGCCAAGGCCGACGACCCGCTGCCGCTGCTGGTGTTCACCCCAGGGGTGTACTCGGTGACCGTCGACACGGCCATCTCGAGCACGCCGGGCCTCAGCGTGCTGGCCGACTCACCGCTCGCCCGCACCCCGGTGCAGGTGCAGGCGGAGCCGACGGCGGAGTTCATCAAGGTCGTGCAGGATCGCGTCACCGAGTTCCTCACCGCCTGCGCCACGCAGGAGGTGCTGCAGCCGACCGCCTGCCCGTTCGGGTACGAGGTGCAGAACCGGGTGGTCTCGACCCCGAAGTGGTCGATCGAGCGGCATCCGAAAGTCTCGGTCGTGCCCGACGGCGAGCACTGGGCTATCCCCGCGACCACCGCGGTGGCGCGCATCCAGGTCGACATCATGTCGCTGTTCGACGGTCACGTCGACAAGGTCACCGAGGATGTGCCGTTCCGCGTCGATGGGACGATCACGATCCTCGCCGACGGTTCGGCGTCGATCATGGTCGGCTCCCCCGACGCCGACCTGGACTGATTCCTCGGTCGATCCTGGCTCAGCCGTTCGAGCGGCGGTCGCGCTCGGCGAGCGCCGCGAGCTGGGCGTTGTACTCCGCAAGCTCGGCGTCGCCGGTGCGGTCGGCGTGCCGATCGCGGCGCTTCTGCAGGCGGGCATCCGACCGCGACCACTGGATCGCCACGGTGATCGCGAGGATCAGCGTGGGAATCTCGCCGATGGACCAGGCGATGCCGCCGCCGATGTACTGGTCTTCCATGGGCGTCGGCCCCCAGGTGCGACCCATGGAGCCGAACCATTCGGCGACCATCAGACCCTCCTGCATCATCAGCGCCATGCCGAAGAACGCATGCATCGCCATCACCGCGATGAGGGTGATGAGCCGGCCCGGGTAGGGCAGGCGGTAGGGCACCGGGTCGATGCCCACGAGTGACATGACGAACAGGTAGCCCGAGATGAGGAAGTGGATGATCATCCACTCGTGCCCCAGGTGGTCGTACATCGACCAGCGCACGAGGTCGGTGAAGTAGAACGCCCACAGCGAGACGATGAAGATCGCCGCTGCGACGAACGGCTGGGTGAGGATGCGGGATGCCGGCGAGTGCACGGCCCACATGATCCACTCGCGCCCGCCACGGGTGCCGTCAGTGCGCTTGTGGATCGCGCGCAGCGCGAGCGTGATCGGTGCCGACGACACCAGCAGCAGCGGGATCGCCATGGAGAGCATCATGTGCCCGAGCATGTGGATCGAGAAGAGGTACTCCTGGTACGCGTTGATCGGCCCGCAGGTCACCCAGATCAGCAGCAGGATGCCGGCGACCCAGAAGATCGTGCGGTAGATCGGCCAGGCATCGCCCCGAGCCCGCAGACGGCGGACGCCGGCGAGGTAGAAGAACAGGCCCAGAGCACCGGCGACCAGCCACAGGATGTCGATGTCGAAGCTGGTGAACCAGCGGTCGAGCGTGAACTCCGGCGGCAACGGCTGCGTGGTGAGGCGCTCGGCCGGGGTCTGTGCGGCCGGAGCCTCGTCGCCGACCGGCGGAGGTGTGCGGGCGAGCGCGGCGGCCGCCCCCGATGCCAAGCCCATCAGGGCCAGTTCGCCGAGGACGAGAGCCCAGAACGAGCGGGCGGCGTGCGGACCGTCAAGGTGCGGGATGAGACGCAGGCGGTACCAGAGGCCGAACAGGCCGAGCCCCACCAGCAGCGCCGCCTTGGCCAGCATGATCAGGCCGTAGGGGCTCCACAGGGCGTTCCAGTCGCCGAGGGCGACGGCGCCGCGGGCGATACCGGAGACGGCGACGACGGCGAACGCCGCGAGCGCGAGCGAGGAGTATCGCGAGACGAGGGCGCGCAGGTCTGTGGCATCCGTGCCGCGCTTCTTCGCCGACGTGCGGAGGGCGGTGGACTGGCGCAGGAGCACAAGCAGGAGCAGACCTCCGAGCCAGACGGCGGCACCGACCGTGTGCAGCAGGATGGCGTTGACCGCGAGGGTGTGACCGGAGAGGTCACCGTTGTGGCCCTGCGTGGCCATGGGGATGAGGGATGCCGCGGCGAGGATCGCGGTGAGCAGCGTGCCCGTCCAGTTGCGCCAGGCGAAGGCCATCACGGTGACGACGGCACCCATGAGCGTGGTGATCAACCAGGCCTGACCGAGCGGGATCTCGAGCAGGAAGGAGCCGAACTGCTCGCCGAAGGCCTGACCGGAGCTGAGCTTCGGGTTGAAAGCGGCCATGAAGGTGAGGAACGCGGTCAGACCCGAGCTGACAGTGAACACGGCGGCGCCGACGGATGCCGTGTCGACGGAGAGGTCGAAGGGGCGAGAGCCACTGCGGAGGGCGAACAGGGCCAGCACGAGCGAGCCGAGCATGGCCGCCGCGCCGAGGTTGCTGATGAGCTTGGCGGTCGGCAGCCCCCACAGCACGACGGGGCCCGGATCGACCAGCAACGGGGCCTGCGCTCCCCCGCCGACGGCGAGGGCGACGACGAGGGCAGCCAGGGCAGCGACGATGAGGATCGACAGGCCTGCGATGCGGTAGCCACGAGGGGCAGGGACAGCAGGCACGTTCACCCCTCCAGCCTAGGCGGGGAAAGACGAAGGGCCGCTCCCCCGAAGGAGAACGGCCCTGAGTCTGGGTGCCTTACTTGACGGCAGCCTTCAGCTTCGAACCAGCGGTCACCTTGACGCGCTTGCCGGCCGGGATCTTGATCTCGGCGCCGGTCTGCGGGTTGCGGCCGGTGCGAGCGGCGGTCGCGACCTGCTCGAAGGAGATCCAGCCCGGGATCGAGACCTTGCTGCCCTTGGCAACAGCGTCGGAGACGGTGCCGAAGAGCGAGTCGAGGACGCGCGAGACGGTGGCCTGGCTCTCGCCGGTGGCGGAAGCGATGCTCGCGACGAGCTCGGTCTTGGTGATGGACTTGTCAGCCATGTCATCCTCCAGCGACGAGGGTCCCGTCGCATCGTGTTGATTTCGGCGGATGCCCGCCGTTGGTCGAGTGACCGCCTCGAATGTATCAACGCCCACCCCCATTTCCGCGTCATTTCGCGGGTTTTGGGGGTTTTTGGTGGCGTGTCGCTTCACTTTCGTCACATCTGTCACAGATTTCGGGGCGTTTCGGGGCTCGTCGCGCAGTCTTGGGAGGAGTCCTCAGTGTCGGGAGGAGGATTCGGGGGCCAGCATCCTCCCCAGCCGGAGATCTCCTCCCACCAGAAGTCAGTCGGGAAGGTGCAGTCGCTGCGCGACGGCGTCCATGATCATGCCCTGCACATCGGGCCAGTGGTTGATCAGCTGGTCGTACCCGATTCTGATCACGTGGTAGCCGTGGAGCTTCAGCAGGGCGTCGTGGCGGATGTCCTTCGTTCGCTGCGCGCCCACGTGGTGAGCTCCATCGATCTGCACGACCAGGCGCTCACCGATCAGGAAGTCCACACGGTGGCCGAACAACCAGATCTGCGGCAAGATGCGCACGTTCATCCAGCTCAGGCGAGTGAAGAAGATGGTCTCCGTACCTGCATCCGCGAACGGCCGCGCCTCATCGACCAGGGCCCGCGCCGCGGGCGGGAGTGGCGCCCGACTCAAGGCGTCGAGACTGACCAGACCCTTCTTCACGGCAGACTCCCACGTCGCCAGTGCTGCCTCGTGGGGCTGGCATCCGGCCATCAGTACGAGGGCGTTCTCCAGCGAGTCCTCGCATAACTCCGGATCCCGCGGGAAGATCGGCAGGTTCCAATGCACCACCCCGCGCGTTGCGGCGGCGTGTCCGGAATGCGGGCGCGCAGCCACATGCGGCTCGGAGTGCTCGAGCACCCAGAGCCCCCGACGGGCGGCGAGCGTCACGCAGCTGAGCACGACTCCCCGACGTGCGGCCGCGACGAGCATGGCATCCGCGTCGTGCAACGCCACCCAGCCACGGCAGATGGACGAGATCTGTCCCCGCTCCCGCTCGCGCCGAAGAGTGTGTGCACTCACGCCGAGTCGTGTGAGAGTGCGCACACGGGCGACTCCCCCGTGCCTGCGAAGCGTGGCGATGGCATCCATCGCTCCACTCTGCGGTGTGCGCAGCGCGCGCGACGCACCCCTACGCGGGTTCTGTGGACAAGGCCCCGAGAAGGCCGACCTGTGCAGAGACAAGCTTGGGGAGGAGTTCTCTGTCATGGGAGGAGGATGCTGCGCCCAGGCTCCTCCCGACACAGAGAACTCCTCCCCAAAGCGGGTGCGGGCGCGCGCGGCGCGCATGCAAAAGGGGCGGAGTTCCGAAGAACCCCGCCCCTGAAGGCGATGCTTACCAGCTCGACTTGGTCACGCCGGGCAGCTCACCACGGTGTGCCATGTCACGGAAGCGGACACGCGAGATGCCGAACTTCGTGAGGACACCGCGGGGGCGGCCGTCGATGACGTCGCGCGAACGCACGCGCACCGGCGACGCGTTGCGGGGCAGCTTCTGCAGGCCGACGCGGGCAGCCTCACGGGCCTCGTCGGTCGCGTTCGGGTCGACCAGGGTCTTCTTCAGCTCAGCGCGACGCGCTGCGTAGCGCTCCACGATGACCTTGCGCTGCTCGTTACGAGCGATCTTGCTCTTCTTCGCCATGTTTAGCGCTCCTCACGGAAATCGACGTGCTGACGGATAACCGGGTCATACTTCTTCAGCACGAGGCGGTCCGGGGTGTTACGACGGTTCTTCTTGGTCACATAGGTGTAACCGGTGCCCGCCGTCGAACGGAGCTTGATGATCGGACGAACGTCCTGAGCCTTCTTGGCCATTAGAGCTTCACACCCTTCGCCTGGAGGTCCTTGACCACGCTCTCGATACCGCGCACGTCGATCACCTTGATGCCCTTGGCGGACACGTTCAGGGTGATCTTACGGCCGAGCGACGGCACGAAATAGGTCTTCTTCTGCACGTTCGGGTCGAAGCGACGCTTCGTCCGGCGGTGCGAGTGCGAGACGTTGTGACCGAAGCCGGGAACAGCTCCAGTCACCTGGCACACTGCTGCCATGATGATGACTCCTTCATTACCGTGAGGCCGGACGGCCCCACCCAAGATCCCTTGTCTGCGTGCCGTCGCCTGTCATCCGGAGGGAATCGGGGAGCGGCAGCACACGAACTGCGCACAGGAGAGCGCGCAGACAAAGAACGAGTCTATCACGCGCGCCGTCACTTCTCGTACCCGGCCACCATGCCCTTGATGAAGTAGCGCTGCAAGACGAGATAGACCAGCAGCACAGGCAGCACCGAGAGCAGGGATGCCGCGGCCGCCGCCCCCAGATCGCTGGACGAGGTCGCGAAGAACGAGCTGATCGCGGGCGCGATGGTACGCATCTCGGGACTGCGCATGAGGTACACGCTCATCGCGTACTCGTTCCACACCGCCACCCCGGTGAGGATGATGACCGTCGCGGTCACGGGCTTGAGCATCGGGAAGACCACCCGAAAGAGCAGCTGCAACCCTCGTGCCCCGTCGACAGACGCAGCCTCTTCGATCTCCACCGGCAACGCTCGCATGAACGCTGTGTAGAGGAAGATCGCCAGCGGCAGCTGCAGCGCCGTCATCACCAGGATCGTCCCGATGTGCGTGTTCACCAGCCCGAGCTTGCTCATCATCGAATACAGCGGCACGAGGATCGACAGCGGCGGCACCATGATCAGCCCGATCACGCCCGCCAGCACCAGCGTGTTGCCCACCGTCGCGCGGCGTGCGAGCGGGTAGGCGGCGAGCGCACCGAGCACGCAGACGAGCAGGGTGGTGCCGATGGTGACGATCGCGCTGTTGCCGATCGCGCGCAGGATGCCGCCGTCCTCGATCGCCGTGACGAAGTTCTGCCAGTACCAGTCCGTCGGCGGCAGCCACTGCGATGACAGGTCACTGCGCGCCTTCACCGAGGTGGTCAGAGTGATGTAGAACGGCAGCAGCTGCAGCAGCACGGCGGCGAGGACGCCGGCTCCGATGGCCACGCGCGGGAGCCAGGCGCTGCGCTGTGCGGTCTGGGTGCTCACAGCTTGTCCAGCCGTCGACGGTTCAGGGCGGTGTTCAACACGAGGGTGAGCATGGCGATGAGGGCGAACAGCACGACGCCCATCGCGGCGGCGTAACCGGCGCTCTGGTTCCCGAAGTACATCTTGGCGATGAGGGTCGAGACCGAGTTCGTGGAATAGCCGGGGCCGCCCCCGGTGAGCACCTGGACCACATCGAACAGCTTCAGACCGCCGATGAGGTTGAGCACGACGCTGGTGGCGAAGGCCGGCTGCAGCATGGGCAGCGTGATGTTCCAGAAGATCTGAGCGTCGGAGGCGCCGTCGAGCCGGGCAGCCTCGGCGTACATGGGCGGGATCGACTGCAGCCCGGCTAGGTAGATGACCATCGAGATGCCGACGAACTGCAGCGAGTTCACCAGCACGATCACGAGGATGGCCATGCCGGAGTCGCTCAGCCACGCGGTGCGTTCACCGCCGAGCGCGATGGCGAGGTCGTTGAGCCCGCCGGAGTTGTAGGCGAAGAAGAGGTAGTACATCGTGCCCATCACCACGGGCGAGACGAGCACGGGCAGGTAGATGATCGCTCTGGCGACGTTGCGCCCCCGCACCGCACGATCCAGCGCGAGGGCGAGGCCGAGACCGACTACCTGCTGCAGCAGCGTCGAGCCGACACCGTAGATGAGCGTGTTGATCAGGGCGGTGTGGAAGTTCGGGTCCTCCAGCAGGCGCAGATAGTTCTCGCCGCCGACGACCTCACTGTGGGCGCTGTAGCCGTTCCAGTTGGTCAGGGACAGCAGGATGCCGTTGACCAGCGGCCACAGCATGAAGACGCCCAGCACGAGAAGTGCGGGCAGGTACAGCAGATTGAGACTTCGGCCTGCGAAGCGGGGAACGGCCCCCCGGGTTCCCCGCTTCGCGTGCGGCCCCGTCGCCTGTGCGGCGACGGTCATCGCAGAGAGTCGTAACTCGACTTCATCTGCGCCGTTGCCTCCTCCGGGGACATCTGTCCAGTGAGAACACCATCGGTGGTGGTGACCATCGTGTCCCAGATGCCGTTGGGCAGGTACACGCGGTCGAAGTACGGCTGGAGCGGCAGGTCACCGGGCTGCACGAACTCCTCGTAGCTCGCGGTCAGAATGCCGAGATCGCTGTCGGCGTCGGTCAGACCAGGAACGCCACCGATCGCCGAAGCGAGCTTGGAGAGGTTCTCCGGCTGGGCGAGGTAGTCGAGGTAGTCGAGCGCCTGCTCCTTGTTCGGCGAGTCCTTGTCGACGCCGTAGGCGCGTCCCTCACCGCCGACCAGGAACGGGTCGCCGCTCTCGGACGGGATCGGCATGTAGCCGAGGTCGGCGTCGGGGTTGAAGCCGAGCGCCGTGGCGACGAGGTAGTTCTGCACGAAGATGAACGCCGTGTCGCCCTCAGCGAGCGCGCGGCCCAGGTCGTCGGTGGTCGCCGAGGAGTAGTCGGGGTTGATCAGCCCGTCCTGCTGCCAGGTCTGCACGTGTCCGAGCATCCGCGCGTACCCGTCCTCATCGAACGTGCCGTCGGCGAACCCGTCGAGGGTGGCCTGGTCGAAGTCGCCGGATGCCATGAAGTCGGCGATGTTGCCGGCGAACCAGTTGTCCTTGCCCGAGGACGACAGCGGGGTGACCCCCGCGGTCTTCAGCGCGCGCATGGCCTTCTCGAAGGCAGCCCAGTCGGTGAGCGTGGCGGGGTCGATGCCCGCGTCTTCCAGCACCGTGCGGTTGTAGACGATGCCGGCCACGTCGGTGTCGATGGGCAGGGCGTAGAAGTGCCCCTCGGCATCCTTCATCGCCGGCGCCAGCGCCTCATTGAAGTTCTTCGCCCACGGCTGCGTGTCGAGCGGCTCGAGGAACTCGGCGTAGCGCAGCAGCGACCAACCGTGCGTGGCCCAGATGTCGGGCTTGTCGTCCGACGCGAGGCGCACCTTGATGTCGGCCTCGTAGGTCTCGGTCGACGGCACCAACTCGATGTCGATGTCGGGGTTGTCGGCCAGGTAGGCGTCAGTGATCTCTTCGAGCACCTTCAGCGACGGGTCGGTCGCACCGAAGTTCGTCTGCATCTCGAGAGTGACGGTGTCGCCATCTGTGCCATCGGTCGCAGCGGGACTGCAGGCGCTGAGCGCGAGCGCGCCCACCGCGAAGACGGCCAGGCCGGCTATGCGTTTCGTCATGTTTTCTAACCTCACTGTCGTAAGACATCATCGTCTTCGATATTCAGCATGGCGCTTAATGGCCTCTCCGTGATACGTTACCCGCGTAGATCGCTGGGGGACAAGATCCCGGAACCTTTTTCTTAGGGGGCAAGGGTTCCGGGATCACTCCGGTGTTTGACACCCGTAGACATGTTTGACACCCGTAGACAGCCGATGGAAGACTGCCGAATATGGCCTTCACTGTGGGAGTTGTCGGCGCAGGCCAGTTCTCCGGCCAGTTCGCCGCCCTATTTCAGCACCACCCCGGTGTCTCGGCTGTCCACGTCACGGACGTGATCTCAGACCGCGCAGATGACCTCGTACAGGCCAGCGGCCTCGCGGGCACCTTCGCCAGCTTCGAGGACATGATCGCCTCTCCCCAGATCGACGCCGTCGCGATCTTCACCCAGCGCTGGACCCACGGTCCGCTGGTGGTGCGGGCACTCCGCGCCGGCAAGCACGTGTACTCGGCCGTGCCGATGGCGATCAGCGTCGACGAGATCGGCGCGATCATCGAGGCCGTCCGCGAGACCGGGCTGACCTACATGATGGGTGAGACCAGCTACTACAACCCGGCCACGGTCTTCGCCCGCCAGAAGGTCGCCGAGGGCGCGTTCGGTCGCCTGTTCTACGGCGAGGGCGACTACGTGCACGACATGGACCTCGGCTTCTACGAGGCCTACCAGTTCTCGGGCGGCGAGGGCTGGAAGTCAACGGCGAGCTACCCACCCCTGCTCTACCCCACGCATTCGATCGGCGGGGTACTGGGCGCCTGGCCCACCCATGCCACCGCCGTCTCGGCCGTGGGAACGGTCGACCAGCGCGGCGACGGCGTGTTCGACCGCGCGGTGAGCCAGTTCGACAACGACTTCTCGAACGCGACCGCGCTGTTCGAGCTCGACGGCGGCGGTTCGATGCGCGTGAACGAGTTCCGCCGCGTCGGCTACCCCTCGCATCTGCGCGAGTCGCGGTTCCGTTGGTTCGGCACCGAGGGGTCGTTCGAGCAGTTGGCGCTGACCAGCGTCTGGCAGACCAAGGAGGGCGTGGAGGACATCTCCGACCTCATCGACACGCACGCCTCGATCTCGGCCGACGACCCGACGCTGGCGAACGTGGCGCCCGCGCTGCGCGACGCCTTCATCTCGGGGTACGCGAAGATCCACGATCTCGAGCGGATCCCCGAGGAGCTGCGCCCGCTGCACAACGGGCACGAGGGAAGCCACCACTTCCTCGTCGACGATTTCGTGCGCGCGGTCACCGATGAAGTACTGCCCCCTGTGAACGCCTGGCAGGCCGCAAGATTTACGCTTCCGGGTGTCATCGCGCATGAATCGGCGCGTCGCGGCGGAGAACGGCTTACGATTCCCGACATGGGTGAACCCAATGATCGATGAACACCGCAGCCGTTCGGTGACCAGAGCAGACGTCGCGCGCTACGCCGGCGTCAGCACCGCCGTGGTGAGCTACGTGCTCAACAACGGCCCCAAACCCGTGGCCGTGCTGACCAAGGAACGCGTGCTCGATGCCGTGCGCGTACTGGGCTACCGCCCGAACGCGGCCGCACGCGCACTGTCGAAGGGCTCGGCCGACATGTTCGGTCTGGTCGTGCACGACAACCGCAGCCCGTTCTTCGCCGAGCTGTGCCACACGCTCGACCAGCGAGGCACGCAGGCCGGACGTTCGCTGCTGATCGTGAACTCCGACCGCACGCAGGCCGACACGGCAGAGCAGTTGCGCGATCTCGCCTCCCGGCAGATCAGCGGTCTGATCATCTCGGTCGCGCTCACCGCGAGCGAGCAGGCCCTGGTGGAGTCCTTGCGCCTGCCGACAGTCGTGATCGGCCCGTTCGGCGAGACCGACGCCCTGCCGGCCGTGAGCGTCGATCTGGCCGCAGGCACCCGTGCCGCCGTGGAGCACCTGATCGAGCACGGCTACCAGGACATCGCCTTCGTGGGCAGCGCGGCGCGCTATGACGCCCGTGAGCGCGGCTGGGCTGACGCACTCAGCGCCGCGCAGCTCAAGCGCGGTTTGCTCATCCACACCTCGTTCACGTACGAGGGCGGCTACGCCGCCGGCGTGCGCCTGGCCGAGGCCTCGCCGCGGCCCCGAGCCGTGTTCGCGGCATCCGATCAGATCGCGATCGGCATGCTCGCCGCCCTGCGCGAGCGCGGGGTGCGCGTGCCGGAGGACATCGCCGTGGCCTCGTTCGATGGCATCACCGCCGCCGACTACGTGTGGCCGCGTCTGACGACCGCCGTGCAGCCGCTGGATCAGATCGCCGATGCGGCGATCAGCGTCCTGCTCAACCCCACGCCAGACCCGGGGCTGCGCGAGTTCGTGCCGGAACTGCGCGTGCGCGAGTCGTGCGGATGCACACCGGGCCGCGACTGACGCACGCCTGACCCGCTCATTGGCGGGCCGCGGCCGCCTCGGCTGCGCCCCTCCCCCAGCGGAAGGGCGACACCGTCGGGTCGCCAGGGATCCAGAACCGCCACGGGAACGCCGCGGTGCCCGCCTCACCGGCGACGCCGACGCGCGGACCGCTGGCGACGCCTGCGATCGGCTCGCCCAGCCACAGCTCGGCACGGGCGCCGTGCCACGGCTCGCCGGTGACCGCATCGATGCCGTCGTGACGCGGATGCCGCAGGCCAGACACCTGGCCGAGACGGCCGGGTCCGCGCGCCAGATCACGCCCGTGGCGTCCGGAGCGGGCGATCGCGGCATCCGTCCCGCTGACGACCTCGGCCGCACGCAGCAGCACACCGCCGGCGCTGCCGTCGTGGCCGCACACGACGTTCACGCAGGAATGGATGCCATGGCTGAGGTACACGTACAGGTGCCCTGCCTCACCCCACATCGTGGCGTTGCGCGCGGTCTGGCCCATGCGGGCGTGCGAACCGGGGTCGGGACGATCACCGGTGCCGAGGCCGTGGTAGGCCTCGACCTCCGTGATGCGCAAGCGCACCTCTTCGTCATCGACGACCGTGCGCAGCTCCGCGCCGAGCAGCCGCGGGGCGACCTCGACGGGCAGGGCGTCGAGATCGGCGCGGGTCGCGCGGCGAAGCATCCGTTCGGTCGACACGGGCCGCGCGCTTACGGGCTCGGGGGCAGGCTGCACCACGACACGTCGAAACCTTCGAGGGTGACCATCGTCGAACCGTCGGACAGGTCGATCAGTTGGGTGTGCAGCGTGGTCGGCAGGGGCAGCAGCAGGTCGTCGTAGTCGTTGCTCGGCAGATCGGGCGCGACTGTGATCGCGGCGTACTGGCCGCTCGGCGAGGCGCACACCTGCAGGATGGCGTCGGTGCCGCTCACCTCGGCAATGGGTTCGGCCTTGCCGTCTTCGTCGACCCGGATGACGGCCTGGCCCGTGGGCATGCCCGCCTCCGTGCGCTGCACGACGTGGCGCAGGGTGCCGTCGGGCAGCGGAACGATGGTCGTCGCGGGGCCGTAGTCGGGGTCGGATGCCTCGAGCGGCTGCGTCTCGCCGTTGGTGAGGTCGAGCTCGACGTACGAGGCGTCGTTGAGTTCGACGATCGCCGTGTAGGTGCCGCGATTGATGCCGAGGATGCTCGCCGCCAGCCCCATCGACTGCACACCGGCGTCGCCGGTGGGGTCTTCGACGGAGAGCGCGCCGTCGAAGTCGATGAACAGCAGCGAGGAGGAGTCGGGAACGAACTGCCAGTCGGCGACGCTGGCATCCTTGTCGGCGACCTGCACCACGCGCGGTTCGGCCTCGCCACTGAGCGGTTGAGTCACCAGCACGCTCGCACGTCCCGTGGTGTCGGTGAGCTCACGGTCGGAGTAGCTGTAGCCGACGAGGCCGCCGCGGTCGGAGACCTGCACGCTGGAGATGTAGCCCTCTCCGGGCAGGGTGAGCTCGCGCACCCCGCTACCGTCTCGGCGCATCACGAGCAGGCGGGAGCCCGCGCCGTCCGCCTCTTCGACGGCGACCACGAGCAGCTCGGGGGTCGCGCGGAAGTCGCTGATGCGGGGATGCGTGAACACCGGCACCCCGGCTTCGCCGGTGAGGTCTGTCGCGAAGATCTTGTCGTCTACGTCGCCGGAGCCGCGCTGCAGCAGGAAGATCGACGAGGCGGGCGTGCGGAAGGTCGTCGACAGGTCGGCGCTCGGCCCGCCGCCCGACGACGTCACCCCGGCGACGTTGACGGTGTAGGTCGTCGAGTCATCGAGCGGGACGGTGAAGCGGATGCCGACATTGCGGCCCGCTGCATCGACCGTGAACGGCACCGCAGGTTCGACCGTGACCTGGTCGGGGTCGATCGCGGCAAGGGACTGGTTGGCGGTGAGGATGACCCGACTGCCGGACGTGTCGATCGCCTGTGCCTCGTTGACGTCGACGCTGCTGAGCCGTGGGCCCTGGACGAGGCTGACCACGCCGAAGCTCACGACGAGCACGGCGAGGACGCCGAGGGTGGCGAGCATACCGAGACGGAACCGGCGCGAGGGGGCCGGCCCTTCGTCTCGCTGCGCTCGCTCAGGGACCGAGGGGGTGAGGGCTGGCCCTTCGTCTCGCTGCGCTCGCTCAGGGACCGGAGGGGTGGGGGCGGGCCCTTCGTCTCGCTGCGCTCGCTCAGGGACCGCGGGGGTGAGGGCGGGCCCTTCGTCTCGCTGCGCTCGCTCAGGGACCGAGGGTGTGGGGGCTGGCCCTTCGTCTCGCTGCGCTCGCTCAGGGACCGGAGGGGTAGGTGTGGGCCCTTCGTCTCGCTGCGCTCGCTCAGGGACCGGAGGGGTGAGGGCGGGCCCTTCGTCTCGCTGCGCTCGCTCAGGGACCTGGTTCTGCTGGGTCGCTGAGCTTGTCGAAGCGTCCTGAGCGTCCTGCTCGGCGCGGAGCGCCCGCAACTGCGCCCGGGTGAGGGGCTGCTCACCGGATCCGTCAGTACTCATACGGATCCTTCGGCTCATCGATCGCGACGACCTCGGTCGGCTCGATGCGCAGCGTGCCATCGGCATCCGCCCGCACCGTACCGGTGACCTCGATCCAGTCGCCCGCCGCGTAGTCCCCGTCCGCCGCCGCGACCGGCACGGATGCCGGTCGCGCGTCGATCACACAGTGCGTGATGACCATGCGCGTGAGGTTCACCTCGCCCGCCTCGGCCGGGGTGACGAAACCGGTGAGCGTCACCGTCGCGCCGTCGTAGGCCTCGGGCCGCGTGGCGGTGGCGAACACGCTCGCCCATTCGCCGACCCCGAACGTCGTCGTATCGGCGACGCCGAGCGCGACGGTGTCTGCTCCGTCGAAGAGCACGGTGGCCTCGCCTGCGCGGGACATCGCCAGCTCAGCCGACAGCGACGCCGGCGGCAGCAGCAGCGCGGCCACGACCGTACCGGTGGCGATCACACCGCCCGAGACGACAGCGGCGGTCGCGAGGGGCCGCCTGGCGCCGGCATCCGCACCGGCCTCCCCACCGTCGTCGACAGGCGCGTGCCCGTGATCGTGCCCGTGATCGCCCTCGGCGCCCAAGGGCAGCGTGCAGGTCCACACCGCGATGGCGAGCGTGATCACGGCCGAGATGCACGCGAACCAGACGGTGTCGGGACTGATGTACAGGTTCAGGCGACCGGTGAGGCCGAGCCCGAGCGTGACGACGGCGATCACCGAGGCCAGGCCCACGCCGAGCCACCGGTTCACGAGCGAGCGGGTGCGGTCAGACAAAGACGTTCACCCCGATCCCGATCGCGCAGGCGGCGAGGATCACGACGCCGACGATGCCGGCGATGATCCGGCCGGTGAACGTGGTGCGCAGCAGCGCGATCATCTTCACGTCGACGACGGGACCGACCAGCAGGAAGGCGATGATCGCGCCAGAGGAGAAGGTCGAGGCGAACGACAGCGCGAAGAACGCGTCGACGTTCGAACAGATCGCGACGGTCATCGCCAGCGCGACCATCGCGAGGATCGACAACACCGGGTTTGACCCGATCGCGATGAGCACGTCTCTGGGCACGAGCACTTGCACGGCACCCGCGAGCACCGAGCCGATCACGAGGGCGGGCATGACCGCGCGCAGCTCGACGAGGAACTGGGTGAGGCTGCGGCGCACCGGGGTGCCCGGTTCGTGCTGCACGTACTCGCAGGTGGCGACGAAACGCTGCGTGAGCATGCCCTGCGGGTCGGGGTGACGGCTGTAGATCCAGCCGATGAGGTTGGCGATCGCGTAGCCGCCGAGCAGTCGGGCGATGAGGATGCCACCGTCCCAGCCGAACGCGGCATGGGTGGTGAGGATGACGATCGGGTTCACGATGGGCGCGGCCATGAGGAACGTCAGCGCGTCGGAGGGCGAAAGGCCCCGCATCATCAGGCCGCGGGCGAAGGGCACATTGCCGCATTCGCACACGGGGATGAACATGCCGAGCGCGGAGAGCACCGCCCGCCGGCCCCAGGCATTGCGCGGGAGCCAGCGCTGGACGGCATCCGACGGCAGCCACACCTGCACGACGATCGAGAGCACGACGCCGAGGATCACCCACGGCAGCGCCTCGATTAGCACGCTGAGCGTGAGCGTCAGGCCGTCCTGCAGACGCGTGGGCAGACCCGTCGGGAACAGCGCAGGTGCGAAGAGGTCGAGCAGCACCAGCACGGCGAGGATGCCGAGCCCGATGCCCGCCCCCGTCAGCGGGGAGACGCGCCGGGTCGGTGCGTGGCGGTGCGGGGTCGGCGCCGTGCGGGTCCCCGTGGTCACCCGGTGGCCTCGCTGTCGCGCAGGTTGGAGCACGAAGCGCACAGCCCGAAGATGTCGACGACGTGCTCGGCCTCACGGAAACCGTGCAGGGCGGCGGTGCGCTGCGCCCACTGCTCGACGTCCTTGGCCTCGATCTCGACCGTGAGGCCGCAGTTGCGGCAGATCAGGTGATGGTGGTGGCCCTGCGTCGTGCAGGCGCGATACAGCGCTTCGCCCTCGGGGCTCTGCAGTGAGTCGGCCTCGCCCGAGGCGGCGAGACCCGCGAGAGCCCGATAGACCGTGGCGAGCCCGATGCCGGTGTTGGCCTCACGGAGTCCCGCGTACAGCGACTGGGCGCTGACGAAGCCGCGGGCGTCGGCGAGCGCATCGCGCACGCGCTCGCGCTGCCAGGTGTTCCGCTGAGCCATGCATCGAGTCTAGGGCGCGCCGCTCGGTCGGGGCTGGGAGCGGCGCATCCCCGTGCGATCGTCAGTCGTTCGACTCGTCGGATGCGTCCGAGTCGGATGCAACAGAGTCGGATGCCAGCTCCGCTGCGTCAGCATCCGCATCTGCGTCGGCATCCGCATCTGCCGTGGCACCGGCGAGGATGCCGTCGGGGCGCACCAGTTCACGCACCTCGGCCATGAAGCTGGTCATCTGCTGCTGCTGCCAGCGCAGCTGGCGGGTGCGATCCTCGGCATCGCGCAGCACCCCGGTGGCGTGCGTCGTGACCGTCTCGACGATCTTCTGCGCCTTGGCCCGCGCACGCTCCAGCGTCTCGCGTGCCTTGACCTGGGCCGCCGCCTCGACGGCCTGCGCCTGCGTGCGCATGAGTCGCTCGTGGTCCTCGGCCTTGGCCGAGATGCGCTTGGCGTGCTCGAGAGACGCGGCCACCTGCTCGTTGGCATCCGCGGTGATGCGCTCGGCGTGCGCGACGGCCTGGTTGTGCAGCACGAGGAACTCCTGCTGGGCGTCGTCCTGGCGGCGGGTGAGGGTCTCTTCGAACTCGAGCACCCGGGCGTTCATCTCGCGCACCTCACGCTCGGCATCCGCCCGCAGGTCGGTCGTCTCGCGGGTGACCATCGCGCGCAGCGCGGCGGCGCCCTTCTCGGCCTCGGTGCGGACGGTCGCGGCCTCGCGTTCGGCCTGCACGACCTTCTCGGCGGCGTGCGCGCCCTCGCGCTCCAGACGCGCCTGGTGCGCGGTGTACTCGGTGTCGATCTTGAGCCGCACCTGGTCGGCGTCGTGCTGCGCCTGCGTAGCGATCCGGGCGATATCGGCCTCGAGCTCGGCGCGCTTGGCCTCCGTCTCCTCGCGGGCGGCGGCAAGCAGGCGCTCGGCCTGGGTGGCGGCGTTACGGATGAGCACACCCGCCTGCTCCTCGGCCACGCGCAGCACGGCCTCGAACTGGGCGCGGTTCTGCGGCTCGTCGTCGCCGGCGGGCGCCTCGGTCAGCTCGGCCGTCAGGGTCTGCACCTGCGCGGCGGCATTCTGCGCCTCGGCACGGGCCGCGGCGAGCTCGTCCTCGAGGCGGGAGATCTGCTCGAGGTTCTCCGCCTGCGCCCGCTCCGCTTCCTCGGCGCGGACGGCCTCCGCGCGCTCGAGTTCGGCACGGTGTCGCGCCTCGACCTTCTCGAGATCGCCCGAGACCCGGGCGAGCTGATCGCGGAGCGTCGCGATAGCGGCATCCACCTCGGCCTTGTCGTAGCCCCGGAATGCCTGCGTGAACGATGAGTGCTCACGGGGAGCATTCACCAGCAGCTGGTCGAAGAAGTCTCCCTGTGGGGACTCGTTGGGCGTGTGTGAATCGCTCATGGCGACACCTCTCTGATGTGTACTCCTGGCCCCCGCATCAATGATCTCACCCAGTGGGCACGCGCAGACACCCGCGTCGATCTGTGACGTCGCTCAGAGACGACGCACGCGCTGCTGGCGGCGCCCGATGACCCAGCACACGGCGTAGATGAGGAACGAGATCGTCGTGATGTAGGGGCTCACCGGCAAGGTGCCGGCGAGCGCCAGCAGGATGCCACCGACGGCCGAGACGAAACCGAACAGGGCGGCCAGCACGGGCACGGCGACCGGCCCTGCGGTCACGCGCATGGCTGCGGCGGCCGGGGTGACCAGCAGCGCCATCACCAGCAGGGCGCCGATGATGTGCACGCTGACGGCGACGATGAGTCCGAGCAACACCATGAAGGCCAGGCCCACCACCCGCGTCGGCACGCCTCGAGCGGCGGCCGACTCGGGGTCGAGCGAGTCGAAACGCAGCGGGTTCCACATCAGCAGCAGACCGAGCAGCACGATCACGCTGATGCCGATCAGCCACCCGAGATCGGGGCTCGACACCGAGACGATCTGGCCGGTGAGCAGGCCGAAGCTGTTGGCGCTGCGCCCGTCGTAGAGCGATAGGAAGAGGATGCCCAGACCCAGGCCGAAGGGCATCAGCACACCGACGATCGAGTTTCGGTCGCGGGCCTTGGCGCCCAGCAGCCCGATGAGGATCGCTGCCACGAGGGCGCCGGCGAGGGAGCCGGCCACGACGCTCCCACCGAACAGCAGGGCTGCGGCGGCGCCGGCGAAGGATAGCTCGCTGATGCCGTGCACGGCGAAGGCGAGATCGCGCTGCATCACGAAGACGCCGACGAGGCCACCGACGAGGCCGAGCACCGCTCCGGCGATGATCGAGTTCGACAGCAGGGCGAGCAGGGCTCCGTAGTCCTGGAACGAGAACACGTCGCTCCAGTCGATCGCGAACGGCATCATTCCAGACCGTCCTCATCGTGTTCGTGGCGCGCCTCGGCATCCGGGGTGCCGACGACGACCAGCCGGTCGCCCGCACGCAGCACGAACACGGGGGTGCCGTACAGGTCGGTGAGCACCCGCGTCTGCAGCACCTCGTCGGGGGTGCCGAGCACGAACCGGCCGCCGGCGATGTAGAGGATGCGGGTGGCGAGCCCCAGGATCGGGTTCACGTCATGGGTGACGAACAGCACGGCGGCATCCCGCTCACGGCGCTGCCGCTCGATCACCTCGGTCACCCCGCGCTGGTTGGCGAGGTCGAGGTTCGACAGCGGCTCATCGCAGAGCAGGAGCACCGGATCATCGGCGAGCGCCTGCCCGACCCGCAGCCGCTGCTGCTCGCCGCCCGAGAGCAGCCCGACCCTGCGCTCGGCGAAGCGGGTCGCCCCGACGGCTTCGAGCAGGCCATCGACGCGAGCGCGGTCACCGCGACGCGGGATCGGGAACCCGAACCGGGTGCCCTGCACGCCGAGGGCGACGAGGTCGCGGGCGCGCATGCTCGTGTCGACGGGCAAAGACCGCTGCTGAGCGACGTAGCCGATGCGGGGGTCGCCACGGCGCACCGGGGCGCCGTCGAGGCGGATGCTGCCCGCCGAGAGCGGCTGCAGGCCCAGGATGCTGCGCAGCAGAGTGGTCTTGCCCGAGCCGGACGGGCCGAGTACGGCGATGAACTCGCCGGGATGAACGTCAAGGTCGAGTCCTGACCACAGTTCGCGGTCGCCACGGCGGAGCGCCGCCCCCTGGATCTGCAACAGGGGCGCGGGGGCGCCGCTCACTTGTCGAGGGCGGCGGCGAGGTCGGTGATCGCGGCGCGCATCCACTCAGCGTACGACTGATCGGAGGCGAGCAGTTCCGTGAATCCGACGACGGGGATGCCGGCATCCTTCGCGGCCTCCTCGACGCGGTCGGTCTCGGCGCCGCCGGTCTGGGCGTTGCTGAGCACCGCGTCGACATTGCCGTCTTCGATGAGAGTGAGGGCGTCGAGCAGCACGGCCGGCGCGACGTCGTTGCCCTCTTCAACGGCTGAGGCGAAGCCTTCGGGGGTGACGTCGTCGAGGCCGACGGCAGCGGCCAGGGGACCGGGCAGCGGTTCGGTGATGATCACCGGGTCGCCCTCGACCTTCTCGTGCAGGGCCTCCTGCTCGGTCTCGATCGCGCCCAGCTCGGCGATCAGCTCGGCGGCGTTCGCCTCGTAATCGGCAGCCCCCTCCGGGTCGATCGCGGTGAGATCGGCGGCGATCTGCTCGACGACGTGGGTGATCGTGTGCACGTCGAACCAGACGTGCTCGTTGAAGCCCTCGATGTGGTCGTGGTCGTCGCCCTCGTGCTCCGCGTGCTCCTCGGGCTCCTCTTCGATGACCGCGTCAGGGTAGTCGTGCGCGTACTCGGCGGCGATGATGACGGTGGCATCCGAGCCCTCGCGCAGTTCGTCCATGAAGCTGTCGTAGCCGCCGCCGTTCTCGATGACGAGGTCGGCGTTCTGCACGGCGAGGCGATCGCGGGCGGTCGCCGAGTAGGAGTGGGGATCCTTCGCGGCGGAGTCGATGAGCGAGGTGACCTCGACGTGGTCGCCGCCGATGGAGGCGGCGAGGTTGCCGTAGACGTTCGTGGATGCCACGACCGAGACCGTGCCGTCCTCGGCGGTCTCGCCTGCCGTCGTGGCCCCGTCGGCCGAGGAGCATCCGGCGAGGGTGAGGGCGGCGACAGCGGTCAGGGCGAGAGCGGGGAGGCGTCGGGTCATGTCTCGAGGCTAATGCATATGAGAATCGTTCTCAACTAGCGGGGGTGATGGATGCCAGCGGAAACACGGATGCCGACCCACCCCCGCTGCAGGGTGAGCCGGCATCCAGTCTCCGGTCGTGCTCAGTGTTCGACGATCCAGACCGTCGACTCACCGGCAACGGCGCCGTCCTGCAGGGGCGTGGTGGCCAGCACCACGCGTCCCTCCCCCAGCTGCAGCGGATACGGCTCCGTGCCGAAGTTGGTGACCACGGTCCACCCGCCCGGCCGCGCGAAGCGCAGCACGTCATCGCGTCCGGTCGGCTCCCAGGCCAGCTCCTCGTCGGTCTGCAGCGCGTGGCGCAGGTGCAGAGCGCGACGATAGAGGTTGAGGGTCGAGTCCGGATCGGCATCCTCGACCGCCACCGCGAAGTCGGTGAACCAGGCCGGCTGCGGCAGGTGCGCACCGTCAGCGCCGAACCCGAAGGACGACCCGTCTGCCGACCAGGGCAGCGGCACGCGGCATCCGTCCCGGCCGAGGCCGTCGTATTCCCCGCCGCGGAAGAAGGCCGGATCCTGGCGCTGCGCGTCGGTGATCTCGGCCACCTCGTGCAGACCGAGCTCTTCGCCCTGGTAGAGGTACGTGCTGCCGGGCAGGCCGAGCAGCAGCATGCTGGCCGCCTGTGCGCGGCGCAGCCCCTGCTCCCGGTCGATCTGCTCGGCGGGTCCGCCGGCGGCGACCCACTCGGTGCCCTGCTTGACCGGTCGTCCGTTCAGAGCGGGCAGGCCGTACCGGGTCGCGTGGCGGGTGACGTCGTGGTTGGAGAGCACCCACGTGGTCGACGAGCCGGTCTGCTTCGCCTGCTGCAGATTGTCGGTGATGATGTCGCGGAACTGCGCGGCATCGAAGTCGGCCTCGAGCAGGTCGAAGTTGAACGCCTGGCCGAGCCCCTCCGCAGAGGCGTACTTCGCCCGACGCTCGGGGCTGGCCACCCAGGCCTCGGCGACGGCCGTGCGCGGCGGGTCATACTCGTCGAACACCGCCCGCCACTCGGCGTACACGTCCTGCACGTCGTCGCGGTCGAACAGCGGGTGATCCCCCGTGCCACGCTCGAGGGCTTCGAGCTCGGCGCGACTTGGCAGCGGCTCCGTGAGGTCCTTCGTGAGCATGTGCGCCACGTCGATGCGGAATCCGTCGACGCCGCGGTCCGACCAGAACCGCAGGGTCCTCACGAAATCGGCGCGCACCTCGGGGTTGGCCCAGTTGAGGTCGGGCTGCTCGACGGCGAAGTGGTGGAAGTACCACTGCCCGTCGGCGACACGCTCCCACGCCCCGCCACCGAAGGTGGAGACCCAGTCGGTCGGCGGCTCGGCGCCGTCGACGCCGGTGCCGTCGCGGAAGATGTACCGGTCACGCGCGGCCGAGCCGCGCCCCGCGACCAGCGCCTCCTGGAACCAGGCGTGCAGGTCGGAGGTGTGGTTGGGCACGATGTCGACGACGACCTTGATGTCGCGCTCATGCAGCGCCGCGACCAGCGCGTCGAAGTCGGCGAGAGTACCCAGGCGCGGGTCGACGTCACGGTAATCGGCCACGTCGTACCCGCCGTCGGCGAGCGCCGACGGATAGAACGGGCTCAGCCAGACCGCGTCGATGCCGAGCTCGGCAAGGTAGTCGACGCGGGAGAGGATGCCCGGAATGTCGCCGATGCCGTCGCCGGAGGCGTCGGCGAAGCTGCGGGGGTAGATCTGGTAGACGGCGGCCTGACGCCACCAGGCGGCGGTGTCGGCCCTGCGTGCCTCAACGAGAAGCGCGTCGGTCATGAGGGGTGGTGCTCCTTTTTCTGGGGGTATCGAAGGATCAGCCCTTGACGGCGCCCTGGGTAACGCCCTCCATCACCCAGCGCTGAGTGAAGAGGTAGGCGACGATGGCGGGGGCCATGGCCATGAGGTACGAGGCGAACGAGACGTTGTAGTTGTTGCTGAACTGAGTCTGGAACAGGTTCTGCCGCACCGGAAGGGTCTGCAGGGCCGGATCCGAGATGATCAGCGACGGCATCATGAAGTCGTTCCAGGCGTAGAGGAAAGCGAAGATGCCGACCGTGGCGCTCATCGGCGCCAGCAGCGGGAAGATGAGCTTCCAGAACGTCTGCCAGGTGGTGGCACCGTCGATGCGGGCGCTCTCTTCGAGTTCGAGCGGGATCGACCGCAGGAACGCGGTGAACAGCAGCACGCTGAAGCTGAGCTGGAACATCGTGGCGAGGATCACCACCCCGAGCGGATTGTCGAGGCCGACCCGGCCGGTGAGCTGGATCTGCGGCAGTGCGACGACGGGGAACGGGATGAACATGGCCGCCAGCAGGTAGAAGAACGACCAGCGGAAGAGGCGGCGATCCCAGTTGCGCACGATCGCATAAGAGGCGAACGCGGCGAGGATGATCGTCGCGATCACGGTGCCGGCGGTGACCAGCAGCGAGATGCTCGCGCCGACGGGGAACTTCGTGAGGTTCCACGCCTCGACGAAGCCCTCGATGCTGAACGGTGCCGGCCACGAGAACGCCTGACCGTCGACTGCCTGGCCTGTGGTCTTGAACGCCATCGTGATGGTGACGTACAGCGGCAGCAGCACGGTCACAGCGCAGAGGATGAGGATGATGGTCGTCGACCAGCTCACCTTCTCCATGCGCACGCGGGGCTTGCGTCGCCCGGTGGCGATCGCCTCGGTGGAGAGGCTGGTTTCGGGGGTGATCAGTGCCTGCGACATCAGAGTGCGTTCCTTCCGCGGGTCAGCGAAAGCTGAAGGAGGGAGATGAGGATGGCGACGATGAAGAAGATCGTCGCGTTGGCCATCTGGTAGGCGTAGTCGCCACCGTTAAACCCGGCGATGATCGTCATCGCGATGCTGCGGGTGGAGGTGCCGGGGCCGCCGTTGGTCAGACCGACGATGATGTCGTAGGCGTTCAGGAAGCCCTTGAAGCCGAGGATCACGTTGATGACCACGTACCCGGCCACCAGCGGCAGGGTGATGCGGAACAGCTGCTGACGCTTGGTGGCGCCGTCGATGGATGCCGCCTCGTACACGTCACCCGGCACCGCGAGCAGACCCGCGATGTAGATGAGCATGGTGCCGGGGATGGCCTGCCAGGCGGTCACGATCACGATCGCGACCCAGGCGAGGTCGGGGTTGGCGAGGAGGCTGGTCTCGAGCCACGGGATGCCGAGGGCGGTGCCGGCGGCGGGGACCGAGTTGGAGAAGAGGAAGTTGAAGACGTAGGCGATGATGATGCCCGAGATCACCATGGGGATCACGAAGATCGTGCGCAGCCCGGTCTTGAAGCGGATCTGAGAGGTGAGCCCGACCGCGAGCAGGAAGGCGACCACGTTCACGACGATCACGGTGGCGATCGAGAATCCGAAGGTGAACAGGTAGCTCTGCAGGATGGCCGGGTCGCTGAAGAGGGCGATGTAGTTCGTCAGCCCGTTGAAGCTCCAGTCGCCGATGCCGATGGAGTCGGTGAAGCTGAAGAAGATGCCGATCACACCGGGCACGGTGATCGCCAGGGTGAACAGCACCAGGCTCGGCAGCAGGAACAGGTAGTAGATCGGCTCGACGCGTCGGCGGCTGCGCCGCGTGGTGCGGTCGCCGGCGGTGACGATGGTGCTCGTGGTGCTCATCGTGCGGACTCCTCGGTCTCGGCCGCCGCGTCGGCGTCGCTCGCGGGGGCGGGGGCGCGGAAGGCCACGCGTGCCCAGTCCGCATCCATGGTGCGCAGGTACGACTCCGGGCTTCCGCCGAGGATCATGGCCTGCGCGTAGTTGAAGACCGGGATGGTCTTGGGCACGAGCACCGAGGGGCCCTGGTAGATCTGGCCGTTCTCGTAGTACTCGATCATTCCCTCCACGCGCGGGTCGTCGGGGGCTGCGGCATCCGTCGTCGGCGTGAAGCCGAGCTGGGAGGCGTTGTAGGCCTCGATGTTCTCGGGCAGGTAGAGGTACTCGAGGAAGTCGCGCGCGGCATCCTGGTGACGCGATCCCTCGGGGATCATCGCGGCGAGGTCCATGTTGACGCGCACGGCCAGGTCGGCCGGGTCGTCGGTCATCGGCAGCGGGAAGGTGCCCAGCTCGAGGTCGGGGGCGGTCTTCGCGATCTCGCTGAAGGCCCAGGGACCCTGCAGGTACATCGCGGCCTCGCCGTTGGAGAAGGCGAGGTTGCCGTCGCCGTAGCCGCGGCTGTTGGCGTCTTCGTTGGTGTATGCGGCGAGCTGGACCATCTTGTCCATCGGCTCGGCGTAGTCCTTCTGGAACGACACGGCCGAGTCCGGGCCGACCTCGGTGCCTTCGGCGGCCATGCCGTCGAAGAACTCGATGACGTCCATCGAGCCGCCCAGCGAGTAGTCGTACCAGCCCTGGCCGACGGTCCAGTCGTCTTTGAAGGTGCCGTAGAACGGAGTGACGCCGGCATCCTGCAGCGTGTCGGCGACCTCGATGAGCTCGTCCCACGTCTGCGGCACGTCGAGGCCGTTGTCTTCGAAGATCTGCTTGTTGTAGATGACGGATGCCGCCATGACCGAATACGGCAGGGCGCTGGTGCGACCTTCGCAGTAGCCGTACTGATCCATCAGCGGCTGCAGGTCTTCGCGCGTGCTGGCCGCGGCCTCCGTGTCGGCGAGGTCGGTGAGGGCGCAGCGCTGCACGAAGCGGGCGATCTCGTAGTTGTAGTTGGCGAGCATGATGTCGGGCGGGTTGCCGCGCACGAAGCTCGCGGAGACGACGTCGACACCCGAGGTGTCCATGACGACCTCGACGTCGTCCTGTGAGGCGTTGTACTCGGCGACGAGCTCGGTCATGAACTCGAGCGCCTCGCGCTTGCTGAACGTGAAGCGGATCGTCTCTCGGCCGTCAGCCGAGCAGCCGGCGAGGCCGGCGGCGGCGAGCACCACTGCCGCGGTGGCCGCGCCTGCGCGCAACGTTCGTCGTGATCTTGAAGACACCGTCGTCCCTCCTGTCGTGGCCGGCGTCCCTACCGGCCGTCATTAGGTTCGATTAGTAGATTTACTCACCGAATCAAATGCGTACGGCATACTCTGACAGAGCACCCGCCGAAAGGTCAAGACCCGTGACCCCCACTGCCCCCGATCTCGGCACCGGACGCGCCAGCCTGGGCCCGGTGCTGGATTTCGCGTGGGGGCGCACGGCCTTCACCGCGAGCGATGCGATGACGGCGGCATCCCTCACCCGTTCTACGACGATCGATGCGATCGACACGCTCGTCGGTATCGATGTGCTGCACGAGCTGCCGAACGCCAGGGATGCCGGCGAGTACCGTGCCGGGCGGCCGGCGCGACGGTTCGAGTTGCCCCGCGATCTGGGCGCGGTGATCGCGATGGATGCCGGCGACACCCACCTCTCGGTGGCGCTGGCTGACCTGCATGGAACCGAGCTGGTGCGCCGCCGTAGTGACCTCGACCCCGAGCACTCGGTGGGGCAGCGGCGCCGGGCGATCCTCGACGAGCTGGAGGCGGCGCTGGCGGCATCCGGTGTCGCCCACGATGACGTACTCGCGCTGTGCGCAGGGGTGGCGGCGCCGGTCGCGCGAGATGGGTCATCACCGCCGCATCCGGAGAACTTCTGGGAGCGGACGAATCCCGGACTGGTCGACCTGCTCGCCGGCTGGGCGCCGGTGGTGCAGGTGAAGAATGATGCGCAGCTCGCGGCCACCGCCGAGGGGTCGATCGGCGCGGCGATCGGATGCCGCGACTACATCGCCCTGCTGGCCGGCGAACGGCTGGGTGCGGGTGCGGTCGTCGACGGGCACCTGCTGCATGGCGCACACGGTGGCGTGGGCGAGATGTTCGTGTTCGACTCGGTGCGCGGTGTCGACTCGGTGTTCGGGCTCGGGCCGGTGACGGTGACCGAGGCCGAGAAGCTGCGGGACGCGGGTGACCTGGATCCGGCGAGCGCGCTGCTGGCACTGCCCGAGCCGTTCGAGGCGCGCGACGTGCTCGCGCTGGCGGCGGCGGGAGACCCCGACGGCCAGCGGGTCGCGAATGCCGTCGGTCGGCGCCTGGGGCGTGCGATCGCGGTGCTCAGCAACATGTTCGACCCGGAGCGCGTGATCATCTGCGGTGCGATCGCCGACGGTATCGAGCCGGTGCTCGAGTCGGCGCGGCGCACGGCCCGCGGCATCCTGCATCTGCCGGCACCGGACCTTGTGCGCTCGGAACTCGGTGCCGACATCGTGCTCACCGGGGCGATCTCGACCGCCCTGCAGAGCGCGCGCGAGATCGCGCTGCCACGGTTGGCGGAGGAGCGGTTGCGCAGGCGCGCGGGGCGGTAGTTTCGGTCCCTTCCCGGTCACTGAACGGAATCTGGGACGAAATGCGGGAAACCTGACATGAACCCGGTAACACGACAGATCGGGAGACGGACATGGACAACGACCTCCTGCGGCTCCGCGCCGCAGACCCTGCCGCGGGTGAACCTTCGCACGACAGTGCGCTCGCCTCGGCGGCGCGCCGCTACGCCCTCAGTGAGGTGCGCCCTCGACGCCGTCGCCGCCTGTGGCTCGCGGCCGGCGCCGCGGGTGCGCTCATCGTCGCGCCGGGTGTCGCGCTTGCCAGCGGCGCTCTGAGCATCGACTTCGGCAATTGGGAGGGCGGCGGGCCGCTGGCGACCTCCGGGCCGGTGTTCAATGCCGACGGGGACACCTGCGGCCTTGCCCTGTGGATGACACCGGTCGACACGATCGGCGAGGACACCGACCACGACGGCTACGTCGACGTGTGGAATGTGGAGGTGGCGTCGGTCGAGAAGGGGCCGCTGATCGGACTCACCGATGAGGCCGTCGCGTCCGAGGAGACACCCACGTACTTCGTCTTCGCCACCTTCCCCACCGACGCTTCGGTGAAGTTCCCGACGACGTTCGCCCAGTCCGACTATGACGAGGTCGCCGCCTGGGCGCAGGCACAGGACTGGAATGACGAGGCATCCGAGATCCTCCGCGCACATGGCGGGGACGGTACGGCGACGTCGCTGATGCTCGACGCGGTGCGCGCCGAAGCGGCCGAAGCCGGTTTCGATCAGGACGTCACTGCCGCGCTGCTGCTGGCAGAGACGTGCACCGGCCGTGGCTGACGCGCGGGATCGGCTGACGCGCCTGGTCGGCGCGGAGGCGGCGGGGCTGCTGGCGTACTTCGTGCGGCGCGTCCCCAACCGGGAGGATGCCGCTGACCTGCTGGGCGAGACGTTGCTCGCCCTCGCTCGTCGCCCTGACCGGATCCCGGACGATCCGGAGGGCGCTCGGCGGTGGGCGTTCGGCGTCGCCCGCACGGTGCTGCGGGCGGGGCGGCGCACCTTCAGCATCCGCACCGCGCGTGATGCCGCGGCAGCGGAGCAGTTGCGAGATGCCGCCCTCCTGAGCATCAGAGAGATCGGCGGCCCGGAAGACACCGAGCAGCGCGCCGTGCGCGAGGCGGTTCGCATGCTGCCCGAGCGGGACCGTGAGCTGCTGATGCTCGTGCACTGGGAGGGCTTCAGCATCGAAGAGGCGGCCGCCCTTCTCGGGATGCCGGGCTCGAGCGCCCGCACCCGACTCGCTCGCGCCCGCCAATCATTGGCGGCGCGTTTGGACGTCAGCGATCGAGTCCAAGCCGTTCAGACGTGAGGGCGCAGGTCCGGCGCGGGCGCTGACGGGCCGCGCACGCCGGCCCTGCGCGCGAGTCAGAACGGTGCGACGACAGCTGCGGGCTCAGGGGACACTGCCGGCGGAGGTGCCGTCGCCGGCCTCTGCCGCAACGGATCGAGGGCGTTCTCGCGTTCGTGCGGATCACCCTGACCCGACAGCCCGGACGGAACGAACATGACCCGTCTCGGCGCGTGGTCGGTGTAGGTACGGCCCTGCGGGCTCGTCCATTCGACGCTCCAGTCGGGGAGCTGCCTCGCCGTCCAGCGGTGCCCGTCGGGTACATCGGGATGCTTGAGCACATGATGCGCCTTGCAGAAGTGGGCGAGATTGTCGGTCGCCGTGCGTCCGTCGCGCGCCCAGTCCTGGTTGTGGTCGATCTCGCTGCGCCAGACCGGCATGCGGCACCCGGGGAAGCGGCAGTGCTCATCTCGCGCCTTGAGGAAGCGGCGCATCGCCTCGGTGGGCGTGTAGGTGTCGGTCTCGCAGACCAGCCCGGTCGGGTCGAGGAACAGCCGCGTCCATCCGGTGTTGCGGCCGGCCACGGCGCGGGCGGCGTCAGGGTGCAGTGGACCGTGACCGTCGAGCTGCGCCGGCGCGTCGTCGAGGTCGGCGAGCGTGGTCGCCGCGACTGTGACCTGGATATGGCCCTGGATGTTGTCGAGCCCGCTGCCGTGCGCCTCGCTCGGATCGGCGGCGAGCAGCAGATCGGTGAAGATGTCGGCGCGCACCTGATCCGTCGTGCGATCGTCGGCGGCCACCTGGATGATCGACGTGCTGTTCGGGTCGAGCTGCGGGTCGGTCGGCCGGGGCATCTCGTCGCCGGGGCACCAGCCCAGGTCGCCGAAGATGCCGTCTGGCTCGACGAAGTCGGGGTCGGTGGATGCGTCATCGGCCGGGTCGATGACATCGAAGACGGGGTCACGGCGTTCCGGGTGGCGCCGCAGGTCACGAGCGATGCGCGTGAGGCGGTCGAGGATCGCCGTGGCGAGGTGCTCGGGCAACACCGCCTGCAGCAGCGCGAGTCCGTCGCCCACGGAGCGAACCGTCACACACCGCTCCTCGCGGGCGCGCGTATGCCGCTCGACCACGGTCTCGCGCGCCAGGGTGGCGGCGATCTCGGCCACCTGCGCGCGCGTACGCGCCGGCGTCTCGCGCTCCGCCACCACGAGGGCGGCCGCCTCGAAGACCTCACGGGTGTCGGCATCCACGACGCCATCGCGAATCGCCTCGGTGATCACGAAGCTCGCGCGCACGACCTCGCGCACATGTGCGGCACGCACCACTCCCGCCTCGAATGCTGCGCGCAGCGCGGGGAACTCCTCGTGCACCGCGTGCGCATCACAGAACGCGTGCTCGACGGTACCCTTGGCGACTCGGCCCGCCGCCGAGAACTCGGCGATCATCGATCGCCAGATCGCCTCACGGTGCAGCGGCGCCTCGCTGATGTCGCTCTCCATCAGCATCCACCGCCGATGGAGCACGTCTGCGGCCCGCGCCTCGAGCACCGCCTTCTGCCGCTCGAGCTCGACCCACTCGTCCAGCAACGCAAGGTGCGTCGCCGGTTCGAGGGATGCGGTGTTGGACATAGCACCAGTTTAGAATATAGCTACGATACTCGCTAGACCTGAAGGCGTAGAATACTGGAACTATAGACGCACGCGTGTGGAAAGCCTCGTGTGATGTACGTTCAGACCGAGGAGTCCGCCATGTCACAGAAGCTGTTCGAACCTTTGACCCTTCGCGGAGTCGAGTTCCGCAACCGCATCTGGGTTCCCCCGATGTGCCAGTACGCCGTAGAGAAGCACGACGGTGTCGCGACCGATTGGCACCTCGTGCACCTCGGCTCCTTCGCACGGGGTGGTGCCGGGGCCATCATCGTCGAAGCGACGGCCGTCTCACCCGAGGGCCGCATTTCCGCGAAGGACCTGGGCCTGTGGAACGACGAGCAGGCCACCGCGCTGGCGCGCATCGTGTTGTTCGTGCACTCGCAGGGAGCGGCAATCGGGATTCAGCTTGCCCACGCGGGGCGCAAGGCCAGCGTCTGGCCTGCCTGGAACGAGCAGGGCGCGGAACGTCGACACACCAGCGTGCCTCTCGACGAGGGAGGGTGGGAGACGATCGGCCCCTCCGCGCTTGCGTACGACGGATATGCGCGGCCCCGCGAAGCCTCTCTGGCGGACATCGAGCAGATCGAGCAGTCCTTTGTCGATGCGTCCCGCCGGGCGATGAGCGCCGGATTCGACTTCATCGAGATCCACGCAGCGCACGGATATCTGCTCCACGAGTTCCTCTCGCCGCTGTCGAACGCACGCACCGACGAGTTCGGCGGATCGTTGGAGAATCGCGCGCGACTGCTCCTCCGAATCGTGCAGTCCGTCCGGCGCGAGATCGAGGAGGACGTGCCGCTTCTGGTGCGGCTCTCCGCAACCGACTGGCTCGAGGACGGCCTCTCGATTGACGACACCGTTCAGATCGCTTCCTGGCTCCGGGAGCAGGGCGTGGATCTGATCGATGTGTCCTCAGGGGGAAATGCGCCCGCCCCCATCAAGGTAGGGCCCGGATACCAAGTCCCGTTCGCCGCCGCTGTCCGACAGCGGAGCAGCATCCCGACCGCGGCCGTGGGGCTGATCCTCGATCCCGGCCAGGCCGAGCAGATCCTGCTCACCGGTCAGGCAGATGTCGTGCTCCTCGGCCGAGAGGTGCTCCGCGACCCGAACTTCCCGCTCCGTGCCGCGCGGGAGCTGCGATACAAGCACGCCCCTGTTCCGTTGCCGTATCTGCGCGCGTACGCCTGAGGCCGGGTGACCGCGCTCCGGCGCAGAGCCTTCCGCGGCATCTCCCAGGAGCTCAGAGTGCGTTGCGGGGTGTAGTTTCGGCTACCGGTCATTCGTGATGCGAGATGACGTGACCCCTGGCCGCACCGACGCGGTCCGCGGACCGTGCCGCGCGGGCGAGCAGACGTTCCGGTGTTGGGTGTGGGGCAACGCCGTGAGTGTGGCGGATGACGATTGAGGCCGTCTGCTCGTGGTGGCGTTCTGCACCGATGTGCCTAGGCAGTCCCCTGTACTGTGAGTTCAGCTCGTCCGTGGGGACGCGAACTAGGGGGTCGATGGTGTCGTCTGCGACGCGAACTCGGGCGGATCTCGCTGCTGAGTATACGGATGACAAGTGGCGGGAGCGGTTCCTCGATCTGCGAACGCTCGTGCACCTTCTCACCCAATCAGTCATCGGAGCCGACTTCAAGACCTCGGATGAGGTGAACCGTGCCATCGTGCTCAGCGACTCGGGAAAGAAGCTACGCGACCAGCTCATCACCAAGGAGTCCGTGGACACGAAGGACGCGAATCTGCTCTGCCTGCTGTCCCTCGCGCACGTCGACCCGCTCATCGACATTGACCGGATCGACATGGACCGGCTCATCGCTGGATTCTCCGAGCTCATCAAAGAGAAGCGCATCCTGTACCCGCTGATCTTCGGCCGGGAGCTCTACGACGCCGCCGCCGAGCAATTCCCGAAGGAACGCCGCTTTCTCAAACATGACGACACGATGGCTCTCCTTGAGGCACGATCGCAGGGCGTTTTTCACGACGGGCACTTCCTGATAGGACCCTTCGGGCTCCACCGACTCGACTTTGAACGTCGGCTATACCCGACCATCGAGATCCCCATTCAGCACTGCAGCGACATCGCGTGTTCAGCGGTGCACCGAGTGCGACTGACGACGAGTCGGGAAGCTGGGGTCAACCATCACCGACCAGCGGTGAGCCGCATCCTCCGGCTGGCCGCCCACGACCCGTCCGACTGGTCCGGCTTCGCTACAGACCTTGCTCGGGACCGCCACAACCCGTACGAGATCAATGATCTCTCGACGTTGCCGTATCTTCTCGGCGACGGCCTCGGTGACGCTGAGCTGCGGACGCTGCTTCAGAGAGTTTGGGACACGAGCAGTGGCCGCACCTACGCCTGGTCGAACGCGTTCGGTCTCTCCGGCGACATCTCAAAGTGGTCGGAAGACTTAGATCGTGCAAGCCTGCTGAATCTCCTGCTGACTGAGACCGATGAGTTCCTTGCGGAGGCACTCGACGCGCTCGTCCGTGACGGGGACATCGTCATCCCTGACGGGGAAGTCTGACGCCCGGTCGTCAATCACCGTGCACGTTCAGGTGCGTGGCAGCTACGGTCGGAGTTGAGCAGCATGGGTTACCGGATCATTCCCAGCAGCTCGACGGTCACTCTCCTTCGACTGACATCCCTAGCCCGATCTCTCTTCGACTCCACCTCGGCGACGGAGATGAATGATCTCGCCTGGCTCCTGCGCGGACGACCCGGCGAGACTACCGAGGACCGCCTCGAAGGCTTCCTACGCAACGCGAGCCCGCGCGAAATCCTAGAAACTCTGGTGCTGTCACGCGAGGAAAGCGCGAAGAAAGCTGCGGAAAGTCTAGGCATTGCGATGGGCGGCGATGACGAGAGCTTCCTCGATTCGATGCTCTGGAAGCTCGGGTTCGTCCCCAATCGCCGGCCGGACGTCCGCGACAACTACTGGAAGAACCACGCCCGGCTGGAGAGCTTCGTCGCCACCGCGCTGGCTGCGACAGAATCCACGGAGGAGGAGTTGCGCGCGATCTCCTCGAACTACTTCGTCGCGTTGGAAGAGCATCTGTTCGATTCGCTCATCTTCGCGACGTGGGCGCTGCTCACAGACCACACATTGAACGGCCGACCGTTTGAATTCCACCTGAAGTCAGCGCGCGAGTTCACTATCGAGCGGCTGAACGCCTCCGTCTTGCGAAAGGCCGGTGCGGAACGGAACGACCTCAGTGAAGGACCGAGTCTGCAAGAGATCGTTCAAGGATTCCTGCGGCTTTCCAGTCACCTTGATGAGCTTCGCCACCACGAGTCTGACCACGCGCGGCATCAAGACGACTATCCGCGCTTTGTCGCCCAGACAGACCTTCAGCGGTTCCCGTTCTCCCACACACTGCCGTATCTGGACCTCACCGCGGCGTCTCAGGTCGGGCTTCGCGAGATTCTCCGGGATGTCGGGACCAAACTCAACGACTCCGGTATCCTCAGCGCGCGAAACGGGCTACTGCACGCAAAGGGGAAGCAGCGGACACCGACAATTGCTGAGGTGAAGTCTGCGCTCGACGGTGCGCGGGTCGTCCTTCGCTCGCTCGAGGAGATCGGGTGCGTGCGAACCACCTTCGAAGTGGTGTCCAGCGAGAGCGACCAGTGGGGCCGGTCCTCGACTCTGCTTCGCGCCAACGGGACGGAGATCCGCCTTACTGGGCCGTCCACGTACGAACTTGTCGGCCTGCCTTCGCTGCACCGCAAGGTTTACCTCATGCAGGGGGCAGTCTTTGCGCCGCCGAACGAGATGCTGCGCTTCCGCGAAGGGTTCGACTCGGACTATGCCGAGTACTGGAGAGACTTCATGAGGCGCCCGGAGCCTGCGAGCCGTCCGCCTGGAACGCAGCTCGCCGATGCCGGAGCGGAGATGGAAGCGACCGGCACGAATAGCTGAGCTACGCGGGCGGCAAGATGCGAAGCTGAGGACGCTCGTCCACCACGCCGAGTACCTCGCGCACCCGCGCGGGCTTCCATCTGAGCTCGCGGGCTAGGTTCGCGATGGAGTACCCAGTCTCGTCGGCGAGCGTCGCGGCTTGCCTGAGCATGCTCGGCATCTCTCCGGGAAAGTTCGAGACGGGCTCTGCTGGGTCACCGCCTGCAGCTCGGAGCTGATTGAGACGCTGATAGCCACGGCGCACCGACACCTCGGACACCGTTCCCGTCTCCTTCATCCGGATGAGAAGCGAGTCCACGGAAACGCCCCAGTGCTGGGAAAGGGTGGCGAGCTTCGGCAAGTTGACGGTGCGCGGCAACATGTTGGTGATCTGCGCGCGGGGGGTCAGCAGCTCAGCGGCGAACTGGTCTGCCTCACGTTCCTGTTGCGCGTCGCCCGGCGCTGCATCACGGTGCAGGATCAGGTGCCCGAGTTCGTGCGCGACGGTGAACCTATGCACATACACGGACATCGCACGTTCCGGTGTGATGACCACCACGGGCCGCGGCAGGTGCGAGGTTGAGAAGGCTCCGACTCTCGCCACGTCGGCGCTCGCCAGCGACAGGATCGACACGATGAGCCCGCGGGTCTCGAGTTGGGCGACCAGGTGCTTGATGGGCTTCGCCCCGAAACCCCACCTTGCCCGTAGGTCCTGCGCCGCAGCGGCAGGGCTGGTGATGTCGAGGTCGAGCGGCAGCGCGAGTTCGGGAAGCCGCACTCGCCGCTCCAACGCGTTCGCGAGCTCCCACACCTGTTCAATGAACGCCAACGCCTTCTGGCGGTCGCGGGTGGTGGTCGACCGTAGGCTCCGGAAATGCGCCTTCATCCCGTCCACGCGGGTGAGCGGTCGACCGACAGTGAGCGTGAAGAAGTCCACAGGGACGTCGAGCACGTCACTCAGCGAGGCCAGAACGTCTGGCCTCGGGCTCATCTGCCGCGACTCGTACTGCCCGATGGCAGCCGGGGTTACGCCGATCTGCTCGGCCAGCTTCGCTTTGGACAGGCCAGCGGCGTAGCGCGCCTGTGTCAGGCGCTCCGCGTCGAAGGTGCCACCGGCAACGGCGGGGTCGATGGAGGAGAACAGTGAGAGTGGTGGCTCCCAGTCAGTCATCGGACCCTCCCTGCGCTTCCTTCACCTCCAGGATGGCGGTGGGGACGTCTCCGCTGTCGAAGCTCTCCTCGGCGTTCACGTCGACGAGCGCGACCGAGGCAAGTTCCATGAGCGATTCGCTGGTGGAGAAGACAAGGAAGCCGTCCTGGCCGAGCTTCGCCTCACCCCACATCACATTGTGCAGGCCGGAGGAGTTGCTCGCGTAACCGACGACCACGACGCGCGAGTACTGACGCATCACTGCGTCGAGCGCCTCGTGCTGGCGCTTGTCGACGAGTTCCATCTCCTCGGCGGTCAGCTCCGGGTGTTCGAACCCGAGATCGAGCTGCTGACCGCGCTTGTCGTTGACCGTGCGGAACAGGGAGACCCGTGCGTCAGATACGGCGAACTTCCGGGAGCCGATCTCGACGCCCGCGTCGCGGGAGTACCGCCAGGGGAACAGGACGACGTCGCCGAACGCGACCACCGAGTATCCGGCGCCGGGCACCGGGACTCGCTCGGCGGAGGGGAGCCGGCCCAGCTGGGATGCGAACTCCTTCAGGCACCGGTGCCAGATGTTGCCGTAGACGCCCTGGTGCTCCATGTCGGCCTCGACCTGGGCGTTGGCGAGCTTGTCGTGGCATTCACGGACGATGGCCGGAGCCAAGGTCCGGACCTGCACACCATCGGCACCGAACGTCTCAACGGCCCACAGGCGACCTTCGTTGTCTTCCATCGCGTCCCCTTCACTGTTTGTCCCCGACCGAACACTATAACTTCATTTTCAGACAGAAATAGAACATTTGAGAGGGCGTGCCTCCTAGCACCTGGTCCCGCTATGGACTACCTGGCGTGTGCAACGAGAGGGGCATCGATAGAGCGATTCGGTTAGTTTGCGCCAGGGTAGAGGTTTACGCCGAGCGCGAGTTCAAGCTGCGAGATCGTCCGAAGGTCTGGCCACACAGATCCTGCGAGTACGTGCCGGATGGTGCGCTCATCGACACCCGCGTCCCACGCCAACCCGCGCACGCTTCGATCTCCGATAGCGGCGCGAAGGTTCAGCACGAATCGGCGAACGGTTTCACCGGCCGGGTCTGTACTCGAGGTCTCAGGCCAACGCTCGACGAGGGCGGCGGGTGGCTTCCGGGGCATTCGGTCCATCATCAGGGCTCTCCTGTCGCCTCTGACAGCGATCTCAGTGATCCCATGGAGCCACTATCGAATCTGGAGCAGATCCGATTTTCTGGAGCAACTTGGATGTTCCGTTGCCGTATCTCCGCGCGTACGCCTGAGTCCGGGCGTCAGTCGACCAGCAGTGCAGGCTCCTCCAGCACCGAGGCAACATCCGCGATGAAGCGACTCATGCCGTCGCCGTCGATCACCCGGTGGTCGAACGACCCTGCCACCGTGGTCACCCAGCGCGGCCGTACCTCGCCGTCGACGACCCACGGCTTCTGACTGATCGTGCCCATGGCCACGATGCCTGCCTCGCCCGGGTTGATGATCGGGGTTCCGGCATCCATCCCGAACACACCGATGTTCGTGATCGTGATCGTGCCGCCCTGCTGATCGGCGGGGCTCGTCTTGCCCTCACGTGCGGTGAGCGTCAGACGGTTCAGCGCACGGGCGAGATCCTTCATGCCCAGATCCTGGGCGTCCTTGATGTTCGGCACCAGCAGGCCGCGCGGCGTCGCGGCCGCGATGCCGAGATTCACATAGTGGCGCAGCGTGATCTCGGCGCCGTTCTCGGTCTCGACCCACGCGGCGTTGACCATCGGGGTGCGCCGGGCGGCCCAGATCACGGCACGCGCCATGATCAGCAGCGGCGACACCCGGATGTCGGCATAGTCAGGCGAGGCCTTCAGCCGCTTCACGAGCTCCATCGTGCGGCTCGCGTCGATCTCCTTCCACACCGTCACGTGCGGGGCGGAGTACGCGCTCTGCACCATCGCCGAAGACGTGGCCTTGCGCACGCCCTTGACCGGGATCGACTCGGTGCGCCCATCCTCTCGCGGCGCGCGCTCGGCGCCCGCCGCATCCTGCGACGCCTGCTCAGAAACCGCAGCGACCGGCACGGTCTCCTCGCGCACATCGCCCCACTCGGGCGTCTCGATATTGCGAAACACGCTCGCCTGTGAGGCGTGGCCCACGACATCATCACGCGTGACCTCGCCATCGGCGCCCGTCGGCGTCACCTGCGTGAGGTCGACGCCCAGATCGCGTGCGAGCTTGCGGATCGGCGGCTTCGCGATCACACCGACGCTGGAGCGCACCGGGCGCTCGGCCGGGCGCTTGCGCCGCGAGGTGGCCCCTCCCCCGGTGCCGTACCCGACGAGCACCGCACCGCCGCCCTCTTCAGCGGCCGGAGCCGCCGGCGCGGCGGGCGCGGCCGGGGCGGCATCCGTCACGAACGTGATGATCGGCGCACCCACCTCGACCGTCGCGCCCTCGGCGGCGAGCAGCTCACCGACGGTGCCGGCGTGCGGCGAGGGGAGCTCGACGAGCGACTTGGCCGTCTCGATCTCGCAGATGACGTCGTTGATCGCCACGGTGTCGCCGGGGGCGACCTTCCACGTGACGATCTCGGCCTCGGTGAGGCCTTCACCGACGTCGGGAAGGGTGAAAGTCTGAGTGGTCATCGCGAGTCCTCTCGGATGGATGCGGATGAGGTGCGGGGCCCTTCGACAAGCTCAGGGATCCAGGGTGGTGCGGGGCCCTTCGACAAGCTCAGGGACCCAAGGTGGTGCGGGGCCCTTCGACAAGCTCAGGGACCCAAGGTGCTGGGGCCCTTCGACAAGCTCAGGGACCCAGGAGCGGTGTCAGTAGGCGAGGGAGCGGTCGACGGCCTCGAGGATGCGATCGGCATCCGGCAGGTACGTGCCCTCGAGCTTGGCGGGAGGGAACGGCGTGTCGAAGCCGGAGACACGCAGCACGGGAGCCTCGAGAGCGTAGAACGCGCGTTCCTGCACGGTCGCGGCGATCTCACTGCCCAGGCTGGTGAACCCGGGCGCCTCCTGTGCGTAGACCATCCGCCCGGTGGATCGCACCGAGTCGAGGATGGGCCCGTAGTCGACGGGCGAGAGCGAACGGACGTCGACGACCTCGCAGCTGGTGCCCTCGGTCTCGGCGAGCGCGGCCGCCTGCAGCAGCGTCGTCACCATCGCGCCGTGCCCGACAAGGGTGACGTCGTTGCCGCGGCGGACGATCCGCGACGCGTGCAGCGGCAGCGCGGATGCCTCGAGGTCGACCTCACCCTTGGGCCAGTACCGGCTCTTCGGTTCGAGGAAGATCACCGGGTCGTTCGAGGCGATGGCCTCCTGGATCATCCAGTACGCATCGTTCGGCGTCGACGGCGACACCACCCGCAGGCCCGGGGTGTGCGTGAAGTACGCCTCGGGGCTCTCCTGGTGGTGCTCGACGGCGCCGATGTGCCCGCCGTAGGGGATGCGGATGACGATCGGCATCGACACCGCGCCCTCGTGCCTGTTGGTGATCTTCGCCAGCTGCGAGGTGATCTGGTCGAAGGCCGGGAACACGAACCCGTCGAACTGGATCTCACACACGGGGCGGAAGCCGGTCATCGCCAGACCGATCGCGGTGCCGACGATGGCCGACTCGGCCAGCGGAGTGTCGAGCACGCGACGGTCGCCGAAGTCGCGCTGCAGGTGCTCGGTCACCCGGAACACGCCGCCGAGCGCGCCGATGTCCTCGCCCATGAGCAGCACGCGGTCGTCGTTCTCCATGGCCTTGCGCAGGCCCGCATTGAGCGCCTTCGAGAAGGGCATGTTCTCCAGAGTCACTGCTGGCCTCCCTCGAACGATGCCTCGTAGTTCGCGAGCCAGGCGCGCTGCTCATCCATGAGCGGATGCGGGTCGGTGTAGACGTTCTGGAACATCGTCTCGTGCGTCGGTGCGGTGAGCGTCAGGGTGCGGGCGCGCAGGTCTTCTGCCGCATCCGCCGCCTCGGTCTCGACCTCGTCGAAGAAGGATGCCCCAGCACCGCGGTTCTGCAAGAAGGCCCGCATCCGCGCGATCGGGTCGCGCTGCGCCCAGGACTGCTCCTCGTCAGAGCCGCGGTACTTGGTGGGGTCGTCGCTCGTCGTGTGCGCACCCATGCGGTAAGTGACCGCCTCGATCGCGCGCGGGCCGAGCCCGGCGCGCGCCTGGTCGAGCAGCGCGCGGGAGACGGCGTAGCTGGCGAGCACGTCGTTACCGTCAAGCCGCACCGAAGGGATGCCGTAACCGGCGCTACGGCCAGCGAGCGGCACCCGCGACTGAGTCTCGACGGGCACCGAGATGGCCCAGTGATTGTTCTGCAGGAAGAACAGCACGGGGGCGTCGTAGCTCGCGGCGAACACCATCGCCTCGTGCACGTCACCCTGACTGGAGGCACCGTCGCCGTAGTAGACGACGACGGCCTCGTCACGCTCCGGGTCGCCGCTGCCGGTCTTGCCGTCGAACGCGAGCCCCATGCCGTAGCCCGCCGCGTGCAACGTCTGCGAGCCGAGCACGAGCGTGTAGATGCGGGTGTTGCCGTTCTTCGGGTCGGTGGGGTCCCATCCGCCGTGCGAGGTGCCGCGCATGAGCTTGATGATGTCGACCGGGTCGACGCCGCGGATGCGGGTGACCACGTGCTCACGGTACGAGGGGAAGATCGTGTCCTGGCGGCGGGCGGCGTGCGCGGATCCGACCTGGGCTGCTTCCTGGCCGCGGCTCGGCGGCCACAGGGCGAGCTGCCCCTGCCGCTGCAGATTGGTGGCCTGGGTGTCGATGGCGCGGATGACGACCATGTCGCGGTAGAACTGCTCGAGTTCGGCATCCGTCAGGGCGTCGATCAGGGGCAGGTACTCGTCGGCGGCGGGCGACGGAGCGTAGGTCCCGTCCGCTTCCAGGACGCGAACGAGGGGCATGTCGGTCGAGGTCACGGTCATACGCTACCGCCGTCGGCATGCCAGGGCGCGTATAACTCGGGACCCCTAAGAGTCGCTCGGAAGGCGGAACGGCGGGCAATCCGCCGGGATCAGCGCAGGGTCGCGGCGGTGCGCAGCACCCGCTCGATCGACTCGTGCTCGCCGACCGAGACGCGGATGCCGTCGCCGGCGAACGGCCGCACGATGAGGTCGGCGGCGTCGAAGGCGGCGGCCGCCTGCTCGGTGGCATCCCCCGTGGGCAGCCAGACGAAATTGCCCTGCGCATCGGGCACGTCCCAGCCCTGCGCGCGCAGCCCGTCGACGAGCAGGGTGCGTCGGGCGACGACCTCGGCGACCCGGGCGAGCAGTTCGTCTTCGGCGTCGAGGCTGGCGATCGCCGCGTGCTCGGCGGCCGAGGTCACCGACAGCGGGATGCCCGTCGAGCGCGCCCCATCGAGCACGCGCGGGTGACCGATGGCGTAGCCGACGCGCAGACCGGCGAGGCCGTAGGCCTTGGAGAAGGTGCGCAGCACGACGACGTTCGGATACGCCTCGAAGATCCGCTCCGCAAGCCCGTCGACCGCGTCTTCGGCGGTGACGAACTCGGCGTAGGCCTCGTCGAGGATCACCAGGCAGTCGGCGGGCACCCGCGCGATGAAGTCGGCGAACTCGGCGCTGGTGATGATCGGCCCGGTGGGGTTGTTGGGCGTGCAGACGATGATCGCGCGCGTGCGGTCGGTGACGGCATCCGCCATCGCCGGAAGATCGTGCCGCGCGCCGTCCGTGAGCGGCACGGGGATGCCCGTGGCGCCGGCGACCAGCGGAAGACTGGGGTACGCCTCGAACGAGCGCCAGGCGTAGATGACGTCATCGCCCACCGAGGCGGCGGCGAGGATCAGCTGCTGCAGGATCGACACCGAGCCGGCCGCGACGTGCACGCCGTCGGGGGTGACGCCGTAGCGCTCTGCGAGACGGGCCCGCAGGGCGCCGGCCGTGGCATCCGGATAGCGGTTGATCGGTGCGGTGTGCGCGAGGGCTTCGACGACAGAGGGCAGCGGATCGAAGGGGTTCTCGTTGCTGGAGAGCTTGAACGCGTTCTCCCCCGCCTGCTTTCCCTGGCGGTAGGGCGGCAGGGCGGCGATCTCAGGACGGATGCGGGGCAGGATCGGCTCAGTCACGGGATCAGTCTAGGTTCCGGCCGCGGCCCTTCGACAGGCTCAGGGACCGTCGACAGGCTCAGGACCCTTCGACGGGCTCAGGAACCCAAGGGGGGCGTGACACACTGGTGGCACTATGCGCTTCATCATTCGCGTCGTCATCAACGCCTTCTCGCTCTGGGTCGTCTCGCTGATCTCCGTGCTCGCGGTCGACATCACGCCGTTCCCCCCGGGCGAGATGCTGCAGCTGGTGCTCACGCTGCTCGCCGTCGGCGCGATCTTCGCGCTGGTGAACACGATCATCGGCACGGTGATCAAGGTGATCGCGTTCCCCCTCTACATCCTCACCTTCGGCCTCATCGCGCTGATCGTGAACGGCTTCCTGCTGTGGCTCACCGCTTGGATCACCTCGGGCTTCGGCTGGGGCCTCACGGTCGGCAACTTCTGGTGGGGGATCGTCGCGGCGCTGCTCATCGCGATCATCAACGGCATCTTCGGTTTCATCCTGCGCCCGCAGAACAAGCGTCACGACTGACGCCGGGCACCCGCTAGAAGGGCCGCTTGGCCTTGTAGTCGGTCGAGGTCACACTCACCGCCTCGCTCAGCTGCGCGCGGCGCTGCTGGATCGCGGCGGCACGCGGGTCGCTGGACGCATCCAACTGGCCTGCGGTCGTCAGGTACTGCTCCATCATGTGCGGATCCAACGGCGAGTCGAAGTTGATGAGATCACCCTTGTCGCCCTCGCGGGTGACGATGATGCTGTCGCTTGATCCGGTGGTGCCCGCCCACCCGCCGCCGGCGAGCGCGGCCACGGGGTCTGCCGTGTGCGCCAGCTGCATCAGTGTCTGATCGTCTCGCAGCCCGGGCACGGTGGGACTGCCGATGAGCGTGATCTCACCGACGTTGTACTCGTCGCCCACCGCCAGGTACGTCGCCACGATGCCGCCCTGTGAGTACCCGACGACATCAAGAGGCTCATCGGGGCGCACGCCTGCCATCTCCAATGCCTGGCGCGTGGCTTCGAACGAGGCGAAGTTCCGGCGGGCATAGCCATCCCAGTTCGACCCCATGTCCCAGGGCTCCACTGACCCCGCCCAGAGACTCTGCGTGCCGGCGATGTACACCTTGTGGTGCCGAGTGCCGTCTGCGAACGTGTACGTCTCCACCCGCACCTGGGCGTCGGAACCGGTCGGCAGCCGCTTGAGCGTCTGAACGGTGCTCTTCGGTGGCCCGGAGGGGGTCGAGCGGGCGACCTCCGCGACCACGACGGGCGGTTTCGGTCCGCTCAACGCTGTGCCCTGCGGGACGATGCCGGCGTGACGATCGGCGAGGTCGGTGACCGCCTTGTTCGCGAGGCCACCGATCGAGATCCCCATCAGCACGCTCGAGAGCACCAGATCCCAGGATTGCGAGCTCAGTCCGTCGAAGCGCCTCCCCTCCCAGTCGGCGACGACCTGATCGGCCAGCTTCACCAACTGCGGGTTGGCTGCGGTCAGGGCCTCGATGCGCTCCTGCAACCTCATGGATGCGCGCGCATCATCGATTGCCAGCATCTCCTGCCGCGAGCGCAGATCGACCAGCTCGTAGACATCCGCCATCTCGCGTGTCGCAGCCACCTGACCGCGGCAGATCACCGCGTCGTCGGTCAGCTTTCCGGACATGCCCGACATCATCCCTGCCGTCATATGGAACGCCAGCGGAGCGCGCGACAGCGTGCTGAACACCAGATTCTCCGCACGGCTCAGTTGGGCGGCCGCCTCATCCAACCGGCATCCGATGCCGTCCAAGCGCGCCGCGACCAGCCGCAGGGTCTCGGTGTCAACCGCGATCGCCCCACCCGAGCGGATGTCGACGTCGTCGCCCATCACGCCACCATCGCCGCGACGCCGGCGCGTAGAGCTCGCACGCGGTCGGCGTAGACCGGGACGTTGTCACCATGCACCGCGAGCACCCGCCGCACCTCGGCCGGCCCACGACCCTGCTGGCTCACATCCCAGGCCGCATCCGCCGCCAGTTGCCGGGCTTCCTGCGCCGCGACGGTGAGCTCACCCAGCGCATCGTCGAGAGCACGGAGGGCGGCGAAGCACGCCCACAACTCGTCGGAGGTCAGGGCTTCAGAGCTCAGTGCGTCGTACATGACGTCACTCTGCCGCGCGCGGCATCCCCGCCGGGTGCCGCATCTCGGCGGCTGTGGACAACCGCTGCGTCAGAAGGGATGTGGACAGGCAACCCTCGCCGGGCACAATGGAGGGGTGACATCGTCGGATCCCTTCCGCGTCATCTTCGTCTGTACCGGCAACATCTGCCGCTCCCCCATGGCCGAGGTGGTGCTGCGCGCCCTCAGCGAGGCGCGCGGGCTGTCTGACCGCGTCATCTCGCGCAGCGCCGGCACCGGCGACTGGCACGTCGGCGAGCGCGCCGACGCCCGCACTCTCCATGCGCTCGACCGGCGCGGCTACGACGGCGCCGCCCACCGGGCCAAGCAGTTCACCACGGCATCCTTCGCGGATAACGACCTCATCGTCGCGCTCGATCGCACACACGAGCGGGTGCTGCGCTCCTGGGCGCGCACCGACGACGACGAGGCGAAGGTCACCCTGTTGCGCACCTTCGACCCGCAGGCCACCAACATGGATGTGCCCGATCCGTACTACGCCGCCCCGGAGATGTTCGACGCCGTGCTCGGTATGATTGAAATCGCGACCCGCGGGCTGTTCAGCCAGCTCGAACCGGCTGTGCGGATGCCGCATCCGACGCCCCGCGCCTGAGCAGGCGCCCAATCAGGAGGACTCCCCTGACTTCTCAGCCCTCGCTCCCCGTCCAGCCGCTCAGCCCCCTCGACGGACGCTATCGCGCCGCGGTCTCGGGCCTCGCCGACTATCTGTCCGAGGCGGGCCTGAACCGCGCCCGTGTCGAGGTCGAGGTGGAGTGGTTGATCGCGCTCACCGACCGCTCGCTGTTCGAGACCTCACCGTTGTCGGATGCCGACAAGGAGCGCCTGCGCGCCCTGTACCGCGACTTCGGACAGGCCGAGATCGACTGGCTCGCCAAGAAGGAAGCCGTCACCCGCCACGACGTGAAGGCCGTCGAGTACCTGGTGCGTGACCGCCTGGCATCCCTCGGCCTCGACCGCGTCGCCGAGCTCACCCACTTCGCGTGCACGAGCGAAGACGTCAACTCCGCCTCCTACGCGCTCACCGTCAAGCGCGCCGTCGAGGGCGTGTGGCTGCCCGCCCTGGATGCCGTGATCGTGAAGCTGCGGGAGCTGGCCGTCGAGCACGCGGATGCCGCGATGCTGTCGCGCACGCACGGCCAGCCGGCCACGCCGTCGACCATGGGCAAGGAGCTCGCCGTGTTCGCGTGGCGTCTCGAGCGCGTGCGCGCCCAGATCGCGGCGAACGACTACCTGGCCAAGTTCTCGGGAGCCACCGGCACCTGGTCGGCGCACCTGTCGGCCGACCCCGACGCCGACTGGCCGACCATCGCCCGCGAGTACATCGAGGGCCTCGGCATCGACTTCAACACCCTCACCACGCAGATCGAGTCGCACGACTGGCAGGTCGAGCTGTACGACAAGATCCGTCACGCCGGCGGCATCCTGCACAACCTCGCCACCGACATCTGGACCTACATCTCGCTGGGCTACTTCGCGCAGATCCCCGTGGCGGGCGCGACGGGCTCGTCGACCATGCCGCACAAGATCAACCCGATCCGCTTCGAGAACGCCGAGGCCAACCTCGAGCTCTCTGGCGCCCTGCTGAACTCGCTGTCGCAGACCCTGGTCACCAGCCGCCTGCAGCGCGACCTCACCGACTCGACCACGCAGCGCAACATCGGTGTGGCCCTCGGCCACTCGCTGCTCGCGCTGGACAACCTGCGCCGCGGCCTGAACGAGATCTCGCTGTCGCGCGATGTGCTGCTCGACGACCTCGACCACAACTGGGAGGTGCTGGCCGAGGCGATCCAGACCGTGATCCGCGCCGAGGTCGTCGCCGGCCGCTCGACCATCACCGACCCGTATGCCCTGCTCAAGGAGCTCACCCGCGGACACCGCGTGGGTGCGGCCGAGCTGGCCGCATTCGTCGAGGGGCTCGAGATCGGGGATGCCGCGAAGCAGCGCCTGCTCGAGCTCACCCCCGCCACCTACACCGGCATCGCGGAGCGCCTCGCCCGCTGATCCCGGCCCTGTCGTGTGCTGACCCCTTGCCCCGTCGCGGGTGAGGGGTCAGTTCTTGTCGAGTCGCGTGCGGTGCGCCGCACGCGGTGTTCACTAACGCTTCGGAAACGACCATTCTGGATGCACTTTTGAACACCGCGCGCGCGGGGTTACCCTTCGCGAGGAGGGGATCGTGCGCGGAGCGAGATGGGCGGGGGCGGCAGGGCTCATCGTCGTGCTCAGCGGATGCACGGCATCCCCCGCCGCGGTCGAATCGGAGGCCACCACAGCGCCGACGACCCTGGCCGACGGCCTGGACGCCCCGTGGTCGGTGGTGCCGCTGCTCGACAATGAGGATGCCCCCGGCGCGCTCATCTCGCTGCGCGGCGACGGCACGGTGCTCGAACTCACCCCCGACGGGGCGCTGCGCGAGGTCGGGGTGGTGCCGGGCGTGGTCTCCGGCGGCGAGTCCGGTCTGCACGGTCTCGCCGTGTGGGAGGAAGGCGACACCCGCTGGCTGTATGCGTATCACGGCGCATCCGGCGACAACCGCGTGGTGCGGATGCCGCTGACCGGCGACCCTGGCACGCTCGCGTTCGACCCCGCCGCCACGCAGGTGGTGTTCTCGGGCATCCCGCGCGCGGGCAACCACAACGGCGGACGGATCGGCTTCGGCCCCGACGGGATGCTGTACGTCACCACCGGCGACGCCGGGCGATCGGAGACGGCCCCTGACCCGAACGCGCTGGGAGGCAAGATCCTGCGGCTCACGCCCGAGGGCGAGCCGGCACCGGGCAACCCCTTCGACAACGCCGTGTACAGCCTGGGGCACCGCAATGTGCAGGGCATCGCCTGGGACGACGACGGCACGTTGTGGGCGAGCGAGTTCGGCCAGAACACCTGGGACGAACTGAATCGCATCGAGCCCGGCGGCGACTACGGCTGGCCCGCGCACGAGGGCATGGCGGATGCCGAGGGCGTGATCGATCCGGTGACCGTGTGGGCGCCGAGCGAGGCGAGCCCGAGCGGCATCGCCGCGATCGACGGAGTCATCTATGTGACCGGCTTGCGCGGCGAGCGCCTGTGGGTCGTCGATCCCGACGCCGACCCTTCCGGCTGGGCCGTCTTCACCGGCGAGTTCGGCCGCCTGCGCGACGTGGCGGCCGGGCCGGACGGCACGCTCTGGCTCTTGACCAACAACACCGATGGCCGGGGTGACCCGCGCGAGGGTGACGACCGCCTGCTGCAGGTGACGCTGCCCGAGGGCTGAGCGAGATCAGCGACCGGACGAATCGGAGGCGTCGGTCGTGGTGTCTCCGGCATCCGTCGTGCCCGCCTCGGGCTCGTCGTACAGCACCGGGCGGTCGACGGTCTTGGTGACGTCGGCCGGGTCGACCGCGAGCATGAGCATCGAGAGCCCGAGCAAGGTCACGATGAACGCGCCGCCACCGATGACCAGGCCGAGGCCGATCGGGGTGAGGCCTTCGTACGTGCCGTTGGCGATCGCGAGGTTCACCCGCGAGGTGAAGGCGCCGGTCGACACCAGCGTCACGACGGTGGCGAAGACGCCAGCGGCCAGCGCCAGGCCGACCAGGTGCAGCGGCCGCAGAATCTCGCGGCGGGTGGGCTTCTCGTCGGTCATGCGCGTCCTCCACGGTCGGCGTCGGTCACGCGATCGCTCTGCGTCACGGGGTCGGTGGGGTTGTCGGCATCCGCGACGGTCGATGACGCGGCGGCAGTGGCACGGGGGGTGAGCGCGGCGATGCCGAGGAAGACGGCGACGATCGCGGCGTAGCCACCGAAGATGCCCACGCCGAGGATGATGCCGGTGAGCTCGAACGAGCCCGCCTTCTCGATCACGTACGGCTGCACGAACCCGGAGGGGATCAACAGCAGTGCGACACCGAGCTCGATCGTCAGCGCGCCGATCGTGATCGCGTCGCGTGCGCCCTCTTCACGGCGGTGGCGGATGCCGGCCAGCAGCTCGACCAGACCGGACAGCAGCGCCCAGCTGATCACCAGCACGAAGAACAGATCTTCCGTGCGCCAGCTGGGCACGGATCCGGCCATGCCCGCGGCCAGGGCGATCGCGGCCATGAGCACGGCGGGCCAGCGGCGACCAGACGGGTAGACGAGCCCCGCAGCGAGACCGAGCACCACCGCCGTGACAATCGCGAAGCCGCCGAACACCGACAGGCCGACCGCGGCGGAATGGTCGGGAGAGAACGTGACCATCAACGCGGCCACGGCCGCGAGAACGGCGCGCGCGAACTGCACGTTACGCGCCGTGAACGGGCGAGAGGGGGCGGGCATGGCGATTCCTTGGTCGACGACAGTTCCAGTCTACGACGGGGCCCGCACTCCCGAGGGTGGGCGGGGTTCGACGGCACTCCCCAGTAGACCGTCGAACCCCGATCCATGCAGAGCGAACGGGGGGTTCGCCCTGCGAGGGGCGAGGGGGCGGAGCGCTTGGCGCCGGGCTGCCGACTCCCCTACCTGTGATTTCGAGTGCCGACCCTCCCCAGAGGCGACCCCGACGGGTTCACGTATGCCAATCTAGGCGAGGGATCTTCACATACCGAGGGGGCACTGTGACGGAGATTCAGGCAAGCAGTCCGCGCGCGCGCCCGTTCGCGACAGCGCTGCGCGAGGGCATCGACGCACGCGGCGTGACACTGGCCTGGTTGCGCGAGCGACTCGCTGAACGGGGCAACCCCGTATCCATGGCCACGCTCAGCTACTGGCGCTCGGGTGCCAGGCGCCCCGAGGGCGCGCAGTCGCTCACCGCCATCCGCGACATCGAAGACCTGCTCAACCTCGACGCGGGGTCGCTGCGCAATCTGCTCGGCGCAAGTCAGCGCACCGGCCCCCTGGGCACCAACACGTTTCCGCTGAACGCGGTGGATCTCGAAGAGCGGGTGCGTCAGACGTTCCTCGCGATGGGAGCGAGCTACCCCGACCCCACCCGCGAGCTCACCGTGCACTCGATCAGCGACATCGGCCCCGATGGCGCCCTGCAGCGCCGCACCACGCGGATGCTCGTGCAGGCCACCTCCGGCACGGTGACCGCCATACCGTTCGTAGAGGTGTCGCCCGGCATCCCCGTTCCCGCGCCGCGCTTCGAGGCGATCGCGGGCGGTCGGGTGTCGGTGCTGCATTCCGACGCGACCAATGAGGTCCACGGAATGATGTTCGAACTCGACCGCCCCATCACGTCGCCGGCGACCGCGATGATCGAATGGACGGTGGAGTACCCGGACGGCGGTGCCGCCGAGACCGATGAGATCGGCCACGCCGTGGCGCTGCAGTCGCGCGAGCTGGTGGTGTGGACGCGGTTCCATCCCGACGCCCTGCCCGACTGGGTCGAAGAGGTCGATGAGACCCCGCACGACGTGAACATCGTGCGCCGCGACCTCCAGGGCGCCCACTCCGTGCACGCTGTCCGGCGCGGTTTCGGCCCTGGCGCCCTGGCGATCCGGTGGGGTTACGGCGAATGGACTCCGCGCCCGGAGAGCTGAGCAGGCCATACTCTCCTCTAGGACGACGTCGTCACTGCCGCGGCGTCGCGGAGCCGCCTGGGGAGGCACCATGAGCACCGCCGACGAGTATCTGCGTCGTGTGCGCCGACATCTCTACGCGATCGCACCCAACCGACGGCGCGAGGTGCTCGCCGACCTGCGGGCGCACTTCGCGGATGCCCGAGAGCTCGGCCTGCCGATGGACGAGGTCGTCGCGAACCTCGGCAGCCCTGATGAGGTCGCCGAACGCGCCCGGCTCGAGTTCGGTGGCGAGAGCGCGCTGGCGGACACCGCCTGGCGCGCGCTGGTGTGGGCGGCGGTCAGCGCGGCGGTGGTCACGGCCGCGGTCATCCTGTTCCTCTCGCCCGGCGATCTGTTCGGGCCGCATGTCGCGCCGTATGCGGCGACGCTCAGCACACCCGTGATCGTCGCCGTACCGGTGCTGCTCGCCGCGGCCGCGCTGCCCTTCCCGTTGCGGATGCGCACGGTCGCCACCGCCGCGGCGGCCGTGGCGCTCACCTTCGCCTGCGTGATCGGCGGCATCGAGGCGGGCGCGTTCTTCGCGCCGAGCTGCCTGCTGCTGTGGGCGGCACTGGTGACCTGGGTGCGCCTGCGGGGCGACGGCTTCGGTCCGTTCTGGCACCTGGGCGCGGCACTGCTGGCGATCGCACCTGCCGTCGCGATCGCCGTCACCTGGCCCGCAGCCCTGGCCGGCACCCTGCGCCGCGCCGCCGCCGAGTCTGCCGCAGGCTTCGACGTGTTCTCGCCCGTGCCGTGGACGTGGGCGAGGCTGGCGGTGGTCACGCTCAGTGCCGCGCTGATCGCGTTCGGCATCCGTTTCGGTGGCTGGATGCTCGGGGTGGTGGGCGGCATCGTGATGGTGTTCGCTCTGGTGGCCGGCGGCCCCCTGACGCTGGGCATGCTGGGCCTCGGTGGTCTGTGGCTGACCATCGGTCTCGCTCACGCCGTCGCGACTCCGCCCCGCGACTGAGCGGCGACGCGGCGCGCGGCACGACACACAGAGACGGGGCGAGCGGATCGTGTCCGCTCGCCCCGTCTGGGTCGGTCGCCTAGGCGGCCGAGGATCGCGCGTGGCTGACGCGGTGTCCGATCCAGAACCCGATCGCGATGAGACCGAGCAGAGCGATGCCGAGCATCCAGGGGAGCATCGACGGGGCCGCCTCCGCGGTGCCGGTGGCCAGCTGGCCGGAGCCGTCGGCGATGCGCGTGTTGCCATCGGCCAGAGCGGATGCCCCGGTCGCCAGGTCTCCGCCGCCGTCGGCCACCTTGTTCGCACCGTCGGCGAGTTCCGCTGCGCCGCCGGACAACTTCTCGATGCCCGCGTTGAGCTCCGTCGCACCGGAGTGCAGCTTCTCGGTGCCGTCGACGAGCTTCGTCGCACCGGCATCGAGCTTGTCGGCGCCCGCGGCGAGCTTCTGATTGCCCGCATTCAGACGGGTCGCGCCGTCGGAGAGCTCGACGATCTTGCCGGCGAACTCAGAGGCACCGGACGAAAGCGTGAACGTGCCGGCCGACAACTGGCTGGCACCGTCGGAGAGGCGCGTGGTGCCGGCCTTGAGTTCGGTAGCGCCCGACGCCAGGCGGGAGGTGCCCGCCTTGAGCTTGGTTGTGCCGGCGGCGAGGTCGGTGGTGCCGGCCTTCAGCTTGCCACTGCCGTCCTTGAGGGCGGCTGCGCCATCGCTGAGCTGAGTCGTGCCGGCCTTGAGCTCGGAGGCACCGGCGGAGAGCTTGCTCGTGCCCGCCTGCAGGCTGCTTGCACCCTGCGCCAGGTTCGCGTTCCCTGCACTGACCTGGCTGGCCCCTGCCGAGAGCTGCTGCAGACCCGACTCGAGCGTGCCCGCGCCGGCGGCGAGGTCGGCCGCACCGGCGCTGACCTTCTTTGCGCCTGCGGCGAGCTGCGGTGCGCCAGCGCTCGGGTCGGCGAGCCCGACGGTTCCGGGCCACCCCTTCGCGGCGTCGCCATTGACCAGAGCATTCGCTCCTCCGGCGAGCTGCTGGGCGCCCTGCGATGCACCGATCAGGCCCTGAGCGAGCTTGGACGCCGCGGCCGTCGGCGCGGCCATCGCGTCGACCTGCTGGTCGACGCCTGCGGCCAGCTGTGCGAGCTGTGCGAGCTGCGCGTTGCCGGGGTCGGCGGCCGACAGCGCAGCGAGCTGGTTGGCCAGCGTCTGGGAGTTGCCGGGGGCGGATGCGGCGAGCTGGGCGAGCTGATCGCCCGCTCCGGCGAGCGTGCGCACGTCACCGGTCACCCCGGCCGAGAGCGATGCGTTGAGGTCGTTCGCCCCGGCGAGCAGCTGCGACGAGATGCCGTGTGCGGCGGTCACGCCGGCACTGATCTTCTCGGCACCGGCAGCGACCTGCTCTGCTCCGGCCTTCAGCTGCGTGGCGCCGGCGTTCAGCGCCGTGGAGCCGGTGTAGGCCTGGCTCGCTCCGGCGTCGACCCGCGCGGCACCGCCGGCGAGGGTGGAGGCACCAGCCGACAGGGTCTGCGCTCCCGTGTTCAGCTCGGCGGCACCCGCATCCAGGCGCGCGGCCCCGTCGGCGGCGGCCGTGCTGCCCGCAGACAGCCGCGCCGCACCGGTCGCGAGCTCGGCAACGCCGGCGTCGAGTCGACCGGCACCCGCGTTCAGGTCGGTCGCACCGGCGTCGAGTTCCTTGGCCCCGGCACGGAGCGTGGTGACGCCCGCATCGAGCTGCGACGCACCCGCGCTCAACTGTGCGGCGCCGGACGACGCCTTCGACGCGCCGGCCGACAGGCGCTGGGCGGCGGCCTCGGCCCGGTTCGCACCCGCATCCACCTTGGCGGCACCGGCCGCCGCGGTGTCGGCACCGGATGCCAGCGTGCTCGCTCCCTCCGAGAGCGTGGTCGCCCCACTGAGGGCCGTCGTGAGTCCGTCACGAAGCTTCATCGAGCCCTCTTCGGCGCTGCCCGCACCGGCCGCGAGCTTGTCACTGCCGGCTGCGACCTTGTCCGCGCCGGCAGCCAGGCTGTCCGCCCCGTCGACGAGCTTCGCCGACCCGTCGGCAGCGGTGGTCGTGCCCGCGGCCAGTTCGGATGCTCCAGCGGCAATCTTGCCTGTCGTGGCGAAGTACACGAACAGCATCGCCGCCAACAAAAGGCTGATCACGATCACGGTGATGCGCATGCCGAGGCCATGCGCGTGAGGTTTTGCGCTCGTCATTGAGAGACTCCAGAGGGTAGAGGCGACCTTGCCTCCGGCGAGTGTAGGGTCGCGCCTCACTCGTCTGACCGAGGTTCCCGTTCGGAACCAAGTTCCATGCGTGTTGAAACTCAGTTTCTTGTATAGGAGTCACAAAAGCACAGTGCGGCATCCTTCACCGCACTCTCCTTCTCTGCGCGTGTTCGGAGCGAACGCCCGTCAGATCGTCGCCGGCGCCGGTCGGCGCAGCACCAGGCGGGCGATGCCACCCAGCACGAGGGCGACCGCCAGCGCGCTGAGCGACACGAACACCGGCATCCACTCGCTCGCAAACGACGCCGACAGGCTGAGCATCGTTCCCACGATCCACACGCCGACGGCACCCCCGCACAGCCCCGCTGAGCCGCGCGCCATCGCGAACGCCGCGATCAGTGCGCACACGAGGGCGATCACCGCCCCCGCGATTCCCACCGGTACGAACACCGATCCGAGCGTGCTCGTGACAGCCAAAGTCGACATGGCAGACCCCCCAGTCATCGCGCGTCCCACAACGCGCTTCCAGATACAAGGTTACGCGGGAAAACTCCCGCCAGCATCCCCCGTTCGGGCGACACGCCTCATCCCTGAGGATGACTCTTTCGCGCCCGACGCAGCCGCGACAGCCGCGGCGGCACGACCTGGATCGGCGCGGTGATGACGCCGTCCACGACCATCGAGCCGTCGGTGGGTCCGATGACCGGAATCTGGGTCGTCTCGGTGACGAAATCGGGGGTCACCGGCATCCGTCCCAGCATCTTGTGCGCGGCGATGTACGACGGGATGAGCACGGCGAGCGCACCGATCCACGCGAGGGGGTTGCTGAGCACCACACCCACGAACCCGAACGCACCGCCCAGCACGACGGCGGCGATCACGCGCGCGACCAGCTCGATGACACCCGTGACCGTCGGGATGAGGGTGCGGCCGAGGCCTTGCAGGGCACCGCGGAACACGAACAGGGCGCCCAGGAAGACATAGGTCGCGCCGTTGATCACCAGCATGAGGTGTGCCATCTCGACCACTTCGTCGGATCCGTCGCCGATGAACATGCGCACGAGCGGCGTCGCGAAGAGGATGAGCAGCGCACACAGCGCGATCGAGGCGATCAGCGACATCCACAGCGCCTGGATCGTGCCCCGGCGGATGCGGTCGGGGCGCCGAGCGCCGATATTCTGCGCGACGTACATCGAGACCGCGAGACCCAACGACTGCAGGAAGGCCACGCCCAGGCTGTCGACGCGGGCGGCGGCGGTGTAGGCGGCCACCTCTGCGGAGCCGAGCGTGTTCAGCGCGACCTGCACGGTGAGCGTGCCGATCGCGATGATGGATGCCTGAAATCCCATCGGCAGGCCGAGGCGCAGGTGCTCGGCGAGATCGGCCCGGCTGACCCGCCAGTCGCCGCGGCGCAGGTGCAGCATGGGCAGCTTGCGCCACAGGTAGAGGTAGCAGAGCACGACCGAGACGAGCTGCGCGACGACCGTCGCGAGGGCGGCGCCGGCCACTCCCCACCCGAGGGGGCCGACCATGAGGATCACCAGGCCGACGTTCAGTGCGCACGAAACGGTGAGGAACACCAGCGGGGTGCGTGAGTCACCGATCGCGCGGATGATCGCCGAGAGGTAGTTGAAGAACATCATGGCGCCCGCGCCGATGAAGCTGACCTGCGCGAAGACGGTGGCGTCGGCGAGCAGCTCGGGCGGCGTCTGCAGCAGCACAAGGGCGGGGCCGGCGAGGAACGGGGCCCCGACGGTGAGGATCACGCTCGTGATCGCGGTGAGCACGGTGCCCGCGGCGACGGACCGGCGCACGCCGTCGGCATCCCGCGCGCCGAATGCCTGGGCGGTGGGGATCGCGAAGCCCGAGGTGAGACCCCAGGCGAACCCCAGCAGCAGGAACAGCAGGGCACCGGTCGCACCGACTGCGGCGAGGGCGTTCACGCCCAACTGGCGGCCGACGACGATCGCATCGGCGAACTGGTACAGCTGCTGCACGATGTTGCCCAGCAGCAGGGGGACGCAGAAGAAGAGGATGACGCGCCAGGGGCGTCCGGTGGTCAGGGTGGTTGCCATGGGGATTCCGGAAGAGAGGGGATGGATGCCGGATGCCGGCGGCCCGCTCGGCATAGTTGTCAATTGTATCGAATCGATTCGAGTGCATGCGAGGGGCGGGTGCGGATTCGGCCCGTCGGGTGCATTCCGGAGCATGATGGACGGGTGGCCGTTCCTCTCGCTGACATCACCCGCATGCCTGACCCGCAGTACGTCATCGTCGGCGACGGCGTGAGTCTGGCGACGTACTCCTGGGGCGACCACGATGCCCCGACCGTCGTGATCGTGCACGGCTTCGCTTCGAACACGCGCGACAACTGGGTGCTCACCGGTTGGATAAGAATGCTCGAGCGCGCCGGGTATCGGGTGCTCGGCATCGACCAGCGCGGGCACGGACTGAGCGACAAGCCGCACGACGCCGATGGCTACACGGTGCGCACGCTGGCATCCGACATCGAGCAGGTTCTCGACACCTTCCTCCTCGATGAGGCGCTGTACGTGGGCTACTCGCTGGGCGCCCGGGTGGGGTGGCAGGTGGCGCGCGACCTCGGCGACCGCATCCCGCGCGCCGTGCTCGGCGGAGTGCCGGATGGCACGCCGCTCGCCCGCCTCGACATCGATCAGGTGCGGCAGTACATCGCAGACGGCACGCCCGTGACGGACCCCGCGACGCAGAGCTACATCCGACTCACCGAACGCGTGCCGGGCAACGACCTGAACGCCCTGCTGGCGCTGGCGCTCGGCATGCGGGCATCCCACTCGATCGACCCCGAACCGTCGACCGCGCCGCTGCAGCCGATCCTGTTCGCCACCGGCGCGGAGGATGCCGTGATCGAGGGGTCGCGCACCCTGGCATCCGCCGCCCCGCAGGGCACGTTCTTCGAGATCCCCGGCCGGCACCACTTCAACGCGCCGGGATCGCGGGCCTTCCGCGAGGCCGCGCTGGCGTTCTTGGCGGGGTGAGCGTGCGGTGAGCGCGAATGCACCGGGGATCGCGTATTCACCGACATTTCTGCTCACCGCGTGCCCGCTGGCTACCCTGAGGGGTGATGTTCGACAGCCCGCTCGCCGCCTCGCCCTATGAGGTGCTGGGCGTCGACCCGGCCGTGGGCGACGACGACCTGCGCCGCGCCTACCGGGTGCGGCTGCGACAGACGCACCCGGACACCGGCGGGGATGCCGCGGTCTTCATCCGCGTGCAGCACGCGTGGGAGCTGATCGGCACAGCCGAGGCCAGGGCACGGTACGACCGGGGGCGTGATGAGGATGCCCGCCGCCGCTGGGCAGGCCCGGCGTCTCGCGCGGCATCCAGCGGCACCCGGCCCCGCTCGCGCGTGCACGGACAGGCGGGCGCCTGGCGCCGACGGCGCTACCTCCAGCTCGCGGCCGACTGGGCGGGGCACGAGCTGTCGGAGCACCAGGCCTACGACCCGACGTTCGTGCGCACGGCGCCGTGGGAGGTGCGCCGCATGCTCGCCGACGCCCTGGCCGAAGAGGCCACCGGTGAGATGGTCGCCGAGCTCGGCATCGGCTTCACGGTGTGGCACGACGTGGCGGTGGGAACGGATGCCGCGCACAAGCTCGACCATGTGGTGCTCAGCCCCTCGGGTCTGTACGCCGTGATGTCGGAGGATGTCGGCGACACGGTGCGGTTCCGCCAGGGCGAGGCGATCGGGCAGGCCCTCGGCGGCAGCACCCCGATCGCCGACCTGCTGGGGCGAGCACGTGCAGTCGCCAGGACGGCGAAGGTGCGCTTCGGCGGGGCCATCCTCGTGCTGCCCGATGACGATCTCGATCAGGTGGTCGTGCCGCTCGGCGAGCGCCGCGGCATCCCGACCGTGGCTGTGCGGCGCTCGGCGCTGCGCGGCATCCTGCGCTCGGGAGTGCCAGGGGCGCGCACGATCGGCGGCAATGAGCTGTTCGATGTGCGCACGCGGCTGCAGCAGACGGTGCGCCTCGTCTGAGCTGGGCGGGGGCGGGGCCGAGACGCCGCTCCTGCGCCGAAACGCCTGTGCTGCACGGGCGTCTCGGCGCAAAACAGGCGTCTCGAGGGGAGGCCCCCGGTAGGGTCATCTCGTCAGCACAGGCCGTGCTGCACCTGAAGGAGTACACGGATGACCGACGTCCCCGCACACATCACGATCGAACGCGACATCGCAGCCTCGCCCGCTGCGGTCTTCGAGGCCTGGACGGATGCCGGCTCTTTCGCACGCTGGTTCGGCACCGAGGCCGTGCAGATCCCGGCCGAGTCGCTCGACTTCGTCGCCGAGCCCGGACGCACGTGGACCGCCCAGATGGTGCTGCCCGACGGCAACACCATCGACTGGACGGGCGAGTTCCGCGAGGTCGAGGCGCCGAGTCGTCTCGTCTTCACCCTGACCGACCAGCCGGCCGACGACGCGCGCGCCGCCGTGACGGTCGACCTCTCCCCCACGGACGAGGGCACTCACCTGCGGATGTCGCAGGAGACCCCCGGCTTCACTCTCGAGCAGCAGGAGGGACTCGTGGCCGGCTGGCAGGGCTTCCTCGACGTGCTCGCGGAGATCGCCGCCGGTTGAGACACGGGAGCAGCGGATGCGACGTGGTGCGCTCGCGGTCAGCCTGACCGCACTGGGACTGGGGCTCAGCGCCGGCTTCGCGCTGCGCGTGCGCCGGCTGCTCGAGGCTCCGCGCGACCTGCGCCACGTCGGGCTGCTGCTGCCCGTGAACGTCTACAACGGGCACATGCTCAAGCTCGGGCGCGTGTTCGTGCCGCGCGGCGACGCCATGCTCGATGACCCGATGGTGCGGCACGTCGAGATCCCCGGCGGCCTCGACGGATACGTGAACGACCCGCCGTGGCGCACCAAGCCCGGCGGCGCGGTGCTCTGGCTCCACGGCGGGGGGCTCATCGCCGGCAAGCCGGAGCTCGAGCAGGTCACCGCGCACACCATCGCGACCGAGCTCGGTGTCTTCGTGCTCAATGCGCGGTACCGGCTGGCTCCGGAGCATCCGTTCCCCGCGGCATCCGACGATGTCTTCGCGGCACTGAAGTGGATGCACGACAACGCCGACGAACTCGGCATCGACCCCGCACGGATCGCCGTGGCCGGCGAGAGCGCCGGGGCGGGACTCGCGGCAGCGCTCGCGCAGCGGGCGCTCGATGAGGGCCTGCCGGTGGCGTTCCAAGCGCTCGTGTACCCGATGCTCGACGACCGCACCGCCCTCGCGCTCGACCACGAGGGGCGGGGTTCGGTGATCTGGACACCGCCGTCGAACCGGTTCGCGTGGACGGCCTATCTCGGGCATCCGCCGCGGCTCGACGCTCCGCCGCCGTACGCCGCCGCCGGACGCCGCGAAGACCTCACCGGTCTGCCCCCGGCGTGGATCGGCGTGGGCGACCGCGACCTCTTCTACGCCGAGGACGTCGCCTACGCCGGCCGGCTCGCCGACGCGGGGGTTCCCGTCGAGGTGCTCGTCGAACCGGGCATGTACCACGGGGCTGATGAACTGGCCTCACACGTGCCGCGCATGCGGGCATTCCGCGAGGCCATGCGCGATGCCCTGCGCCGCGCGATCGGGTGAGCAGACGCGCCCGGGTTCCGAGAGTCGACACCGCGGCATCCTGCCCTCTACTGTCACTGTCATGGACAGCACAGTGGCGTGCCTCACCACCTGGATGCCGCGGCAGCGGTGGTACGGCGCGAAGGCGCGCGATCCCCAGTTGCGGGTGGTCGCGGCGTGGGATCTTCCCGACCCGTTCGCGGCCCGGGGAACGCCCCGCGCCGTCGTGACGACCCTGCTCGTCGCCGATGACGGCGCCGACCCGGTGGTGCTCTATCAGGTGCCGGTCGTGGCGCGGCCGACCGCCAGCGTCGACCCCGATTCGCCGCACATCATCGGTAGCCCTGATCCCGGCACGACGCTCATCGATGGCGCCTTCGACCCCGCCTACACCGAGGCGCTGCTGCGCCTGGTCACCCGAGGAGGCACCGGCGAGGGCGAGCGGGCGACAGCCCACGGGCATCCGACCTCCGCAGTCTCGGACGAGGCCCCCTACGTCGGCGGCGTGCTCAGCGGCGAGCAGTCGAACACCTCGATCGTGTTCCGCGCCGGCGAGGCGTGGATGCCGATCATCGTGAAGGTGTTCCGGCAGTTGCACGCGGGCGTCAACCCCGACATCGAACTGCAGACCGGACTCGCGACCGCCCGCTCGCCGTTCGTGCCGGGCGCGATCGGCTCGGTGTCGGGTGAGTGGCCGCATCCCGCGACCGGATTCAAGGTGGAGGGTTCGCTCGCCTTCGCGCAGGAGTTCCTGCCCGGAGTGGAGGATGCCCGGCGCGTAGCGCTCGCCGCCGCCGAGGCCGGGGAGGACTTCACCATCCCCGCCCGCGACCTGGGCATCGCGACCGCGGCCGTGCACACCGCCCTCGCCGAGGAGTTCGGCACGGTGCCCGCCTCAGAAGCCGAACGCGAGCTGGTGGCCGCGAGCTGGCAACGCCGCCTCGACATCGCCACGATCGAGGTGCCGGCGATCGCCGACGTGCGCGCCGAGATCGAGGCGGCCTACGACCGCGCCCTCGCCGAGGAGTGGCCCGCCCTGCAGCGCGTGCACGGCGACTACCACCTGGGCCAGGTGATCCTCGTACCAGGGCGCGGATGGGTGCTGCTCGACTTCGAGGGCGAACCCATGCGTCCCATGGTCGAACGCCGGCTGCCCGACCTCGCCGCCCGCGACGTCGCCGGCCTGCTGCGGTCGTTCGACTACATCGCCGGATCGCTGGAACTGGAGGGCTCGTCGGCGCCGGGAGTGCGGGCGTGGGCGGATGCCGCGCGCGCGGCGTTCTTGGCGGGCTACGCTTCGGCATCCGCCGTCGACCTCGACGCCCATCGCGCGCTGCTCGCGGCGTTCGAGCTGGACAAGGCCGTCTACGAGGCGATCTACGAGGCCCGCAATCGTCCGGCGTGGATCAGCATCCCGCTGGATGCGGTGCGGAGGCTTGCGGGGCGGTAGGAGTGTGGGGCGGGGTGCGGCCTGGCGCCGAGACGCCGGTTCTGCGGCGAGACGCCTGTTCTGAGCAGGCGCGTCGGGGCGGATGCGGCGCGTCGAACGGGGCCGCGCCCCCTCAGTCGCCGTCGGCGCGCGCGGCCCGGACGAGCACCTTACCCACCACGCCACCGCCGTCGATGCGGGTCAGCGCCGCTCCGGCATCGTCCAGCGGGTAGATGCGGTCAATCACGGGCACGAGATCGCCGGATGCCGCAAGCGCGAGCAACTGCCCGGTGATCTCCGGCTTCGCTGTGGCGGTGAGAGGGCGGATGCGGCGGCGCGAGCCGATCGAGCGGAGGGCGGAAGCCAGCATCCGCCCCACCGGGCCGACCCTGTTCTCGCCGACCGAGATGCCCACCACCGTTCCCCCCTCGCGAACGAGACGCTGCAGGGCGGCGAGCGGCGCCCGACCACCGAGGTCGAGCACCGCGTCGAAGGAGTTCGGGGGCAGTCCATCGAGGCCCGCCGCCCGATCGGCGACGCTCGCCGCGCCGAGGCCGGAGACCGCCTCGATCGCCCGCGCACTGCACAGCGCATGCACCTCCGCCCCGCGCTGCACGGCGAGCCGCACCGCGTAAGTGCCCACCCCACCCCCGGCTCCGAGTACAAGAACGCGTGAGCCGGCCGTGACGCCTGCGGCATCCAACGCCTGCCACGCCGTCCCGCCGGCCATCGGCAGCGCCGCCGCGGTGAGGTCATCGACCTCGTCGGGCACGGGCACGAGCCGGTCGGTGCTGGCGATGACGTACTCGGCCAGACCCCCGGCGGTCGACAGCTCGCCGACCACCCGGTCGCCGACCGCGAACAGCTCGACACCCTCGCCCTCCTCGATGATCGTGCCTGCGACATCGCGCCCCGGCACGGGGGTCTTGGGCCGCCGCAGCCCGAAAGCCAGCCGCACGAGCAGGGGTTCGCCGCGCATGATGCGCACATCGGCGGAGTTCAGCCCGACGGCACCCATCTGGATGAGCACCTCGCCCGCCCCCGGATGCGGCACGGTGCGGTCGATGAGGTGCACCACGTCGGCGGTGCCATAGCGATCCTGCAACCAGGTGATCATGATTCCTCCGGATAGTCGAACGCGTCGTCGATGCGGACGCCGTAGACGCGACACAGCTGGAAGGCGAGCTCGAGCGTCGGCGAGTACTTGCCCTGCTCGATCGCGATAAGGGTCTGCCGGGTGACGCCCACGCGGCGGGCGACCTCGGCCTGGGTGAGTCCCGCCTGCTCGCGAATCGCGCGCAGCGAGTTGGTCACGCGGGTGGGCCGCACCATCACGGCATCCCGGTGCGGTAGACGATGACGCGGGCAGTGCAGTCGACGAGCGCCGAGAGTGCGGCGCCGACGTACAGCGTCTGGGCGATCCAGAACCACTCGGCGGTCAGCGCGCAGAGCACGAGGGCGCCCAGGATGCCGAGGACGAGGAATCCCTGCCCGACCCGGCTGCCCATGCGCGAGATGTCGCGGTCGCGCACGTCTTCGACCGGGCGGTCGTCGTCGTGCCGCATCCGCACCAGAGTGCCCCAGACGATGCCGGCGAGGACGGATGCCACGATGCCGCCGACGATCGTCCACAGCATCGGCTGCGCCCAATCGATATCGGCGACCGGCGTGCTCGCGAGCTGCGGCACAACGAGCAGCAGGTAGACGGTGATCGAGGCGATCGCGACGACCAGCCCGATCCAGGAGTTGCGTTCGCCGTACCCCATGGTGTCCTCCGTGTCTAATATTCTTTACACGGAGCGTACGACTCGTTCGGCGGCGGTGTCAAGAATTATTTACATGAGCGGATGCCGACGCGGCTTCGGCTGTCGGATGGCGGGGATGATCCTGGCGCGCGGCGGCGTGTCACTGCCCCGCCGGATGCGACACGCCGAAAGCATCCCTCACACCCGTCACGCCTCCGGTGCCCGTCATGCCTCCGACGCCACACGGGCCGGCTCGCGCCTGGGCCAGATCGTGTAGCTGACCGCCCAGACCGTCTCGGCGCCGAGGATGATCGCGAGCACCCGGTACGTGGCGGCGAGCGCATCGGTGTCGGCACCGGGCGCGGCGATCGCGATGAGCAGCACGAGCACACCCGCGGCGATGCCTGCGGCGAGCGCAGTGCGCACCACCCCCTGCCAGCACGCCTTCGCATACGCGGCACCGTAAAGGCGCACCGGTCGCGGGCCGTCCGCGAAGCGGTGCGCGAACCAGGCATCCGCCCATCGGATCATCCGGTGCCCGTACACGATGGAAAAGCCCAGGTAGATGGCGGCAATCGCGTGCGCGCGGGTCGCGTCGCCGCCGGTGCGCAGGTCGACGCCGACGGCGAGCAGCAGCACCAGGTCGACCACCGGCGTGAGCACCAACAGCACCGCCCCGAGTCGCGGGCGACGCAGCACATAGCGGGCGATCAGGCCGAGCGCGATGAGCACCCAGAAGCCGATCTCGCAGGCGATGATGAGTCCGACGATCATGGTTCCCCCTTGTTTGGTAGCACAGTCGTACTAGCAAGAGGAAACTAGCACGGTCGTGCTAATTTGTCTGCATGCCCCGCAGAATCGACCTCGACGAGCGCCGGGAACACCTGGCGCAGGCGGTGTGGACGATCATCCGCGAACGCGGCATCGGCGCCGTCTCGGTGCGGGTCGTCGCCGCCGAGGCGGGCGTAGCCGTCGGCTCGCTCAGGCATGTCTTCCCCACACGCACCGAACTTCTGCAGTTCTCGGCCGAACTCATGCTGAGCCGCGCGACCGATCGCATCCGCTCCACCCCCCTCAGTGGTGACCCGGAGGCCGATGCCCTCGCCCTGCTCAGCCACGTGCTGCCCCTGGAACCCGACAGCCGCGCCGAGCTCGAGGTCAACCTCGCCCTCATCGCCGAGGCTCCGGCGGTGCCCGAGCTCGTGCCGATCCGCGATCAGACGTACCAGCAGCTCACCGCGATGTGCGAGGGCATCGTGGAGATGCTCGCACCCGAGCGCGACGCCATGACCCGCACCGACGAGGCCCGCCGGCTCTACGCGCTCGTCGACGGGCTCGCGCTGCACCTGCTGATGGAGACGCCGGCGGCCGACGATGGGTGGGCGGTGCGGATGCTGCAGGGCGAGATCGCGCGGATCAGGGCGTAGTTGCGGGGCGGCGTGTGTGGGGGCTGGGGGCGGCTCGGGGGGTCGAGACGCCGCATTCCCGGCGAGACGCCGGTGGAGAACAGGCGCGTCGGCGCAGAAGCGGCGCGTCGAGGGGGCACGCGCCGACCGCGGAGTCGAGACCGGGGTGGCGCGTCGAGACCGGGGTCGTGCGTCGAGACCGGGGTCGTGCGTCGAGACGCCGGTTGCGCGTCGAGACACCTGCACAGAACAGGCGTTTCGATGCAGAACAGGCGTTTCGACCCCCGTCACCGCGCCGCGCGAGCGTCGATCTGCGCGAGACGGTCGGGGTTGCGGAGGATACGCACCTCTTCGAAGCGTCCGTCGGCGACGACGAACTGGAAGATCGCGATGAGCTCCCCCTCCAGGCGGATGTCGACGGCGACGCGCCCGTTGTAGTCACGCAGATCGAAGGTCGCCTCGGGGTTCTTCTGCAGCAACCCGAGCAAGAACCGCATCACATGGTCGGCTCCGACCACCGGCCGGCGCGCGGCACTGACCAGACCACCGCTGTCGGTCGTGGCGACGACGCTCGGCGACAGCATGGCCAGCAGGCCGGCGATGTCGCCCTCCTGCGCCGCGGCGACGAACCGGTGCACGATCGCGCGGTGCTCCCCCGCCGACACCGCGAGCAGATCGTCGCGGGCACGCACCCGCACGCGCGCGCGGTGTACCAACTGGCGCGCGGCCGCCGCTGTGGTCGCGAGCGCCTCGGCGACATCCTCGTACCCCAGGTCGAACACATCCCGCAGGATGAATGCGGCACGCTCTCGCTCGCCGAGATTCTGCAGCACGATGAGCATCGCGGCCGAGACCGCCTCGGCGGTGAGCGCCGCGCGCTCGGGGTCATCAGCGGGTGACGCCGCTGTGGCCGCCTGAGTGGGCAGCGGGTCGGGCAGCCACGGCCCGACGTACTCCTCGCGCCGGCGGGAGATCGTCCGCAGATGGTTCAGGGCGACGTTCGCGGCCGTGCGAGCCAGGTAGGCGCGCGGGTTGGCCGGATCGGCGGGGGCGGCGATCCACCGCAGGTAGGTGTCCTGGCTGACGTCCTCGGCGTCGGCGATGGATCCGAGGATGTCGTAGGCGACCTGGAACACGAGTCCCCGGTGACGGGCGAAAATCGCGTCCCGATCCGTCGCGTGCGCGGCATCCGTCATCGGCATCCCTCCCGTTCTGCCTTCCCTCTCATCTTGTCGTGACCGGCTGGCGTGTGACAGCCGTCTGGGCGAGCTGGCGGCGCAGCCAGATGTAGGAGCCGCTGCGCCGCGCCTCGCTGCGGGCGGCACCGACGGTGAACCGGCAGATCGTCTCCTTCGCCCAGGCGCCCAGGCCGCGGCGCCACACCAGGCGCGTCGGTCGATCGTCGAGGCGCACGAACTGCACGACCGCGTCCTTCCGGCCGAGGCTCACGCACTGCGCGGCGAATCCGTTGGAGTGCGGGCGCGGTGCGCGACCGCGCAGCGCGCGCAGCACGGTGTCGGCGACGTGTCCGCCGAGCGGCATCGCGGTGGCGCAAGCCATGCGCAGATAGTCGTAGCGGGTGTCGTCGATGCGTACGGCGTCGCCGGCGCCGAGGATGCGGTCGTCACTGAGGCTGTGCAGGGTCGGGGTGACGAGCATCCGCCCGTCGGCATCGGTGAGGAGCCCGCTGGAGGCGGCGAGCGCTGGGACGGCGAGCCCTGCGCACCAGACGACGTGGTCGGCGCCGAGGCGCTCGAGCTCGGCCGGGTCGACGGAGACGCCCTCGTCCAGAGTCACCCCGAGCCGGTCAAGGGTCGCGCGGACATGGGCGCGCCCCCGCTCCCCGAGGGATGGACCGAGGGTTGCGGCATGCAGCTCCACCTGCAGCGCGGGCCGGCTCTCGGCGATCTCGGTCGCCGTCTCGATCGCGGTGAGACCTCCCCCGACCACGGCGACGTGATCGCCCGGCCGCGCGGCGTCCAGCGCCCGGCGCAGTCGCTCGGCGCTGGCAGCATCCGCCACCGTGTGCGCCGCTGTCGGCGCCGAGCGGGCACCGCTGCCGACGGCGTAGATGAGGTGGTCGTAGGGCAGGTCCTCGCCGGTGCTCAGGCTGACCGTGCGGGCGCGGGGGTCGATCTCCGTCGCATGAGCGATGACGAGGCGGATGCCGGGATGCAGCACCTCCCGCAAGGGAAGGGTGGCGTCGCCACGGGATCCGGCGACATACTCGTGCAGCCGGATGCGTTCGACGAACCGCTCCGTGGGGTTGACGAGGGTGACGGCGAGCGCGCCGCGGCGTCCCTCCCTGCTGCCGGCGAGCCTGCTGGCGGCGATGACGCCCGCGTAGCCCGCTCCGATGACGACGACCTGGTGTGCCACTGCTCCTCCTTGCCCCGTGGATGGGGTTCTGTGCATGTGACACCGCTGGCGGGCGAGTTGTGACATGGAGGTGGGGCCGGCGGGGGGCTGCGGGAGGGCGGATGCCCCGAGACGCCGGTTCTGCGTCGAGACGCCTGCACAGAACAGGCGTCTCGACGCAGAAGTGGCGTCTCGGCGCAGCATCCGGGTCTCGCGGGATGCGGAGGCTGCGGGGCGTGGAGCGCGCGCCCTCAGACCTCGTCGCGCATGACGCCAGGGCGGGAGCGGCCGCGCGTCAGGCGGGCGGCCACCAGCAGCGCCACCGTGAGGCCCGCGGTGAGCAGCAGCTGCGTGCGGGCCGCCTCGTTGAACATCGCCAGGATGACGACACCGGCGAGCAGCACGAGCACGAGGATCGACAGCCACGGGAACGCCCACATGCGCATCGGCAGGTGCGTACCCTCGGCCTCGGCGCGGCGGCGCAGGATAATCTGCGAGATCGCGGTGGCCGTCCAGATCACCAGCAGCGTCGAGCCGACGACGTTCAGCAGCGCGGGCAGCACCATGTCGGGGAACAGCCAGTTCAGCAGCACCGTGACGAAGCCGAAGGCGACGGATGCCAGCACGGCCACCCGCGGCACGCCGTGCTCGGTGACGTTCGTGACGGCCAGCGGCGCGAGCCCCCGCTCACCCAGCGAGTAGAGCATGCGCGACGAGCCGTAGATCGTGGCGTTCATGGCCGAGAGCAGGGCGATCACGACGATGAGCGACATGAGCAGGTCGACGCCGGGGATCTGCAGATGGGCGAGCACCGCCGAGAACGGTCCGGCCTTGACGCTGGGGTCGTTCCACGGCAGCACGGCGACGATCACGAGGATCGACCCGACGTAGAAGACGAGGATGCGCACCATCACCTGACGCACGATGCGACGGATGTTGCTCGACGGGTCATCCGATTCGGCCGCGGCGATCGCGACGATCTCGGTGCCGCCGAAGGCGAAGATGACGATCAGCAGGGCACCGGCCATGCCGGCGATACCGGTGGGGAAGAAGCCGCCGTTGTCGACGAGGTTGGAGACGCCCGCGGCGGGCTGCCCGGGGATGAGCCCGAAGATCGCCAGGGCACCGACGACGAGGAACGCGATGATCGCGAACACCTTGATCGCGGCGAACCAGTACTCGAAGCGCCCGTAGTTGCGCACCCCGAACAGGTTCACGGTGGTGAGGGCGACCACGAAGACCAGCACCCACACCCACGCGGGCACCCCTGGCACCCAGGTCGCGACGATGCCGGCGGCACCCGTGGCCTCGGCCGCCACCACGACGACGAGCGTGATCCAGTACAGCCACCCCACCGCACTGCCGGCGCTGCGCCCCATCGCCTTCTGCGCGTAGGAGCTGAAGGCCCCCGAGCTGGGGTTGGCGGCGACCATCTCGGCGAGCATCGCCATCACCAGCACGACGATCGTGCCGGCGACGAGGTACGAGATGATCACGGCGGGGCCGGCGATGCTGATCGCCTGACCGGAGCCGACGAACAGGCCGGCGCCGATCGCGCTGCCCAGGCCCATCATCGCGATCTGGCCGCGGCTCAGCCCGGACTGCAGGCCCCTGGTGGTCGTGGTGACGACGGGAACCTCGGTCATGCGCGTGCCTCCTCGGCGGTCGTGGAAGAGACGGTGGATGCGGCGAGCGCCCGCTCGACCCGGTCGATGTCCTCCTGCGAACCCGACGAGATGCGCACCCCGTCGCCGGGGAAGGTGCGGACGACGACATCGCCGGCCTGCAGCAGCTCGTCGAGCTCGATGGCCCGCTCACCGGCGGGCACCCACACGAAGTTCGCCTCACTGGCGACAGCCGGCCATCCGGCATCCTGCAGCACCGACACGAGCCGCTCACGCTGGGTGACGACCTCGGCGATGCGTTCGCGCAGTTCGTCTTCGGCGTCGAGCGAGGCGACGGCGGCGGTCTGGGCGAGGTCGGTGACGCCGAACGGGATGGCGACCTTGCGCTGGCTGTCGGCGATCTCGCGCGGCGCGATCGCGTATCCGATGCGGAGCCCCGCCAGCCCGTAGGCCTTGGAGAAGGTGTGCAGCACGGCGACGTGCGGGTAGCGGTGCAGCAGGTGGATGCCGGCGCCCGCGTGCGCGTCGTCGAAGTATTCGGAGCGGTCGAAGTGCACGTAGGCCTCATCGATCACGACGAGGATGTCGCGTGGCACGGCGGCGACGAAGGCTTCGAGCTCGGCGGGGCCGACGACCGTGCCGGTGGGGTTGTTCGGGTTGCACACGAAGATGAGGCGCGTCTGCGGAGTGATCGCCGCGAGCATGGCATCCAGGTCGTGGCGGTGGTCGGCATCCAGCGGCACCTGCACCGGCGTCGCGCCTGCGATGCGCACGAGCGAGGGGTACGCCTCGAACGACCGCCAGGCGAAGATCACCTCGTCACCCTCGCCGGCGACAGCGTGGATGAGCTGCGCGGCGAGCTCCACCGAACCGGCGCCGACGGTCACCTGCGCAGCATCCACCCCGTAGCGCTCGGCGAGACGACCGATGATCTCGGGCGCGGCCATGTTCGGGTAGCGGTGGATCGTCTCGATGCGCTCGCGGACGGCGTCGATCACCGACGGCAGTGGCGGATGCGGCGACTCGTTCGAGGAGAGCTTGGAGGCGCCGGGCGCCGCGGGGCGGCCCTGACGGTAGGTGGGAATGGCGTCGAGACCGCGGCGGGCGGGGAGTGTCATCGTGGGGAGGCTCCGTTGCGTCGGGACGGCAGCGGCGCCGTCGCTGAGTCAGCGTAGGCGCGCGGGTCTTACGTGGGCAATCCGAGCGCATCGCGCTGGGCAGATGGTGCAGGATGCCGACGATCCCGCATCCAGGAATGGGCAATCTGTCCAGGATGGGGGCAGGCGGGTCAGACGAGCAGGCCGATCGCGAGGAGGATCACCGCGAGCAGCGGCAGGGTGCCCTGGGTGAGCGCCGCGCGGGCCTTGTCGGGGCTGGTCACCAGCAGCACGAGGGCCGCGGCGAGCATGGAACCGGCGCCCGCGAACACGAGGGTCGCACCGATCACGGGGCTGCCGGCGGCGAAGAAGACGATGCCGAGGACGACGAGCAGGGCGAGGAAGAGGTTGTAGAAGCCCTGGTTGAAGGCGAGTTCCTTGGACGAGGCGGCCTGCGCCTCGCTGGTGCCGAAGGTGGCGCGCACGCGCGGGGTCGTCCAGGCGAACGACTCCATGTAGAAGATGTAGACGTGCAGGGCGGCGGCGAGGGCGGCGAGCACGAGGGCGGCGATGATCATGGGTTTCTCCTTCAGGGCATCCGCCCCACTGTAACGACGGATGCCCGCACCGTGCCGGTGCGAGCGGAGTAGCGTGGCGGGGTGGACGTCATCGACCCGCTGCCAGATCACCCCGCCCCCGACAACCCGCAGGGCAAGCTGGTGCTGCTGCGGCACGGCGAGACCGAATGGTCGCGCACCGGGCGGCACACCGGCCTGACCGACATCCCTCTCACCGCGCGCGGCGAGGAGCTCGCCCGTGGTGCCGGCGAACTCGTGCGCGGCTACGACTTCGGTCTCGTGCTCACCTCGCCGCTCGAGCGGGCGCGGCGCACGGCAGAGCTCGCGGGCTTGGATGCCGAGGTCGATCCGATGCTGCTGGAGTGGGACTACGGCGGATATGAGGGACGCACGACCAGGGAGATCCGCGCCGAACTCGGCTACGACTGGACGGCGTTCACGCACGGAGTGATCCGCGGAGACACCCCCGGCGAGACCGTGGAAGAGGTCGCGGCACGCGCGTCGCGTGTGCTGCCGCGGGTGCTGGATGCCATGGAGCACGGCGACGTCGCACTGATCGCGCACGGGCACTTCCTGCGCATCCTCACCGCCGTGTTCCTGCGGCAGGCACCCCGGTTCGCGGCGATGATCACGCTCGATGCCGGCTCGGTGTCGGTACTCGGGTACTACCGCGAACAGCCGGCGATCCTCGCCTGGAACCACGGGCCTGCCCTGCCGCTGGCGCCGTCTGAGTCGTAATGCGACACTCGTCTCTTGCGCCCGAGCGGCCCCTGGGTGTCGACTGATCCCAGCGACGGCGAAGGGAGCGCCCATGACCGCGGCAGCCAAGACCGGATCGGGGTGGAGCGCCCTCGAGGTGTCACCGAAACGCTGGGTGGTCTCGGTCGCCACCGAGAGTGAGGTGCTCGGCGCGCTCACGGACTTTCTCACCGTCCAGGGCATCACCAGCGGTTCGATCACCGGGCTGGGTGCCGCGCATCGAGTGACGATCAGCTTTCGCGACCCGGTATCGAAGGCCTACATCGACACGGTGGTGGACGAGCAGATGGAGGTCGTCAACCTCACCGGCAACGTCTCCACCGTCGACGGCGCGCTCTCGGTGCACCTGCACGGCACGTTCGGCAAGCAGGATCTCGGCGCGATCGCCGGGCATGTGAAAGAGGTCTGGATCCGTGGCGCGGGCGAGATCATCGTCAGCGCCTACGACGAACCCACCCACAAGGTGCTCGATGAGGGCACCGGATTGAATCTGTACCGGCTCTGATCCCTCCGGTAGCGGCCGGACCCGGAACCACGCACTCGACATGGGGAGGTCGGATGCCGATCATCACTGAAGCCCGCGCGGTCATCGCCGCCCCGGCGGCCGTGGCCTGGCGGTTGCTCGCCGACTACGCCAACGACCCGCTCTGGCGTGCCCGGGTGCGACGGATGGAGCAGTCGCCTCCCGGGCAGGTGTTCCCGGGAGCCACCGCCGTCGAAGAGATGCGCGTGCTCGGCACGCTCAGCCGGGCCGTGGTCGAGGTGGTCACGGTCACCCCCGGCACATCGTTCACCTGGCGCGCCATCGACGGCGCCGATGCTGAGGGGCACCGAACCATCACCGCGCTCGGCGACGACCGCTGCGAACTGCACACCTGGCGGGTGATCCGGCTCAGCGGCGCGCAGGCATGGGGCGAACCGCTCGCACGGTGGGCGCTCACCCGCGGCGAGCGCGCCGACGTGCAGCGTGCGGCCGCGCTGGTCGAAGCCATCACCCGGTGAGGGAGTCTTACAGACCTGTCAGATTCTCTGGATTCTGACGCGGCGCTGATTACGCTGAGCAGATGACCACCCGCGCGGCGCAGCCGCGGCATGCGAGGCCCGCCGGCCGCGCCTCGGCGGCCCTCGCCGGGGTGGCCGCCGTGCTGCTCGGCATCGGGCTCGGCACCCTCACGGCGGCGTTGTTCGTGCCCGCATCCTCTCCCCTGCCCGTCGTCGGGGGCGCGATGATCGATCTGGCGCCGCCGTGGGCGAAGGACACGATGATCGCCCTGTTCGGCACCGGCGACAAGCTGGCGCTCATCATCGGCATCCTCGTCGCGATGCTCGCCCTCGGCGCTCTCGCCGGAGTCTGGGAGTGGCGGCGCGCGTGGTCGGGGGCGGCAGTCGCGCTGGCGCTCGGCGCCGCGGCGGCGATCGTGGCGATCACCCGTGAGGACGCCGGCATGTGGGCGTGGCTGCCCTCGGTGCTGGCCGGCGTGGCGGCGGCGATGGCGATGCGGATGCTCGTGCGCTGGATCCCCGTCGATGCGGCGGCGACCGTGCGGGCCGACGGCACAGCGACCACGCGACGCAGGTTCCTCACCCTCGCCGGAGTGACGGCGGCTGTCGGCATCCTCACCGCGGTAGGCGGGTCGATGGTGCGCGCGGGATCGCAGGCGGTGTCGACGATCCGCGCCGCGCTGAAGCTGCCCGCCGCGGCATCCACCGCGGTCACGATTCCCGACGGCGCCGACCTCGAGATCCCGGGCCTGAGCCCGCTGGTGACCCCTAACGCCGACTTCTACCGGATCGACACGGCCCTCGTGGTGCCGAACCTCGACCCGGCCGAGTGGGAGCTGCGCGTGCACGGCCTGGTCGAGCAAGAAGTGCGGCTGACCTGGAACGACCTGCTCGCCCTGCCGCTGCGCGAGGCCCCCGTCACCCTGTCGTGCGTGTCGAACCAGGTGGGCGGCGGGCTGGTCGGCAATGCCGTGTGGCTCGGGTATCCGATCCGCGAGCTGCTCGCGCGGGCGCGCCCGCTCGCCGAGGCCGACATGGTGCTCTCCCGCTCATCGGACGGCTTCACGGCATCCACCCCGCTCGGCGCCCTCACCGACGATCGCGACGCCCTGCTCGCGATCGGGATGAACGGGGAGCCGCTACCGCTCGCGCACGGATTCCCGGTGCGGATGGTGGTGCCCGGCCTGTACGGTTACGTGTCGGCGACGAAGTGGGTCGTCGAGCTCGAGGTCACCCGTTTCGACCGTGACCGCGCGTACTGGACCGACCGCGGATGGTCGGAGAAGGGGCCGATCAAACTGCAGTCGCGGGTGGACGTGCCGCGGTCGCAGTCGACGTGGGCGGCGGGTCCGGTCACGGTGGCGGGAGTGGCCTGGATGCCGCACACCGGCGTCTCCGGCGTGCAGGTGCAGATCGACGACGACCCCTGGCAGGACGCGGAGCTGGGGTGGGATGCCTCGACCGACACGTGGGTGCAGTGGCGGTGGACGTGGGACGCGACGCCAGGCCCGCACCGGGTGACCTGCCGGGCGATCGACGCCGACGGCAACATGCAGGTCTTCGAGCGCCGACCCGTGGCGCCGGACGGCGCGACCGGCTGGCACACGGTCACCGTCGACATCACCTGAGCGTCTGGGTCCCTGAGCCTGTCGAAGGGCGTCTAGCATTCAGGGGTGACTGATCCGATCGACGACGTCTCCATCGGGGGCGAGATGATCCGCCTGGGCTCCTTCCTCAAGTACGCGGGGCTGCTCGACTCGGGCGGGGACGCCAAGGAGATGATCATCGACGGCCTCGTGACCGTGAACGGCGACGTCGAGCGGCGGCGCGGACGCCAGCTGCACGACGGCGATGTGGTGGAGATCGACGGACGCCGGGTGCGCGTGCGCCCCTGACCGCCGCGGCGCGGCATCCGTTCTTCGGCGATCTGGCCCCCGGTGGTAGGTTAGGTTTGCCTTATTTCCGCCGAGATGGAAGCTTCCCCCATGCCTCGCCGCCTCCACCGCCGTCTGTCCGCCCTCGCACTGTCGGTCGTCGCCACCGTCGCTCTCTCCGCCTGCAGCTCTGCCTCCCCCGGCGGCGCAGGTGACGAAGACGCCGACGCCCTGGTCATCTACAACGCCCAGCACGAGAAGCTCACCGAAGAGTGGGCCGACGCCTTCACCGAAGAGACCGGCATCGCAGTCGTGCTGCGCAACGGCGGCGATAGCGAGCTCGGCAACCAGCTGGTCGCGGAGGGCGATGCCTCCACCGCTGATGTCTTCCTGACCGAGAACTCCCCCGCCATGTCGCTGGTGGAGAACGCCGGACTGCTCGCGCCCGTCGACTCGGCGACCCTGCAGACCGTGCCGGAGGCCTACCGCCCCGCCTCGGGCGACTGGACCGGCATCGCGGCGCGCTCGACCGTGCTGGTGTACAACCCGTCGCTGATCGACGAGGCCGACCTGCCCGCGTCGCTGATGGACCTGCAGGACCCGGAGTGGAAGGGCCGCTGGGGTGCGGCGCCGAGCGGAGCCGACTTCCAGGCGATCATCTCAGCGATGCTGCAGACGCAGGGTTCCGAGGCCACCGCGACCTGGCTGGACGCGATGGACGCGAACGCCGAGATCTACAACAACAACATCGCCACCATGAAGGCCGTGAATGCCGGCGATGTGCCCGTGGGTGTGATCTACCACTACTACTGGTACCGCGATCAGGACGGCACGAAGGAGAACTCGGGCAACACCGAGCTGCACTACTTCGGCAACCAGGATCCCGGCGCGTTCGTCAGCGTCTCCGGCGGTGCCGTGCTGAAGAACGCCGCGCACCCGGAAGAGGCGCAGAAGTTCCTCGCGTTCCTCACCGGAACCGAGGGGCAGAGGATCCTCGGCGAGGGATACAGCTTCGAGTACCCCGTCGCATCCGACGTGCCGGCGAACCCGGCGCTGCCGGCCCTGGACACGCTCGACGCCCCGGCCATCGATCCGAGCACCCTCAACGGCCCCGATGTCATCCAGCTGATGATCGACGCGGGGCTGCTCTGAAAACCACCCCCCTGGCCGGTCGTGCAGCGGCCCGCATCCCGCACCGGCGACGCCCGAGCGTCGGTCTCGTGGTGCTGGTCTGCCTGCTGTGCGCCGGCGCGCTGATCCCGGTCGGCTATGTCGTGGCCTCCGGAGTCGCGATCGGTGTCGACGAACTGCGCGCCCTGCTGTGGCGCCCCCGCGCGGGCGAGCTGCTGAGCAACACGGTGCTGCTGGTCGTGCTCGGCGTGCCGCTGACCATGGCCATCGGCACCGGCTGCGCGTGGCTCGTCGAGCGGGTGCAGCTGCCGTTCCGGCGCACCCTTGCCGTGCTGTGCGCCGCACCCCTGGCCATTCCCGCGTTCGTCAGCAGCTATGCCTGGGGCAGCGTCGCGCCCGGGGTGTCCGGCCTCGCCGGCGCCCTGCTGGTCTCGGTGCTCGCCTACTCCCCCCTCGTGTTCCTGCCCATCCTCGCCGCGCTCCGCGGCCTCGACAAGGCATGGGAAGAGGCGGCCCGCTCGCTCGGCCTCGGGCCCTGGCGCGTGTTCTTCCGCGTGGTGCTGCCCCAGCTGCGTCTGGCCATGCTCGGGGGCGGCCTCGTCGTGGGGCTGCATCTGCTCGCCGAGTACGGTGCGTTCGCGTTCATCCGTTTCGACACGTTCACCACCGCGATCGTCGTCGCCTACCAGTCCACCTTCGCGGGCCCCGCGGCGGCATCGCTGGGCATCGTGCTCACGTCACTGTGCGCGCTGCTGCTGCTCGGCGACACCCTGCTGCAGGGGCATGGGCGCTACGCGCGAGTGGGCAGCGGAGCCCCCCGGCGGGCAGAACCTCTCCGCCTGCGGCCCCTCCCCACGGCGGCGATGCTGCTCCTGCCCGTCGGCTATGTCATCGCGGCGGCCGGCGTGCCGATGACGATCGTGATCCGGTGGCTGTTTCATGGCACCGCGATCGACGTCGAGACGCTGGTGAGCACGGTCCTGACGACCCTGGCGCTGGGCACCGCGGGCGCCCTGGCCACGGTGGTCGTCGCCCTGCCGATCGCCTGGCTGTCTGCCCGCTACCCCGGGCGGCTCTCGCGCACGCTCGCCGGGGCGGCGTACCTCGCGAGCAGCCTGCCGGCCATCATCGTCGCGCTCGCCCTCGTCACCGTCACCGTGCGGGTGGCGCCGGCGATCTATCAATCCGCGGGGCTCGTCGTCGCCGCGTACGCGATCATCTTCCTGCCCCGTGCGATCGTCACCCTGCGGGCGGGGATCGCCCAGACCCCGGTCGGTCTCGAGGAGGCCGCCCGCGCGCTGGGCGTCTCGCCGCTGGTCGCGCGCCTGCGCGTGACCCTTCCGCTGCTGCTGCCGACGCTGGCCGCAGCGACCTCACTCGTCGCCCTTGGCGCGGCCGGCGAACTGACCGCGACCCTGCTGCTGGCTCCCACCGGCACCCGCACCGTCGCCACACAGTTCTGGGCTGCGGCATCCTCCATCGACTACGCCGCTGCAGCCCCCTACGCGCTGTTGCTGGTGGCGCTGTCGGCGCCTGCCGTCGCCATCATGTTCACCCACGCCACCCGAGGAAGAAGCCGATGACGCTGACCGTGAGCCACGTGCGCAAGAGCTTCGGCGCCGATGACGTGCTCGATGACGTCTCGTTCCGCGTCCCACGCGGGTCACGGCTCGCCCTGGTCGGCCCGTCCGGTGGGGGCAAGAGCACCCTGCTGCGCGTGATCGGCGGGTTCGAGACGCCCGATGCGGGCACGGTCGAGCTCGATGACCGGCGCCTGGTCGGCGACGGCGTGAACGTGCCCGCGCACCGCAGGCGCATCGGCTACGTGCCGCAGGACGGCGCACTCTTCCCGCATCTGAGCGTGGCGGGCAACATCGGCTTCGGTCTGCCGCGTGCGGCGCGGCAGCGCACCCGGATCGCGGAGCTCATGGAGCTCTGCTCGTTGGCATCCGACCTCGCCGATCGACTGCCTCATGAGCTCTCCGGCGGGCAGCAGCAGCGCGTGGCCCTCGCTCGCACCCTCGCGACGTCGCCGGATGTCGTGCTGCTCGACGAGCCGTTCAGCGCGCTGGATGCCGAATTGCGCGAAGCCACCCGCACCGCGGTCGCCGAGATCATCGATCGCACCGGCGTGACCGCCGTGCTCGTGACGCATGATCACACCGAGGCGCTGACCTTCGGCGACCTCGTCGGGGTGCTGATCGACGGCTCGCTCGTGCAGTACGGCGCCCCCGAGGCGGTCTACGGCGAGCCGGTCGATCTGCGCGTGGCGCGGCTGCTGGGCGACACGGTCGTGCTGCCGGCGCGGCGTCAGGGCGCACAGGCGCTGACCCCGCTCGGCGTGATCGACGTCGGTCGCGACCTCGCCGGCGAGGCATCCGCTGTCGTGGCGCTCCTGCGTCCGGATCAGCTGCGGGTGCGACCCGAGCCTCAGGGCATGGCGACCGTGGCGCACGTGCGCCACGGCGGCGCAACCACCGCGGTGACCCTCGCGATCGGCGAGGATACCGTGACGGTGATGGTGCCGCGGCGTGATGCCGATGCGCTGGCGGTCGGGGTCCCGGCGCACGTCACGGTCGACGGCGCAGCGGTGCTGTATCCCGCGGCGCTGCCGCGCTGAGCAGGCCGCGCAGGCGCCGCTCGGCGAGCTGATACGCCCGCCAGGCGGCGAAGCCGACCGCGAACGAGAGCACCACGCCCAGCAGCGGGGAGGTGTGCTCCCACATCGGGAACACGGTCCAGTGCGTCAGGTAGACGAACAGCGACGAGCCGGCCAGCAGCACGAGCACCGGCACCACCTGTCGCGGCAGTCGCACGGTCGGCAGCCAGAGCAGCACGAGTCCCCCGACGATCACGATGACCTCGCGCATCGGGGTGCCGAAGAAGCCGATCATCCCGGCGATGAGGACGCCGCTGAGCAGCAATCTCTGCCACCAGCGGTCAGCCCGCGCCGCGGCCCAGCCGAGCGCGACCAGCCACCCGGCCGCGGGGAGTGTGTAGCGCTCGACGAGCCCGGTTTCGACACCGGTGACGGCGTAGCGCAGCGCCAGCAGGGCCACCAGCAGAGTCAGCGCGAAGACGAAGGGGCGCGCGCGCTCCCAGCGGTCCACGACGCGCAGCGCGAACAGGGCGGCGAGCGCCAGCATCCCCCACACGGCGAGCTCGATGAACCAGTACGCCCACTGGCTGTCCCAGCTGCCATCGGCGTCGGGCAGGAACCCGTGCACGAGGAGCACTGTGCTCGGTGGGTACTGGGCGGTGAGCAGCGATACGAAGCCGATCCACAGCACAGCGGGGATCGCGATACGCGCCGCGGCCCGCAGCAGCCGACGAGAGCGGATGCCCGGGGGCGCCTCCGTCAGCTGGAAGCGGGCGATACCGAATCCGAGCAGGATCAGCAGCACGTGCGCGCCCCCGCGCGCGAAGAGCAGGTCGGCGTGGGTGGCGACGACGAGCAGGATGGCCACCGCACGCAAGACGGTCACGGTCTCGACGCGCGGCCAGCGCCGCCAGCCGCGGTCAGGCGCCGGTGCTTCGGTGCCCTCGACCGCGGCGGAGGCGTCGGCGAGGGTGCTCAGTTCAGCGATCGTCAGGCGTGGCCATTCGCGGGGCAGGGTGCCGAGGTGCTGCTCCAGGCGGACCGAGAGCTCGACGAAGCTCAGCGAATCCCCGCCGAGCGAGGTGAACGAGTCGTCGGCGGTCGCGTCGGGGCGGGCGAGGAGCTGGGCGTAGAGGTCGCGCAGCTGCTCCACACTGCGCCCGCCGTCGGTGTCGCTGTGTGCGCGTTCGGCATCCGCCGCGTGGGCACGGAGGGCGACGGAGTCGATCTTTCCGCTCGGGGTGCGCGGGTAGGCGTCGACGGCGAAGCCGGCGACGGCATGCGCAGGGATGCCGGTCGCGGCGACGACGAGGGCGGTGGCGCGGCGGATGTGCCGCGCGGCGCCGACGAAGACCAGTAGCCGGCGGTCGTCATCCGACACGATGCGGGCGTCGATCCCCTCGGCGGCGAGCGTGCGCTCGAGCTGGTCGAGGTCTGCGCGGATGCCGTAGAGCTTGGAGAACCGGTTCAGGCGGCCGACGATCTCGAACAGGCCATCCGGGCGACGGCGGCCGAGATCTCCCGTGCGCAGCTCGGTGAGAGTGGCACCGCGGGCCAGGTCGGCGGGGCTCTCGGCGTAGCCCATCATGACGTTCGGGCCCTGGTAGACGAGCTCGCCGACGGCATCCGGCTCGGTGGCCGCGTCGTCGAGTGGGTCGACGCGCAGTGAGCCGCCCGGGATGGCGCGTCCGATCGCGCCGATAGCGGAGGCGGCGAGCGCGGGAGGAACGTACGCCATCCGCGCAGTCGCCTCGGTCTGGCCGTACATCGTGAAGAAGTCGTAGCCGCGGCGGGTGGCCAGGTCGAGGTGGCGGCGGGCGGTGTCGACATCGAGCCGACCGCCGGCCTGCGTGACGTAGCGCAGGGTGGGCAGCTCGCGGTGCGCGAAGCCGCTCGCGTCGAGCAGTTCGAAGGTGTACGGGACGCCGGCGAACGAGGTGGCGCCGGCATCGGCGAACTCCGCCCAGAAGAGCTCGTCGGTGACGCTGCGCTCGGTGAGGAGCACGCTGGCGCCCGCCAGCAGGTGGCTGTTGAGCACCGAGAGGCCGTAGCAGTACTGCAGCGGCAGCGTGGTCGCGGCGCGGTCGGCGCTCGTGAGGCGCAGATACTCGGCGATCGCCTCGGCGTTGCTCAGGAGGTTCTCGAGCGAGAGTCGCACGAGCTTCGGTGAACCGGTCGAGCCGGACGTGCTGGCGAGCATGGCGAGGTCAGGATGCAGCGTGTGACGCGTACCCGGACGCCGCTCGATGATGGCGCCGTCGTCGGCCTGCCCCTGGGCGATGACATCGGGGTCGAACGTGTCGATGAGGGTGGTGTGGGAGTGCGGGCCGTCGGCGACGAGAAGCACGACGTGGCCCCCGCTGAGCGCGGCGAGATAGGTGACGACGGGGTCGAGGGTGTTGGCCATGACGACCATCACGAGACGGCGGGTGGTGCCGAGCTGCCGCCGGCGGGCCGTGACGAGGTCGTCGAGCTCGCCGTAGGTGACGGTGCGGTCGCCTACGACCAGGGCCGGGTCACTCGCGCGGCCGGCCAGCAGGCGCGCCTGTGTGGCGTATTCACTCGCTGCGGTCACCTAGTTAGCTTAGCCTAAGCTACTTTTCCCACCTGCCCAGGATTCTGCCTCTGGCGCCGCCGCACCCCGCGGGTCTAATGTGCGCTCATGAATCGAGAATGTGGTCTGCGCCGCACGGTCTCCCTGCTCGCCGGCATCCCGGTGGCGGCACTCGCCGCCGCGGTGCTTGTCGCACCGGCAGCCTCGGCTGCCACGCCTGTTCTTCCGCCGCGAACGACGAGTGTCGTGGAGCGGACGGAGGTCGACGCGGACGGCGACGGCGCGACCGATCACATCATCCTCACCGAGTCGACGTATGACGCCGGCGGAACGCTGCTGACCCAGCAGAGCCGTGACGACTTCGATGCCGACGGTGCGTGGGACCTCACGATTCTGACGACCCTGATCTACGACGACGACGGGCGGCTCTCGCTCGCCACCACGACCACCGATGGGGACGGCGACGGCGCCGTCGATGCGACCGAATGGCAGGAGCTCAGCTACGACGCACGCGGCCTCGTGACCAGCGTGATCATCACGAGGGACGACAACGGCGACGGCATCATCGACTCGACGACGTCGTCGACCGATACCAGTGACAAGGCGGGGCGCACGTTCCGCTCGGTCATCGAGGACGATGTCGACGGTGATGGTGTCACGGACTGGCGATTGACCCTCGTGGATACGCTCGACAAGAAGGGGCGATCGATCCATTCGGAGTCGGAGTTCTTCGACGCCGCGACGGGTGTCACCGAAGTCAGTGCGATCGAGACCACCTACGGCAAACGGAACAACGTGCTCAGCGTGACCGAGACCTACACGACCCCCACCGAGACGATGGTGCAGGAGACGCGCCTGTCGTACGATTCGCGGAGCTTGCTCACTGGCTACACGGTCACGTCATCGCCGTCCGGCGAGACGCAGGTGCATTCCGTGACGCGCGATCGGCGCGGGCATGAGACCGGGTACACCACGACGTACGACCATGAGGGCGACGGTGTCATCGACGCGGTCCTGAGCGGGACGTGGACGTATGACTCCCGCGGCCGGCTGGTGGCGGACACGACCTCACTCACGCTGGGCAGCGTGGTCGCGCCGATCCTGGAGACGGTGTACGAACGGGATGCCCGCGGCCGCGACATCCGGCGCGTGCAGACCTTCGATGAAGATGGCGACGGCACCGCCGAGCACGTCGAAGAGGTCGTCAGCACCTATGACACGCACGACCGGCCGTTGTCGACGGTCAGCACGGTCACGGTCGGCGGCGACGTGATCGAGATCCGCTCCACGACGTGGGTGTACGACACCCACGGGCGGGTGCTGTCGGAGATCACCGAGACCGACTACCTCGGCGACGGCACGATCGACGAGCGCTGGGTGTTCACGAGCACGATGTCCTGAGCCGGCCAGGCTCTTGCCGTAGCGCGCCTCAGCCGACCAAGGCAGCGAGGGCGGCATCCACGCGCGTGCGCACGGTGTCTTCGGGCTCGGGCGCGTAGAGCAGTTGCGCCGCAAGGCCCTGAGCAAGTGCGAGCACGGCCCATGCGGCGGTGTCGGGGTCGACCGGGCTTCCGGGTTCGCCCGCCGCTCGGGATCGTGCGATCAACCCCGCGATCAAGCCGCGGATCTGCGCATCGCTCTCGGCGATCGCCGCCCCGACGGACGGGTCGGTGAGCGCGTGCTGCGCAAAGGCGTCACCCTGGCGCTGGGCCGCACGACGCGCGTCGTCGAGCGGGAGGATGCCCAGAAGCAGCTGCACGAGCCACTCGCGCACGGTCGGCACACCGGGAGGTGCGGCGGGAGTCGGTCCGCTCTGCGCGCGCAACCGCGCGAAGGCCGCGGAGAGCATCTCGCCTTTGGAGGGAAAGGCCTTTTGCACCGCGCCGAGCGACCATCCCGACTCCGCGGCCACGGCCCGATACGAGACCCCGGCGATGCCCTCGCGACCGATGAGGCCGAGGACGGCATCAGCGAGCTCAGCCTGTCGAGGCGTCAGTGACATGTCTGCCATCGTACGGTCTATGCCACGGGGCCTTCGAAGCGGTCGACGCCCCGCCAGAGCATGAGCGCGTAGACGAGAAGCAGCACGCAGCAGACGCCGATTCCGCTGAGCGCGAGCGGCGATGTCGAGTTGCCTCCGGCGAAGTTGAGGAAGTCCCATGCGGCGTGCCACACGATGGCGGGCCACAGGCTTCCGGTGCGGACCGCGAGCTCCGCCGCGACCACGCCGAACAGCACAGCGAAGGCGAGCTGCAAGCCCGCGACCGCCAGCGATTCGCCGGCAAGCAGGTTCACGAGGTGCAGGATGCCGAAGAGCAGCGAGGTGCCGACGATTGCGACGCGCGCTCCGTGCGGTCGGAGCACCGCGAGCACGACGCCGCGAAACCACACCTCTTCATTGACACCCACCGCGATCGCGAGCGCGGCATATGCCAGCAGGGTGGGCGCGGAGACATGGATACCGGCCGTCGCAGCGATGATCGGCAGGGTGAGGATCGGCGGCACGAACCACCAGACGGAGCGCAGCTTGCTGGGGGCGCGGAAGCCATAGTCGCGAAGGCTCGGCGGCGAGATGCGCATCACGATGATGCCCACCGCCGCCGAGAGCGCGGCGCCCACCGCGATGAGCAGCGCAGACGAACTCTCCCCTGCGGCGGTGATCTGAGCGACGGCCGAGGCCACCGCGGTGAACAGCACGGGAACCAGGGCGAAGCCCACGGCGGCGAGCCAGGGAAGGCGCGTCACCCACGACGCAGCCGGACGGGAAGGGGTCATCTCATCTCCTCAGAATACGAGTGTATGTGGAGAGAGAATACACTCGTATTCTTGGGAGTCAAGGGCTGAGCTTAGTTGAAGTCCCCGCCCCCACCGAAGTCGCCGGGCGCCATGTCGGCGAACCGTGAGTAGTGGCCCTGGAACGCGACGGTGATCGTCGCGGTGGGGCCGTTACGGTGCTTGGCGACGATGAGGTCGGCCTCGCCCGGGCGCACGTCCTTGTCGTAGACCGAGTCGCGGTGCAGCAGAATCACCATGTCGGCGTCCTGCTCGATCGAGCCCGACTCACGCAGGTCGCTGATCGCGGGCTTCTTGTCTTGCCGCTGCTCAGGGCCGCGGTTCAGCTGGCTCAGCGCGATCACGGGCACCTGCAGCTCCTTCGCGATGAGCTTGAGGCTTCGCGAGAACTCCGACACCTCCTGCTGACGCGACTCGACACGCTTGCCCGAGGTCATCAGCTGCAGATAGTCGATGATGACCATGCGCAGACCCTCGCGCTGCTTGAGCCGCCGGCACTTCGCGCGGATCTCGACGAGGGTCATGTTGGGGCTGTCATCGATGTACAGCGGCGCATCGTTGATGCGGCCGCGCGTCGCCGCCACCGTGGTCCAGTCGCGCGGGTCGAGGTTGCCCTTACGCATGTTCTGCAGCGGGATCGCACCCTCGGCACTGAGCAGACGCATCGCGATCTCGCTCTTGCCCATCTCGAGCGAGAAGAACACTGACGGCAGGTTGTGACCGATGGATGCCGACCGCGCGAAGTCCAGCGCCAGCGTCGACTTACCCATAGCCGGACGCGCCGCGACGACGATCATCTGCCCACCGTGCAGACCGTTGGTCAGCTCGTCGAGCTCACGGAACCCGGTCGGCACACCCGTCATCGACCCATCGCGGCTGTTGGCCGCCTCGATCTCCTCGACAGCGGCATCCACCGCGACGGTCAGCGGCACGTAGTCTTCGGCCGTCTCGGAACCGGTCACCGAGTAAATCTCGGCCTGGGCGTTGTTGACGATGTCGGTCGCGTCGCCCTGACCCTCGTACCCGAGCTGCACGATGCGCGTTCCGGCGTCGACGAGGCGACGCAGAATCGCCCGCTCCGACACGATCCCGGCGTAGTAGCCGGCGTTCGCGGCGGTCGGCACGATCGAGGTCAGCGTGTGCAGATAGTCGGCGCCGCCGGCCCTGCCCAGCTCACCGGTCTTGATGAGCTCGTCGGTGACGGCGATGACGTCGGTCGGCTCACCGTGCGAGTACAGCGAGAGGATCGCCTCGTAGATGAGCTCGTGCTTGGGGATGTAGAAGTCGGCGCCCTTGAGCGTCTCGATCACATCGGCGACAGCATCCTTCGACAGCAGCATGCCGCCCAGGGCGCTCTGCTCGGCGAGGAAGTCGTGCGGCGGGGTACGCTCCGGCCCGCGCCCGCCTCCGAGACGCTCGTCCGAAATGTCGGCAATCGACACAGTGCTCCCTCCGGTCCAGATCTCTGCCGCTGTTCACGTGCGACGACGGGCTTGTCGCACCGGGTTTCCGGGCTTTGGCACACAGGGAACCATGAACAACCGACATCTGGTCTCGACCACGGTAGGAGCACCCTTATCCACATGCAACAGACCCTGTGGATAACTCTGTGGAGAGGATGCGGACAACCTGGGAGTGTCTGTGCAGAACACCTGTGGATGAGTCGGTGGACAGCCACTCCCGGCAACTTTTTTACCCGCATTTACCTGGGGTTTCTCGTTTCCCCACCCTGTGGATGAAAATCGACTTCAAGGCAAGATTTAAGGTTGGGTTCACCTGCCGTGAATGTGAACAACCTGGGGAGAAGTCAAGTCGGTTCCGCGCCGGGCGTGGCGCAGCGCCGATCGATCCGATCACAGCCTGCGATCGCGGTGGACAGCGCGTATGGCCCGGAGTATTCTCGCCCAGAAGAGCGCATCTCACCCGGGTGCGTTTCGTGCAGCCTGGTGGGGAGGTGGACCGTGCAGTTCCGTGCGCACGCGAGCCGCCCCCTGGCGACGTTGCTCCTCGGTGGCCTCGGCATTCTGCTGTGGGCGGCCTACGCGATCTTCTTCAGCGGTGCGACCGCGCACGCCGAAGAGACGCTGGATGCCACCGGCACGACGTCCTCCGCAACGCAGGCCTCGGCTTCCGCCACGAAGGCGCAGGCAGCGCAGAAGCCACAGGCGGCACTGCCGAGCAAGCCCGCTGCCGCGCCCCAGCCGGCCGCCGCACCCAAGCCGGCACCGGCAGTGAAGCCGCAGAAGCCCTCCGTGACCCCGGTGCAGCCCACCCAGCCCAAGGCCGACAAGTCTCCAGCAGACAAGCCCAAGGCCGACAAGCCCACGACTCCCGTCACTCCCACTCCCGCGGAACCCGTCAAGGGCAACGGCCAGCCCACCGGCAACACCGGCAACGAGCCCCAGCACGGCACCCCCCAGAACGACAAGGGCAACAGTGGCAACGCGGGCACGCAGCACGGTGGCCAGCCTGCCACTCCCGGCAACAGCGCCGAGAGCAATGCCGGAGGCGGCGGCAACAGCACCCCGAACCCGACACCAGCCAACCCCGAGCCAGTAAACGGCAACCAGGGCGGCAACTCCAACCAGGGCGGCAACCCGGCACCCGGCGGCGGCTCGCAGGGCCAGGGCGCCGGCCAGGGCGAAGGCCCGAGCGAGGGCACTCCGGCCGGCAGCAACGCGGGCACCTCGACCGACAGCAACCAGGCCACAGCCCAAGGCCAGCGCCCCGCGGCATCCGGATCGTCCAACGCCACCGCCCCACACCCGCACACGCACCCCGCACTCGGCGCCGTCAGCACGCGTGATGCCTGGGTGATCTCTCAGGCCGCGTACGCCGCGCAGACGGCCGCGGCCCCGCGCACCGACGTCGCATCGGCAACGACCGCCGATGCCCCCAGCTCCGCCGCGCTCCCGGCCGACGCCTCGGCCCTCACGGCCGGCGCCGGCCCATCCAGCTCGACGTCATCGAGCGGTAGCGGCGCGCCCGCCCTCATCGGGCACCTCGCCGATTCCGGCATCCCCTCCCCCGGCATCCACGGTTCGATCCTCACGGTCGACGACGATGCCCCTCCCGCCGCGCCCGCGGCACGCGCTGACGTCCACCCCGACTGACCTGCCCTCCGGTCGACCCTGCATCGACCCATACGCGCGGTAGCCATCCACTCAGATGTCCGCCGACTCGCACGACCCTTCCCACGTGGTCGCGCTGCGAGTCGGCGGAGCGGATGCCTCAGAGTCACCAGCGCCAGGGTGCCCCCCAGTGCCCTCACGCTGTGACCGGCATCCGCAGCGGTGCGGCGGGGATCCCACCTCCGCCGCACCGCTCGGGACGGTTCTCGGGCATCGGCCCGCCGTCCATGGCGGATGCCGGAAACTCCCACATCCGGCATCCGCCCCCTCCACTTCATTGGCCGCGCTGGGGATGCGCATGGGAAAGGCCCCCAGGATCCGAAGATCCTGGGGGCCTTAGTCCGTGCAGACGCGATTACTTCGCGGCAACCATACTTCGTCTCGGTCGCGCTTACGCGCGGCCTCGCTCAGCAACCACCTGCAGGGTGATCACAGCGGTGACGTCGTCGTGCAGACGCACGGTCGCCTCGTGCTCACCGGTGGACTTGATCGGCGCGGTGATGTGCACCTTGCGCTTGTCGATCGAACCCAGGTCGGCGGCGGCGACAGCCTCGGCCACGTCGGCCGGCTTGACCGAACCGAACAGACGGCCCTCGGCACCGGCCTTGACGGCCAGGCGCACCTTGGTGCCCTCGAGCTTGGCCTGCAGCGCCTTGGCGTCGTCGAGGTCGTGGATCGCGCGAGCCTGACGAGCAGCACGAATCTGCTCGACCTGCTTCTCGCCACCACGGGTCCACGCGACAGCGAAGCCCTGCGGGATGAGGTAGTTACGGGCGTACCCGTTCTTGACCTCGATGACGTCGCCAGCGCTACCGAGCCCGGCGACCTCGTTCGTGAGAATCAGCTTTGCCATGTCGGTACCCCTCAGCGTCCGGCGCCGGAGTAGGGCAGGAGAGCCATCTCGCGAGCGTTCTTGATCGCACGGGCGATCAGACGCTGCTCCTGCACCGACACACCGGTGATACGACGGGCGCGGATCTTGCCGCGCTCCGAGATGAACTTGCGAAGCGTTGCGACGTCCTTGTAGTCAATGACGCCCACGCGGATCGACTTCGCGGGAGCGGCGTTCTTCGCGCCCTTCCGCGGCTTGCGGCGGTCGCCGCTCGACTTTCCAGCCATGAGTTTTCCTTAGAGAGTGTTCGGATGCCGCAGCATCCGCAATTCGTTTAGAACGGGGTGTCGTCGCCGAAGCTGCCCGGAGTGCTCCAGGCGTCGGAGCTCGAGGAGCCGGGGGTCGACCACGGCTCGTCCGAGACCTGCTGCTGCGGACGCGACTGTCCGCCGCCGCCACCGCCGTTCGATGCGGCCCGCGTGACCTGAGCCGTCGCATAACGCAGCGACGGACCGATCTCGTCAACTTCCAGCTCGATCGCCGTACGGTTGTTGCCTTCGCGGTCCTGGTAGGAACGCTGACGCAGACGGCCCTGCGCGATGACGCGCATGCCCTTCGTCAGCGAGCCCGCCACGTGCTCGGCGAACTCGCGCCACACCGACGCGCGGAGGAACAGCGCTTCGCCGTCCTTCCACTCGTTGGCCTGGCGGTCGAACGTGCGCGGCGTCGAGGCGATGGTGAAGTTCGCCACCGGCAGACCGTTCTGCGTGTACCGCAGCTCGGGGTCGGCGGTGAGGTTTCCCACCACGGTGATGACGGTTTCGCCGGCCATGAGCCTTAGGCCTTCGCGACCTTGGGCTTACGGGCAGCCTTGTCGGCGGCGCGCTTGGCCTCGGCGGCAACCATGGCCTGTGCCTCTTCGGCACGGAGAACCTTGGTGCGGAACACGAGCTCGCTCAGCTTGAGCTGGCGGTCGAGCTCCTGGGTGGCCTCGCTGCTCGCGGTGAAGTTCACGACGACGTAGATGCCTTCGTTCTTCTTGTTGATCTCATAGGCGAAACGGCGCTTGCCCCAGACATCGACGTTGTCAATCGAGCCACCATCGTTGGTGATGACCTTCAGGAACTTGTCGAGGTTGGGGGCAACCTGGCGCTCGTCCAGCTCGGGGGTCAGAATGACCATGAGCTCGTACTGGTGCGTCACTTACCCACCTCCTTCGGACTAGAACGGCTCCCGGGACTTTCCCGGAAGCAGGAGGGTGTGTTGCGTGTCGTCTGATCCTTCGGCGGACATGCCGACGGGCAGACAACCACAACAGTCTACCGGATGCCGCGCCGCGCGCCGACCAGCCCTGTCGCGCCGGGTACCGTGTTCGCATGACCGACCCGGGCACCACGCGCTTCGACGCCAGGCCGTTGACCGATCCCGTCGACCCCCGCGCCGTCACCGCCTTCCTGCGCGAGATGCGTGCCCAGCATCCGCCCACTGCCACCGCCGTGATCTCGTGGGTGTTGTTCGGGGCGGTCGGCCTCATGTTCGCCTTCGTCTTGATCACGGTGTCGGTCGGGATCGCCTCCTCCGGCGCGTTCGGCGGTTCGGTGGGCCCGCTCCTCCTGCCCGTGCTGATCTTCGTGAGTGTCGCGGCCGTCATCGCCGTGATCACCGTCGTTGCCTACCGCCGGCGGCGGGTGGAGCGCTACCGCATCGCCCGCTTCGCCGCCGCGAACAACATGGTCTATGAGGATCGCGTGCTCAACACCCCGCTGCCGGGGATGATCTTCGGCCGCGGCTCCAGCCGCATGTCGACCTCGCTCGTGCGCGGCCACCAGCCCCGGTTCGTCGAGTTCGCGAACTATCAGTACACGGTGAAATCGGGCAAGAGCTCCACCACCTACCGCTGGGGCTACGTCGCAGTGAAGCTCGACGTGCCGCTGCCCCACATCGTGCTCGACGCGGTGGGCAACAACGCCCTCGGCTCCAACCTGCCCTCATCGTTCGACCGCGACCAGCGACTCTCGCTCGAGGGCGACTTCGACCAGTACTTCCACCTGTACTGCCCACAGGGGTATGAGGCCGACGCGCTGTACCTGTTCACGCCCGACATCATGGCCCGGTTCATCGACAACGCCGCCCAGTTGGATGTCGAGATCATCGACGACTGGCTGTTCCTCTATCTGCAGCGCCCGGTCTCGACGACCGACCCGGCCACCTGGGCGTGGTTGTTCGGTGTCGTGGGCGCGCTGATGACGAAGTTCGACCAGTGGGCGCGGTGGCGCGATGAACGCTTGCAGGTGGCGCAGCCCTCGGCCGCGCCCGGCCAGGCGCCCCTGCCGTTCGCGGCGCCCGCCGGACTGCTCACTCCCCCGCCCGGTGTCGCCGAGCCCGGCCGGCGGCTCAAGTCGCGCGGCTCCTGGGTCGCCCTGCTCGTGATCGGACTCATCTTCCTGCTCATGCAGGTGCCCCGGTTGTTCGGGTTCTTCGGCGGGATGCCCTGACCCGAGGCCCCAATGACGAACGCCGCCCCCTCGTGAGGGGCGGCGTTCGTCTGTCGCTGTGGTTCAGCCGTGACGCGCGGCATCCGCCTCGTCGATCGACAGCAGCGAGATGCCCTTGGTCTCACGCAGCGACAGCGCCGCGATCGTCGTGAGCACGCAGGCGATGACGATGTAGATCGCCACCGGCACCCAGGAGCCGAAGTCGCGCAGCCACTGGGTCGCGAGGATCGGCGCGAGCGAACCTGCCACGATCGCCGTGACCTGAGCGCCGAGCGAGACACCCGAGTACCGCATCCGGGTCGGGAACAGCTCGCTCATGATCGCCGGCTGCGGCGCGTACAGGAACGCGTGGAACACGAGGCCCAGCGTGACCGCGACCACGATGAGCACCGGGTTGAGCGTGTCGAACAGCGGGAAGGCGATGAACGCCCACGTCGCCGCGAGCACCGCGCCCAGGATCACGACCGGGCGGCGGCCCCACTTGTCGGCCAGACGGCCGGCCTGCGGGATCACCAGGAAGTGCACCACGTGCGCGATCAGCAGGGCCAGCAGCAGCTGGCTGGTGTCGTACTCGTGCACGACCTTGAGGTAGACGATCGAGAAGCTGACGATCACGTAGTAGAAGATGTTCTCCGCGAATCGCACACCCATGGCCTTGATCACGCCCTTGGGGTAGCGACGCAGCACCTCGATGACACCGTACGAGGTCGCCTTCTCAGAGATCGCTTTCTCCTTGGCCTCGAGGAAGATCGGCGCCTCTTCGACGTTGCGGCGGATGTAGAAGCCGACGATCACGATCACGGCCGACAGCCAGAACGCGATGCGCCAACCCCACTCGAGGAACGCCTCGGGTGCGAGCAGCCACGACGACAGCAGCAGCACGAGGGTGGCGAGGAGGTTGCCGACGGGCACGGCCGCCTGCGGCCAGCTCGACCAGAACGCGCGCGAGCGGTCGGGCGACTGCTCGGCGACGAGCAGCACCGCGCCGCCCCATTCGCCGCCGACCGCGAAGCCCTGCAGGAAGCGCAGGGCGACGAGCATCGCCGGCGCCCAGAAGCCGATCGAGGCGAAGCCGGGCAGGCAGCCCATGAGGAAGGTCGCGACGCCGACGATGATGATCGTCGCCTGCAGCGTGGGCTTGCGGCCGAAGCGGTCACCGATCTGCCCGAAGACGATGCCGCCGAGGGGGCGGGCGATGAAGCCGACGGCGTAGGTCACGAACGCGGCGATGATGCCGTCGAGTGGTGAACCGGTGGGCGGGAAGAAGTACGTGCCGAAGACGAGGCTCGCGGCCGTGGCGTAGAGGAAGAACTCGTACCACTCGACGACGGTGCCCGCCATCGAGGCGGCCACCACCCGCTTGAGGGCGGAGGGGCTGGCGATGAGGGCCTGATCGTTCGTGGCCGTGGTTGGGGGGTTCGGCATCCATGTCTCCTTTGACGTGACCGTTGACCTCGAAATTCTCTGCGACGCCGCAATGCGAATCAATGCCCACTGCCGCAACGAGTATGTGCAGAATTGCACACATGGATGTTCGACGACCGCCGCGTGCGGATGATCTGCTCGTGCTGCTGGCCGTCGCCCGCACCGGGCGCTACACCTCGGCAGCCGCCCACCTGGGGGTCGACCACACGACGATCGCGCGCCGCATCACCGCCCTCGAGGATGCCATGGGCGGGCGTCTCGTGTCGCAGACCACCTCCGGGTGGGAGCTGACCAAGCTCGGCCAGCACGCGGTCGAGTCGGCCGGGCGCATCGAGGCGGCGATGTCGCGGCTGAACGGCGCGACCGCCGAACCCGACCCGATCTCGGGAGTGGTGCGGATGTCGGCCACCGATGGCTACAGCGCCTACATCGCCGCCCCGGCGATCGCCCAGCTGCGCGCATCGCATCCGCGTCTCACCGCCGAGATCGTGACCGTCACCCGCAGCGCCGCCGACCACCGCCCCGGCCTCGACATCGAAGTCGTGGTGGGGCGGCCGCAGACGCAGCGCTCGCAGATGACCCGGCTCGGCACCTATACCCTGGGCATGTACGCCTCGCGCGAGTACCTCGACCGCGCGGGGGCGCCGACGTCGCCGGTGGAGCTGATGCGGCATCCGCTCGTCTACTTCGTCGACTCGATCCTGCAGGTCGAAGCGCTCGACCTGCCCCGCCGCGTCGTGCCCGACATGGACGACGGGGTGACCTCGACCAACGTCTTCGTGCACGTGGAGGCCACCCGCGCGGGAGCGGGGATCGGGCTGCTGCCGTGCTTCATGGCCGACCGGCATCCCGACCTCGTGCGCCTGCTGCCCGAGGCCTTCACCGAACGCCTGCCGTACTGGATGGTGGTGCGCGCCGAGTCCCTGCGCATCCCCGCCGTCGTCGCCGTCGCCGATGCGCTGCGCGCCGCGACCGTGCGCGCCCAGCCCATGCTCGACGGCGCCGCCTGAGATCCACTGGGTCCCTGAGCCTGTGTGCGCCTGCCTGGGTCCCTGAGCCTGTCGAAGGGCCCTGAGGTCCCTGAGCGAGGAGCGCAGCGACGAGACGAAGGGTCGCAAGCCCAACCGGTATTCTCCCGGCCATCCCGACCCCCGCGACCACCGGCAGTGCCAGGCTGGAAGTGCGGCGAGCGCGCCGCAAACGCCACTGACGACCGGGGGCATCGGATGCCTCCATGAGAGGAGCTGCCATGAAGGCCATCCAGTACCGCGAGATCGGAAAGGGCCCCGAACTCGTCGAGATCCCCACGCCCGAGCCTGGGCCGGGTCAGATCCGACTCAAGGTCACCGCCGCTGGCCTGTGCCACTCCGACTGGTTCGTGATGGGGCTGCCGGCCGAGCAGTACACCTACCCGCTGCCGCTCACGCTCGGTCACGAGGGCGCCGGCATCGTCGACAAGCTCGGCGACGGAGTCGAGGGCATCGAGCTCGGCGGCTCGTACGCCATCTACGGCCCGTGGGGATGCGGCCAGTGCCACGCCTGCGCGCAGGGCAAGGAGAACTACTGCACGCGCGCGGCCGAGCTCGGCATCGCCCCTCCCGGCCTGGGTGCGCCGGGGGCGATGGCCGAGTACGTCATCGTCGACGACGCCCGTCACCTCGCTCCCCTCGGTGACCTCGACCCCGTCGAGACGGTGTCGCTGACGGATGCCGGCCTGACCCCGTACCACGCGATCATGTCGTCGGCGGCGAAGCTGCGTGCAGGTGCCACGGCCGTCGTGATCGGCACCGGCGGGCTCGGGCACGTCGGCATCCAGATTCTGCGGGCCGTGTCGCCGGTGACGGTGATCGCCCTCGACATCAGCGAAGAGAAGCTGGCGCTGGCGCGGGAGGTCGGCGCGCACCACGCCCTCATGTCGGATGAGTCAGCGGTCGAGAAGATTCGTGAGCTGACCGGGGGTAAGGGCGCGGATGCCGTGTTCGATTTCACCGGCATCCAGCCCACACTCGACATCGCCCGGCAGGTCGTCGCCGTCGACGGCGACATCCAGATCGTCGGCATCGGCGGCGGGCTGCTTCCCACCGGGTTCTTCTCCACGCCGTTCGGCGCCTCGGTGCGCGCGCCCTACTGGGGCAGCCGCAGCGAACTGATCGAGGTGCTCGACCTGGCGCGGAGCGGGGAGGTCGGGGTGCACGTGGAGCGCTTCACCCTGGACACCGCGGTCGAGGCGTACACGAAGCTGCACGACGGGCAGGTGCGCGGGCGCGCGGTCGTCGTGCCGTAACGTCGAGACCAGCGACCGAGACCCCTGGCTGCCGCCCACACCCCGCGCTGTGGACGTCTGCAGCTGGGGGTCTCGGCGCGAAGGCGGGGTCTCGGCGAAGGGACTCAGGCGGTCAGGCCGAAGTACTCCAGTTCGGCGTCGTTCAGCATCCGAGACCGGATCAGGAACCGCATGCCGGTCGGACCCTCCACGCTGAATCCCGCCCCGCGGCCGGGGACGACGTCGATCGTCAGGTGCGTGTACTTCCAGTACTCGAACTGCGACTCCGACATGTACACGTCGATCGGGTCGAGCCCGGCGACCTCGAGCACGCCCAGGTGCACGTCGCCGGCACTGGTGACGAACATGCCCACCGGGTAGCACATGGGCGATGAACCGTCGCAGCATCCGCCGGACTGGTGGAACATGAGCGGCCCGTGCTGGGCGGTCAACTCACGCAGAAGGGATGCCGCGGCATCCGTCACCTCCACGCGCTGGTAGCTGCCGATGCTGACCATCGAAACCTCCTCGGGAAAGGGGACAAGGGCGGCGGACGGATGCTGGGGCATCTGGGGGCCGTCCGCCGCCCGTTGTCACGTGCGGATCAGAAGAAACCCATCGGGCCTTCGGCGTACGAGACGAGGAGGTTCTTCGTCTGCTGGTAGTGGTCGAGCATCATCCGGTGGTTCTCGCGGCCGATGCCCGACTGCTTGTATCCGCCGAAGGCGGCGTGCGCCGGGTACTGGTGGTAGGTGTTCGTCCAGACCCGGCCGGCCTCGATCGCCCGGCCCGCGCGGTAGGCGGTGTCGCCGCTGCGGCTCCATACGCCGGCGCCCAGCCCGTACAGGGTGTCGTTGGCGATCGAGATCGCGTCGTCGAAGTCGTCGAAGCTCGTCACCGACAGCACCGGGCCGAAGATCTCCTCCTGGAAGATGCGCATGTCGTTGGTGCCCTCGAACACGGTCGGGGCGACGTAGAAGCCGTCGCTGAGGTCGCCGCCGAGGTCGACCCGCTCGCCGCCAGTGAGCAGTCGAGCCCCGCCCTGCTTGCCGATGTCGATGTAGCTGAGGATCTTCTCGAGCTGGTCGTTGGATGCCTGCGCGCCGATCATCGTCGCCGGATCCAGCGGGTTGCCCTGGATGACCTTGCCGACCCGCTCGAGTCCGTCGGAGAGGAAGCCATCGTAGATGGAGCGCTGGATGAGGGCCCGCGACGGGCACGTGCACACCTCGCCCTGGTTCAGCGCGAACATCGTGAAGCCCTCGAGGGCCTTGTCGTAGAACGCGTCGCCGCGGGCCGCGACATCCTCGAAGAACACGTTCGGGCTCTTACCGCCGAGCTCGAGAGTGACCGGGATGAGGTTCTGCGAGGCGTACTGCATGATCAGGCGGCCCGTGGTGGTCTCACCCGTGAACGCGACCTTGCGGATGCGCTTGTGCTGAGCGAGCGGTGCGCCCGCCTCGATACCGAATCCGTTGACGATGTTGACCACGCCCGCCGGCAGCAGGTCGCCGATGATCTCGAAGAGGAAAAGGATGGATGCCGGGGTCTGCTCGGCCGGCTTGAGCACGACGCAGTTGCCTGCGGCGAGCGCGGGGGCGAGCTTCCAGGTGGCCATGAGGATCGGGAAGTTCCACGGGATGATCTGACCGACCACACCCAGCGGCTCGTGGAAGTGGTACGCCACGGTGTTCTCGTCGAGCTGGCTGATGCCGCCCTCCTGGGCGCGCAGCACGCCGGCGAAGTAGCGGAAGTGGTCGATCGCGAGCGGGATGTCGGCGGCGAGGGTCTCGCGGACCGGCTTGCCGTTCTCCCACGTCTCTGCGACGGCGATCTCTTCGAGGTGCGCCTCCATGCGGTCGGCGATCTTGTTGAGGACCACCGCGCGCTCGGCGGGCGTCGTGCGCTTCCACGATTCGAAGGCGCGCCAGGCCACCTCGACGGCGCGGTCGATGTCGGCCGCGGTGCCCCGGGCGACCTCGGTGAAGGGCTTGCCGTTGACGGGGCTGACGTTCTCGAAGTACTGGCCGCTGGCCGGTTCGACGAACTCCCCGCCGATGTAGTTGCCGTAGCGGGCTCGGTAGTTCGCGACCGCACCGGGCTGGCCGGGGGCGGCGTATGCGGTGGACACGCTCTCTTCGACGATGGTCATGATGTCTCCTTCGACATGTGCGACTGTGCGCGGCGCCACTGCCGCGTTCGTGTGCCTCGACGCTAGGCCGCGCCCCGTTGCACCCCCGTGCGCAACGTTGCATCCGGTTGCGGACCCCCTGGGCCCTTCGGCAGGCTCAGGGACCCACCTTCCCGGGTCACACCGTCTTTCGGTTCGCTGAGCCACCTTGGGTCGCTGAGCTTGTCGAAGCGTCCCAGCCCTTCGTCTCGTCGCTGTGCTCCTCGCTCAGGAACCACCCTTCGTCTCGTCGCTGTGCTCCTCGCTCAGGGGCCGCCGCCGGGTGGGTCAGGCGTCGAGGCGTTCCAGCCGCGCGACGAGGCTGGCGCGCTTGGGCGAACGGGCCGGGAGCATCCCCAGCGCGAGGCGCAGGATCTCGGCATCCGCCTGTCCCTCGGGGATGTCTGCGTAGGCGAGCAGCACATCCAGGCTCGCCTCCGACAGCATCGCCTCGCGCAGCGCTGCCCGCACCTCCTCGCGGAACTCGTCCACTCCCGGCGCGACGGAGTCGGGCAGCACGGGCCCCCGGTACGCCGACAGCGCCACCCGATGCGCGCCGCGGTCGAGCAGGGAGAGCACGTCGTGGGCATCCGTCTCGAGCGGAACCGTCAGCCGATACGGCCGCGACTGCGGTGCGAGGTCGGGCGAGAGACGGTCGAGTACCTTGCGCAGCCGCACCATCTCAGGGCGCAGCGTGTCGGCCGGCGACCCTTCACCGTAGATGAGTTCGGCGAGCCGTTCGGCCGACAGGCCCTGCCGGTGCACGGCGAGTGTGAGCAGGATCTCGGCGTGGCGCGCGCTGAGCTCGACGACCGTCTCGCTGTCGTCGCCGTCCACCTCGAGGCGGGCCCGGTCGCGGCCGAGCACCTGAAGCCGGGCGCGCTGCGCCGCCGTTCGCGGGGGCCGCCGTGGCGCCGAACGGCTGGGCGCGGATGCCTCGGCGCGGGCGCGCAGACGAGCGACGAGCAGTTCGGATTCGACGGCGCGGGCCGTGGCATCCACCAGCATCCGCGCCTGCGGTGTCGCCGCCTCGGCACCGCCGGTGACGTCGATGACGCCGAGGATGCGGCGGGTCTCGGGGTCGAACACCGGCGCCGCCGTGCACGACCATGGCTGCACGAGCCGGTTGTAGTGCTCGGCCTGGTGGATCTGCACCGCTTCACCGAGCGCGAGGGCGGTGCCCGGCGCCGAGGTGCCGACGGCCGCCTCCGACCAGTTCGCCCCCTCGACGAAGCCCATCTCGCCGGACAGCATCCGCTGCTGCAGGTCACCCTCGACCCACAACAGGCGACCGGCGTGGTCGCCGACGGCGACGATGACGCCGGAATCCTCGGGCGACCCGGGCAACAGCAGCCCGCGGATGAGGTCCATCGCCCCGGCGAGCGGATGCCCGGTGCGGTACTCCTCCAGCGCCTCCGGCGTGAAAGCCAGCGGCGGCCTGCCCTCGGCGCCGACCCGGCCATGCCACGCGCGCTGCCACGAGGCGCGCACCAGCGGGCGCACCTGCTGCAGGCGGGTGTCGTCGAGGTTGCCGGCGACGAGCTCCTCGTGCGCGCGCTCGATGAGCAGGCGCGACATCTCCGGCGAGACGTCACGCGACGAGGACCACGGCGAGGGCACGAAGCCTCCGATCAGCGCTGACGGGGTGTGCCCAGTGTAAGTCGCCACGCCCTGCTCGGGAATGCCCGCTGCCCCCGCCGCACCCCGCCGCACCCCCCGCGGCGCCCTATCGCAGCAGGAAAGTGCTCCTGCATGGGCCCGCGGAGCAGCACTTTCCTGCTCCGCTAAGGCGAGGCGGGGCGGGCGGGGCGGGGCGGGGCTAGGGGGTCCCGGGGTCGCGGCGGGGGCGCATCCGTCCTGTTTGGTGCGCCCAGATCGCGATCTCCACCCGGTTGCGCGCGCCGAGCTTGGTCATGACGCTCGCGATGTGGGTCTTCACCGTGCTGAGCGTGATGAACAGCTCACTCGCGATCTCGCCGTTGCTCCGCCCCAGCGCGACCTGGGTGAGCACCTGCTCCTCGCGTTCGGTGAGGGGCTCGGTCGGCGGCGGGACGGATGCGGCGGGGCCCGCGCCCGCGAACGCCTCGAGCAGGCGCACCGTGACGTTCGGCGCGATCAGGGCGTCGCCGGTCGCCGCAGCGCGAACCGCCTGAGCGAGCAGCTGCGATCCGGCATCCTTGAGCAGGAAGCCCTTCGCTCCGGCTCGGAGCGCCGAGAAGACGTACTCATCGAGATCGAACGTCGTGATGATGACGACGGCCATCGGGTCGTCGACACCCGGCCCGGCGAGCATCCGCGTCGCCTCAATACCGTCGAGGACGGGCATCCGCACATCGAAGAGGCAGACGTCAGGCCGGATGCTTCGCGCGAGCGCGACCGCCTCGGCGCCGTCTGCCGCGTGGCCGACAACGTCGATATCGGGCTGGGCATCGAGGATCATGGCCAGCCCCGTGCGCACCAGCTCTTGGTCGTCGGCGATGAGCACGCGGATGCTCATGCTGCCCACCCCGCGCGGGGCAGCACCGCGACCACGGCCCAGCCACCGCGCACCGGACCGGCCTCACACGTGCCACCCAAGAGGGCGGCGCGCTCCATCATGCCGATGATGCCGAACCCCGGCGTCGGCGGAGCGGACGGCCCGCCGTCGTCGGTCACCCGCAACCGCACCCCACCCGCATCCGCCTCGACGAGGACGTCGATCCGGGTCGCCTGCCGCGCATGACGGAGCGCGTTGGTGACGGACTCCTGCGCAAGACGGAACACGGCGGCGGCCACGGGTGGTGGCACGTCGCCGCCCGTGGCCACCACCTGCACGGTGACCACCGGGCCAGCGGGCGTCGCTCCGGCGAGCTGATGGATGTCGTCGAGCCGAGGACTCGGCGCGAGCTCGGCCGTCTCTCCCTGTCTGAGCACGCGCACCATCGCCCGCAGCTCGCGCAGGGTCGTGGCGGCCTCCTCCTCGATCACCCGCAGCGCGGCTTGCCCCGCGCGCGGATCATGCTCCGCCACCGCGAGTCCGGCCTGGGCCCGGATCGTGATGGCCGAGACGTGATGGGCGACAGTGTCATGCAGGTCGCGGGCGAGGTGCTCGCGCTCCTGCATCCGGATGCCATCGACCAAGCGCTGCTCGGCGCCGGCGCGGTAACGGACGGCGATGCCTGTCAGCGCGACAGCGAGCAGCAGCGCGATCCCGCCGACGAGGTCGTCGAGGCCGATGCCGCGCACGACGAACACGCCGACGGTCGCGAGCACGAGCACGGTCGCGAGCATCAGGTCACGGCCCGCCGCCCAGCGGAACAGGGCGTAGATGAGCACCAGGACGAACAGGCCCGTGTACAGGCCCGGTCCGGGGAACAGCAGGTCGACCGGCACCGTCACCGCGAACACGATCGCCAGCATGAGCAGCGGCTGGGTGCGACGCCAGAGCACCGTCGGTAGGACGGCGAGAAGCGCGATCACGTCAATCGCTGACGAGGAGCGATCGATCCTCAGCATCCCCTCGGTCACCGCCGCCACCACGAGGACGGCGAGCAGCGCCCAGTCGCGCCAGACTCGGCGCGGCGGAGCGGGCACAGCGCTCGGCGCATTCCACGCGGACCGCAGCAGCCCCTTCACGATCTCAGGATACGAGCGCAGCACGGCCTGCTGTCCTTCGGATCACACATGCCTCGATACTCCGCCGGTTCGCGCTCGTGTGCATCGGGCGGGTGGACGAGCACAAGACCGTACTTTCGGCCGAGTGGATTCGACCCCGCAGACCGATGACGCCCTGGACGGGGGCGGACGAGCATCGGTGTCGGACAGTTCGTCCTCACATCCAAGGGAGCCTGCAATGAGCACTCACCGACCCACAACCGCGCTGGACGACCAGCGGGTACCGGTCAGAACCACACTCGCCGTCGCCTGGGCGAGCTTCGTGCTGCTGTACCTGTATGTCGACTTCATCACCTTCTACAAACCCGGCGTCGTCGACGACATCCTCGACGGCATCGTCTGGCAGTTCGACGTCACCCCGGCCTGGGCGGTGACCGCACTGGCCCTCCTGGCGATCCCCATCCTGATGGTCGTGCTCTCGGCGATCCTGCCCGCGCGGGCAGGCCGCATCGCCAACCTCGCGGCAGTTGCCATCCAGATCCCGTTCGCAGCGTTCAACGCGGTGGGCGAGATCGGCACGGAGTGGATGCCGTTCTACCTGCTGGCCATTGCCCTCGAGTTCTTCGTGCTCGCCGTCATCCTGCGGCACGCCTGGACCTGGCCCCGCACCTGAGGCCCGCGCGCCGCCCCAGAGCCGACCCGCTGAGGCATCCGCTGCGCCGAGCGAGCAGGAAAGTGCTGCTGCACAGGCCCGCGGAGCAGCACTTTTCTGCTCCGCTACGCGGGCGGGAGGCATGGGTAGCGCCGAGTGAGCGGAAAAGCACCGGAAGCGACGGATTCCGGTGCTTTTCTGCTCACTGCGCGGGGCGCGGGGGCGCGGGAGCGTGGATGCTACGCGCGGCGGCGCACGGACTCCCAGTGCTCGCGACGGCGCTGCTGCTCGACCGGGTCGGGCACGGGCAGGGCGGCCAGGAGTTCCTGGGTGTAGCTGTCCTGCGGGTCGCCGAGCACCTGCGCGGTCGTGCCCTGCTCGCGGATCACACCCTGCTGCAGCACGATGATCCGGTCGGCGACCGCGTCGATGACCGCCAGGTCGTGGCTGATGAACAGCGACGCGAAGCCGAGGTCGGCCTGCAGCTGCACGAACAGGTCGAGCACCTTGGCCTGCACCGACACGTCGAGCGCACTGGTCGGCTCATCGGCGATCAGCAGCTTCGGGTCGAGGGCGAGCGCGCGAGCGAGGGATGCCCGCTGACGCTGACCACCGGAAAGCTCGTGCGGATACCGGTCGCCGAAGTTCGTCGGCAGCCGCACCGCATCGAGCAGCTCGTTCACGCGGGTGCGCGCCTGCTGCGCGTTCGAGGCCCGGCCGTGCACGAGCAGCGGCTCGGCGATGCACTCGGCGATCGTGAGCAGCGGGTTGAAGCTCGTCGCCGGATCCTGGAACACGAACCCGATGTCGGGACGCAGCGGCGCCAACTGGCGCTGCTTCACCCCGTTCATCTCCTGCCCGAGCACCTTCAGCGAACCACCCATGACCTGGGTGAGTCCCACCGTGGCCCGGCCGATCGTGGTTTTGCCCGAACCGGACTCGCCGACTAGGCCCACGACCTCGCCGGGGCCGACCCAGAAGTCGACGCCCTTCACCGCGACGACCCCGCCGCGGCCGAACCGGCCCGGGTAGCCGATCTCGGCGCGCTCGGCGACGATGACCGAGCCCGCGGGGGCGGCAGGCCCTGCGACAGGCTCAGCCCCTGCGGCAGGCTCCGCAACCGACGCCACCCGGGCCGACTTGCCCTGGCCCACGTGCGGCACAGCCGCCAGCAGTTCGCGGGTGTACTCCTCGCGGGGGTGGGCGAACAGCTCGCGCACCGGCGCCTCTTCGACGATGTCGCCGCGGTACATCACCACGACGCGGTCGGCGAGGTCGGCCACCACACCCATGTTGTGGGTGATGAGCACGATCGTCGCGCCGAACTCGTCGCGGCAGCGCCGCAGCAGGTCGAGGATCTCGGCCTGCACGGTGACATCGAGTGCGGTGGTCGGTTCGTCGGCGATGATCAGCCCGGCATCCAACACCACGGCCATGGCGATCACGATGCGCTGCTTCTGGCCGCCGGAGAACTGGTGCGGGTAGTCGTCGACGCGGTGCTCGGGGTCGGGGATGCCGACCCGGCGCAGCACATCGATCGCCATCTCGCGCGCCTGCTTCTTGCTCACCTTGCGGTGCGCGCGGATGCCCTCGGCGATCTGCCACCCGACCGGGTACACCGGGTTGAGCGCCGTGGACGGCTCCTGGAACACCATCGCGGCATCCCGCCCGCGCATCGCGCGCAGCTGCTGCGGCGACGCCCGCACCACGTCGGTCTCATCGCCCGTGCGCGAGCGCACGATGACGGCCCCCGACAGCGTCGCCGTCTCGGGCAGCAACCCGAGCAGCGCGTTTGCGGTGACCGTCTTGCCCGAACCCGACTCGCCGACGATGGCGAGCACCTCTCCGGCGCCGGCGGCGAGGCTGATGCCCTTGACCGCCTCGACGGGCTCACCGTCGGTGGCGAAGACGACCTTCAGGTCATCGATCTGCGCGATGTCGCTCACTTCGCACCTCCCGCCCGGCGGCGCGTACGCAACCGGGGATCACTCAGGTCGTTCAGGCTCTCGCCGACGAGCGTGATGCCGAGCACCACCAGCACGATCGCCAATCCGGGGAACACCGAGGTCCACCAGATGCCACTGGTCACATCGGCGACCGAGCGGTTCAGGTCGTAGCCCCATTCCGCGGCGGCCGTGGCCTCGATGCCGAAACCGAGGAAGCCGAGACCCGCCAGGGTCAGCAGCGCCTCGGAGGCGTTCAGCGTGATCACGACCGGCAACGAACGGGTCGAGTTGCGCAGCACGTGACGGAGCAGGATGCGCCGCGTCGGCACACCGATCACCTTCGCCGACTCGACGAACGGTTCCGCCCGCACCCGCACGACCTCGGCGCGGATCACCCGGAAGTACTGCGGCACGAAGACGACAGTGATCGACAGGGCGGTGGCGAGGATGCCACCGAGCAGCGTGGACTGTCCGCGACTGATCACGATCGACATGACGATCGCGAGCAGCAGCGACGGGAAGGCGTAGATCGCGTCACAGATGACGACGAGGACGCGGTCGAGCCAGCCCCCGAAGTACCCGGAGAGCAGGCCGAGCGCAATGCCGAGGAAGATCGAGCAGGCGATCGCCGCGAGGATCACGAGCAGCGCGGTCTGCGCTCCCCAGATCACCCGCGAGAGCACGTCGAAGCCCGACACGGTGGTGCCGAGCAGGTTGGTGGCGTTGGGCGGCTGCTGGGAGCCGAACTTCACCCCGTCGACGGCCTGCTGCGCCCAGCTGTACGGAGCCAGCAGGGGGGCGAAGATGGCGACCAGCACGAAGATGATCGTGATCGCGAGACCAGTGATGAGCATGCCCCGCTGCAGGCCGACGCTCTGTCGCAGGTGCGAGATGACGGGCAGACGGTCGAGCAGGCTCTTCTTGCGCGGCGAGACGGCAGCAAGCGCGCTGGTCTGCGGCGTGGGCAGGTCACGAGAAGGCGTGTTCATGTCAGTACCTCACCCTCGGGTCGATGGCGGCCGCGACGATGTCGACGATGAAGTTGGTCACCGCGACGATCACGGCGATCATCACGACGATGCCCTGCACGGCGACGAAGTCACGCGCCTGCAGGTACTCGGCGAGGACGAACCCCAGGCCCTTCCACTCGAACACCGTCTCGGTGAGCACGGCGCCGGCGAGCATGAGGGCGATCTGCATGCCCATCACGGTGATGATGGGGATCAGCGCCGGACGGTAGGCGTGCTTGGTCACCAGGCGGAACTCGCTCACGCCGCGCGAGCGACCGGAGGTGACGTACTGCTGACCGAGCGTGCCGATGACGTTGGTGCGGATGAGCCGCAGGAACACCCCGGCGGTGAGCAGACCGAGCGCCACGGCAGGCAGCACGGCGTGCCAGAGCACGTCCATCACGGCATCCATGTTGCCGATGCGCAGCGCGTCGACGATGTAGATGCCGGTGGGATTCTCCACCCCGCTCATGACGAGTTCGGTGCGGGTGGTGCCGCGGCCCGAGACCGGGAGCCAACCCAGCCACACCGAGAAGACGAGCTTGAGCAGCAGGCCCACGAAGAAGATCGGAGTGGCGTAGGCGAGGATCGCCATGATGCGCAGCACGGCATCCTGCCACTTGTCGCGACGGTAGGCGGCGATCAGGCCCAGCGGGATGCTGACGATGAACGCCACGATGAGGGCGTAGAACACCAGCTCGAGGGTCGCGGCGCCGTACTGCAGCAGGATCTCGATCACGGGGCGGCGGTCGGTGAGCGTGGTGCCGAAGTCGCCGCGCAGCAGGCCGCCGAGGTACTCGAAGTACTGCACGAACAGCGGGCGGTCGTAGCCGGCCTCGTGGATGCGCTCGGCGAGCTGCTCCGGGGGGAGCCGGCCGCCCAGCGCCGCGGTGATCGGGTCGCCGGTGAGCCGCATGAGGAAGAAGACGAGGGTGACCAGGATGAGCACCGTCGGGATGATCAGCAGCAGGCGGATGAGTATGTAGCGCCAGAGGCCTCCGCCTTTGGAGCTACGGCGCAGCACCGGCGTGGGCGCCAGCGCTTCGTCAATGGTGGGCACGGTCATTGTGGGGGAACCTCACTCGGGGTCGCACACCGAAACCGGGGGCGTCGCGTGGCGCTGTCTGCGCCCGCGGCGCCCCCGGTCCGGTCTCGCCTGTTACTTCGTCAGCGGTGCGTAACGGAACTTGAACGACGCGTCGAGCGTGGTGCCCTCGACGTCGGCGCCGACCACGGCGACCTGCTTGCCCTGCAGCAGCGGCAGGGTGGACAGGTCGTTCGCGACGATGTCCTGGATCTCGCCCAGCATCTCCATCCGGGTGTCGTGGTCACCCTCGGTCTGCTCGGCGACGATCAGCTCGTCGACCTCAGGGTTCGAGTAGTGGTTGCCGAGGAAGTTCTCGGTGGCGAAGAACGGCGACAGGTAGTTGTCGGCGTCGGAGTAGTCCGGGAACCAGCCGAGCTGGTAGGCCGGGTACACGTCGGCGGTGCGGTCCTCGGCGTACTGCACCCACTCGGTCTGCTGCAGGTCGACCGCGAACAGGCCGCCCTCTTCGAGCTGCGCCTTGATGGCGGCGTACTCGTCACCCGAGGACGGGCCGTAGTGGTCGCCGTTGTACTGCAGGCTCAGGCTCACCGGAGTCTCGACGCCGGCGGCCTCGAGGATCTCCTTCGCCTTGTCGAGCGAGGGGCCGCCGTTGCCGTCGCCGTACAGGTCCATCAGCGGCGTGGTGGCGCCGGGGAGTCCCTCGGGCACGTAGGAGTACAGCGCGCTGTAGGTGTCCTTGTAGACGTCGGTCGCGAGCGCCTCGCGGTCGACGAGGGATGCCGCGGCCTGACGCACCGCGAGCGCCTTCGCCTCGTCGGCCTCTGCCGTCGTGGCACCGTAGGGCTGGGTGTCGAAGTTGAACACGATGTAGCGGATCTCGCCGCCGGGGCCGTCGACGATCTTCACCTTGTCGTTGCCCTTGAGGTCGTCGATGTCGGTGGCCGAGAGGCTGCGGAAGGCCACGTCGATGTCGCCGTTGCCGATCGCGAGCTTCAGGTTCGAGGCGTCGGCGTAGTACTGCACGTTCACCGCGGTGTTCTCGGGCGCGCCCAGGTTGCCCTGGTAGTCGGCGAACGGCTTGTAGGCGACCAGCTCGTTGAGCTTGTACGAGGTGATCGTGTACTGACCGGCGAACGGCTCGCCGGCGACGATGTCGTCGTCGCTGGTGACCGCGTCGGCCGAGAAGACGTCCTCGTCGACGATCGGCGCCGCCGGGCTGGAAAGGATCTGCGGCCAGATCTGGTCGTTGCCGTTCTTCAGGGTGAAGACGACCGTGGTGTCGTCGACGGCCTCGACGCTGTCGAGGTTGCCGAGCAGGGACGCGGGGCCGTTGGGGTCGTTGATGGCGACCATGCGGTCGAAGCTGAACTTCACATCGCTGGCGGTCAGGTCGTTGCCGTTGGCGAACGTCAGACCCGACTTGAGCTTCACGGTGTACTCGGTGGGCGAGGTGAACTCGGCGGACTCGGCGATGTCCGGCGTGACCTCGGCCGTGCCGTACACGCTGTTGAGCAGGAACGGATAGACCTGATTCATCACGGCGAACGAGCCGTTGTCGTACGAGCCGGCCGGGTCGAGCGAGGTGATCTTGTCGGTCGTGCCGACGATGATCTCGCCGCCCTCGCTGCCTTCGTCGCCACCGCCGCCGGTGCTGGAGGTGGTGCAGCCGGCGAGCAGGAGCGCGGTGGCTCCGAACGCGCCGAGGGCGAGGCCGAGACGGCCCCTGGTGATGCGCTGTGACATGTGTTCCCCTGTGTGATCGGGAGACCACGACGGGACCGCCGTGGTCTTTTCGTCGATATCTTCCACTGGCTCTGGCGGCGCATCATCCGCCGCGCGGGCGCGTCGGAATGCTGGTACGACACTGTGACCAATGGTGTCGGGCAGGCGCCGACACATGACGTACACCCTACCTCGCAGCCGTCGTCCGGTTAATAGCGCGTCACTGAGTTGTGACCTGTCGGTCGAACTGGGTCACTGAGCCTGTCGAACTGGGTCACTGAGCCTGTCGAAGTGCAGCGCACACGATCGCGGCAGCCGCCGACCACGCCTGCGGACGGCACGACGCGGGGTACGGCGCCGGCGCCGCGACATTGCTGCGCCCGTCGCCCGAGTACAGCTCCGGCATCCGGTATCCGAACTGTTCTGCCGCTTCGATGAGCTGTTCCACGACTGCATCCGCCTGCTCCGGCAACCCCGCGCGCGCCATGCCGTGCACGGCGATCGCCGTGTCGTGCGGCCACACGCTGCCGCCGTGGTAGCTGAGCGGCCAATACCCCGTCGCCTCCGACGACAGGGTGCGGATGCCGAAGCCAGACGACATCGACGAGCCGAGGAGCAGTTCCGCGCAGTGGCGCTCTTCGTCGGCATCGAGGATGCCCGTACCGATCAGGTGCCCGATGTTGCTGGTGAGCGAGTCGACCGCACGGCCGGTGCCGTCGAGCGCGATCGCGGGGTAGGTGCCCTCCGGGGTCGTGACCCAGTACGCGGCACGGAAGCGCTCGCGCAGTGCGGCCGCCCAGTCGCGCATCTCGTCGCCGCCGGGCTCGCCGAACGCGTCGAGCAGCGCGGCGCCCCGGACGGCAGCCTCGTAGGCGTAGCCCTGCACCTCGCACAGGGCGATGGGACCGGCCGCCAGGGTGCCGTCGCGCCATTGGATGGAGTCGCCCGAGTCCTTCCAGCCCTGGTTCGCGAGGCCGTGGCCGGTCTCGTCGATGTAGTCGACGAAGCCGCTGCCGGATGCCGTGCCGTGGCCGACCAGCCAGCCCAGCGCTGCGCGCAGCGCGGGCAGCAGCTCGCGCACCTCCGCCTCGGGCATCCCTCGCTCGTGGGCGTCGGCGAGCAGGCACACCCACAGCGGCGTCGCATCGACCGTGCCGTAGTAGCGCGGCGGCAGCACGATACCCTCCCCCGGCATCTCGAGGGTGTCGCTGCGCAACTCGTGCAGAATCTTGCCCGGCGCCTCGGCGGAGGTCTTGTCGACCCGTTCGCCCTGCAGTCGCGCCAGCACCCGCAGGGTCGAGCCGGCCATCTCCGGCATCGCCGGAAGGGCCAGGCGCGCCGCCCACAGGGCGTCGCGACCGAAGAGCGTCAGGAACCACGGCGCTCCGGCTGCGAAGAACTCGTCGTCCGGATGCCCCGGAAGGCTCAGCCGCAGGGCATCCAGGTCGGGCACCGCGCGCGCCACCCACCGCGCCAGGCGCGGGTCGTCGGTGGAGGGCGCGGCCACGGGGGCGAGGGCTGCTGCCCCCTGTACGACGAGGGTGAGATCACTCAGCTGCACGGTCCATTCGGCGCTGGTCCTCCCCCGTGCCGGCACCGCGAGGTGCCACCGCAGCAGAATGCTGTCGCCGTCCCGGATGATCTCGGCGTCGGGAGCGATCACCTCGAACGAGGCGTCGCCCGCCGTCGCCGTGCGACCGTCGCCCTGCCAGGCGCGGGCGGTCGCCGTTCCGGCTTTCACCTCTTGCAGGGGCGCGAAGTCGGGCCGCAGGCGCACCGTGAGTGTGAACGGCACGTCCACCTCGCGGGATGAGGTCACCGTGAGCCGTTCGCGCAGCCGACCCGAGACCACCTCGCGCTCGCGCGTGAGGCGCACCTTCGGGTCGGGCTGCGCGTCGTCGAGCTGGCGCAGCACCGCGTCGAAGCGCACGTGCGCAGCATCCGCCGGCACGGTCGACAACCACTCCGGCTGCTCTCCGTCGACCTCGACGCGCACCCCGCTGATGTGGCGCAGGTCACCGTGGTACACGCCGTCCACCGGCGCGGCGCCGAGGTCGCCGTCGCGCGCCGACCACACCTGAGTGGGGGCGTGCAACGCGATCACCGCGTCGTGCAGCAGAGGCTGGCGGGGGGCGTCGAGCGAGGTCATTCCTTGACGGCTCCTTCACTGGCATTCATGATGTGGCGTTGGAAGATGAAGAACATCACGGCGACCGGAATCGTCATGATCGCCGCGGCGGCGAGTTTGATCGGGAACTGGTTGCCCTGACTGAGCTCACCGCTGGCCAGTGAGGCGACACCCTTGGTGAGGGTGGTCAGCTCCGGCGACTGCGTCGAGACGATGAAGTGGCTGAGCTCGTTCCACGAGCCCTGGAACGACAGGATGATGATCGTGATGAGCGCGGGGCGTGCCATCGGCAGCACGACGAACCAGAACGTCCCGAAGGTGCCTGCGCCGTCGATCCGAGCCTGCTCTTCGACCGATACCGGGATCGACTCGAAGAAGTTCTTCATGATGAACACCCCGGCGGCATCCACCAGCAGCGGCAGGATCATTCCGACGTAGGAGTCGTAGATGCCCAGCTGCTTGATCACCAGGAACTTCGGGATCAGCAGCACCACCGCCGGCACAGCCATCACGGCGACAAGCCCTGCGAACACAACCCCCCGCCCGCGGAAGTGCAGTCGGGCCAAGGCGTAACCGGCAAGCGAGTCGAAGAACACGCGCCCGGCGGTGACGAAGATCGTCACGATCACCGTGTTCGTGAACCACGTCGGGAACGCCGACCGGGTGAACAGGGTCTCGTAGGCGGCCGTCGTGAACGTCGTCGGGATGAGGGAGATCGGGTCAGCCGTGGCTTCGGCATCCGTCTTGAATGACGTCGCCACCTGCACCAGGAATGGATAGATGTAGATCACGGCCAGCACGATCAGAACCGCATAGAGCACGCCCTGCGTGAGACGACGGGAGGTGAGGGCGCTCATCGCGAACCACCTCCCACGATCTCGTAGGCCCGTGCGCGGCGGCGGGAGACCGGCCGGTCGCGCAGCACCCAGCGCTGGAACAGCGTGAAGATCACGATGATCGCGAACAGGATGAACGCGATAGCGGCACCCTGGCCCCAGTCCTGCCCCTTGAACGCGGCGTCATACGACAGGTAGGCGGGGGTGAGCGTGGTCTTGCCCGGTCCCCCCTGCGTGCCGGTGTAGATCTGGTCGAACACCTGCCAGGTGCCGATCAGGCCCAAGGTGAGGACGGTGAACAGCGTCGGGCGCAGCTGAGGCAGGGTGACCTGCCAGAACCGCTGCCACCCGTTCGCGCCGTCCATCATCGCAGCCTCGTCGACATCGCCGCCGATGTTCTGCAGGCCCGCGAGGAAGAGCAGCATGAACGTGCCACTCGTCGTGAACACCGCCATCAGGATGAACGCGCTCATCGCCACGGACGGGCCGGCGATCCACTCCCACCAGCTGATGCCGAGGAACTCGCCTTCGGCCAGCGCGGGAGGCGGGGTGGTGACCCCGACGGTAGCGAGCAGGTTGTGCACCACACCCGAGGGGTCGTTGAACCAGTTCGGCCCTTCGATGCTCATCCAGCTGAGCACCTCGTTGATCACTCCGGATGCCGAGAACAGGAACAGCCAGAGCACCGTGATCGCCACCGAGCTGGTGACCGACGGGAAGTAGAACGCGGTACGGAAGAAGCCTTTGCCGCGCAGCACCGCACGGTTGACCAGCACCGCGAGGAACAGGGCCAGCGCGGTCTGCAACGGGACGACCAGCAGCACGTACCAGGCGTTGTTGCGCAGCGAGATGCCGAAGTTGCGCTCGGCGAGTCCTCCGCCGGAGGTGATGTCCGCGTAGTTCTTCAGGCCGACGAAGTTCGTCGTCTCGGCGAGGGGGCTCCCGCGGCCGCCCCAATCCGAGAAGCTCACCCACAACGCCATGGCGACGGGGACGAGGAGGAAGACGCCGAGGATCAGCACCACCGGAAGGGTGAAGATCCAGCCGGCGGCGGCCTCGCCGCGGTGGATGCCCCGAGGGGACCCACCGCGACGCGGCACCGTGAGCTGCGTGGTCACCGTCACTCGACGATCGCGCTGAGGTTCTGCTGGACCGAGTCGAGGATGGTCGCCGGGTCCGTCGTCTCCAGCGACTCCAGCTGAGCGTTGAAGTCGGCGACGACGTCGGTGGCACCCTCGAGGTTCGGCATGAACTGCGCGTACTCCGCCCCGGCGAGGAACGCTGCCATGGTCGGGTTCGCCTCGGTCCACGCGTCAGCGGCGGACTGGATCGACGGCATCGGTCCGAACGCCTCCGAGAAGGCGAGCTGCGATTCGGAGCTGGTCAGGTACTCGACGAGCTCGAGAGCGGCCTGCTGGTTGGGGCTGTCGGCGGCCATGCCCCAGCAGTTGGTGAACTGCAGAGTGCCCTTGCCTGCGGGGCCAGCCGGCAGTTCGGCGACCGTGTAGGCGATGTCAGGGAAGTCGTTGGTCATGGCACCGGTGATCCAGTTGCCCTCGATGACCATCGCGGCCATCTGCTTGCCGAAGGCCTCGCCGCCCCACCCGGCGCCGATGTCGGCGGCGTAGGCGAAGGTGCCGTCCTTCAGGTGCGAGGCGACGTAGTCGAGTGCTTCGACGTTCTCATCGCTGTCAGCGACGGCCGCTCCGTCGACGACCAGTCCGCCGCCGGCCTGGGCCATGAAGGTGCCCACGCGCTGGTACTCAGCGCCGAAGGCGAGGCCGACGCGGTCGTCGGTGGTGAGGGTCTCGGCGACGTCGGAGAGTTCGTCCCACGTGGTGGGGATGTCGGCCTCGGTGAGTCCCGCCTCGGCCCACAGGTCGGTGTTGATCACCAGGGCGAGGGTGGAGAAGTCCTTGGGGGCGCAGTAGAACTCATCGTCCACCGTGAAGTTCTCGACCAGGGACGGGTAGAAGTCATCCTTGTTGGCGAGCTCGTCTCCGTAGGGCTGCAGCGAGCCGTTGCCGGCGTACCCGGCGATGGCATCGGTGGACAGGTAGAACAGGTCGGCCGGGGTACCGGCGGCAAAGCCCTGCGAGAGCTGCTGCGCGAGGTCGTTGGCAACCTGCACCTTGGCTTCGACGCCCGAGTCGGCGGACCAAGCGGCGACGGCCTCTTCGACGGCGGCGGTCTCGGCGTCGCCGGACGAACCGATCAGCACCGTCAGTGCGTCATCCGAGCTGGTGAGCGTGCCGGCGGTGTCGTCGGCGGCCGGCTCGTCGAAGCCGGAACCGGACCCGCAGCCGGTGAGCACGAGCGTGCCTACCGCGAGGGTGGCACCGAGGGCGAGGGCGGCGCGAGGGATGTGGCGAGTCATTGTCTCTCTCCTTTGAGATGGATCTCTAATGCAGTCGGGGCCGGAGGGGATCCGGAATTTGATCGTTCAAATTCAAGTGCCAGTGCCTAAGATAAACGCACTGTCGTTGCGCGTCAAGAGTGCATCGGCGGCCGGTTTCGCCGCGTGCGTCCGGCGACGAGAGGGATGTGGGATGTCGAAGTCACCGACGGTCGAAGACGTCGCCCTCCGCGCGGGGGTGTCACGCCAGACCGTGTCGAACGTGCTGAACTCCCCCGAGATCGTCCGCCCCGCCACCCGTGAGCGCGTGCACGCCGCGATCGACGAGCTCGGCTACCGCCCACTCGCCGCGGCACGCAATCTGCGCACTCGCCGTAGTTCGACCATCGGCATCCATCTCGACCCCTACGCCGGCGGCGTCTCGGGTGTGGTGCTTGACCGATTCATCCACGCGCTCACCGAGCATGCGGGAGCGCGCGGCATGCGTGTGCTGGTGTACGCCGCCCGCACGCCAGAAGAAGAGATCGAGCGGCTCGCCGACCTCTCCGACAGCGGCGAGGTGGATGCCGCGATCATCACCGGCACATTCCACGGCGACCCGCGCACGAAGTGGCTGGTCGACCATGGGCTGCCATTCGTGTCGTTCGGGCGCCCCTGGGGTGAGGATGACGTCGCCGACCCCGCACACCTGTGGGTCGATGTCGACGGCGCGGCCGGCACGGCGCAGGCCACCGCGCACGCGCTCGCGCATGCCGGCGATCGCGTCGGCTTTCTCGGCTGGCCGCAAGGCTCGGGCACCGGTGACGACCGCGAACGCGGATGGGCGCGCACCGGTGGCACGCAGCACGGGCCGCGGCTGACCGCAGAGGACGACGCCCAGCAGGCCAAGGCTGTGGCCGCCGGAGTGATCGGCGAGGTGGATGCCCTGGTCTGCGCGAGCGATCTGCTCGCCATCGGCGCGCATCTCGCGGCCACCGAGGCCGGGCGAGCCGAACTGCCGATCTACGGTTTTGACAACACTCCGGCCGCCGAGGCGCTCGGGCTCTCCAGCGTCGAGCAGCTGCCCGAGCAGGTCGCCGCCGGCGCCCTGGAGTTGCTGATGGGACCCACCGGTAGCGTCGTCGCGCCCCGCCCGGCGGATGCCGGCACCGCACACGTGCTTGTCGAGCCCCGCCTCATCGTCCGCTGAGCCACCTGGGTCCTGCAGCTGGGTCCCTGAGCCTGTCGAAGGGCGGTCCCTGAGCCTGTCGAAGGGCCCTGTCGTGCTCGGTTCCTGAGCGAGGAGCGCAGCGACGAGACGAAGGATCGAAGGCCTAGCTCTCCCGCGCCGCCCACCACTCGCGCAGACGCTGCTCGGCGGCATCCGCACCGATCACACCCTCGTCGAGCCGCAGCTCGAGCAGGAAGCGATAGGCCTCGCCGACCGCACGGCCGGGCGCGATGCCCAGGATCTGCTGGATCTCGTTGCCGTCGAGCTCGGGGCGGATGCTGTCGAGCTCTTCCTGCTCGCGCAGCTCGACGATGCGACGCTCGATGTCGTCGTACGCGCTCGCGAGCCGTGCCGCCTTGCGCTTGTTGCGGGTGGTGACGTCGGCGCGCACGAGGATGTGCAGCCGGTCGAGCTGGTCACCGGCATCCCGCACGTACCGGCGCACCGCGCTGTCGGTCCACGCGCCTTCGGCGTAACCGAAGAACCGCAGGTGCAGCTCGATGAGCTTGGCGACGGCATCCGTCGTCTCCCCGTCGAAGCGCAGCGCCTGCATCCGCTTGCGGGCCATGCGCGAGCCGACCACGTCGTGATGGTGGAAGGTGACCCCTCCGCCGGGCTCGAGCTTGCGGGTGCGCGGCTTGCCGATGTCGTGCAGCAGCGCGGCCAGTCGCAGGGCGACGTCAGGCGCGGCACCGGGGTTGCGGGTCTTCTCGAGGTCGATCGCCTGGCGGACGACGGTCAGTGAATGCTCGTAGACGTCCTTGTGGTGGTGGTGCTCGTCGACCTCGAGGCGCAGGGCGCTGACCTCGGGCAGGAACTGCTCGATCAGTCCGGTGTCCACGAGCACCCGCAGGCCGCGGGTGGGGTCGTCGGTCTGCATGAGGCGCACGAGTTCGCCCTGGATGCGCTCCGGGCTGACGATGCTCAGTGTCTCGCGCAGGCGCTCGATGGCCGCGGCGGTCTCGGGATCGATGTCGAAGCCCAGTTGGGCCGAGAAGCGGGCGGCGCGCAGCATCCGCAACGGGTCGTCGCCGAAGCTGACATTCGGATCGATCGGGGTGCGCAGGCGGTGCGCGACGAGGTCTTCGACGCCCCCGGTCGGATCGATGAGTTTCACCTGAGGCACCTGCAGCGCCATCGCGTTCACGGTGAAGTCACGCCGGTTGAGGTCGCCGTCGATCGCATCGCCGAACTCGACGACCGGCTTGCGGGTCAGGCCGTCGTAGCTATCAGCGCGGTAGGTCGTGATCTCGACCTGCTCGCCCTGCACGCGCGCCCCGATCGTGCCGAAGGCACGCCCGATGTCCCACTGGGCGGTCGAGATGGGCGTGACGATCGCGAGGATGTCGTCGGGGCGGGCGTTCGTCGTGAAGTCGAGGTCGTGCGTGGGGCGCCCGAGGAGTGCATCGCGCACGGGGCCGCCGACGACGGCGAGTTCGAATCCGGCATCCTGGAACGCCTCGGCGAGGGTGCGGACGACCGGATGCGCGGCGAGCGCGCCGAGTCGGGCGAGGCCCTCGGCCATATTGAGCATGAGTTCCAGGGTACCGGGCGGGGTGCGGCAGTCCGTGCCGTGGGATGTCAGAGACGCATCGGGCGCTCGGCGGCGTGTCGCGGGGTTGGATGCCGCGACACGCCGTCAGCTCCTCCAGGACGCGACGGGGTGGGCCCTTCGACCCTTCGACAGGCTCAGGGACCCAACGCCCTCGGACCCTTCGACGGGCTCAGGGACCCAGGGACCGGGTCAGAGGGGGTAGCCCTGCACGGGGCCCTCGGTGTTGGGCTTCCACCCGAGCGCCGGGGCGACGTGCTCGGCGAATGCCTCCAGCACGTGCAGGTTGTACTCCGGGCCCAATTGGTTGGGGATCGTCAGCATGAGCGTGTCCGCCGCCATCACGGCCTCGTCGGCCCGCAGCTGCTCGATGAGCACATCGGGCTCGGCCGCGTAGGTCTTGCCGAAGGTGGAGCGCATGCCGTCGATCACGCCGATCTGGTCACCGCCCTCTGCCGAACGCAGCCCGAAGTAGGCGCGGTCCATGTCGCTGACGAGCGGGAAGACGCTGCGGCTCACCGACACCCGCGGCACCCGCGTGTGCCCGGCCTCGAGGTAGGCCTTCTTGAACACGTCGATCTGCTCACGCTGCAGCTCGTGGAACGGCTGACCGGTCGCCTCGGTCACCAGAGTCGAGCTCATCATGTTCAGGCCCATGCGCCCGGTGTCCACCGCGCTCGCGCGCGACCCCGAACCCCACCAGATGTGGTCGCGCAGGGTTGCCGACTGCGGCTCGATCGCCAGGTACTGCCCGGGCCCGACCGTGCGAGGGTCACCGGGAGCCATCCGCTCGCCGTCGATCGCCCGCAGGAACACGTCGAACTTCTCGCGGGCGAGCACACTGCCGCGCTCGGGGTCTTCGGCGTCGGTGAAGCCCCACGCCTCGTAGCCGCGCAGCGCGGTCTCGGGTGAGCCACGGCTCACGCCCAGCGCGATCCGTCCGTCAGAGATGAGGTCGAGGGCGGCGGCCTCCTCCGCGAACTGGAACGGGTTCTCGTAGCGCATGTCGATCACGCCGGTGCCGACCTCGATGCGTTCGGTGCGGGCGGCCATCGCCGACAGCAGCGGCATGGGCGACGCCGCCTGTCGAGCCCAGTGGTGCACGCGCACGTAGGCACCGTTCACGCCGAGCTCGTCGGCGCCTTCGGCGATCTCGATCGTCTGGTTGAGCATGTCGCCCGCGGTGCGGGTCGCCGATCCGGGCACATCGCCGTAGTGCCCGAAGGACAGGAATCCGAAAGCCTTCATGTTCTATCCAAACGCATATAGTTGCGCGGCTATTCCGCCGCGTAGGGAACCAGGAGGCCGTCGCGCACGAGCTCCCGCACACGGGGCTCGAGGTCGGCCCACAAATCGGCCATCGGCACCTCGAACAGCTCCGCCAGCGCCTCGACGATCTGCGTGACCGAGAGTTCACCGTCACTCGCCCCCACCAAGGCGGCGAGCGCGGAATCGGCGGTCACCGTACGAGCGAACCCGCCGCCCTGCCGCAGTTCGATCACGCTGGGGTGCTCACTGCCCGGCAAGTGGTGGCGTGCCTCGGTCACGTCGGGGGCGACCGTGAGGGTGTGCGGGATGCCGGCATCCAAGAGGTCATGTGCGGCGAGCCCCGCGGCGAACGCACGGCCGAGGCCGGAGACGGGTTGCGCGACCCGCTCGAAGCGGCGCAGGTGCCGCGAGGTCGGCACGACGGGGCGGCGCACGAGGATGTACCCGAACCCGATCTCCGACACGTCGCGTCCGGCGAAGTCATCGAGCCAGGCGGTGAGGAGCGGGGTGAAGCCGGCATCGCGCGGCAGCGTGCCGCCGTCGCGGATCCACAGTTCGGCGTAGGTGAGGGGCGTCAGCGCCTCACGTTCGACCACCCAGGCATCCAGGTCGGCATCGATCCAGCCGTCGACCCTGTCAAGGCCGGGAGTGCCGGCCCGCGTCTCCCAGTTGCCGAGCAGCTGCGCCACCCCGCCCGGCGCGAGGTGCGCTCCCACGCCGCGCAGGAACAGCTCCACGAGGGCATCCCCCACCAGACCGCCATCGCGGTACTCGTACTCGGGAACGCCCTGCACACGCGGGGTGATCACGAACGGCGGGTTCGAGACGATGAGGTCGAACGACTCGCCCGCGACCGGTTCGAACATGCTGCCCCGGCGGAAGGTGATGTTCGACACCCCGTTCAGCTGCGCGTTGAGCTCGGCGAACGCCAGGGCGCGTTCCGAGATATCCGTCGCGATGACGGCGCCGGCGTGACGAGAGACGAGCAGGGCCTGGATGCCGCATCCGGTGCCGAGATCGAGCGCCCGCCCCACGGAGGCCGGAATCACCAGTTCCGCCAGAGTGCGCGAGGCACCCCCGACTCCCAACACGTGGTCGGCGGGCAAGGACGTGCCCAACGCCACCTCATCGAGGTCGCTGGCGATCCACCACTCCCCTACGCCGTCACCGTCGACGAACGACTGCGGGCGCACGATGGCATCCGGCACCACCCGCGCACCGTCGAGGTGCGCCAGCCCCAGAGCGCGGATGCCGTCCACTCCCACCCGCGGGAACGCGCGCTCCACGGCGGCCAGCGGCTGCGGCATCCCCAGCACGAACAGGCGACCGAGCGTCGGCAGCGGATCGTCGCGGTCGGCGAGCGCCCGGAGGATCGGCTCCCTCATGCCGCGGGCGAGCGCATCGTCGGCTTCTTCTCCCCACAGGCGACGCAGCGGCTCGGATCTCAGATCGGCCGCGTCCAGGTCGGCGGCGAGGCGCTGCGCCAGGCGAATGTCGGTTCGAGGCTGAGGACGATCGCTCACGGCGGTCACTCTACGCGCCTTCAGGCTTCGCGACCCCCCTCCGCCTAGAATCACAGAGGCCGGCCACTCCCCCTGGACGCGCCGAATCGGAGACCATGATCGCGACCGACACCTGCCCGCGTCCGCGAGCGCAGCGGCTGAAGCGCCGCCTCGCCGCGGCGCTCGTCGTCGGCGGTCTGATCGGCGGCCTGTGTGGGATCGGTGCCGTCCCGGCATCCGCCGCCGTCGACGATGACGACGCCATTCCCCACGCCGACCTGCAGATCGCCGTCGGCACCACGGGGCAGATCGCCCCGGAGGGGCCGCTCGAGGCGTCGGTACGCATCGCGAACACCTCGACCGAGACGCTCGATGCCGGCACCGTCACTGTCGAGCTGGGAAGCACGCCGCTCACCGATAGCGCGGCCGTGGACCGGTGGCTCGATGACGGCGTGACGTCCGGTGATCTCGAACCCGTCGCCAGCGCTCCCAGTGAGACGGTGCGCGCCGGGGAGGCGGTGAATCTTGAGGTCACCGCCGAGTCCGACGATCTCGACACCCTCGATCCCGGCATCTACCCCGTGCGCGCCACGCTCGAGGTGCCGCCGCGAGAATCCGACGGGGTGACCCCCGAGGTCGATCTCGCCACCGGCGTGGTGATCGTCCCTGACGCGGCTCTGCCCCGCGCGGCCGTGCTCGTGCCGCTCACCGCGACCCCGATCGACGGATCGCTGCTCACCGCCGACGAGCTCACCGCCCTCACCGCCGAGGATGGCCCGCTCACCGCGCAGCTCGACGCGCTCAGCGGCACGCAGGCGATCATCGGCGTCGACCCCGCGATCGTCGCCGCGATCCGGATGCTCGGCACCGCCGCCCCCGAGACCGCGACGGCCTGGCTGGAGCGGCTGGAGGGCATGCCGAACGAACGGTTCCTGCTGCAGTTCGGTGATGCGGATGCCGCGGTGCAAGCGCATGCCGGGCAGCGCACCCTGCTCTCCCCCGGCGCCCTGCAGCCACTCCTCGACCCCGCGAACTTCACCGCCGTCACGCCGACCCCCACGCCGACGCCGACCCCGACGCCGGAGGCCGACGACGGCAGCGCCCCGATGTTGCCGGATGACGCCGCCCTCACGGCGCTGCGCGACGCCCGCACGGATGTGCTCTGGCCGCAGGCCGACGTGACCGCCGAGGATCTCGGCACGTTTGCGTCGTACCTCGACGGTGAGGTGACGACGATCCTGCCGGCATCCGCCACGCAGCTCGGCGGTGCGGCACCAGCCGCCGGCGCCGTCCAGAAGCAGCGGGTGCTGCTCACGGCGGATGCCGCCTCGGCCCGCCTGTCGGCCGCGGCGGAGCAGGGCGACGAGACCTCCCGCAACCGGGAGATCGCCGCGACCGTCGCGCACCTCGCCCTCACGGGCGGCGAGGGACCGGTGCTGCTGGGGCTCGATCGCTCCGAGACGCGGACGGGCGACTCGCTGCGCACGGCGCTCAGTGCCATCTCCAGCCCCGCGATCGCCCTCGACGACCTGGATGCGACGGCATCCGTCACCCTCAGCGCCAAGGCGGACGGGGCCCGCGCCGCTACCCTCACCACCCTGCTCGACGACGAACAGCGCCTCGCGTCGTTCTCGACGATCCTCGACGAGCCCCGCGTGCTGCTCACCCCCGAGCGCATCCAGGTGCTGCGGCTGATCGGGGTCGGTGTGCCGGCCGAAGAGTTCACCGCGGGCGTTCTCGAACACCGCAGCGCCACGGTCGACACCCTGAACGCCGTCGGCATCCAGGAGCCCAGCGCCATCCAGCTGTTCACCGCGGCCGCGCCGCTGCCCGTGTGGATTCGCAATGACCTGCCCTGGCCGGTGAACGTCGCCCTCGCCACCCAGCCCAGCGACGCCCGCCTCGACGTGCAGCCCACCACGCAGGTGGAGGCCCTCGCGGACAGCAACACCCGCGCGACCGTGCCGGTGGAGGCGCGCGTGGCCAGCGGCGACCTGCGCGTCGACTTCCGTCTGTACTCGCCGACCGGGGTGCCGATCGGGCAGGTGCAGTCGGCGGATGTCACGGTGCGCGCCGACTGGGAGGGCATCGGCCTCGGCATCCTCGGCGGCGTCATCGTGCTGCTGCTCGGACTCGGAATCTTCCGCACGGTGCGTCGGCGCCGGCGAGAGGCTGCAGCACCCACGGAACCCACAGATCAGGCGGAATAGCCCGCGACTACCATGGGTTGAACGAGGTGCGGGTGAACCGATCCCGCGACAAGGAGAGCACATGCGTCAGGTCATCATCATCGGCTCCGGCCCCGCCGGATTCACCGCCGCCATCTACGCGGCGCGGGCGAACCTGAAGCCCCTCCTCATCGCCAGCTCGGTCGAGGTCGGCGGCGAGCTGATGAACACCACCGAGGTGGAGAACTTCCCCGGATTCCCCGAGGGTATCCAGGGCCCCGAGCTGATGGCCAAGATGCAGGAGCAGGCCGAGAAGTTCGGCACCGAGATCCTGTACGACGACGTCACCGCGCTGCACCTGGAGGGTCCCGTCAAGCGGGTCGTGCTCGGCAGCGGCGCAGAGCACGAGGCGCAGACGGTCATCTACGCGACCGGCTCGGCCTACCGCAAGCTCGACATCGCCGGCGAGGAGCGCCTCAGCGGCTACGGCGTCTCGTGGTGCGCCACCTGCGACGGCTTCTTCTTCCGCGAGAAGGCCATCGCGGTCGTCGGCGGCGGCGACTCGGCGATGGAAGAGGCGACCTTCCTCACGCGCTTCGCGTCGAAGGTCTACGTCATCCACCGCAAGGACAGCCTGCGCGCCTCGAAGATCATGCAGGAGCGTGCCTTCGCGAACGAGAAGATCGAGTTCATCTGGAACAGCGAAGTCACCGAGGTGCTCGGCGGCGACAGTGTCACCGGTGTGCAGCTGCGCAACACGGTCGACGGCACGCTCAGCGACCTGCCCCTGGACGGTCTGTTCATCGCGATCGGCAACGACCCGCGCACCCACCTCGTGCACGAGCAGCTCGAGCTCACCGACGCCGGCACCATCTGGGTCGACGGGCGGTCGTCCCGCACCTCGAAGCCGGGCGTCTTCGCCGCCGGCGACGTGATCGACCCCACCTACCGGCAGGCGATCACCGCCGCCGGATCCGGCACGGTCGCGGCGCTCGACGCAGAGCACTTCCTCGCCGACCTAGAGGATGCCAGTGTGGAAATGCCGGCCGCAGAAGCAGCCGAGATCATCGTCGGCTGAGACCTAGAGGGAACACTTCACCGGCCGCCGCTGTTGTATCGGGCGACGACCTCGAACAAGGAGAGAACAGATGACTGCCAAGGCAACGAGCCAGGCCACCTGGGAGCAGGATGTCCTGCAGGCCGAGGGACCGGTGCTGGTCGATTTCTGGGCGGCGTGGTGCGGTCCGTGCCGCATGGTCGCGCCCGTGCTGGATGAGATCCAGTCGGAGAACCCCGACAAGATCACGATCCTCAAGCTCAACGTCGACGAGAATCCTGAGCTGGCCATGAAGTACCAGATCACGTCGATTCCGGCGATGAAGGTCTTCCAGGGCGGAGAGGTCAAGACGACCATCATCGGCGCCAAGCCGAAGTTCGCCCTCGAGCAGGACCTCGCCGCCTTCATCGGCTGATCCCGCGACTTTCTGCAAAGCCCGTCACCTCCGCGGTGGCGGGCTTTGTTCGTATCCGCCTCCCGGTCCCTGAGCGAGCCGAAGGGCGTCCCCTGCCCCGGTTCCTGAGCGAGCGCAGCGAGACGAAGGGCGCGTGCCCCCGGGTCCCTGAGCGAGCGTCAGCGAGACGAAGGGCGCGTGCCCGCCGGTCCCTGAGCGAGCGTCAGCGAGACGAAGGGCGCCTCAGGAGGCGTCGGCGACCCGCGGATCCCAGCGGCGGTGGCGCTGCTCACCCAACAGCCCCCAGACGGCGGGCGTGAGCTCGGGGTACTCCAAGGCGATCTGGCGCAGCACACGGTAGTTGCGCGCAGCGCTGGGGCGCACTCCGTCGTTCGCGGCGATGTTGTCGGCGCGCAATAGGTACACGACCAGTTCGTCGATGCTCGGCAGGTCTTCCATGAAGTCCCACGGGTCTTCGCCGCCGCGCAGGCGCTCCTGAATCAGCACCGCCAGCTCGTCCGACGCCTCGGCGCGCAACACTTCCAGGCTCGCGCGACGGGGGACGGAATCGTTCATACCTCCAGCCTACGTGCGTGCGGGACGGCCGCGGCGCTGCACGATCACTTCCTCGGTCATCTCCTCGAGCTCTCGACCCTTCGTCTCCGGCACGAAGCGCAGCACGAAGAAGAACGACAACAGCGCGAAGAACGCGTAGAAGCTGTATGCGAAGGTGAGTCCGATCTCGGCGAACGCCGGGAAGGTCGTGGAGATGAAGAAGTTCGCCGCCCACTGTGCGGCCGCGGCGACCGCCAGCGCGCCGGCACGGATGCTGTTCGGGAACATCTCCCCCAGCAGCACCCAGACCAGCGGACCCCACGTCGCCCCGAAGAACACCACGAACGCGTTCGCGCAGATCAGCGCGATGGTCGCCCACGGATCCGGCAGGGTGACGGCCCCTGCGGCATCCAAGGTGCCGTACGAGAACGCGAGAGCCATCAGTCCCAACGTCACCGCCATGCCGATCGAGCCCACCAGCAGCATGATGCGGCGGCCGACCTTGTCGACGAGTAGGATCGCGACGATCGTCACGACGATGTTGGTCACCGAGGTGATCACCGTGATGGTGAGGGCGTCGGACTCGTCGAAGCCGACCGACTGCCAGAGTGTCGTCGAATAGTAGAAGATCACGTTGATGCCGACGAACTGCTGGAACACCGACAGCAGAATGCCCACCCACACGATGGGCTTCAGGCCGAAACGGTGACCGCGCAGATCGGAGAGCGACTCGCTGCGCTCGGTGTGGATGGTGCCGGTGATCTCTTTGATCTTCGCGTCGACGTTGACTTCGCCGGTGACCGTGGTGAGCACCTCGGTGGCGGCTTTGATGTCGCCCTTGGCGACGAGATAGCGCGGCGATTCCGGCAGTCGCAGCGCGAGGATGCCGTAGACGACGGCGGGGATCGCCTCGGCGATGAACATCCAGCGCCATGCATCCAGACCCCACAGGGGCTGGGCCGCGCCTCCGGCGATGTTCGCGAGGAGGGCATCCGAGAGCAGCGCCACGAAGATGCCGGTCACGATCGCGAGCTGCTGCAGCGAACCGAGCCGGCCTCTGATCTTCGCCGGCGACACCTCGGCGATGTAGGCCGGGGCGATGACGGATGCTGCGCCGACCCCCAGGCCGCCGACAACGCGCCAGACGATGAGGTCGATGACGCCGAAGGCGAGGCCGGAACCCACCGCCGAGATGAGGAACAGCGCGGCGGAGATGACCATCACCGGCACGCGCCCGTACTTGTTGGCCAGTGGGCCGGCGAACCAGGCACCCACCGCGCAGCCGATCAGGGCTGAAGAGACGGCGAAGCCCTTCAACCCGACATTGAGATCGAAGCCGGAGACGTCGCCTGCGAGGGCATCGACCGCGCCGTTGATGACGGCGGTATCGAACCCGAACAGGAAACCTCCCATCGCGGCTGCGATACTGATCGCGATCACGCGGCCTTTGATAGCCGCTGGCATCTGTGACATGGCGCCCCCCTCGTCGCTGAGTACGCGCGAGTCTAGGCCATGGGCGCTGGTTCTGTCAGGGTTTTCTCAGGCGCGGCTCAACTGTTGCCGTAGCCCGACTCCCCCAGCTCCTCCAGGATGCGGTTGAGGTCCTGGATGGACGCAAAATCGATCACGACCTGGCCCTTCCGTGCCCCAAGACCGATCCGCACACGGGTGTTCAGCCGGTCTCCGAGCTTGAGCGCCACCTCGTCGAGGTAGGCGCGGCGGGCTCCGGGGGTGGGCTTGGGGCTCTTGCCGGCGGCGGGCTGAGCCTTGGCTGCTTCTTCGGTGGCGCGCACGGAGAGGTCTTCGTTTATGACCTTGTCTGCCAGGCGCTGCATGGCCTCGGGGTCGTCGACGCTGAGGATGGCGCGGGCGTGGCCGGCCGTCAGGACGCCGGCGGCGACGCGTTGCTGCACGGGCACGGGGAGCTTCAGCAGGCGGATCGTGTTGCTGATCTGCGGGCGGGAGCGGCCGATGCGGGTGGCGAGCTCCTCCTGCGTGATACCGAAGTCCTCGAGCAGCTGCTGGTAGGCGGATGCCTCTTCGAGCGGGTTCAGCTCGGAGCGGTGCAGGTTCTCGAGCAGGGCGTCACGCAGCAGGTCTTCGTCGGCGGTGTCACGCACGATCGCGGGGATCGCGTCGAGTCCGGCCGCGCGGGCGGCACGCGTACGGCGCTCACCCATGATGAGCTCGTAGGCACCGTCACCGTTACGACGGACGACGACGGGCTGCAGCACGCCGAACTCCCGCACCGAGTGCACGAGCTCCGCGAGGTCTTCCTCGTTGAAGTGCGTGCGCGGCTGGCGCGGGTTGGGCACGATGGCCTGCGGGTCGACCTGGATGAGGTGGATGCCGGGGACGGATGCCAGGTTCTCGGCATCCGTCTCTGCCGATGCCGGGGCCGGGGCATCCGCTTGGGGGCGCGGAGCGCCGGGGAAGAACACGTCGACCGGGCGCTCGGCCTGGTCTGCCGTCGGGATCAGTGCCCCGATCCCCCGACCGAGTCCTGTTCGCTTGGCCATCAGTTCTCCTTCTTCTGGTTCTCTTGCGCCGCCTCGTCGCGGGTGGCGCGACGGGCGATCTCGACAGCTGCTTCGCGGTAGGCGACCGCACCGGCAGACGTGCCGTCGTAGGTGATGACGGTCTGGCCGAAGCTCGGGGCCTCGGAAACGCGGACCGATCGGGGGATGACGGTGTCGAGCACCTGCTGCGGGAAGTGCGTACGCACCTCGTCAGCGACCTGCTGCGCCAGGCGCGTGCGGCCGTCGTACATGGTGAGGAGGATGGTCGACAGGTGCAGCTCGGGGTTGAGGTGCTTCTGGATCATCTGGATGCTGCCGAGGAGCTGGCTCAAGCCCTCGAGTGCGTAGTACTCGCACTGGATCGGGATGAATACCTCGGATGCCGCCGTGAAGGCGTTGATCGTGAGGAGACCGAGCGACGGAGGGCAGTCAATGATGACGACATCGGTCGGGTGGGTGCTGAGGTAGGTCTCCAGGGAGCGGCGGAGCCGGAATTCGCGGGCGACCTGTGAGACGAGCTCGATTTCGGCGCCGGCGAGGTGAATGGTGCTGGGTGCGGCGGCCAGATTCGGGGATTCGGGGCTCTGCTGCACGATCTCCTCGAAGGGGAGGTCGTTGATGAGCACATCGTAGATGCTCGGAGTGTCGGCGGTGTGGGTAACGCCGAGAGCGGTGGACGCGTTGCCCTGCGGGTCGAGGTCGATCACAAGGACCTTCGCGCCGAGTTGAGCGAGCGCCGCGGCGATGTTGACCGCGCTGGTCGTCTTGCCGACACCGCCCTTCTGGTTCGAGACCGTGAGCACGCGGGTGTCGCCGGTGAAGGAGACGTTGACGTTCTCCAGAGCGCGGCGGCGCACGGAGAGATCAGCGAGTTCGCGTGCGAGGGGGGTGTCCATCCCGAGATCGTCGCGCATAGATGCCTGTTCGGACTGTTTCACGTGAAACATCCACTCCTTCCGGGCCGCGTTCCACTCTAATCGGGTGTACCGACATCCGACGACTCGGACCAGCTTTCCCCTGGCTCCCTGCGTCTGTCGAAGGCCTCACCATTGCTCCCCAGTCCCCGAACGAGCACAGCGGCCACCCATCGCCCGGTCCCTGAGCGAGCGCAGCGAGACGAAGGGGCCCTCCGTACATGGGTCCCTGAGCGAGCGCAGCAAGACGAAGGGGGCAGGCACGGTCCCTGAGCGAGCGCAGCGAGACGAAGGGTCACCCACACATGGGTCCCTGAGCGTGTCGAAGGGCCCCGCCCCGCTCCCCGATCCCTGGACGCACAGCGAGACGACCGGCCAACGATCGCACGGTCCCTGAGCGAGCGCAGCGAGACGAAGGATCAATACCCACACGGTCCCTGAGCGAGCGCAGCGAGACGAAGGGCCAGCCATATTTGGGACCCTGAGCCTGCCGAAGGGCCACCCGTCTCCCCTGGCGTCTCAGCGCGCACAGCGAGACGACCGGCCAACGATCGCACGGTCCCTGAGCGAACCCAGCGAGACGAAGGGCCCCGGCACATGGGCCCCTGAGCCTGTCGAAGGGTCCCGCCCCGCCCATGCCGCGTCCGATCGCCCTCTCCCCTGAGCGCCGAGTCTGCAAACCCGGGCCACGTGCCGAGCACTATCGTCTGCCAGGAGCCGAAAGACCCATCAATCACGTACAGCCGCGCGAGGCCATAGCAATGCACGTTTCACGTGAAACATCATCCGTCGCCGGCAACGGCTATCGGCACGCAACTCGGTCGTCGAACGGATCTACCCACACGCTCACGTGGGCGTCGCTCACAAACACAGGTCAACCCGGCTCCGCAGTTCCAATGCGCCCGGAAGTAGAGGCGCCTCGCATCCCATCCTTCACCAGACGCCGGCTAGG